>JACMKX010000089.1 GCA_014379905.1 Ferruginibacter sp. | reverse complement strand
GTATAAGTCAGCAACTCCATGATAAACCTTATAATGGTCATGAAAATATTCCGTTCTTTCCATGCAAAGGAACAAAGAAAGCGCACAGCATCCTGCGGACAAAGGGTGAAAAGGATTTTTTCATTTTTATGGAAAATTTTCTTGGAGGAAATTACAGATGCTATGTCGTTAACCGATGAAGTGATTGCGACGCAATTGGGCCGCCATGAAAAACAATTACCCGAATAACCTGTTTAAACTTCGGAAAAGAAAAGTTATATATCATCATCCTGATCGTTCTTGCTGAAACGTTTGATAATGCCTCTGCCACTGTCCCGTATAAAAGTAAGGATCTCATCTTTTTCATCGCTGGCAGGCAGATCTTCTTCTATAAATTCCAAAGCCTTGCCGGTATTAAGCCCTTTGTTATATAAAGTGCGGTAAATATCCAGTATATGATTAATACGCTCCACGCTAAACCCGCTTCTTTTTAGGCCAACACTGTTTACACCGCCATAGCTTAGCGGATCTTTTACTGCTTTAATAAAGGGTGGTACATCTTTACGTACCAAGCTTCCACCGCCAATGAATACATGGCGCCCAATATGTACAAACTGGTGCACTGCGCTTACACCTCCAAATCTTACGTGATCACCAATTACTACATGTCCTGCCAGTTGGCAACTGTTGCTGATGATACAATAATCACCGATAATACAATCATGCGCAACATGGCTGTAGGCCATTATAAGGCAGTTATTTCCCACCCGGGTTTTACCACGGTCGTTGGTTCCTTTATTAATAGTTACACATTCCCGTATAGTGGTATTATCACCAATTTCTACAATGGTTTTTTCGCCTGAATATTTTAAATCCTGGGGAATGGCTGCAATAACGGCACCGGGAAAAATAAGGCAGTTTTTTCCTATACGCGTTCCTTCCATAATGGTCACGTTACTGCCAATCCATGTGCCTTCCCCGATCTCTACATCCTCGTGAATTACAGTAAACGGATCAATCTTTACGTTTTCTGCAAGTTTAGCGTTGGGGTGAATATATGTAAGAGGATTAATCATAAACTAATTCTGTTCTGTAATAATTTTAATAAAATGGTCATGAATCAAGTTCGGCAACTTTTACGATCTGCGCTACCATTACAGCTTCTGTAGTAATCCTCCCGGCCACATAAATGGTACCCGTCATATTACAGATGCCTCTTCTTATGGGTTCATTCAATCTCATTTTAAGTATCATTGTATCTCCCGGAAAAATTTTTTGTTTAAATTTAGCATTGTTGATTTTCAGGAAGTAGGTATCATACTTTCCGGGTGGCATGGCATTGATACAAAATATACCTCCCAATTGTGCCAATGCCTCCAATTGTAAAACACCTGGCATTACTGGGTTGCCGGGAAAATGACCATCAAAAAACCATTCATTAAATGTTACATTCTTTATACCTACTATAAAATTATCGTTAACATCAATTACCTTATCAACAAAAAGAAATGGAAAACGGTGGGGCAATATTTTTTCAATACTCTGCGTATTATATACTGCAGGTTGAGAAGGATCATAAAATGGAAGGTCCCGTGCAGCATGTTTGTTTTTCTGTATATAGTGTTTTATTTTTTTCGCAAAGGCAATATTGGTGCTATGACCCGGTCTGTTTGCTATGATTCTTGCCTTTATAGGATAACCGATCAAAGCAAGATCTCCTACAATATCCAGCAGCTTATGACGGGCAGGTTCATTTGAAAATCTTAATTCCAGGTTATTCAGGTAGCCTTCAGACTTTACTTCTATTTTTTCCCTGTTAAATGCCTTTGCAAGCCTTGCCATTTCCTCAGTTGAAACCGCTTTATCTACTACAACTATTGCATTATTAATATCGCCGCCCTGTATCAGGTTATTATCAAGCAGTGCTTCCAGTTCGTGAAGGAAACAGAAAGTACGGCAGGGAGCAATTTCGGTTTTAAAATGCCGCATATTTCTTAGTTCGGCATGTTGGGTACCAAGAACCTGGCTGTTAAAATCAATAAGAGTGGTAATCTGGTATTGCAGGGATGGCAGCGCTACCATTTCTACTCTTTTGTGATCATAATAATGTGAGATATTTTCATTGATCACATACCAAACTTTAATAGCATCCTGTTCTAATACACCAGCTTTTTCAATTAATTCTACAAATGGTTCAGCGCTTCCATCCATAATGGGGATTTCCGGCCCGTTTATTTGTATCAGTATATTATCAACACCCATACCCGCCAGTGCGGCAAGAATATGTTCCACTGTACTTACTTTGGCATCGCCCAGCTCTAACGTCGTTCCCCTGTTGGTTTCTGTAACAAGGTCACAATCTGCCTTTATAAGAGGCTGATTGGGCAGATCGATCCGCTGAAACTGTATCCCAAACCCGGGGTTTGCAGGTTTTAGTACCATATCAACCAAATGTCCCGTATGAAGCCCCGTGCCGCTTATATTGACCGAACGTGCCAGGGTATGCTGCTTATCTTCATTAAAATTCATTTCCATTTTCTGTTTCTATGGTTATTAATAACCGTTCAGTAAATTAACCGATACCTTAAGGGTAAGGGAGCAGTTCTTCTTTGCATGAGGCCGCAAAAGTAGTATATATTATTAAATTTTGAGCAGGTGCAATACCTGTCGCGGTACGACTGGAGTAATATTGATTAGTTTAAAACACTATTCTTTCGGTGATCAGGTGCTGTATAAGTTTCTCCAGCTCGGTTATTCTTTTCTCCAGGTCCGGGAGCTTCCGGGTAAGTGCCTGGCTTTTTAATGCGCTTGCATAATCAAAAGCCGGGCTTCCTGTTACAGACATATTTTCTTTTTTCATTGATTTTACCACCCCGCTCTGTGCATTGATTTTGCTGCCATCTGCAATTTGCAAGTGGCCTATAATACCTGCCTGCCCTCCAATCATTGCATTTTTGCCAATTTTTGTACTGCCACTGATGCCTGTTTGCGCAGCAATTACGGTATGGCTGCCCACTTCCACATTATGCGCAATCTG
>JACMKX010000088.1 GCA_014379905.1 Ferruginibacter sp. | reverse complement strand
GGTTTTGAAGTGATCCTTTCAGACGACAGCCCGGATGACAGCGTGGCCACCATTGCCGAAGCATATAAAAAGGATCTGCAGATCATTTATTTTAAAAACGATCCATCATTGGGTACACCTGCCAACTGGAACTTTGCCATGCAACATGCAACAGGAGAATATATAAAACTAATGCATGATGATGACTGGCTGGCCGAAAATGATGCACTACAAAAATTTTACGATTGCCTGGAAAAAAATCCAACGGTAGATTTTTGTTTTTCTGCTTTCCATAATGTGGATTTGAAGGAAGGAACAATGGAACCGGTTTTTTGTTCTTCTTTTCTCCGCAAACTATTGAAGAAGGATCGATACAATCTTTTTAAAAGAAATTTTATCGGGCCACCCAGTGTGGTATTCCAGAGAAATAATCGAACCGAATGGTACGATGATCAGCTAAAATGGCTGGTAGATTTTGAAGGGTATATTCGTTTTTTAAAAAGTAAAGGTGGATTTGTTTATATAGATGAATGCCTTGTAAATATTGGGCTGAGCGGTGAGCAGGTTACCAGCAGTGTACAGCATGATGTGACTATTGTATTGCCGGAAAGCCTGTATTTTTTACAAAAGCATAGCCTCGCCATTCTTAAAAACGTTTTTGTGTATGATTATTATTGGCGCACATTAAGAAACTTTAAGGTAAGTTCTGCAAAGGATATTGTGAATGCCGGTTGGACAGAAGAAATCCCGCAACCCATCTTAAAAATGATCGCTGCGCAGAAAAATATCCCCTCTTTTTTATTGAAGATGGGACCGGTTTCTAAAATAGCTATGCTGACAAGTCATATGTTTAACCGTCAGTAATTCAATATTGAAAATTAGTATTAATTATACGCCAAATACTGCCATCGCTTTGTAAAGTCACACTCAACTTGCGCCTGGTAGCTTCACCCGTATACCTGTAATGCATCAGGCAATCATCTTGAAAGCTCCGTGGATCCTGCCATACAGGATTATCCTCAAAAACATTGTTACCAAATTCATTGTTGATAATGATCCTGCTGGCACCAGATATTCCCCCGCCCTGTACCCCCAGGGGAATAGCTGCTGCGATGATATATATTCTACCCTTTTTACCTGCTGCCGCCGGTAAAGTAACGGTAGCATTGATAAGCGTTGATGAGCAATCATAAAACAAAGAATAATCGGCATCGGCGGCGGTATAATTAGCTGTCAATAATTTTATGGGCATGCTTACACTTCCTTCTACCTGTAATGTTGAATTGGGCGTGATAGTTTTTAGGCCAATATTCCCATCATCCGTGATGCTTAGATATTCTTTTAATGACCCGGCGTTAACGGTAGAATAAGCAAACAATCCTAAACGGGCAGCATTAGTGCCGGTGCCGATAGTTTTAACAGCGCCCGTAAAATAATTAGCAGTCTTAAAATAAGATGCTACTTCAATGCCTGTTGCAAGATTTACAGGGTTGGTAACAATGGTATTACCCCAGGGCGTAGTTCTAAAACTTTCTTTATAGCCCAATGTAAAATTATCATAGCCAAAACTGATCACTGCATTAGCATTGTCGCTGTGCATTCGGAAGTCATTTCCTTCCACGCTAAACCCGACATCGCCACCTGCTCCCGGGTACAGTGATATTTTTTTACCTAGCGCAGCGGGAAATGATAATGGCCTGGTGGGGTTACTAACTCCGAGGCCTACCAGCCCTTCATCATTGATGGTCATTCTCTCCAGCAAACCACCGGAACCCGATGAGGCAAAAGTAAACATCGATAAACGGGCACGGTTAGGCCCATCGCCAATAGTTTTGATAGCACCAGTATAAAGATTATTGGTTTTATAGTAACTGGCGTTTTCGGTACCAGAAGTCATCACTACCGGGTTAGATGTTACTGTATTACCATTATTATTCACCCTGAATGTTTCCGTGAAAGCAGCATTGCTACCATAGCCTATTGAAGTATGGTGCGTATTATCCGCAGTATATAATTGTAATTCTCCTGAGCCTAAACCTAATCCATACATAGAAGTGGGGCTTACATAAAAGAAGTCGAGCTTGTTTCCTACAACTGCCTGGAAAGAAAGTGGTGCTCTTGGGTTTGAATTGTAAATTCCAAAATTGTTATTATCATGGTTCATAAAAAACTTCCATTGAAAATTTTTAGCACCAAACAATCCAAAAATGCTATCATTTACAACCCCCAAAAATGCGCTATGTTCAAGGGTGGGGGTATTGGCAACTTTATCGAACCAGATGCCGGGGCTGCCACCGGGATAATTACGTATGCGAACCCTGCCACTTACATCCAGCGGAAATTGTGGTGGGGTTAATAAAAAGTTAGGGGCGTAGGTGTTTAACGTACCGATACCAACATTACCTGTACCTGTTATTAAAGCGGGACCGTTTACACTGTTAAAAAATCCACCTGCGCCGGTGCCCAGTGCTTCGCCATTAATACCATTGCCGGCTCCCGAATTTTGAATTTTGAAAACGGAATTTCCTGCAGCAACCGATGCAGATCCAGTGTAAGGTAAGACAAGGCCGTTGCCTCCATCCAGTTCATCGGTCAATTTTCGCCAGGCGCCAATTTTACGGATGTAGATGGAGTTATCAGTTGTGTTGTAGATCATCAATCCATCGGGAGCGGTATTCAATAATATCATCTGGGGATTGCTGATGCGGGGAAGTAAAAAACCTTTATTAGTGCCGCCATCCAGTTCGAGTACTGCATTGGTATTAGGATTGCCGGCGGAACCTATCTTTACCTGCGCATTTGTTGTAAATATTATAAAAGAAACAAAGGATAAAAAGAGCGTCTTCTTCATATAGCAATTTTATTGCAATGTAGAAGGATTAACAGCGGGATACAATCGCTTAAATATGCGATATTCTCAAAAGGTTATACAATTTTTTCTTTGATAGCTTTTGCAACCGCTGCAGAAACCGAACGCACATGCAACTTTTCGTAAATATTACGGATGTGGGTATTTACGGTATGAACACTAATGAATAATTCACTGGCAATAAGCTTATGACTGAGACCTTTTACAAGGCAGCCTAAAATTTCTTTTTCCCGGTCAGTAAGATCGAAGTTGGCCGGTGTTTGCAATACCATTTGAGTTTGAAAGGCCTTTAGCACCTGCCTGGCCACACTGCTGCTCATGGCGGCACCACCTTCATACACATCATGGATAGCCTGCACAATTTGCGGGGGACTTGCTTTTTTCAATATATAACCGGATGCGCCTGCACAAATGGAAGCAAAGACCCTCTCATTGTCATCAAATACTGTTTGCATTAAAATAGGCAGTTGTGTATATTGATCCCTGATGATCTTTACAGCTTCTATTCCATTAACGCCGGGCATATCAATATCCATTAAAATAACATCAGGGCTGGTATCAGCCACAGTGTCCAATACCGTGTTGCAATTAAGGAACGTACCGCCGCATTCCAAACCTTCTGTATGATTGATCAACACTTTCAGGCTGTCGAGCCTGTCTTTATTATCATCAAATACCACTACCCTTATCATGCTGGTTGTTTTAAGGGTTGAAATTAGTAACAAAGTTTATTAACTGCAATCGCTTATTTAAGTGATAATGAACTGGAGACAAATCAGGCTACCCTGCCCCGGTTTGGCGGTAATAGTAAGATCGCCTTTAATATCAGCTGCCCTGGAATGCATATTTTTTATACCATTCCCGGAAAAATTATTGGCGGTATCAAATCCTTTTCCATCATCTTTAATTTCCATTTTTAACCTGTTGCTTTCCATTGCTATCCGGATGAAAATATTTTTAGCTTCTGCATATTTCAGGGCATTGTTGATGGCTTCTTTAAAAATCAGGTATAAGTGATGTCGTTGCTGCATGGTTGTCTTCAACTCTTCCAAATTTTCTTTGGCTTCAAATACCACGTTTATATCCCTTGCTTCCAGCAATGGCAAGGCATATTCCCTCATACGTATGAGCAGGTTTTCCAGTAAATCGTTTTTTGGATTAACGTACCATACAATATCACTCATGTTCTCCATTGCATTGGCAGACGCATTGTAGACTTTGTCTATCAATTGCTGAAGGGCGGGATCATTTGTTTTTTTGCGGGCCACATCACTGTAAATATTGATACTGCTTAAAGTGGCGCCCACCTCATCGTGCAGGCTGCGGCTGATACTGCTGCGTACTTCATAGATTTTTTTTAGTTGTTTTAAACGATAGCGGTACAATAAATATATAAGAACAGCTATCAATGTAATAACCCCAATGCGAAACCCCCATGTTTGCCAAAAAGGCGTTTTGATGGTAAAACGGAGGGCCACGGTTTCTTCATTCCATACACCGCTGCTATTGGCAGCTTTTAGCCTGAAAATATAATTGCCGGGAGGAAGGTTGCTGAAAGTTGCTCCACGCCTGGTGCCTGCATTTGTCCAGGTAGTATCAAAACCTTCCAGGTGATAGGAAAAAATTATTTTGTCTGTGTTGGTAAAATCGGGTGCTGTGTAATAAATCCTTACCTGGTTTTCATTGAAATTCAGCTGTAATCCTTTATTTTCCAGGGAATCGATAGAAAGTGGTAAGAGTGTATTGTTAATGTAGATCTCTGAAATAACAGGTGACACTTTGGTTGTATTTACATTGACCTGTAATGGATCAAAACTGGTCAGCGCCATTCTATACCCAATGTAGAACTGGTTTTGATAAGAGAAGAAGTTGATATGATCATCACTCAGGTCATATATCCCATCCTTAGGTGTGAATTCTTCAAACTCGTTTTTTGCGGTATAATATTTGAAAAGACCATGTGAAGTATAGATCCATAAATTATTTTTCGAATCTTTTTTCAGCCTGTTTTCATATAATTTTTCTATGCCTAATTCTTTGCCCGGGAAGGAAATTTTGCGGGTACTCCAATCATATATTGCTAAACCACTCATACCACCCATAAAAATTTTATTGCCGATCACTTCAATATTCATCAGCTTTTTACCAGGGTAAATGGGTGTGGTAAACTTTCCTGTAGATTTGTTGAATAATTTCATTCCGGCATCACTTGCCAATAGAAGTGTAGTATCGTCCAGGCGTTCGATATCGTAAAATAAATTGTTTTTATATGCAACGTCCTCGTAAAAAATATACTGGTTGCTCCGTGCATCCACTTTAAATATTCCCTTTTCTGCTGCCACCCAAATTTCTCCTTTTTCTATTTCCTTAGATTGCCTTGGATACAATATATCACCATTTTTGGCGGTCAATTTTAATTTTGACGGCAGGCCATTTTTTATTTTTATCAATCCTGCATAAGTGGTTGCCCAGAGCTGGTTGAAACTGTCTTTAAATAAATTGTTAATCCAGCGCCAGTCATAATTTTCATCCTCGCCCGTAAATACCTTTGTTAACGAGTTGTAATAATAGTAGTAATGTGCTACAATTTTTTTTGTGCTTCGATTGTATTTCATGATACCCGACCCGTTGGCACCCATCCAATAGTAATTTTTATCAAACGGATCATCTACCATTCCGGCAATACAATTATACAGTTCACCTCTCAATTCAGGAAGTTCCCAGCTGATAAATTGCTGTTCTTTTGCATTTACTTTTGTGATGCCATGCCAGGTGCATAACCAAATATTTCCATCTCTGTCTGAAAAGACTGATTCGTTGAAATCTGTTGCAATCCCATTCTTATTATTGGCATCATAATGAAGCTGCCTGTTTACTTTTTTTGTTCTTTTATCAAAAAAAAGCAAACCGTCGGTATTTAAACTGATCCAGAAAAGATCTTTCCCCCCGAGTGTTTTGCTACTGGCTATCCCTGATGAAATGAAAGTATGATCATCATCTATTTTAATGAAGGGGTTGCCAAACCTGCTATGTATATGTACACTATCTGTAATGGTTATTTGTCTTATCCCTTCCTGCCAGGTACACAACCATATATTTTTTTCATCATCTTCGTAAAAAGACATGGGCTGAATATTTTCTTTGTGAAAATATTCTTTGTTATTTGCCAGGTTGATACAATGATAGTTACGGCGGGGATAAGGGACCCAGAGCCTGTCTTTGCTGTCTAAAAATATTCTGTTAATCTGCCCGTAATCAGTTGCCTTTTTTTGAAAAGGTAAAGACTGCAACCTGAAACTATTGCAATCAATTTTTGTGTAACCATTAAAGTCAACGCTCCATATACAGTTTCTTTTTTTATCAAAACAAAGAGAATAGCTTTCGAAGTTCTTATTGCCAGAATATATTTTTATAAAGCAATGCCTGTTTTGGTCATAATAGCAAAGCCCGTTTTTATAACTGAGCCAAATGCGATCATTGGCATCAATAGCAATATCTTCCAGGTCGTCCTGCGGAAGGGAATTACTATCTGAAAGACTATGTTCAAAATTCTTAAAATTTACACCATCAAACCTGCTGAGGCCGTGTTGCGTGATGATCCATAAAAACCCCTTGCTATCCTGCAGGCATTTTTTAGTAAAATTATGAACGAGTCCGTCGTTATAAGTGTAGGTTTTAAATTTAAAATTATAGGGATCCTGGCCAAAGCTTTTGCAGTTGATCAATAAAAATATACCCAATAAAACAATGGAGGAGCCGCGCATATTACAGATACAATTTAAGTATTGTTTCTAATAATATGAATAATATTGAAATGAGTAGTGTGCCAGTTTGAAGCGAATATCCTAAATAGTTATGAGGTTGAGTCTTGCGAAACCTATTTAAATTTCTTTTTAACTACCCCTTTCCCAAGCGGGCCTGCCGGAAGGAAGGCTTAGGGCTGATAGCTTTTTAAAAGGGAGAAAATAGGTAAAAATGGGAATTACTTTCCTATTGCTCCATTCTCATCAATTTTACCTTCCGCCTGGAGCATGCGCATATTTTTCGCATCCTGTAAAAATTCTGAAGCAAAAATAAATTCGTTCAGCATTTTGTTTTTGGAGAAGATAATATCCTGGCTGGTACCGCTCCATTCTTTTTTACCATTTACCATGTAAAGGATATTGTCGCCGATCTCCATCACACTGTTCATATCATGTGTATTGATGATGGTCGTCATGTTGTATTCGATAGTGAGTTCTTTGATCAGTTTGTCTATCACCATAGATGTTTGAGGATCCAGGCCTGAGTTAGGCTCATCGCAAAAAAGATATTTGGGGTTAAGTACAATTGCCCTTGCAATACCTACTCTTTTTTTCATACCACCACTTATTTCCGAAGGAAATTTTTTATTACTACCATTAAGATTTACTCTTTCCAGTACTTCATTTACTCTTTTTAATTTATCTGCATACGAATCATTGGTAAACATGCTTAGGGGAAACATAACATTTTCCTGTACCGTCATGCTGTCAAATAATGCGGAACCCTGGAATAGCATACCTACCTGCTGCCTCAGCTGTTTTCTATCTTCGGGGCTCATATCTGTAAAGTTTACCCCATCGTAAATGATTTGTCCTTCGTCGGGTTCAAATAACCCCACCAGGCATTTTTGCAATACTGTTTTTCCACTACCACTGGTACCAATGATAAGATTGGTTTTGCCGGTTTCCATTACATGGCTTACACCATCCAGCACCACTTTATCACCAAAAGATTTTCTAATGTCTTTAAATTCTATCATACCCCAACCCCTAAAGGGGCTTTTGATCTCTATCTGTGGATAGAGAATTGTTTTAAAATAATATACTTAGGACCCGATGCTCCTTTCCCCCTTTCGTGGGTCAGGGGGTTTACAATAATAATGCAGACAATGCAAAGTCCGCTATCAGCAACATGATACAACTTACTACCACCGCCTTGGTACTGGCCCTGCCAATTTCGAGGGAACCACCTTTTACATTGTAACCATAATAGGCGGGAATGGAACTTATTAAAAAGGCAAATGTATATGCCTTTGCCAGCGCAAAAAATACATTGTATCCCATGAAGCCTTCCGAGAGCCCCCTGTCGAATGTATCGGTGGAAAGTATACCTGTAGCAGAACCCGCCAGCCGGCCGCCCCAGATGCCCAATACCATGGATAAAACTACCAGCATAGGAATAGTTAAAATTGCAGCAGCAATTTTTGGCATAATGAGGTATGTTTTTGTGTTGATGCCCATTATCTCCAATGCATCAATTTGTTCACTTACCCTCATATTGCCTAGTTCACTCGCAATCTTACTTCCTACAACGCCTGCCAGCACAATACACACAAGAGTAGGGGCAAATTCAAGTATTACGGTGTCTCTAACAATTTGAGCAATAACAGTTTTTGCAATTAAAGGAGAAATCAGCTGATAAGCCGTTTGAATGGCACTTACGGCGCCAATAAAAACAGAAATGATACATACTATTCCTAACGATCCAATTCCAATATCAGAGCATTGGTGCATAAATTCTTTCCAGTAAAGTTTGGCATTTTCGGGTTTGCTGAACATGTTTTTCAGCATCAGTATATAACTGCCAAAGTGATTTAATAAACTCATGTGATGATTTTTTATGCCTCATTATAGAAGGTGTTAGCTTGTTTTTGATGAACGCTGCCACCATTTGCTTTTTTTCATTTCTTCTGCAGCATTGCTTTTTGATTTTTGCTGCGCATCAATTACCGCTATCATTACCATATTAAAGATACTGCGAATAGAACTACCCAGTTGCAATACGTGAACGGGTTTATTTAAACCTAATAAAATCGGGCCAATACTATCTGTTCCGGAAACTTCCTGTAAAAGATTGTAGGCAATGTTGCCGGCTGATAGGTTAGGGAAGATCAATGTATTCACGTCTTCATTCACCAGCTCAGCAAAAGGATAGTTTTCTTTCAGGATCTCTTTATTGAAGGCAAGAATACCCTGCATTTCGCCATCGCAGACCAGGGTTGGTTCTTTTTGCTTAACAATTTCCCTGGCCCTGCGAACCAGGTTGGCTTCCTCCGAATTGCTGCTGCCAAAATTGGAATAGGAAAGCATGGCAATTTTGGGAACCATGTTAAACTGGCGCACTTCTTTAGCTACCATGAGTGTTATCTCTGCCAGCTCTTCTGCTGTAGGGTTAAAGTTTACCGTGGTGTCAGCTAAAAACAAGGGCCCTTTTTTAGTGAAGATCAGGTACATGCCGGCGATCTTTTTTACAGAAGGATCGGTACCAATTATTTGTATGGCTGGTTTAATGGTATCAGGATAATTTCTGCTGAGGCCGCTGATCATACAATCTGCCATGCCTGTTTCCACCATCATACAACCAAAATAATTCCGGTCTTTCATGATCTTTGGGGCTTCGTAACGGTTAACACCTTTGCGTTGCCTTTTTTCGAAAAATATATCTGCAAATTGTTTTCTTAACTCATCCGAAGATTCATCTTTAGGATTCATAATGAGCATTCCATCCAGGTCAATGGCCAGTGCCTCTGCAATAGATCGTATTTTTTTCTCCTCACCCAGTAATATCGGGTAACCTACTTTTTCATCCAGTACCAGTTGTGCAGCCTTTAAAATTTTGGCATTTTCCGCATCAGCAAATACAACTCTCTTTGGGTTGCTCCTGGCCTTGTTACCAATAACCCGGCTCAGCTGGTTGTCTAAACCCAACCGCTTGTCCAGGTCTATTTTATACGCATCCCAGTCTGTAATATGCGTTCTGGCTACACCGCTTTCAATAGCAGCTTTTGCTACAGCAGGCGCAACAGTTGATAGTAGACGCGGATCAACAGGTTTTGGAATGATGTAATTAGGTCCGAAGGAAATGTTTTTATCATTGTAAGCCAGGTTCACAATATCGGGTACAGTTGATTTTGCCATTTCTGCCAAAGCCTTTACTGCAGCCAGTTTCATGGCTTCATTTATTTGTGTGGCCCTTACATCCAATGCGCCCCGAAATATATAGGGGAAACCCAGTACATTGTTTACCTGGTTAGGGTAATCACTCCGCCCGGTAGCCATAATAAGATCCTTGCGGCTGGCAACAGCAGTTTCATAACTGATCTCAGGATCCGGATTGGCCATAGCAAATACAATAGGATTGCGTGCCATTGATTTTACCATTTCCGCAGTAACCACATTCCCCACACTAAGCCCTACAAATACATCCGCATCTTTCATAGCTTTAGCAAGATCCCAGTCTTTATACTTTACATCCACACAAAACGGGTGTTTCAATTCCTCCACGTCTTCCCGGCCCTTGTATAGCACACCCAACTTATCGAACAGTATAAAGTTGGCGGGCTTTGCGCCAAGAGATACATATAATTTAATACAGGCCATTGCCGCTGCACCTGCACCATTCACTACAAATTTTACTTTGTCTATTTTTTTCTTTTGAATTTCCAATGCATTGAGCATTGCTGCCCCCGATATAATAGCTGTGCCATGCTGATCATCATGCATCACCGGAATTTTACATTGCTTCTTTAGTTCCTGCTCTATGTAAAAACATTCGGGTGCTTTAATATCTTCCAGATTAATGCCGCCAAATGTAGGTTCCAGTGCTTTTACAATCTCTACAAATTTTACGGGATCTGTTTCATTGATCTCAATATCAAATACGTCAATGTCTGCAAATATTTTAAAAAGTACGGCTTTGCCTTCCATTACAGGCTTACTGGCTTCGGGCCCAATATTTCCCAAACCAAGTACGGCTGTACCATTGGTAATAACGCCCACTAAATTTCCTTTGGCAGTATATTTAAAAACATCGTCGGGATTGGCGGCTATTTCCAGGCAGGGAACTGCAACGCCGGGAGAATAGGCCAGGGAAAGATCTCTTTGTGTTTTGGCTTCCTTGGTAGGCACCACTTCTATTTTGCCGGGCCTGCCTTTGGAATGGTATTCTAATGCCTGTTGTTTACGAAGTTCTTTTGCCATAATAATCTTATTGTCATAACCCTTTTACCGAAAAGGGCGGCTGTAATTTTAATGCTATATATCAGCAGAAAATTTTATACCAGCTAAACAAATATGAGAGCGCAATTTACAACATTTGCAACGACAAGGCCGGCTATTTGCTTTTTACTTTAAAGCTCCAGGTAATGGCAAATTCAGCTACCACTTCGCCTTCTTTATTAACCCCTACAGACCGCATGGTAACAATAGTGCCTTTGCCGGAAGAAGCTGCTTCCCGGACAACCTGTTTTACCATACCTCCATCTTCGCAGGTAAAAGTGGTGATGCCTGTTGCCTTTTTACTGAAATTGCCTTCCACTTTCAATACAAGCATACTTACCGGGGGATTTTCATTGTAAGTATGCGCCATGGCCAACAGACCTGTGCTCATTTCGGCCGCCATACTAAGGCAGGCAAAATAAGTACTGCGAAATGGATTGGTGGAAAACCATTTGTAGGGAATGGTTACTACGGCTTTTTGTTCATCGGCATAACGAACCCTTACTCCACTAAAAAATGCACTGGGCAATTTGCTTAACAGGAACAGGCGAAACTTAACAGGATTTCTTACAACATCGAAAAATTTATCTGCAGACATAGTTAGCGGTTCAAAAGGTTCAAGAGTTCAAAAGGTTCAAGGTTCAAGGTTTTTTCCAAAGTATTACTAAGTACCGGCATCCGGTATCCCGTAACCAGTATCCAGCAAACAGCACCCCCTCAATACAACGCCGCATCAACCGCCCTCGCCGTCCACATTTCTAAAAATGCTTTTACTCTTGCTGTACTATAGGATTTGCCATCTTCTAAATATTCGCCGTTTTGCGTGTGAATACGTTCGCCTTTGCCATTAAGTATAAGAAAAACGGGAAAGCCAAAACGTTGTGCAAAACCATATTTCGCAAATGTTTTTTTGTTTTCATTTTCCTTACTCCAGTTAAGATGGTAGACGATGTAGTTTTTTTTTATTATTGCGTTGATGGCAGAATCTTTTGTTACAAAATCCTCGAAGCGCAGGCACCATACACACCAGTTACCACCAGCCTGTATCAATACATGCTTGTTTTGCGATTTTGCTACCATTACCATATAGGCAATATCTTTTTCGGTGTCTGCTGCAGGGTCATACAATTGTTTGGTTTGCGCCTTCGCCATATAACCCGCCATCACGATCGCTGCAAGCAGTATAATTTTCTTCATAATTTTAAAAACAATAAACTTCTTTAAATTGTAATACCTGTCTATGAACTATTGACCATGGACTATCGGCTATTGCTTATCTATCTCCACAATACTTGTAATAATGTTATCGTTTGCCGGGGGCGCCCTAAATAAAAGGCTCCCGTTTACCCCGGCTGAATAAGCAACATTTTTTGCGGCTTTGGATGCAAACACTTCATTCACTTTAGCTGCATAATCGGCCTGCGTACTTTGATTGATGGATGTATTGACTGCATTGTAATCCAATT
>JACMKX010000087.1 GCA_014379905.1 Ferruginibacter sp. | reverse complement strand
TTTAAAAAAGTTATTGTACCCTTTTCCTTTATAATGTTGATCGCTTTGCGGCGGGTTTCTTTTTTGGGTTCATCATCAGCATAGGCACTGCTGTGAAAAAGACCCAGGGAATTTATTTTTTCGGGATATCGCTCCGCAAAGGCGAGGCTGATGTATCCACCCATGCTATGGCCAATGATGGCGCATTGCACTATTTGTTCTTCAACTAAGATCGCCTCCATAACACTTGCGTAATCAGCTATGCTGATATTATCTCCCGGTAATATACCAGATTTACCGCTGCCAGGAATATCAGGAATAATAAGCTGGTAGCTGCCTTTAAGTTTTTCAATGATGCCATCCCAGATACGGCTGTCTTCTGCAAAGCCATGGATGAATATAACCGGTTTGCCATTGCCGGTAACGCGATAACTGATTGAAGTATTTTTGTATTGGATGTTTTTTGTTTGCATTGAACGAGTTGTTTGTTGCTTAGATATAACCAGGGATGCTACAAATAATTTTTTAGGAAATAAAATTCGTGTAATTCGCAAAATTCGTGAAATAAAAATGTCAGGTCTGACCTTTGGTCCCGACCCTGATTTATTTCCTTACCCATGCCCGAAACATAAGCAACAACACAAATGGTACCAAAGCTGTGTTTAATTGCTGCGGAATAAAAGCCCAGGCAAATAGCAACAATACACCTGCGAGAAAAGTAAAATTTAAATATCTTTTTACCCATAACTTTTTACTGCTTATAAAAAAAGAAATGAAGAGATGCGTGGGTAGTGCCCATAAAAGATTGTAGTTATTTTTGGTCATGCTATGATCGGTAGCCACCCACATAAATACCAGGATAAAACCCAGTAAACCTGTTAAGAAAAAAAGCATGCCATCCAGCCCGGCCATTAAGAGCGGCCATTTTTTGCCGGCAGTAAAATGCAGTAATACAAACACAAGTAATAGTATGCTGAAAGATATTAAAGGTGTAAAAAAAGGCTTGCCGGTGGTTTGTTCCTGCAATGGGTATAAATTTTGGGAGGATAATGCCAGCCTGCCATTGCGGTTACTGTCTAGGGCCATCATTAAATTGTCGGGTAAAAATTGTTGTTCGGCTGCAGTCATCACCCTGTCGGTTTTGGCACCCAGTAAAATGTCGATTCCCAGTTTGCTCCAGGGTTGTTTTCCACGATCAAGGTATTCATGAATGGCCTGGCGGAATCGCATACCAGGCGGGCGAACAGCAGGCAATAAAGGTGCAGGCTGTTTGTATTTTACGATCAGGTCCCGTACACGGGTAGTGCAATTATCAAAAAAGAAATCGTATTGATAAAATTTATTTTCTTCTTTTAAATTTTCAACGAGGAATTGTTTAAAGACCTGTTTTTCTTCCGCAGAAAGATCCAGTACCTGCTCCGTCATGCCACGATTGGTATATTGGTACAGATCCCTGAAATCGGTGAATTGTTCAATGCTCATGTAATAAAGCAATTTCCCACGTACAAATTTTAAATAGAAATTTTTATCGTCAAAGTTGAACGTACCATAATTGTATACATGATCTGTTACACTGTTGCTGTCAATCACACGCAATGCACTGTGGCCGAATATAGAATACAGTTCATCGCCGGGGGAGCAGGTGAGGAGGGAAATGCGCAGGCGGGAGCTGTCCTGCGCAAATGTGATCATGTGATAATTTGCTAATATGCCAATGAAGAACAGGCGAAGCAAAATTCTACGCCCTGGAAAAGTAACTATTTTTTTCTTGAACAAATTTTTCATGTTGGTTACGAAAGTAGACAATTGAATAAAAAGACCTGCTGCATTTACGGAGAGGACTTTAAATATGCAGAAAGCCCGGGTATAATTCTGTAATGTTCAACAATGGTATGCCGCAAAAGTGAGTGACACAACGATGCTGCCCGTAGAAATAATGCTTGCTACAAAGATTTACTAAAAATCGGGTAGCAATATTGTTTGTTGCAGTAATCTTCGCTTCAATCTCCTCCACCATCAGTTCGCCTTCAGGGGGCGGGGTTTAATCATCTGCTATAATTCGGCGCTTCCTTGGTAATGGCAATGTCATGTGCATGACTTTCTTTCATACCTGCATTACTTATCCGGATAAATTGGGCCTGCTGTAAAGCTTTAATATCAGCAGCACCACAATAACCCATGCCGGCTTTCAGTCCGCCTGTGAACTGGTGTGCCACTTCTCTTAATGTTCCTTTATAAGCTACCCGTCCTTCAATTCCTTCGGGCACAAATTTTTTCACATCGTCTTCCACATCCTGGAAATAACGGTCGCTGCTTCCCTGTGCCATAGCACCCAGGGAGCCCATGCCCCTGTATTGTTTAAACTTTCTTCCTTCGTAAATAATGGTTTCGCCGGGACTTTCATCTGTGCCTGCAAAAACATTTCCCATCATTACACAACTGGCGCCGGCAGCCAGGGCCTTTACCATATCGCCTGTGTAGCGAATACCGCCATCGCTGATGATACCTACGTTTTTCCCCTTTAGTGCAGCGGCAGCTTCCATTACGGCCGAGATCTGCGGAACACCTGTACCGGCTACAATCCTGGTGGTACAAATGGAACCTGGTCCAATACCCACTTTTACGGCATCGGCACCAGCGTCTACCAATGCTTTTGCCCCTGCAGCCGTGCCTACATTTCCGGCAATAATTTGTAAACCTTTAAAGGATTTTTTTATATTTTTCAGCATATCTATCACCCCTTTCGTATGACCATGTGCGCTGTCGAGGCAAACGATATCTACGCCTGCTTTATTCAAGGCATCCACTCTTTCCATCGTGTCGGAAGTGATGCCAACGCCTGCACCCACTAGCAGCCTTCCAAAAGAATCTTTCACTGCGTTAGGATGGCTTTTTAGTTTTAAAATATCTCCGAAAGTAATGAGGCCGATGAGTTTACCTGCTTTGGAAACGACCGGTAATTTTTCTACTTTATTTTTTTTGAAAATGAGTTCAGCTTTTTTTAAATCGGTTCCTTCGGGAGCAGTAATGAGTTGTTCACTGGTCATGATGGTACTTACTTTTTTCTTAAAATCCGTTTCCAGCCGCATATCCCTGTTTGTAAGGATACCCACCAGTTTTTTCCCGGCATCCACTATGGGGATACCGCCTATCTTATTATCCCGCATCAAACGCAAAGCCTCGCCAATAGTAGCATCCGGGCTAAGGGTAATAGGGTCGAGTATCAGGCCGTTCTCGCTTCTTTTTACTTTTCTTACTTCGCTGGATTGCTGTTCAATTCCCATATTCTTGTGGAGGATGCCCAGTCCGCCTTCCCGTGCCAGTGCAATGGCAAGTTGTGCTTCTGTAACGGTATCCATTGCAGCACTCAGCATCGGTATATTTAATGTGATGGACCGGGTAAGCTGGGTTTTGATATCTACATCACGGGGCAAAACCTGTGAATACGCAGGTACCAAAAGAACGTCGTCAAACGTTAAACCTTCACCGAAAAATTTGTTGGATTTGTTGGAGGGAGTATTTTTTATTGTTGCCATGTGCAAAGGTAAAGGAAAAAAATAAATTACTAATCCATACGATAAATTTTACCGGGCAGGGAAGTGATCACACCCTGCATTTCCAGGCTGAGCAGGGCTGCAGCCATAGAACTGCTGCTAATGCAGGCTTTTAAAAAAAGCTCATCAATACTGCAGTTTCCCCGGCTTTGGAGTAGTTCCACCAGTTTTCTTTCATCGGCAGTTAATTCGATAAATAATTGTTTTTGTTGTGTTCTCTTTTTTTTATGCTGTAGTTTCCAGTTCATGAGTTGCATCAGGTCGGCAGCGTTTGTTATAAGGGATGCCTTGTTATGCTGTATAAGATAATTGCAACCTTCGCTTTTATGGTCAATGGTTCTGCCCGGGATAGCAAAAACGTCTTTATTATAACTATTGGCCAGTTCGGCGGTAATGAGAGATCCGCCTTTTTTTCCGCTTTCTATAATGATAAGGGCATCGCAAATAC
>JACMKX010000086.1 GCA_014379905.1 Ferruginibacter sp. | reverse complement strand
TTTTGGTATGAGTAAAAAGACTTTTAAAATGACCCTCGGTAATTTGTACAAACAAAAAACCATCAGCCTTGAAAAAACCGGCATCCGCCTGACAGAAGATTAGTTTCCTTTTTCGCTTATACATTTTAAACCTGTGCAAAGATTCAAGATGAAGTACTATAGTGTTAGTCCCGGTGCTAAGCTGGCCGACTTTGTTCATTACTTCTGGATTTTAGAAGGTACCATTAACGAGGACCAATCTTATACTTTGCGAACAACAGCAAGCCCTTTTCCTGAATTAATTTTTCATTACCGGGGTACTTTCGCTGAACTTTTAAGCAATCAAAAATCGGCGCCCTCTTTCTCTTCAGGTATACATGGGCAAACCAACAGGCACCGGCAATTTACCATCAATGAAAACTTCGGCATGATTGGCGCTCAATTGTATCCTTATGCTTTAAAAACATTGTTCAATATTCCAGCTATAGAATTTGCCAACGAACTCCCGGAACTGTCTTCCTTTCTCAGGCCCGCAGATCATTCGATAAGCAGGCGGATATTTGAAGCGACTGATAACAATAAAAGAATTCAGATTATTTCAACATTCCTGGAAACGAGGATCAGCGAATTTAAAAGACCCGAAATTGTTTACGCTGTGCAGGAAATTATCAAAAATAACGGCAGTTTAGCTATTAAACAGCTTGCCGCTGATTGCTGTAATTCCCAACGGCAATTTGAAAGAAATTTTAAAGACCTGACAGGTTTTACCGCTAAATCTTTTTCCCGCATCGTTCGCTTTAATGCACTGCAGCAAACGGCTGACTTTAAAAAACAATCACTTACTCAAATAGCCCTTCAATTTGGATATTATGACCAGGCTCATTTTATAAACGATTGTAAAGAATTTTCAGGGCTAAACCCGGTGGCTTATTTCTCAGAAAAAAGTACACCACAATAATGTCGCTTTTTTCCAATCCGGAAACAAATATCTACCGCAGCTTTGCATAAAAATTATTTATGACAAATGAACAATTGATACCCTTTTTCCAAGCTGTTGAAGGTGCTTTTAGTAAAGCAATAGTTTCCAATGATACCCGGAAAATTGACAAGTTTACTGCTGATGATTGGGTGCTGATAGATGCACAAGGGGGAATTATTTCAAAGCAAAGTTTTTTCAGTGTAGTTGAAAATGGACAGCTAACACATGCTACTATGACGAAAGAAGTACTTAGAGTGAAAGTCTACAATGACGTTGCACTTGTTACCACCCGTGGGCAAAATACCGGAACCTGGCAGTCAGTACCAATGCAGGCAGATGAATGGGTTACAGATGTGTACCGAAAGCAACATGAACAGTGGATCTGTGTGTTAACACATCTTACGCCTGTAAAACTCCCGGGCTAAAAAAATACACCCTGATAATAAAATAGATGTAGCCCCAGGCAAACCCGGCTACCAGAGAGTGGAGGATGAAGCTGAAAAGATCATCCGGCTCTTAAAAGAAAATGATGGCTACCTCCCCTATTACGATAAGAGTGACCCGGAGTCCATCTACGATTTTTTTGGTATGAGTAAAAAAACTTTTAAAATGACGATTGAGAATTATACTGATAACAATTTGACACGTAAAAAATTAGTACTATCTAACCAGTAAAACAAATTATTTCCCATACCTGCACTTTGTACATTATCCAATACGTGAACGCCTTCATGTATTTACGTCATTAGTCCATTGGGCCCGTATTCTAAATTCCCGTGTGCAGTTGTTAGAAAATAGTTGATATGAGTAGGATAAGTCAACAATTTTTTATACTCCGATGAGAGAATAAATTGCCTGGCAATATTTTCTTCTTGATTGGTATCTATAACGATCAGTACAGGACAGGTGTGCCCTATGCGGATCATTATAATTATCAGATTAAACTAGTTTACCCATATTTCTTATTATTGTTGCCACGTACCACGAACCTGCACTTCTCCATCATTGAATGAGAACTTTTTTTACAAAAAGTCAATTATTTTTATTACGGAATGATGTAGTTCTGGTCCAAAGCCAACCGGATGCTATTGTCTCTTTTTTTCTTGACATACAAAAGCTTCGAATCACTTTTTTTAAAAAGAGAATCGCCCATTTCGATATCATAAATCCCATTGAAAAAATTGTAATTTATATGCTTTAAGACCTTTCCTTCTTTCACGGTGACAGTATAGTTCCCCCTGCCTTTTTCTATCTCAATAACTTCCGCAGATAAACTCGATTTGTCGCTGTTTTGCTTTTGGATATATATGTATAATCCAATAAAAATTAAAGCTCCCAGCGGAACAAGCCATGGGAAGGGAAAATTTGACTTAGAAAAATTAATCACTCTTTTTGTTTAAAGATATGGGATGACAACTTAAAAAAAACGGTTGTCAATGCTGACAACCGCTTTACAAACCATAAACGCAAATTTTCGGCCTGCCAGCCCGAAAATTAGCAGGCGCTGTATGAACCATAAAAAGTAAATACCTTCCGCCTGCCTTCGATTGCTACGTTGAAACTATTACTAATGAGAAAAACTATTGATAAACACGTATATAGTCTACTTCCATCGTTCCTCCATTAACACCTGCATCAACAGGTCCGCCGAAATTGCCTCCCATTGCAAGATTCAGAATAAGGAAAAAATTATGATTAAAAGGGATAGCGGTTGAATTAGCCACTTCATGTATCAGTAATCCATCTACTAAAATTTTTACAGAGGATGCTGACCATTCTGTAGAATACACATGAAATTCTGTGGCAGCATTGTTTATCATCCTGCTGTTCCCATCTGCATTACCACCGGAGCGGCCAGGGTAATGGAGTGTGCCATATACTTTGTTCAACTCCCTTCCCAGGTGTTCCATGATATCCAGTTCACCGCAGGCAGGCCAACCCACCGTAGTAATGTTGCTGCCCAGAGCCCAGGCCGCAGCCCAGGTGCCTACGCCTGCCGGTACCTTTGCTTTTACTTCTACTTTACCGTATTTGAATTCAAATTTTCCCTGGGTTTTCATCCTGGCAGAAGTGAATGTACTACCACTGAAATTCTCCCTTATGGATTTGATCTTGAGAAGACCGCCCTCAATGATCACATTCTCTGGCCGGCTGGTATAATACTGCAATTCCTGGTTTCCCCAGCCACCGCCACCGGTACCGATATCGTATACCCATTTTGCAGGATCAGGAGCTCCGGGTATATTGAATTCATCAGACCAAAGCAGCGACTGTGTTACTGTAACTGTAATAATGATTGTTTTATTAATAGTAGCAGTTGATGCATTTTTAGCTATCACTTTTACAGTATAATTTCCTGAGGCAGGATACCGGTAAGTTATAGCGCCCGATGGCACATTTTGAAAAACACCATTGCCAAAATCATACTCATAGTTGGTAGCATTGGTAGCTGTTGCTGTAAAATCAACATTACCATTATTGGCAGTACTAACTACGGCTGTGAGTGTAAGGTCAGTGGGAGGAGCGGCAGCAGGTGGTCCGTCGCTTCCTCCATCTTTACTACAGGAAGAAAACAAGGCCAGCAAAGGCACTAAAATATATGTGAGCATAAATTTCATATGTTTTTATTTTTAAAAGGGGTGTTTTTATAAGTGTTGAAATGAAAGATACTAAAGTGGCTTAAGTTTTTGATACCAGGCATTTGTATCTGTGCCTATATTCCTGATAAAAATCTGGTCATTTGAAAAGCTGATAATCTCATAAGCTGTTCCTCCTGTACCAAAATTTATGATCCCATTACCGGGAACTACAAATTGAATCCTGGTTGATTGTGCAGCGGTTGAAGCAGATGATGCTGACATAAAGGAAAGCAGTCTTGTGCCCCCTGTATTAATAGCATAACAGCCATCGCCCCCCGAGAAACCATAAAAACCTGTTGCTGCTCCGGTTGAAAATGACGTGCCGTTACTATTAATACTCATAGATATAGTACCCAGGGGATTCAAAGTAAAAGTGATTTCATCATCATAGGCACATGCTTCCCTTGTAAGCGGAGGGGCTGCATACCATATAGGGAGAAACTCATTGTTTGGCCCCACCCCAAAATGTCCCACTGCATTTTTATCCGTCACCCAAATCCTTGAAGTGCTATCTGTAAAAGCTTTTATCATCTCCGGAGGTATGGTAAAGTTTACAAATAAAGTGATATTTGTAGTAATGGTTGAACTTACCCCGCCCGTACCAATGGCTCTTACGGTAATAGTAAAATTATTGGTACCGGCATCTTTGTAAGTATGCTCTATTGTGCCCGAAGTGGTGAAGGCACTATCGGTGCCATTACCGAAATTTATTTTATAGGTTACTACCTCATCCCCGGTAGCCTCTACTATTACTTTACCAGAGCCATCGCCGTTGGGATTAGCGCCGTCAACTCCTACTATGGTGGCTTTTAAGGTAAGGTTAACAGGTGTTTTTATATCACCAAATGAATATTCCTCTTTTTTACAGCTGCTTAATCCCGCAATGATTACGACTACAAGCAGGTAGAATGATTTATTATGTCTGAGCATGATCTTAAATTTAAAAATTAGTTAAGCGTGATATCGTCGAACAGGAAAGTAAAGTTGGGTGAACCATCGCCAGCATTACCATTATCCATAAACAGGACTATCTTTTGATAAGAGTTTGCCGTATTTACATTGAAAGTAAAAGTGAGTTCCTGCCATGCATTGGCCACTGTAGTAGTCTGCTCATTTTCCATCGCAATACCACCGTTCGTCAGATTTTCTACCTTGAACAATATTCTTGCGCCTATCCTGGGTGAATAAACTTTCATTTTGATAGTGTTGGCACCGCTTACAAAATTGATGGGTACACTCATGCTGGTAAAGGCACCGGCCCAGGTTTCAGGCGCTCCTTTTATCATCCGTCCTACTTTTGCACTTGTATTGATACCGGATGACTGTGGATTGTTGATCACACCTGCGTTTGCGCCACCAAAGCCACCCCAGTCATTTACGATAAGAGCATTTTCAAAGGTCACGGGAAAAGTAATACCGGGGGTTGCTTCCAGCCTGATATCATCTAACAGGAAAGTAAAATTAGGAGAGCCATCACCTGCTGTACCATTATCAAAAATGAGTACAATTTTATGATACTGGTTAGTTGTATTGATGCTACTGTAATCAAATACAAGGTCATCCCACTTATTAGCTACAGTGGTAGTAACTTCTTTTTCAAAATTGATACCATTGTTGGTAGCATTTTCTACTTTTAATAAAACTCTCGCACCTACTCTTGGAGAAAATACTTTCATCCGGAAAAATTTATTGGTAGAAAAATCAATAGGGCTGCTTAAAGGTATTAAGCTGCCACCCCATGATTGTCCTGCATTTTTTATCATGCGCACCACTTTTGTACTGGTATTGATGCCGGATACCTGGGGATTGCTGATAACTGTTGAATTGCCGCCATCAAAATTTGCGAACGCATAGTTTAATGTAGGAGATTCAAAACTGAGTGGCAACAATACCGGGTCAACAATATTGATGGTCCTGATGATCTCTGCCGTTGCGGCGCCACCACTTACTGCTACTATTTTTACAGTATAGCTCCCGGTTGCAGTATACACATGGTTTACTGTTTCACCCTGCAGGAAAGACCGGGGTACTTCATTGGGAGCATCGCCAAACGTAACCCTGAAGTTTGTTTCATACAATGCTTCTGCAGATACATTTAATTTATAATTGTTGGATGCGTCAATATCAGTAACAGCTACAAAATTTTCCGGTACACGAAAGGTAACCGTCAATGGTTTTGTTATTTCAGTTGTTTGCCCGCCTGCACCATGTGCCACCACTCTTACCGTATAAGCACCTTCAGCATAATTGTGCTGTGCACTTTTGCCGGGATAAACACCTGCGGGTGCAATAGTACCATCTCCAAAATAAACACTGTAAGTAACAGCGCCATTGCTGTTTGGGGTAATGGTCACTTTCCCGGTATTGTCTTGCGTAATATCAAATGTAAGCGCCAGCGCATCTGGCGCTACCGTTGTTTCAACAAAGGAAGTGTCCCCTGTATTGTCCTTTTCACAAGCCGTCATCAACAATAATGAACAACTCATAATCAGCATATATTTTATCAGTTTCATAAAACTTTTTTTAATGGATCATGTATAATTAATAACCAGGATTTTGCTCAAGACCACCCACCAAAACTTCATTTTGCGGAATGGGGAATACCTCATGTTTGCCCGTTACAAAACCAGTGATCTTTGAAGCTGCCTGCCCTGTTCTTACAAGGTCGAAGAAACGGTCTCCTTCCATAGCCAGTTCCAGTCTTCTCTCTTTCCAGATAGCGTCTCTTAAGGCAGTACCTGAGGCGGTAACATCATGATTATTATTTCCAAATGCACGGCGTACCACTGCATTCAAATAGGTTCTTGCTTTTAAATCATTGGCTGCTGTAGCCCTGTTGAAAGCTTCGGCTGCCAGTAAATAAACTTCAGCCAACCGGATAGTACGGTAGTTACTGCCATAATTCAATTCAACCTGGCCGGAGGTTTCACCTTTTCTAGGATGATACTTGGCACTATATAAGCCTGTATTTTTATAAGGAGCTACCCTGTAAGTGATATTAAACGAAGGATTGGCCGCTTTGTAAGCTTCAATATCAAGGATAGTAGCATCTTTTCTCTGGTCGCCAGTTTCGTAGGCAGCAGCCAGTTCCTGGGTAGGCAGGTTAGTACTCCAGCCGGGTGCGTAAGGCATAGCCGCAGAACCGTTCGTTTCATTAATCTCACGAATACCGCATTGTTGTACAAACAGGTTACCCTGGCCTCTTGTAGTACCGTTCCAGTTAAAATAAGGTGTGCCGTTTGAGTATTGTATTTCAAACACAGCTTCAGGGCCATTCTCACCGTTATTAAGGAAAATATTTTTCATATCCGGTACCAGTGAAAAGGCAGCCGAGGTGATCACACTCTCTAATACCGGGGCTGCTTCATCAAATTTTCCTTCGTAAATCAGCACTTTTCCAAGCAAAGCCTGTGCAGCATATTTTGTTACCCTACCTTTTTCTACCTGTTGTGCTACAGCCGGCAATACAGCAATGGCGGCATTAAGGTCTGTTTCTATTTGTGCATATATGTCTGCTTTAGGCGACCTCTCCAGGCTTCTTGCATCAGAAAGGCTTAACCTCCTGTCAATAAACAAGGGCGCATCGCCAAAGAATTTTACCAGGGTAAAATAGCAGTAGGCCCTTACAAAGAGTATCTCGCCATACAGCGCTTCTTTTCCGGGAAAATCAATGGCTGTTCCACCTGGGTTGGCAGCTTTGAATTGCACCAGGTAATTTGCCCTGTTGATGCCTTCATAAGATGCTTTCCAAATTTCATCAAATTGGCCATTTACCGGGCCAAATGTATAATCATCTATCTGCTGCAGGGGAATTACATCCGTAGCTTTTTCACCACCGGTTACTGCATTGTCTGAAGCAATATCAGCAATCGGCACCGCCTGGTTCAGCCATTGCAAGGGTGTATACACACTTACTGCCATGGTCCGATAGTCTGCTTCGGTTCTTAAATAATCGAGGTCGGTGATTTTATATTCATCATGTGGATCGTAGTCAACCCATTTTTTGCACGATACAAGCACGGTTACTATGAGTAAGCAGCTTGCTAATTTTATATAATTGTATTTTTTCATTGTACTGTTTTTTCAGATTATAATTTAATGTCTACCCCCACTGCATAAGTGCGGGCCTGCGGATAAGCACCTTTATCTACGCCGGTGTAAAATATTCCACCGGATATTTCAGGATCAAACCCACTGTATTTTGTAAAGGTGAAAGCGTTTCTTACCTGGCCATATATTCTTAATCCCTTAAATATTTTGCCGGTGATATGCGATGGGAATGTATAACCCAGCTGTATATTTTTAATCTTTACAAAAGACCCGTCTTCCACATACCTGTCGCTTGCCCTGCTGTTGTTGTTTAGATCTTTAAAGGTATATCTCGGATACCTTACATCATTGGTAGTTCCTTCACCTGTCCACCTTCCCAGGATCGATCTTGGTTTATTGGTAACGTTTTCATTTCTTTCATAGGCTACATAAATATCATTTCCTACAGAAGCATAGGTAAATACAGTAAGGTCAATATTTTTGTAGGCAAGATTCAGGTTCCAGCCCATGGTAAAATCCGGGAAAGGATCGCCTATCTTGGTTTGATCAGCTGAAGTAATTTTTCCATCACCATTCAAATCAACAAACCTTATATCACCCGGAGCTGCTTTTGCCTGTATCGAATCGGCAGGAATTTCTGCTTGATTTTGAAATAAGCCATTTGTTTTATAACCGTAAAAATAACCGGGCGTCTGACCTTTTTCAAATACCGTTATATCTATAGACTGGCCATTAAAGAAATTACCACCGGTATATTTTGCAGTTCCATCTTCATTGGTTGCTGTTACCAGGTTTTTGCTGGTAGTAAAGGTGAGACTATTGCTTATTTTAAAATGCTTGGCAACAGTAGTATTATAAGTAAGGTTCAGGTCTACACCACTTGACCGGGTAGAACCGATATTGGCATCAGGAATCTCTGCTGTACCTATGTAAAATGGCACAGATGGTCTGAACAATAAGCCATCAACTTCTTTGCGAAAATAATCTGCACTTAGCGTCAATTTGTTTGACCAAATAGCTACATCAAATCCAATGTTGAACTGTGTTTGTTTTTCCCATCTCAATGCAGGGTTTACCGAAGTTCCCAATGTAGCACCTGGATAAAACACTCCGCCAAATGTATAGCCATTGCTGTTTTGAGTATTTCCATAACTCGGGCCACCAGTAATTATCTGGGATGACTGGGGCGGAGTTTTTTCATTACCGGATGTGCCATAGCTGCCCCTGATCTTTAGGAAATCAATGGTTTTGGAAGTAAAAAAATCTTCTTTTGATACCAGCCAACCTAATGATCCTGAAAAGAAATTAGCAAATTTATTTTGAGGTCCAAAAGCGATGGATCCGTCTCTTCTTGCTGTAAACGAGGCCATGTATTTTTCCTTGTAATCGTAATTAACACGACCGAAAGCAGATGCATTTTTACTATAATATTGATAAGCTCCCCCGTTTAAAGCATTTATATTAGAAGGTATTGTAGGGTCAACGCTCGCAAAATTAATCCCCGTAGCTGCAGATACTTTAGCAAAGTCCCATGAGTTAAAAGGCACATCCTGACGGCTAACATTGTTCCCGTTGCCCGATGTTTTGGCAAGAGACACACCAGCCACTGTTTCAAAATTATGATCATCGTTTATTTTGAAATTATAGGTACCAAATGTTTCCCAGGTAAAATTAAAATTATTGTTCTTATACTGGTTAACACTGTTGTGATAAGGAACACCACCCTGAACCCTGGTAGATCCGTTTGCTTCCATGGTGGTACTTTGATGACTTGGTCCGTAAAAAACAAGTGGATCAAAACTCCTTCCGTTTTCCTCATATTTGGTATATCCAAAACGAGAGTTGAATTTTAAACCCTTGATAATTTCGTATTGTAATTCAAACTTCCCAAAAAGTTTATTACCCAGGTTTTCATTATAGGTATTTTCCAGCCTGGTAAGCGGGTTAAATATCTCCCTTAATATAAGGTTGCTATAACTATAGGTGCCTACTGTGTTGGGAACATTATTATAAACCGGTACTGTAGGATCGAAATTGAGTGCATTTCCTATAATACTGTTGAAAGAATTTTCTGCAATGCCTTTACTGTTCAACAAAACACCGGTAGTATTTAAAATGAATTTTAGCCTTGGGGTAAGGTCGTACACCATATTAGCTGTAAAAGTTCCCCTGTTAAATCTTGATTTATCATAACCACCCACTATACCGCCCTGGCTAAGGTAGGCCGCAGATAAAAAATAAGTCATTTTTTCTGAACCGCCTCTCGCACTGATGGAATGATTTTGAATCGGTGCCTTTTCAAATATCTCGTCCTGCCAGTTGGTGCCTTTACCAAAGATCGAAAGGTCAGGAAAGAGTACATTCTCACCACCCATCACACTTCCTTCGTTTAGTATAGCTGCATATTCGCTGGCATTTAAAACACCAATGGTTCTTTGTACTTCCTGTATACCAAAATTTGCATTGAACGTAAGTTCCGTTTTTTGATTCTTACGCCCTGTCTTGGTAGTAACCACTATTATACCATTACCACCTTTTACACCATAAATGGCCATGGTTGCAGCATCTTTTAATACATTGATAGATTCTATATCTGAGGGACTCAGTGAATTTAAATCAACAATCTCTTGCGGAACACCATCAATAATAACCAATGGATTGGTGCCGGTAAAAGAAGGAATTCCTCTTATCAATACTGTAGGTGCAGCACCTGGTGACCCACTTGAAATTACATTAACCCCCGAAGCAAGCCCTTGTAAAGCTTCCTCAGCCCGAACCGGCTTCAGCTTTTCAATGTCTGCGGCTTTTACAGTAGATATAGCGCCCGATACTTTGGTGATCTTTTGGGTACCATACCCTATCACCACAACATCGGTTAACACGTTTACCTCCTCATCCATGGCAAAATTAACTTCGCCTGATTGGGTAATACGCTGTTCTGATAATACCATACCTGAATAAGTTACCACGATAGTGGCCGTTTTTTGGGGAATGGATAGTGAGTAGTTGCCATTTTCATCCGTTCGGGTAGCAACGCCCCCGCCCCTTACCACTACCGAAGCTCCGGATAATCCTTCGCCTGTAGATTTTTTAGTAACCTTACCCGTAACCTGTAAGTTTTGAGCAAATGCCTGGTTGAAAATGCTGCAAACGAGGAATACAGCACACAGTGATGCAAGTTTTAATTTCATACAGCAATCGTTTTGGTTTTAAGAAATGAGAAATCGAAGCATTAAAATTAGTATCTACACCTACAAAAACAATATTTTTAACCACATCATTACTACATCATAAAACATAATAACTTGATAATCAATAGTATTAAATTACAACAATACTACATCAGTTAATTTTTTGTTACTTTCACTTTGAATTTCCTGCTGCTATGTTTAAAAATGTATTATTTCTTTTACTTATGCCTTTGTTTTCCATTGGCCAAAATACCATTGGTTTGCCTGATGTGATCAATTATTCCAAACAGTCGTATAGTGGAGGATTACAAAGCTGGGATTGTACCCAAGACAAAAACGGGATAATTTATTTTGCCAATAACGAAGGATTATTGAGTTTTGACGGACGTTACTGGAAAATATACCCATTGCCGAACCGAACGATTGTTCGTTCAGTAAAATTGGGTAACGATAACAGGATCTACGTTGGCGGGCAGGACGAATTAGGCTATTTTTCCCCTTCCCCCAATGGCAGGCTGCTGTATCACTCCCTGGTGAACCTGATTCCCGAAAAAGATCATTCCTTTGGTGATGTCTGGGATATCGTAGCTTTAAACAAGGATGTTTTTTTTCGTTCTCCTAATAAAATATTTCGTTTTACCAATGAAACCGTGGCTAGTTTTGCGTCGCCCGCGGAATGGTCATTTATGGGCGCATTCAATAGCAAATTATATGCGCATGATTATAGTAAAGGGTTAATGGTTTTTAAAAATGACAGCTGGAATCCGGTTGATAACGATATTCTTCCACTAAATGACCCGGTTACATCCATTGTTCCTCAAAATGATGACAGTGCGCTTGTAACCACTTTAAAAAAAGGACTTTACTGGCTTACTGCAACAGGCCTTTCCAAACTGAATTCCTCCAATGATGGGTTGTTTCAAAATGAAAGGATTTATGCAGCTACCGGTATTAGTAACAACAGGATCGCCCTGGCCACCAGTACAAATGGTATTTATATTATTGACCGGCAGGGAAATATCATCCAACGTTTTTCAAAAACAGAGGGGCTGCAAAACAAAAATGTTTTGAGTATTTTTTTGGATGCCCAAAGTAATTTATGGCTGGGGTTAGACAATGGAATAGACCTTATTGCTTACAATAGCGCCATCAAACAAATAAACCCGTTGCAACAGGATGGCTCGGGGTACACCACTTTAATTTATAAAGATCATTTATATGCCGGCACATCCGGGGGATTGTTTAATGTGCCTTTGCACAATATGGAAGACATGAGTTTTAGCATGGGAAGCTTTACCGCAGTTGAAAATACCAGGGGGCAAACATGGAAACTTGCGGAAGTAAATAATAAGCTATTACTGGGCCACCATGATGGCGCATACCTGGTGGAGGGAAACAGTGCCAGGCAAATTTCTGCCAATCTCGGTTTCTGGAATTTTGTACCATTAAGCAATACATTTCCTGCAACAGCAATGGTAGCAGGAAATTATAAGGGGCTGAAATTATTTAGCTATCAAAACGATGCATTTGTGCCGCAGGTGGATATCCCCAACTTTAAAGAATCTTCCCGGTTTGTGGCCATTGATAAGCAGGATAATATCTGGGTATCTCAACCCTACCATGGGGTGTACCGGATCTTTAAAAAACCCGATGGCACTTATACCAATACTACCTACACTGATAAAAATGGCTTGCCTGCTGCTTTGAACAACCATGTTTATAAAATAAAAAACGAAGTATTGGTGGCAACTGAAAAAGGGGTATATAGCTACAATGCCCCAAAAGATCTTTTTGAACCTGCTTTATTTTATAAAAAATTATTAGGAGAACAAAGTATCCGGTATTTGAAAGAGGACACAGAAGGAAATATCTGGTTTATACATGATAAATCGCTGGGCGTAATTGACCTTACAGGTAAAGAACCGGCAACCATTTACATTCCTGAACTAAGTACTAAATTATTAAGTGGCTTTGAATTCATTTACCCTGTTGATAACAATAATATCTTCCTGGGGGCAGAAAAAGGCTTCTTCCATATCAATTATGCCAACTACAAAAAAAATGTTCCCGAATTAAAAGCACAGGTGCGGCTGGTGCGCATCATTGATAAAACAGACAGCCTCCTTTTCGGCGGATATTTTAACGATGTAAATGATCCTCAAAAACAATCAGGCAATGCTATCCCGTCTATAAGGCACAGCTGGAAAACCATCCGGTTTGAATTTACTGCATCCCTGTTTGGTTATCAATCCAACCTGGAATACAGTTTTCGTCTAAAAGGATTTGATGACAGCTGGAGCGAGTATACAAAAAAAACAGAAAAGGAATATACGAACCTGCCTGCGGGTAAATATACTTTTGAAGTAAAAGCTCGTAATAATTTTGGTAAGGAGTCACCTATTGCCAGCTATGTCATTAATATACTGCCGCCATGGTACGTTAATACATGGGCGAAAACTATTTACGGGTTGATATTTATCTCCGGCCTGTATTTCTTATATCGCTGGTTAAAGAAAAAGTTCCGTTTACAAAGGGCTAAATATGAAGAAGAACAAAAGCGACTTTTGTATATTCATGAGTTGGAAATAAATAAGAATGAGAGTGAAATGGTAGCGCTCCGGAACGAGAAACTGGAAGCTGAGATCAATTATAAAAATTCTGAACTTGCCTCCTCAGCTATGCACCTGGTAAAAAAAGGAGAATTGCTTACTAAAGTCAAGACAGAATTATCTCAGGTAATGAAAGGTATGGAAAATCCACAGGCGGTGGCCGAACTTAAGAAAATGATCCGCACATTAAGCGATGATGACAATATGGATAAGGAGTGGGAAAACTTTACCAAGCATTTTGATAAGGTACACAGTGATTTTATAGTTGGATTAAAAGAAAAACATGCAACCATCACTGGTAATGAAGTGAAGTTATGTGCTTACCTGCGCATGAATCTTTCTACAAAAGAAATTGCCCAACTAATGAATATTTCTGTAAGAGGTGTGGAGATAAGCAGGTACAGGCTAAGAAAGAAATTAGCCATCTCTTCAGATATGAACCTGTTTGATTATCTCATTAATATTCAATCAAAGAATTAATGGCTGGTATTATTTTCCGATACAGAATTTAGAAAATATATAATCCAGTTTATCCTCATTGGTGATCTCTCCTGTTATTTCTCCGAGGTAATAAAGGCAGCGGCGGATATCCAATGCAAGCAGGTCACCTGGAAGGGCGTTATCAAGCCCGTTTTTAATATCATCAAGCGATTGTTGCACCTGTTGCAGTGCTTCATAATGCCGTGCATTGGTAATGATGGTATTTTCAGATTCGGGTTCAGCTTGCACCGTTTTTTTAAACAATATTTCTTTTAATTCCTCTATGCCTTTATTATCCCTGGCAGATATAAATGATATGCCAGTTTGTGTGTTAAATGTGGGATGATATAAATCATCTCCGTCTGCCTTGTTGCCTGTTAAAATATATTGAATAGAGGCCTTGTTAAAAATACTCACCTGCTCCTGCAATGTTTCGTTTGTTTCTGTATGCACGTCAAATATGTACAAAACAATATCAGCTGAACCCATTTTTTGCAGGCTTTTTTCTATCCCTATATTTTCAATTACATCAATACTATGAGTACGAATACCTGCAGTATCAATCAACCTGAAAAGAATCCCGTTGATGTTCATAATTTCTTCGATGGTGTCACGTGTGGTACCTGCAATTTCACTCACAATTGCCCGGTCTTCATTCAACAAACTATTTAGTAACGTGGACTTGCCCGCATTGGGTTTACCTATGATAGCAACACTAACCCCATTCTTGATTACATTACCCAACTGGAAAGATTGCAAAAGCTGGCGGGTAGAAGCATTTAACCGGCTGATAAAATCGTAAAACTTCGTGCGGTCAGCAAACTCAACATCTTCTGCAGCAAAATCAAGTTCTAATTCTATAAGTGCAGCAAACTGTATCAATTGATCCCGCATTTCTTTTAACTGGTCACTAAATCCTCCACGAATATTATTCAAGGCTGTTCGTTGAGAAGCCCTTGTGTTGGAAGCGATAATATCTGCTACAGCTTCAGCCTGCGTAAGATCCATTTTGCCATTCAAAAATGCACGCTGGGTAAACTCTCCTGCCCTTGCCAACCTGGCTCCCTTGCTTACACAAGCCTCTATAATCCTTTGCTGAACATAGGGGCTTCCATGGCAGCTTATCTCAATGGTATCTTCGCCTGTAAAACTCCTGGGGCCTTTAAACAGAGATATAACTACCTCATCAATAGCACTATTGCCTTCTTTTAAAACCCCTACATGCATAGTATGAGAAGCCAGCTCCAGGAGGTCTTTTGAAGGAAAAAGTTCATTTACAATTTCAAAAGATCTCTCACCGCTTAGCCTTACTACTGCAATGGCGCCAATCCCCGGCGCTGTGGCCACAGCAACAATGGTATCGTTCCATCCGGAGAGTTTATTGATCATGGCTCAAAGATACAATCAAACTATTTAAACCTCTCCTTCTCTGCATCGCTTGGTTCATCAATATAATAGCGCTTCACAACATTTATATGCGCTTCGTCAATTATATCGACCAGGTTTTTAAAACCTGACTTTTCCAGGGGTTTTATGATTAGTATAAACCTGTTATCGTTGAATTTTTGCTGAACTTCTTTTTTCTTTTGAACCAGGAGTTGGCGTATACCCGAGGCCTCAAAAGTTGATTCTTTGTACACCGCGTCCTTCTCCATGCCTTCATAATACCATATCTTATTATCCTTATCAAGTAATACTGTCATTACGCAGGATTCACATAACAAGTCGTTAATGGAAGTATCTGCATCATTCGGATTTACAATATCCATCACTTTCTTTTCGGAAATTGTTGTTGTAAAAACAAAAAAAGTGATGAGGATAAAACCTAGATCTACCATTGGCGTGAGATCCACTTTAAGGCTTTTTTTTGAAAAGATAGCGCTGCCTTTTCTTTTCTTTTGATTTGGGTTGATGTTTACTTCTGCCATAATAATTAGTTTTTATTATGATAGGAGTTATTTATTATTCCATAAAAAAACCTCCC
>JACMKX010000085.1 GCA_014379905.1 Ferruginibacter sp. | reverse complement strand
CCTTGCAATGATAGATACCTCCGGCATTTTACAGCGGCTGTTGTTAACCCGAAAAAGTTCAACCAGTTCTGTTATATTAATGCCCGGCAGGCAATTTATTTGTTTTACGGCGGCCGCCGGCTGGGAAGCGCTGAGCCTTACCGGAAGCCAGGTAAAGCAGCTGCTTGCAGCCGACCTGGCAAAAATGGATTGAAAAACTTATCATCATGCATGCCGGCTTACAACTATTTGAAACCGCACACAAGCAATATTTCAAGCAGGCACTCAGCGAAATAAAAAACGGTAGAAAGCTAACGCATTGGATGTGGTTTATATTCCCTCAAATAAAAGGCCTGGGTAACAGCGACCTATCAAAACAATATGCCATTAAGGACCTGGAAGAAGCGGAAGCATTTATTGCCCACCCGGTAACAGGTAAAAATCTCATTGCTATCGCTGCTGCATTGCTGCAACTTAAGGGAGCTAACCCTACCCATATTTTTGGAAAACCAGATGATGTAAAGCTGCAATCGTGCATGACGCTTTTCGCCCTGGTAGCCAATACAAATCCTGTTTTTGAGCAGGTACTCTACAAATTTTTTAATGGAAAGCGGGATGTTAAAACCATAGCGTTATTGCAGGCTGAGTTACTGGAGTGAGTCACCGGGAGTGAGGTGAGTCGCCCTAACCGGCATACCTTTGCATCATGCGTTACAGTGTTTACGTTGTGGAACTTTCTAAAAAAGTATTTACCCAAAATGCCCGGTTCCGGGCTGCCAATCCCCAATTCAACGGCGTACTCCAGTGCCTGTATGTGGGTATGACAAGTAAAACACCTGCTGAAAGGTTACAACAGCATAAAACAGGTTATGTAAATAAAAAAGGACACAAACTTTCCGCCGCCATTGTGCAGCAATATGGCACTTACCTAAGGCCAAGCCTGTACGAACACATCAATGCCAAAACCATGACCCGCCAGCAGGCTTTGTTGATGGAAGAAAAATTGGCGCTTGACCTGCGGAGACAGGGTTATGCGGTGTGGTTTAACTGAGAGAGTGGCTGAATGTCTGAGTGAGCCACCGCAAGACGGTGACCCACTCAGACATTCAGCCACTCAGCCCGCTCGCTTAGGCTCATCCACGTATTTATACGATAGTTCATTTACCTGTTATTGAATTTTTTACCGTAATTACTGTTGCTGCAAAAAAGCGCAATATTGCGCTTGTACGGTAAACCGTTTGGGTGCATCTTTGTGTCAGAAGTTGATTGATAGCGTTTAAATATCAATCATATCCAAATCCAACCGAAAACCAACCAAAAGATTTTTTTCCAATATCCAATTTAAAGATCAACATCCAATATCGGTCAACTTCTACTTTTTTGTTTTCAATATCCTTTTAGAAAAAAACCAATTTACCACAAGCATTAAATTATTAAGTTCCGTAGTTCTCTACGGAATTTTTTTTGCGCCTGGAGATCAGCAGGGAATTTGTTCCACATAAATCAATAAAAGTCACAGATTATGGTTTCATTTGCCTTAACGGATTCCGGCACAGAAATAGTAAATATCTGAACGGTTTACGAGGAACGGGTCTGTCCTTACACATGATTCCGATTTATCGTATAGAGGGTTCCGGTAATACGGGCCCTTTTTTGTTATAAATATTGGCCACCATCTTAAAAATGAAATCAGCTATCATTTTGAAGTTTTTCCCCGCATACATTGGGTTTATTTGTTTACTGGTTTCCTGTGAGGAAAAAAAACAGGCATTTACCCTGGCCGTGCAAGAGACAAGGCTGCTCGGGCAGATCTCATCGGGGTCGGGGATAGTGTTATACAAAGACAGTGTATGGATCATGAGCGACAATACAAATGGCTATTACAGGATGGATACGGCAGGTTTCCGCCATTCATTTTATCCTTTTAGCAATGGCGATACGCCTCATATCCGCAATAAAAATATAAAAGAAGATTTTGAAAGTGCAACGCTCATCGCTTTAAACGGCAGGCCCCACCTTGTGGCTTTTGGCTCGGGTTCGGTAGAAGGCCCCAGGGAACAGGCATTGTTTTTCCCTTTAGATTCTCCACGCTTTTACAAACAGGCGGACCTTGCGGGCCTGTATCTTATTATTAAACAACAGCTCGGCATCAGCACTGCGCAAATGAATATCGAAGCCAGCTTTGCCACAACAGATAGTTTCTACTTACTTAACCGCGGCAGCAACCATTTAATTGCCATGAGCCTTGGCTCGCTAATGAGCCAGCTAAATAATAAAGATTTTAAGGCGCCTGCCATAAATACAAGAGCATTTTCACTTCCGCTTCTCGATAGTTTTCCTGTAGCTTTTTCCGGTGCCTGTTATTTTAAAGAGGATCAATTTTTATTTACCGCAACAGTAGAAAAAACCAGGAACTGGGTGGCAGATGGTGAAGTAGGCGCTTCTTATATAGGTATGGCAAAACTGGATGGAACCCTTGTTTTTTTGTTGCCCCTAAAAGATAATAAAGGAACCCTTATCAAACAAAAATTAGAAAGCATCGGTATCATAAAAGAAGATCCCGATGGAAACATTGCTCTTTTTGCCATATCCGATAACGATAACGGGCAGAGCTCCTGGTTTCGGTTAAGGCTGGAAGTAGTGCACTAATTAATTATTTTAACCACATAATTCCAGCTTTAGCTACCAGCCTGCCCCGCCTGTAAAGCATCTTAACCATTCATACAATCAAAAAATAAATTCCCTTTTCTTTCCTATTTTCGTATCCGCTTCAACTACGGTATCACTACCCTTTTCAACTTCACTATTGTAATACTATACCTGCCCATGCAGGCGATCACCATTTTTTTACAAGCCAAAAGTATTACCATGAAAAAAAGAAACGGATTATTTTATGCCCTTGCGGCACTGCTCATTTCCTGCGGCCATCACAATGGCGACACCGATATTTCTTACAAAGACCAGGATCAATATTACCAGATGAATGCCCGCTTTAATGAGAACAGAACCAGGGCGGTTGAACATTACATGAATTCAACCATTGGAAAGAAAAACAATATCTCCTTTGTAAATATGGAAAGCAATGCTGCTTTTACCCTGGACGACGGCACAAAATTTCACCTCAAAAAATATCCCGGCCATATTGAAATCGAACTCGATAAAACTACCAACACCAAACAAGCTTATTATGCCATAAAGAAGATGTGCGAAGGAATGAAGGATGTTATACTCGACTAGGGTCGGCACCGCAGGTCAGACCCGTTAAGTTATTCTTATAACACGAATTTTAAGGCACTAATTACACGAATTTTAAAAACTTCCTGGTAAGCCTTTCGCCAAATTGGAAGTGAATAGACTGCAGACAGGAAAAATATTAACTTTCTTATTCCTTATTCCCTCAGGGTCGGTACCGCAGGTCAGACCCTTCAAGTTTAAGTTATTCTTATAACACGAATTTTAAGGCACTAATTACACGAATTTTAAAAACTTCCTGGTAAGCCTTTCACCAAATTGGAAGTGAACAGACTGTAGACAGGAAAAATATTAACTTTCTTATTCCTTCAGGGTCGGTACCGCAGGTCAGACCCTTCAAGTTTAAGTTATTCTTATAACACGAATTTTAAGGCACTAATTACACGAAT
>JACMKX010000084.1 GCA_014379905.1 Ferruginibacter sp. | reverse complement strand
TCATTGCTCATCCAGGTCCATGATACGATATCGTTTTCATAAGCAGTGATGATTGATTTATTGAGTACAAAATCGTAGATGCAGGTAATTATTTTGTTGCCGTAGGTAAGCATATATTCTCCACCGGTATAATTAGATCTGCGGTCTATTTGAAAATCAAGATTTCTTACCGTGCAGTTAGTGGGTGTTAAGGTAGAGTTAGTGTTTATGGCACCAGCTACAATAGTTGGGCTCACACCTTCTACCACTAAATCGCCACCGGAAGGACTGTTTACCAGCAGGTAAAACAGCCCTCTTGTAGGAGAACGAAAATCGATAGAATCTCCCTCGGCAATCAGCCGGCCCTGTGAGGACAACAATCTCAATTGTGGATTGGCCCCGATAAAATTGATGGGTTTAATTCTTACCCGCTGGCCACGCAATAACTGGTTGATGCGATACTGCCTTGCCCCGTTACTCAAGGGTATGTTCCCCTCTGTTAAGTTAGCTCCCGACTGAACAAGGGGTATGGTTTTAGCAATAGCAGCATTGTTGGATAAAGTGGCCGTGAGTGTAACCGGTGCAACGGCTACATTATAAAAAACAAGTGCACTGCTATCAGACCCAACTATTGATGCACCTGCACCTGTTATCGTCCATCTAACTGTAAGGCCTATTGGTATTTCTACCCGGGAATAATTTTCTGTAGACAGCGGCAGTAGCACCTCTGGTCCGTTATATACAACGGGTTGTGCTTTTGCTGTTGCGACTATAGCCAATAAAAATAAAAAGAAAAATAGTTTGTTCATTTGTGTTGGGATTGAAATGAGGGTTAAGTATTATAGAGATGATTTTTTATTTAATGAATGGATAATGGCGTTGCACATCTTTGTAAGTCAAATACTTAAGTATTAGCGTGTATCGCATCAAACCAGGAGTTTGGTGTTCAGATCGGGTAATCCTGTAACCAGTTTCATATTGGCATACCAGATATTGGCGGTTTGGGCAGACGGTCGTTCACACCAAACCATACTTTTAGAATCTGAAGAAAACTCCACCTGGAAAAAATTACTGTCAACGATAGAATCTTTTGGAGTAAATGAAGTTGGCAACGGATTAATACCAGGCCCAGGCAACTCTGTTGAAGATTTTTTGCAGGAAAACAGTAAGGCAATCAACAGGATTGGAAGCAGTTGTTTCATATTACATGGTTTTCAGGTTAGACCTTGTTTATGCAAAAAGTTTAAGCTAGTCAATATTATCTTTAAGGTTGCGTAAAAAAAATTCAAACATTGATGCGCATAAAAAATTTTCTTAAGGCTTTTCGGAACATTAAATTTTATGATGATGGTAAATATCGTCCGGCTTTATACAGCCGCACTGCTAGTTATTTTTACAGCTGTTTTAAATCTTAATTTTAGCAACACTCATTACAAAATAAAATGAACTGGTATTACATCATAATAGGTGCGGCCGCCTTCCAGGGATTGCTGTTGTCCATTGCCATCCAACAAGTGCAGCATAATAAAAAGTCATTGGGCTGGCTATCGGCTTTACTGGCAGCCATCTCTGTTTGCCTTGTTGGCAGGATATTTTACGATAAAACACTTTTTCCTGCTTATCCCAAAATAGCTATCGCATCAGACCTGATGATATTCACCTATGGCCCGCTGATATACTGCTATGTGAAAAGTGTTTTCTTTGTTAACAGCGACAACAAAAAAGACCGGCCCTGGCAACATTTTATTATTGCTGGGTTTCATGCCGTCTGGATAGCCCGGTACCTGTTAATCACCGATGCTGAAATATTCAGGTTGCTGGCGCTCAAACTACACCAGGATGTGTGCAGGCTCACCGAAATACTAGGCTGGGTGCATATTTCACTATACATTGGTGCTGCCTATAAAATATTTAGTAAATATCCCGTAAAAGCAAAAGCGGTGCTTTCTAATTTACCCACCCGGCGTTTTTTGCAATACTTTTTTGTACTCAACATAATTTTATTGATGATGTGGGCTGCAGGGTTTCTCCAGCTAAGATTAAACGGTAACCCAGCCTCTGTAATTCTCACTTACAACAGCATCTGGGTATTGCTTACCTGCAGCGTTTACATGATAGGCTATTATGCAATCGTGTTCCCGCAGGTATTCAGGATTGGTATATCGGAAACAATCATTGCTGAAAAAGAAAACCTGCCGCAAATGCCAACAATATTTTTTCATCGTAAGGAAGAAACTACCAGCGAGCAAAATATTGAAACGATTATTGAGGAAACGGCAACGGCCATCAGCCAATCGGTAACAGTGGAAAAAAAAGAATTCAAAAAGGAAACTACTGTTACGGTGAGAGAAAAGGGGGGTGGAACTGATTTACACGTGTTGGAGTTTTCCAAAAAACTGGCATACTTTATGGAGAATAAAAGCCCTATCTCGACCCAAACCTCACCCTGCCCGTGCTTTCCACCCAGCTTTCCTGTACGGTACATTTTTTATCAAAAATAATTAATGAGCAATTCGGCAAAAATTTTTTTGATTATATAAACGCGTACCGGGTTGGTTATTTTATACAATTGGCACAAAAACCAGCCAGTGACCAATATACGATTTTGTCGCTGGCATTTGAAAGTGGCTTCAATTCAAAATCCACCTTCAATCATTCCTTCAAAAAAATGACTGATAAAACACCTTCGCAATATTTAAAAGAGCTGGCACAAAAAGAAGATGAGAGTAAATAAGTACGGGCTTATAAACTAAGGCGATTGGCGCATGGGCACATCCTACATTGTAAGAAAATTTTAAACAACAAAATTTACAATTATGAAAAAGATGCTAGGCTCTTTCCTCACTTTTTTTATTTTATCCGGCTTTCAAAGTTGTGATAAATACTTTGAAGATATTGAACCGGTGGTGCAAACCGTTTCAATCCCCGGCCCAGCCATATCCAGCGATGGGCTAACAACCGATAACCTGGGTAATGTTTATGCCACGGATAATATTGGTACCAGTCCCGACCCATTCAACGGCAACGGAACTACCATTTACAAGATTAAACCTAATGGGGAAAGAACCCTTTTTGCGGATAAACTGGATGGAGGGCCAGCCGGATGTTGTTTTGATAAATGGGGTAATTTTTACGTATGCACTTTTAGGGATGGAAAGCTAATAAAAATAAAACCAAACGGCAGCAGGCAGGTCATTGCCGATAACCTGGAAGGGCCCATCCAGGTGGTAAGCGACCGGCAGGGAAATTTGTTTGTAAGTGTTGCCGGTATTGGCGAAGCGGTGGGTAGCAAGATTTATAAATTTACTCCCAATGGTACTAAATCCATTTTGGCCGACTTATTTTCTTTGGGGGGAATTGCATTGACCGGTATGGCTATTGATAAATATGACAACCTTTATGTGGGCAATTTTGTGAACGATATCATTCATAAAGTTACCCCTGGCGGAACAGCCACTGTTTTTGTTCACCTGTCATTACCCGGCATTCCATACACTCCCTTTACAGGTTACCTTACCTATGCCAACGAAAATATTTATGCTGCCGGAACTACTATCAGCAGGCTGTATAAAATAACGCTTGCTGGACAGGTTTCGGTATTGGCGGGCACTGGCCAGGCAGGGGCACAGGATGGGGCACCTGCCACCGCAACTTTTACCGGCCCAAATGGCATTGCAGCCGATCCGTCGGGTAATGTGTTGTACATATCAGAATCGGTTAGTAAGCGCTTGCGCAGGATTGTATCTCTAAAAAAATTGTAAAATGATTTGAAGGTTGAACAACTTAACCGGTTGTTCAACTTTTTTTTATTTCAACAAAATAAACCATATCCATTTTTCAATGTCAAATTTAAAAACCATGTGCCAAAAATTAATTGTTGTTTTCCTAGCCCTTTCATTATTCAGTTGTAAAAAAAAAGACACTACCGAACCGCCGATTAATGTAAACCTTCCTCCGCTGCTGGAACAATCTGTTTCGCCGGTTACTACGGACGCTGCTATCAATATTTTTACTGACAATCATTATGTGTATTTTAAGCGGGACATTACCGCATTAAACAGACTTTGTATATTTCTCCCGGGCTCTGGAGCAAAGCCGGAAAACTATAAACTATTTGTACAAAAAGCAGGCAGTATGGGTTATCATACTTTTGGACTGATGTACCCCAACCCCAGTGGCATTTACAACAACGGCACCTGCGAAACCAGCCCCGATAATGATTGCTTCTACAAACTTCGCCTGGAAACTATGCGGGGAACAGACGAGAGTACACTGATTGATGTAAATGCTGCTAACAGTATTATCAGCCGTGTCAAGAAATTAATTCAATACCTGCAAACCCAGTACCCTACTGATAATTGGGGGCAGTATGTGCAAAGCAACGGAGATTTGGCATGGAGCAAAATTGTTTTTGCCGGCCATTCGCAAGGCGCCGGCCACAGTGTGTTTATCACAAAATTTTATCCGATTGCGAGGGCAGTGATGCTGAGCAATAAAGATTTTAATACGGTTAGCAACTTACCTGCGGGCTGGTATGCTTTACCCAATGTGAGCACTACAAATAATATTTTTGCCTTTACGCATACCAACGATGAATATGCCGACCAGCAAATTGTATGGAACAAGCTGGGTCTTGCCAGCTTTGGCGGCATTGTAAATATAGACGGAGCTTCCATTCCTTACAGCAATACCCGCAGGTTGACCAGCCTGGTGCCACCCGCGCAGTTATCGGGCTCCGTAGTAGGTGCGCATGCAAGTGTGGCGGCGGATGCCTATACGCCAAAAGATGCCAGTGGCAAACCGGTGTTTGATAAAGTGTGGGAGTATATGCTTACCTTTTAAAAATCTAAAAAAATTATTTTTTAAAAATGTCCGGTTTTGGAAAAGCCAACAGACATCCAACTGTAAAACAATTTTAAAACTAAAAATTACAGTTATGAAAAAAGTATTGATTTCCCTATCGGCCCTTGTTATTTATACATCGGCAATGGCTCAACAAAAAAGCGTTTCCAACACCGAAGGGCAGAAATTTATCTTGTTGTTCAGGTTTAAAACCGATGCCCCGCCACCCAATCCCGGCCAAATGAAAGCCTCCCAGGAAAAATGGGGGCAATGGATGGGTGGATTGGCACAGCGGGGCATACTGGCTGGTGGGGAGCAGGTTGCCTTTGGCGGTACCACCATCAGCGGTATTAAAAAAGAGGTAGCTAATAAGCCGGTGGTAGCCAACAATGAAATGGTAACCGGCTACCTGCTCATCAATGCAAAGGATGT
>JACMKX010000009.1 GCA_014379905.1 Ferruginibacter sp. | reverse complement strand
TGACTGCTTGAAGCAGCCTTTTCCTCTTTCCGTTCAATACCTGTTTATTACTAAACAAGCACCGAGAGGCGGTTTACAGCCTCCGCTTGCACAGCGACTGTGATAGACCTACTATCATCTTTCATACAGCATTCTTGTACCTTCATATCTTTCGGTACGCAATTCACGGCACACCCTGCGCCCGAAGGAAAAGCACCACATTTTTACAGACACAAACTGACCAAACACCGCCATGTGGTTCGAGACCGGAAGCCGGCTTTACGCGGATAGCGGAATGGGTAGACGAAACACTACGTAATCTGCCTCCTGAATTCAGTCACCAGCGGCTTTTCTTCGTCTGCGATATTGCACCGGCAAATCCGAATCCCAATGCAATTCCGGAGCCATATATTGCCACGCCGGAAGCATTCAAACAAAATCCAAAAACAATGCTTCGAACCCGAAGCACGACTATTTATTTGCCGGAACTGTGTGATCGTGTTTTGGTGTATATTTATTTTGATACACCGGAATATGCGCAAAGTGTCGGCGTAGCCGATGATTTGGCTGCACTTCGTTTTCAGGCCTTTTTGCGGGGCGAACCTACGGGAACAGTCAGTTCCACATTGCAGGATGGATTTTTAATTGCTAACATACAATCGCCCGGGGCCTTAGACAGCCTGCGTATAAGCGAACTAGGTTCAGCAGACAATGCTTTTTGGATTTACTCGATCGTTTATATCACAAAGGGCAGATTTGTGCCCGTTAATGCGGCCGAGCGAAATTCATCAAGCTGTGATCCTACCCGTGAAAATGGCTACGTCAGGCAGGAACCCTTTTTGCTGCCGAACAAATTTTATAGGTTAACATTGCGGACCCGTGTTACCGGCAGCAAATCAGCAACCGAAACGACAAATCTATATTTTCGGACCGATGATGGCCGCGGCTTGCACAACGATCCGCTTAATGAGGCAACGCCGCTTCCATATGGTCCGGGTCGCAGGCCTGGCAATGATACAGAGCATGTAGGTAACCCGGTTACAAAATTGGCTTCATATGTGGCCGGTACTTACCCCGTTCACGGAAGCATGGCTCATTACCTGGCAGAGCCTTTAATAATAGGGTTCAACGAACGCTACTTACTTAAAATATTTGACGACCGTGCCCTTAAGCTGCGCATTCGAGACCGAAACGGCCATCATCTCCGCATGCCTGACGAAACAGTCGTACCGGTTTTACTGATAGTCCCCCTAATAATTCCTGGTTTAATGTCCTGGTATCACGGTTTAGCCGCCGGGGCTTGCCCGCCTTCCGGAGTTCCTGCGCAACTTGCCCCAGGTTTGTCCTTCCCGCCATCTGCAGATCTAAAGCCCAATACCATGTATTTTGCAGAGTTAACCACAACTTCAACGACCAGTGAAACACCGCAGGTAGTATTTGAACTTCAATTTACCACTTCCCGTTATTTTTCTTTCAAGGAGCATATTGAGGCAATTGGCACCAGTGGCCGGGCCATTATGGTGGGAACCATAATGATCGAGGGTGGGTTGTTAACTCAACCTGTTTTATCAGCCGACCGGGTGCGTTACATTCAAGAATTGGAACAGTATCAAACCCCCCTTCGTACTTTGCCAGGTTCTACACCGGCATCACATATGCTCGTCTCCGAGTCTTTCCAAAACACGACGCAATTTGAAAATAATTGGGAAAAAGCATCAGCGCTATTCTTTGATATATTGGATGCCATGATCCAACCCGCATTCCTGATTCGAACATCTTTACCGGACGGATCAACGCAGGAAATAGATATGCGGCAACGCGGTTTGCCTAACCACCCGGAAATAGTCGCGATTCCCCTGGGAAGCAACTCACGAAACCTGTTGCTTTGGGAAAGCCCCGAACCATAGATTGGGCAGGTATCATAGGTACGGCAGTTAAAAGGGGTAATCCAACTACACTTTCGCTAAATTTCATTTGTAATAGCGATAAAACGCGTGCATTTTTTGTGCTGGGAAATGATTTAAGTTTTGCCGGCGGAGTTTATGATTTTTATTTTGAATGGAGATCATTTAATAATTATGAAACGTTTGTTGGAACAAGTATTGGGATCTCTAATTTAACCAGGCATGCTCAATTCTATATTGCTTTTGGACATTAAGATAATTTATGCTCTTGCACAACAAATAAAATATTATTAAGGCGTACATTTCCTGATACCAATTGTTTAAAGATATTTTTTGAATCAAAGAATTACCTGTTTTTTTTAATCTTATGGATAATTTGAGATTGGAAAAACCGGAGAGGATAGGTAGCTATTAGTTCGCTACCTATCCTCTCACGCCACCGTACGCACCGGTCTGGTATACGGCGGTTTGATGTAATAATGGTGCCTTTCTTTTATGCAGCAGGACAGTCTCGGTTATTCGTTTACATCGCCTGGCCCGGCTCCTTCTGTATAATTTCCTGCTTCCGGCTTCCCACTCAATACGAAGTGCTCTTATGAGGTTCGGCCTTGTTTTTTCTGCTGTAATCCTTTAATCCTCCATGATCCTTTTTAAATAAATTTGAAATTAAACTTTCAATATATACTGAAAATTCAGAATTATATATTATCTTCGTATTGAAACTTAAGGAAAGCAGCCAATGGGGTATCAATATCTGTAGCACAGGTGCAAGCGTTATTATTGGTGAATGTCCTAAACGAATTGAAGGAAGAAACAAAAAAAATAAGACAGCGGGGGCGAGGAGTTTTATAAAACAGTTAATGATATTTAATCGTTCACAGAACAACTCAGTACCTTATCAGTTAAGATTTGCAATTAAAACCGGGGAGAACTTCTAATCAAGTTTTTAAAAACGATCATGCAGATGAACTACAATTTTATTTCATACTTAATTTATGGTTGCATTACGGTGTACGTTATTTATTACGTAGGAAAGTTGTTCCACCGCAACGGAAGGATATTTATTTTGCGTTTGTTTAATCAAAACGAATCACTTACAGATACTACCAATAATATATTGCTGATGGCTTACTATTTATTTAATATCGGCTTTTCAGTTATACAATTCAGTTTTTGGGAAAAGGTGTCAGGAATAGACGGTATGATTGCTTCAATCTCTATGAAGACTGGTACGCTCGTAATGATCTTAGCTGTTACACACTACTTCAATATGTCGCTTATTTATTTTTTGTCAAAAAGAAATTATCATTCACTAACATCAAAAAATATAAAATCATGAAAGATTTAATTGTCATTGCCTACAGCATTTATTTACCCCTCGTAATCCTGTTGACTTTTTATGTCGCCAACAATCTTTTTAAAAATAGCATTGTATACATGAAGGATATATTCAACGGCAGGGAAGAGATCGCGACAGCTACCAATACGCTTTTTAAGATCGGGTTTTATCTTTTGAATTTGGGCTTTGCGTTATACATTTTGACAATTACAGAAGTAATTAACACAACCCAGGCAACCATCGAAATATTAAGTACAAAAGTCGGCGGGTTCAGCATCTACCTCGGCATAATGCTTTTTATAAATATGTATCTATTTTTCAGAGGAAAAAGGGTAAGCAGGGAAAAAAGAACTTCCGCACAAACTGTATAGCCTTAGTTTCAACGTTAAGCACCTTTTATTTAATCTGCAAATAGCATCTTTTTACCTGGATGTATCGCATGCTATTCCTGTAGGATTGATTGTAAATGAAGCTATAACCAATTCAATTAAACATGCATTTGCCGATGCTAATATCCAGAAAAAAATAATTATTACCATGAACCCCAATGAAAATAATGTTGTAGAACTATCATATTGGATAATGGCATTGGTTTACCAGCAGGCTTTGATATTATGGATAATGCTGGGCTGGGACTAAAATTAATAAATGGGCTAAGTGAAGATATTGAGGCAACATTTAATATAGAAAGTAATGATGGTACAAAAATAACGGCAGCTTTTGAGAGGTCTATTTTTTCTTCTTCTTAAAAAATGGTTTTTTGCGGATGAGTATAGTATAATGCTATGTTAACTTCATACAAATAAAGAGGCTGTATGAAAAGCAATATCATGGGTCTGAAAATTACCTGGCTGAAATTTTTACTACCAGTTTAACAAATACAAAAAGACTGTCTCAAATTTTTGAGACAGTCTCTTAACTTTTTACTGCGCAATTATAGTTACTATTTTACTGCAACATTTTTTGCGGCTGTTTCAATCAGGCCTGCAATTTCTTTTGGATGCGAAACATAAGATACATGGCTGCTTTTGATTTCTGTTATTATAGCACCAGCTCTTTTGGCCATAAACCTTGCCCCTTCCGCCGGTATCACTAAATCATCAGTGGCCAGCGAATACCAGCTTGGTTTGTTTTTCCATGCAGCTACGGTAATAGTACTGCCAAAAACAGAAGCGGATACAGGTACCTGTGAGTCTGCCATAAAAGCTGCCTGCTCTTTACTGAGGTCGGCACAGAAGCCTGCATGGAACTTTGCTTTGTCAAACCATACATAACCATTTTCGGGAGGAAGAATCCCCGAATTAGGATTGGGAGGGCCTGCCTGTAATAAACTTAACAACGATTCACCCGCATCAGGCACAAATGCAGAAACATACACCAGGCCAGCCACCTTTACATCGTTTCCAGCTTCTGTAATAATCGCTCCGCCATAGGAATGGCCAACTAGTATCACCGGGCCATGCTGTCTGGCCAGTACCAGTTTCACCGCTGCTACATCTTCGGCAAGGCCGGTATTAGGATTGGCCACCACACTTACATTGTATCCTTTTTTGGTTAAGATATTGTGAACAGGCTGCCAGCCAGATCCATCAGCAAAAGCACCATGTACCAGTACAATGTTTTTTGCAGGCGTTTGTGAAGATGCGTTAGTTGCGGTTGCCAATACGATAACCATGGCTATGCCATTAGTAAAAAGCCTGACATTTTTTAATAAATTTTTCTTTTTCATTTTGTAGATTTTTAGTGTGTTTAAATTTTACAGATCGATATTGTTTGATTGCTGATTTTATTAGTCTGTCCAAATGCCGGCTAATGCTTTTGCCTCCATATCATTCGCAAAAAGCGGCGTTTCTTCTTTATTATGCATTTCAAGGTTTTGTTGCATACTGTTTTTAATTGGGGTGAGGTCTGTTATATTTGCTTTAGTGAGCAATGCTGAAAATTCCGGTGTTAAGGAAACAACTACATGGTTGGAAAGCTCACAGAAAGTGCCGGATAGTTTTTTTACTTTTAATTCCCAGGTTACACCCAGCCTGGCATTTCCTGCAGAGGAAATAGAATCTGCAAGAGAATATACAAGGCAATGATCTTTCTCACCTATCTCTTCCATATAATGCTGCACCAACAGGCTGTCTCCAACCAGCTCCACATTAATGGAAAGGCGTTTTCCATCTTTTGAAATCGAAGTTCCGCATGCAATATGTGCAGGAGAGCAAGCCTGGTATTCCTCCTCTTTTAGTGTGAACAACCACTCGGTAAGATTGATTTTTTCTGCCGGGACATTGATAACCGATATGGCGGTACTTTCTGCTAAAATTTCCATTTCTATTGATTTATAGTTTTGATAAATTCCCCGGTGGTTAAAAGGCGATGCCCGTAATTTGGGAAATTTGTTTCAACAGTAGCTTTAATTTCTTCCCAGTTAAATGCAGCAATACCATCACTTATCAGCGTTACATGGTATCCTAATTCAACCCCATACCTGGCGGTGGAATCTATACAGGTGTTTGCCCGCATTCCTGCAACTACTATGTATTCAATACCATGTTGCTTGAGCAGGAAGTCAAGATCTGTGTTGGCAAAGCCGCTCGCCGTCCAGTGATTTTGCGCAATAATATCTCCTTCTTTTGCTATTAATTCAGGATGAAATTCAGCGCCCCAGCTATTTTTTTCAAACAGCATAGTTGTCCTGCTGCCCTCGTGCGAGGGAGCTAAAAATTTCCACTTAAGATAATCTCCCGTTTGTGTATGATGATGTGGCGTGTAAATAATCTGTATGTTTTTTGTTCTGACTGCCCATACCAAAGCACTAAGATTTTTGATTAGCCCGACCCCTTCCACGGTCTCTTTTGTGTAAGGCCACATCTTACCACCTTCCGAAAGAAAATCATTAAATGGGTCAACCAATAACAACGCTGTTTTTTGAAGCGGATAAGTAAACATAAAATAGGTTTTAAATTTTAAACAATAAAAAGCTAAATTTTTACTGAAGTGCCTTTGTCAATTCTGCCGCTGCATAACGCAAAGCAGATTGAGTAGCTGGAATATCTGCCAATGGATTTAATAAACCGTAATCATGTATCATACCCTGGTACCTTACCAATGTAACAGGCACGCCAGCTTCATTCAGTTTGCGGGCATAGGCTTCTCCTTCATCCCGCAGTACATCATTTTCTGCAGTTTGCACCAGTGCTGCCGGCAATCCTTTTAACTGTTCAGGAGTTGCCTTTAGCGGAGAAGCATAGATTTCATTTCTTTGTTCGGCGGTGGGTACATAACTATCCCAAAACCATTTCATCATATTTTTGGTAAGGAACCTGTCTGTTGCATATTGGTTGTACGAAACGGTTTCAAAATCTGCATCGGTTACCGGCCAGAATAAAACCTGCAGTTTTAGCTCAGGGCCTTTTTTATCCTTTGCCATTAAAGCAGTGGCGGCAGCAATATTTCCACCTGCGCTGTTGCCCACAACCGCAATGCGTTTTCCATCTACATTTATTTCTGCGCCATGTTCGGCTACCCATTTGGTTGCAGCATAAGCTTCATTGATAGCAACAGGATACTTGGCTTCAGGCGAACGGGAATAATCGACGTATATTCCAACAGCCCCGGAGTTTACCACCAGGTCGCGAATAAAACGCTGGTGCGTAGGAAAATCACCAATTACCCATCCTCCACCATGAAAGAACATAAATACAGGTAAAATACCTTTTGTTCTTTCCGGGCGGACGATGATAATTTTTACTTTTAATTCATCCTCCGCCACGGTCTTTTCTGATATCTCAATACCCGATGCATCTACCTTAACGGATGACTGAGCGCCTTCCAGTACGCCCCGGGCATCTGCGGGGGTCAATGTTTCCATGGGTTTACCGCCGCTATTATTTAATACTTTTAAGAATGCTTTGGTTTGCATTTCTATTGCGGCATCTGTAGCATAATCAATTACAACTATTTCATTTTTCATGACTGTGTCGTTTATATTGTTAGTATTTGTTTTGTTACCGGAGCACCCGGCTAGTGATAGGAGGATGATTGCGGTAAAGAAATGCTGTTTCATTATTTGAATTGTGCGATATGACTGATAATATTATTTATTGTGTAGAAACAGGATGTTTTAAACCTGCAATATTTTGACATTCAGCATAGGAAGGATTAAAAATTCCATTGGCTGCGGTGATTGTTTTAAAGTGCTACTTTCATTCACCCCAATTAATTCAGGAAAGGGATGTTCGGTATCCGGCAAAATTTGTTTTATAAGACCTTCTGCTCTTACCAATCCTTTGTCATTCGGCAGCATAGCTACTATTGTATTATTCTTTTGGCAATTAACCAGGATTTCGATAAATGTTTCATTGATTGCCGGGGCAATCCATTTGTCCATATTGCTTAATATAATCCTATTAATGAATTTTAAAATTCTCCCTTTTGTATGTAAGGCTGGCCCCATAAAATAGTTTGCATCAATACTGATTTTACCCAGGCATTGTACATTTTGTCAACATCATCTGCACTGGCGCCTTTTTTTGCCAGAAAGGGTTTTAAAGTTGCCGTAACAGGGATAGTTAATGCAGGTATATACCGGTAATTTATTATGGGCACTGAATGGGCATTGTCAGTCTTATTTTTTTTTGTGGCATAGTGCCTTAACCCAATTTCATACTGGTAGTTGAGCCAGTTTTGGTCAAAGTTTGCTTCTGCAGTTTGTAAAATCCACATTTCAAATCTTTTCCGAACTTTAGCCAGGTAATCCGCTTCTGGTTTACCGGTAGTTTTATTACTGAAAAAATATAGTAGCTGCGGCGTTGCACCTACAAACCCATACCACACTTCTAAAATATCGTTGGTTTGCCCATTCAGTATATCATGGCTCATCTTCAGGTATTTGATATCGTCTTCAGTAAATAATAATGATTGTTGCAGCAATTTTAAATCTGCCAAACTAAAAGGCGATGTTGCTACCTGGTTTGTTCCATAAATGTAACCGTGGGGTGTTTGTGCCGTTTGTGAAAAGCTGCGCGCTGAGATAAGTACTGCAGCTATTGCCACAATTAAAATTTTTGTTTTCATTTTTTTGTTTTTATAGTTAATACTTTTTTTGCGATATCATTTGCAATCATGTTAAAAGATAAAATAGCTACCTAAAATTTCCGGATCCAATCCAGGATAAAGTCAGCATCTTCCTTCCAGGTAGACTGTCCCAATATAAAATGGTTTCTATCTCTAAGCACAAAATCTGCTACTGAGTGCTTACTTTTATAGCTTTCATACACCCTTCTGCACAAGTGTGCAGGTATACATTGGTCATTAGTGCCAGCTAGTAGCAACAGCGGCTCATGTTCTTTTTTGAAATCAACGTATGCGGCTTTGGTAAGGCCACCCCTGGCGGCCCTTTTTGACTCTGGGATTACCAAATCGTAATAACTACTTTTTTGTTTTTCCAACGACATTCCGTTTGTAAAAGAAAATTGCCATTTTTTAAAAGGCATGAGATACGTTTTATCAAGTGAGGAAAAGAAGCCTAAAGTGGCCGCATTCGACTTTAAGAAATTTATTTCATAAGGGATAATACCCTGTGGTGGTACAGCATGAATGGCAACGCCAGCCGCAGCAAGCCCTTTGTTGAGCAGTACCTGGGCAAAGAGTCCTCCAAAAGAATGTCCTATCACTATGGGCTTTTCATGAAGCTTATTAATGATATTAGTATGATGATTTATTATATCCTGCATCGTTAAAGCTGCAAGCGCCTTATCCGGGTGGCGGTTTCTTAACGTTACTGCATCTGCATCTTTGTGTGGCCAGGCTGGTGCAATGGTTGTATAACCTTTACTTTCAAAATATATCCGCCATTCATTCCAGCAGGAATGATTAACATAAGCCCCGGTGATAAATACGATTGTTTTTGATTGGATCTTTTTCATGTTAATTTATTAAGTGATAATAAAAATGAAAATATTTTACAGGATTATGTAGATAGAACGCAAAACCTTGTTAATACTTAGCTAGACTTCAATTACTTTTTTTTCTCGATAAAATCCTTCGGCTTCGCTCAGGAGCTAACAAAAAAAATAAAGGCTGCGAAAAAACATTTCAATTTGCACAATGAAACCCAATACCATATTACCTTTTCGCGTTCTCTGCTTAATCCTGATATTTTAATTGATAACTTTTGAAGAACTGCTTTAAACCACTTCTCCGGCTGATGTTTTAATGATCCTGTTGCAATACAAAATTACTTTCAGCACCTGCCAGCGTCAATTGATAAATAGCAGAATAAATTGTACATACCTGTTATAATAAATAAAAAACGGGATAGCGTTGCAGCAATAAAGTCTTTATTGCGCTATTGATAACATATACAATTATTGTATGGGTATGTCTATTGACAGGACCTTTACATTAATCTATTTTTGGGAAACACTAAACTATCTATAACACTAATAAATAAAATATGAATACTACTACACATGCCGGTGCTGCTAAAATAAAAACAGCCCACGCAGAAACGGAAGGACGGAAGATAGCCTACAGGGTTATTGGAACTGGTGAACCCATCATCTGGTGCAACCGCTTTAGGGGAACAATGGATGATTGGGATCCGGCATTTATAGACAGGCTTGCAAAAAAACATTCCGTCATAATTTTTGATTATTCTGGTGTTGGATTATCCACCGGGGAATTACCAACTGATATTTCGCAGGTGGCGAATGACGTGAAAGATCTTGCGGCAGTACTCCAACTGGAAAAATTCATAATAGGTGGATGGTCTTATGGTGGACTGGTTGCACAAATATTTTCCACCCATTACCCGAAAATGATAACACATACCATTTTGATAGGAACAAAACCTCCCGGTCAAAATGAATACCCTACCGAACAATTATTTATAGATACCGCTTCGCACTTACACAATGATTTTGAAGACGAAGTAATTTTATTTTTTGAACCTGCATCGGAGCTGAGCAGGCAGTCAGCCAGGTTAAGCCACGAAAGGATTGCTGAAAGAGTAACAGATAAAGATATTCCGGTGCCTGAAGCTACCTGGAAACGGTACTTCCAGGGCGGCATTGATTACACCGTTGATAATTTTAATGCGAGAGAAAAATTGATGCAGTTAGAAAAACCGGTACTGGTAATCTCTGGTGATCATGATTTGGTTTTTCCTGTAGAAAACTGGTACGCGCTTACACGTACAATGCCGAATTTATATCTTGTTGTATTACCACAATCTGGGCATGGGCCACAACACCAGTATCCAAAACTTTGCGCTAAGTATATCATTGATTTTATAAAAAGTAGCCAACACTAAAGCCGGGCCTGGATTTCAAATTTTGTTTAAACGGTAAGGGCATTGCCCGTGGAAGTTCTTTGCGGTCTTTTTCACCGATCATGATGCGATTAAGGCAAACGATATTTTGAAATGCGGCGAATGGTGATGCTGGTATATTGTATATTAGTAGCCGGAGAATGCAATTTGTTAAATTCAAAACATGGACTATTCAAATAAAATTATTGAAGGGTTACTGCAAAAATTTAAACCTGTTTTGGGTAGTGATTATGATAAGTATAAAAACCATGTTTACCGTGTATTTTTAAATTGCATTTTACTGGATAAAACAAAGGACAATGAAGAATTATATGCCTTTGCTGCATTATTTCATGACATTGGCATCTGGACAAATAATACCATTGATTACCTGCAGCCTTCTATCGCTGAGGCATGTAAGTACCTGGCAGAAAACGGTAAAAAAGATATTATTGCTGATATTACCCTCATGATTTACTGGCACCATAAAATTACCAGGTACAGTAACCGGCAATTAAGCATAGTAGAAGTGTTCAGAAAAGCTGATTGGATAGACGTTTCATTGGGGTTAATAGTTTTTGGGCTTGATCAAAAGCAGATTAAAGCAAACAGGAAAATTTTTCCAAACCTGGGTTTTCATTTATTTCTGATAAAGCAGATTATAAAGAATCTTTTCCAACATCCGTTAAATCCTTTGCCAATGTTTAAAAAATAACCCTCGCGGCTATTAATTGAAGTATTCAACAGGTGTGGTATTTTATCAGAAAATAATGGTGGTTTTTTTTATACCCAGTTTTTTCATTCGGGAATTTAGGGTAGAAGCATTGATGCCCAGTAATTCTGCTGCACCACCCTTACCAAATATTTTGCCATCACATTTTTTTAATATCGCAATGATATAATCTTTTTCATTTTCTTCAATGGTTTTTACTTTTTTATCAGTTAGGTTTTCTTTTTGGTCTGATTTGGGGATATAGGAATGCTTAATGATATTTCCCTGTGTTAATAAAACTGCTCTTTCAATGGTATGTTCCAGCTCCCTGATATTACCAGGCCAGTTGTAATTCACCAAATCTGTCATCACTTCATCAGCAATACCCGTCAAAGATTTACCTAATTTTTTAGAAAAATACTCATTAAAGTGGCGTGCTAACAAGGAGATATCTTCTTTACGTTCCCTCAACGGGGGAAGGAGGAGCGGGAATACATTGAGGCGGTAATATAAATCCATACGGAACCTGCCCTCAGCCACCTCTTTTTCAAGGTTACGGTTAGTGGCAGCAATAATGCGTACGTCTACTTTAATAGTGTTGTTACCTCCCAGTCTTTCTATTTCTTTTTCCTGTAATGCCCGTAGCAATTTCACCTGCACCTCTAAAGGCAGCTCTCCGATTTCGTCAAAAAAAATGGTTCCCTCGTTTGCCAGTTCAAACTTTCCAATCTTTCTTTCGGTTGCACCGGTAAAAGAACCTCGTTCATGACCGAACAGTATTGATTCAATCAATGTAGAAGGCAACGCCGAAGAGTTAATTTTAATAAACGGTTTCTTGTTCCTGGGCGAAAGTTCGTGGATACATTCAGCAATCCTTTCTTTTCCGGTGCCGGTTTCTCCCAAAATAAGAACCGAAGTATCAGTGGGGGCCACTATTTGAAGGTGCTGTAGAACAATACCCAGCTTTGAACTGTTGCCTATTATTCCGTAAAAATTATCGGGCTGCAAAATTGTAAAGTCTTTTTCTCTGCAGGGGTTCCCCGCTCCTTTTTTTATTGCTGATTGCAGGTTGTGCCCATGCTGGTAACGGGCTATCTCCAGCATAACTAATACATCTTTTTCGCGGAATGGTTTTACGAGAAAACCATAAGGATGTGTAGCTTTGGCGGCTTCTAACGTTTCTTTATTTGAATTGGCCGACAGGTAAACAAAGGCGATATTTTTTTCTGTTAATATTTTAGCCAGGTCAATACCAGTTAAGGCACCCTGTAAAAAAATATCAAGCAGCACCATATCCGGCGTTTCTTTCTCTAGTATTTTTAATGCGATGTGTACAGAACGGGCAATGCCGCAAACAAGGTAACCTGCCCTTTCCAGAATCATCTGAAGGTTGTTCGCTTCTATGAACTGATCTTCAACAATAAGGATTTTTTCTTTCATGCAGGTGTTATTACCATTTTTGAATGACTGGCTTCTTTTAATTTGTGTAAAGGTGTATTGGCAATAAAATTAACTGAAATTGCTGTGCCCTTTGCTGATTTTATCAGAAACTGTCCTTCAATATCTTCAGTCAACCCCTGCATTAATTTTAGCCCTAAACCATTATTACTTTTTCGGTCGAAGGTTTGAGGTAAACCAACTCCGTTATCCGTTATCTTAAGTTCAGCCAGGTTATTTTCATTTAGATGCATGCTAATAGTTATTTGCCTGTTAACGGCATCGTCAGGAAAAGCATATTTAATTGAATTGGTTATCGCTTCATTTACAATTAACCCCACAGGAATGGCCTGGGATATATCCAGATCTACGGATGCTATATGCAGATTAAAAAAGATATGCTTTACATTAAAAATATCGCGCAGATAGTAAACTAATTCCGGCAGGTATGTAGCCATATTAATGGATGCTACATTCTCTGTCTGATACAGTTTTTGATGTATCAGGGACATGGCATACACCCTGTTCTGGCTGTCCTGAACTGCCAGCAAAGCTTCATCCTGAAGGTAAGCTGATTGCGATTCTAATAAACTTACTACTGTTTGAAGATTGTTTTTTACCCTATGATGAACTTCCTTTAATAACCATTCTTTTTCATTGACCATTTGGTGCAATGTTAAATTCTGTTCATTAATTTTTTTGTTTGTTACCTGCTTTGCATGATATCCCTTGTATAGCAACCCAAGTAATAAGAGTAAAGCAGCAGCACCTCCAATTATTATATTCCGGGTTGTTCGAATCTGGCGCAGCCTGGCTTCACGCAATAAACCTTCCTTAGTTAGTAAACTTATATCAAGTCCCTTTAGTTTTATGTCCTGATCTTTAACTAAAATATCACGTCTCGCCTTCTCCGCTTCTGCCTGCTGCAATTCTTGTTGACTCTTAAGTAAAGAAATGTTTTTCGCACTGAGCTCAAGATCCTGTTCCTGTTTGTCGCTTTGAGCACGCTGCAACTTTGCCTCGTTGGTAAGCAATAAAATGGAACCTTCTTTCCGGGTTATGTCATTATCCTTTTTCTCGGTTTCGTATTGAATTTGTAATTGGGATATCTCTCGAATTTTTGTGTCATTGTATACAGAATCATTCAATGCTTTATACTTCATATAACTGGCTAAAGCCTCTTTGAAATTGCCTTGCGCCGAATCAACCTGATGCCAATATAGCGAGGCATCTCTTATGTAGGGCAGTTCCTTTGTTTTTTCAGCAGCACTTTGAAATGCTGGCAGGTATTTTCTCGCAACATCATACTGCCCCGTTTCAATCAGATAAGGTATCGTGGAAACATAAATACTACGTTGTATTGGCGCAACCTGTCCTTCCGCTCTTTTTAAAAGTTCACTGCAATACTTTTGGCCTTCAGTATGATTTTTCAATTTCAAATTCGCCTGCATAAAACGGTTAAGTATTAATTGATAGGCTTCATGAGTCGGCATTTCAGGATATTTTTTTAGCATGCTATTTAGAAATGTTATAGCGGCTTGTGGATCTTTTCGCATTATGATTTTGGCAACATTGTTTGCAGCGCTGGTTAAATCCCCAAGATTAGTCTCAGGATATTTTTCATAGATTTCCAGCGATGTTCTATGGTATTTGCCTGCTAAATCCCATTGGTCCAATTTTTCATAGAGTCCTCCAAGATAGATATTGATGATGCCAATATGTGATGAGGAATCACGTCGCTTCTCGGCGATGCGGGCGGCTTCCAGCAAATGTTCCAAAGCAAGTTTATAATCCCCGTTAAAACGATATATAGCACCCGCACCAGCGTGAGCATGCTGCAACTTTCGCCCACCAGTTGACTTTCCTGTTGCTATACTTTGCAGATAATATTCTTGCGCTTTAAGGCCATTTTGCAAAAAGTGATGAGTAAGGCCAATTTCGTACAGGGCCTCGGACTCAAGTTTTTTATTCCCAGATTGTTTGAAAGCTGTTAACGCCAATTCGCAAACTCGCAGCCTTTCAGCCAAATTATGTTTTGCTCTGTCGCGATAATCTGCAATTGACAAATACTTTTCGCCAACGTAATTTAGATCCTGCCGCTTTTTTAATAGTCCGATCAATTTATCTTCTGCTTCCCTGGTTTTTTGCAATTCAATATTTCCATCTTTGCCTGATTTTATTTCTTCTTCACGAATTTTCATCCATGTGCGGATAAGTGCATCGTAACTTTTTTCCAGACCCTTTTCATATTTATAATTGATACTAAGATCCTCAGCTTGCCTGCATAATAAAAGCGCGCTATCACGGTTAGCCTGGCTCCTTACTTTATTCTTTATGTGAACTTCCGCATTCTTTAACAGCGCGCTAATGTGAAGTGTATCCAGGTCTCTCTTTATCAAGCGGTGACCAGAATTGGGAAGAAGATTTTTAGCTAAGTTTTGAGCGATAGTTTTGGTGAATGTCATGCCTGTAAGTGCGAACATTAATAATATTTTTAGCATGTTGACAGTTTGTAACTTGATAAAATTTCAATGCATACATAGCAAAATAAGAAATTTCTTAATAAATTTATAATTCAAGGGATGCATTTTATAGGAATCGCACCTCTCTTTAGCTTATTAACTATTGTTCATATTGCCCTTTTGAAACTTGTAAAATTTTGACCAGAATTTTTTTTAAAGAATTTACTGAAATGGGCGGAATCATCAAAACCAAGACCGTAAGCGATTTCTTTCATACTTCTGCCATAATGCATTGCCTGCCGTTTTGCTTCCATAACAACGCATTGCTGGATATGGTGACTCGCTGTGAAACCTGACACTTTTTTTACTACCTGGTTGAGGTAACTGGGTGTTACACACAACTCGCAAGCATAATCTGCAACCATTTTTTTTGTTACAAAATTGCTTCTGAGTAACAACATAAATTTTCTCACCAGTTCCTCATCCCTTCTGTTAACCACCTGAGCTTCTGATGCAATATAATTTCTTGAAAGATAGAGGAGGAAGATCCTGAACAGCCCTTTTAAAATTTCAGCTCCCTGCAATGAAGCGTTTATAAATTCTTTTCTCATTTTAGCAAGAATTTCTTCCAGATCAATTTGCAATTCTTCGTCTATCTCTAAAATAAGGGGCTTTTTGTGATATGCATGTATTGAGGAAAAAAGAGAAAAACTGGTAAATGCTTCTAAAATACAAAAAAAATCTGCTGAGAGTGAAACGTAATAGCCATCCAGGAAGGATTCAGGATCTATATGCCTTAACTGGCCGGGACTGAGGCAACAGACTGTCTTATCGCTGATTTCATAATGCTGCATGTCCACCGTTAACTTACCACTACCGTTTCGAACCCATAGAAATTCATACCTGTTCAGTTTGCTTATTTTATCCGTCATATATAATTGATTTTCCCTGAACCACTGAAAGGATTGTATTTCAAAATTATTAACGGGCTGATCTTTTTCACCTAATGAAAATTGCATAGGCTTCTGAACTGTTTGTGAAACAAGTGGATAAGAATGCTGCATGGCCGTTGTTTTAGTTGTATGATTTATAATGAAAATGCCCGCTTATTTGATTGAAAGATGTGCAAGTGAGCATACAATGCTTGTGCCTGTTTTATACACGACTGATAATGAACGCCATGGTTACAATCGAATGTTCCTGTATCTCTATATATCGTTAATTAGCGAAAATAGAATGGTGATATTTCCAAATGCTATAATCATTTAGGCGGTGCAATAGGCAGGTTTTGCTTACTACTATAATGGCTTTCATCAATCTCCAGTGTAGGGCATGTTATTGATGAAATGCTGAAATGATTTGCTAAAAATGAATTCGCTGCCTTTTCATTAGCAAACAATGATGTTTATCGCGCTCTGGTATAAAGGTTATTTCAAGCCCACTTATTTTTTTTACCAATGATGCTTATTTTAATTTCAAAACAGCGCATTACTTTTCGTCAATCACAGTATGCCCAGCTATTTTAAATCTGGCGGATGAAATTAAAAGCGATGAAATCAATTGTTTTATCTGGCTTTACAACAGGTATGTTAAAACCGCTGGTCTAAATGCAGATGATAAAAGTTAACAGGCAAATATGCAACCAAAACAATTACCTAATTACTTTATAGCATTATAAAGTGTCGCTGAAAGAAGGCGCTAAAGTCAGATGGTATTATAATTGAAGCAGTAATAACAAATAGATAAAAGTGAGATTATTGTAACAACCAGGGGTTTTAACAAGCGATAGTAAATGCTTGTAGCATTAATGGATGCGACTATTTTGCAAGGTGGACGGCAGTTTTTTATTTTCATTTACCGCTAGCTTTGGAAACAATGTTATCAATAGTAAATATACTTTTTTACCATTTCAATATGCTGATTAATTGTTTGCGTTTCAGCAACTATCCTGTTATATGCATCAAATGTATAAGTATAATACACTGTTAGAGACGTGCCACTTGAAGGATATAAAACCGTTTTTGAATCAGGCAAATTTTTATAGGGCAAAGGATTATATATTGTGGCTAGCGAAAAAATTGGTGTTAATAGATTACTGTAAGTATAGGAAGTAATTATATTTGCACTACCGTTGGGACTTCTTTCAGTATTTGTTAACGCATTTCCTTTGGAATCATAAACGTAATCGTGCATCCTAAATAGTTTGGTGCCTGTAACTAAGGAATAATCATACAATTTTTCCTGAAGAAGTGATTTGTTAGCGTTGTATAAAAATTTCTGAGTGGTTGAATCATTCGTATCATTAAATTGAAAACTGCTATCAACTAATAAGTCGCTGTTAATAAAATTAATTTGGCGTATAATTAAATGATTACCATTCCTGATCTCTATCGTATAACTTGAATTTAAATTGTAATTATACAAAAATTGGAGAGTACCATTTTTAGAAATGACTCCCAAAATTCTGTCTTTTGTGTCATACGAAACGTCAAAAGTATCCCGTGCATTGAGAGATGTATTGTATGCGTCTTCAATGTAAGTTTTTACTTTTGTTGAAAAAGCAGGCTGATTGGCATTATCCTTTTGACAGGAGAATAAGAATAATAGGCCAAGAGTCAAGGGTGCAAGAACAATTAAATTTGTTTTCATAGGATATATTTTAAAATAGGTATTAATATGTTATTTAGCCAGGGCACAAATATGCTACAAGGTATGCAACGAAAAACTATTCAGCATTATATTATCTTTTGAAATTTCAAGCATAGCAAGGAATTGGGAATGCTAAAGCCGTGAATGTGCTACATTTTTCTAATAAGTTTCCAATGGAATTATTGCCACCCCTAAGAGCAAGGTAATAGCGCCTGCGGCAAAAGAAGCAAGGCCGTGTGGCACACTTTTCCACACCGGAGCCGGGCTGCTCGCCTTCAAAGGTAATGGGGGAGGCACGACGGAATTACCTGCGAGTGCCTGCCACGGTGCTGGATAAGAAGCTGCATAGCAGCGATAGACAGCAACTGTGAGACGCAAGGGTTTGGCGTGTATTTTTGTTTTAGTTAAGCCGTGTGTGTTGGCACAAAAACCATGACAGACCCGTAGCCGGGGCAGGCCGCGGGCGAACATAACAACAGCGACAGTGGGTGGACTGAACGCTACTGAAGTGGATGTATGACGTAGTGTAGTGGAATGGAACGAAATGAAATGCGGCGGAACGAAGGAAGAAATGAACGAAGTGGTGTGAAGGACACAAGAACTGCCCGAACGGAGGCTGCGGGAGAAGCAAGGAGTGTGACAAACTGCGGAGCGGAGCACCCGCAGGGCCTTTTTGTTATGGTAATACTGCCGGGTATGCAGGTATTTGATTATCGATACCAGCAAAGCTTTATTGCCTTTTCTTTTGTCCTTCAAGATGAATGTTTTTTCCTGGCCAAAACCCTGCAAAACGGAGTAATGCATTATGTGCCATTTGTACATTTACATCCGGATATTTTTGGACAAACCCTTCAGTGATTTTTGCAGGGGCAGTTGCTGCGGCAGAAAATGCATATCCACAAAATCTTTTAAACGGGTTCCACTATGTAAGATTATAAAAAAAGCACTTCAAAACTGAAGTGCCTGATTGTATTTAATAATTCGCTACCTGTATTAAGTTCAGCGAGAATAAGCATGCAGAAAGTAAAGATTTTAAATGATGATAGATTTACCCCAACCCACCTGCGCTGAATCCCGTTGAAAACCCTACACTTATTTTATCTCAATGCTGTCATTTAAATCGGTATCTACTAAAATGCGGCCGCAGTTTTCACAAACGATAACTTTCTTACGCAGCTTGATTTCGCTTTGTTTTTGGGGAGGGATCGCATGAAAACAGCCTCCACAACTATCTCTTTCTACGGGTACCACGGCTAATCCATTGCGATAATTTTTCCTGATACGGTCATAACTCAATATCAGGCGTTCATCCACATGATTCCTGGCTTCTGCAGCAAGTTTGTTGTATTGTTGCTCTTCCTTTTCATTTTCGCTGATGATTTTTTCCAACTCGCTCTTTTTGCCGGCCAGGTTATTTTCTTTGACAGCAACTGCCTTTTTAGCGGATTCTAACTGCCTGGCTTTTTCGCCCACTTCTTCGGTAGCGTCTTTAATATGCTTTTCGCAAAGTTTAACTTCGAGGGTCTGCATTTCAATCTCTTTATTGATTGCTTCAAACTCGCGGTTGTTTTTTACGTTGTCACTTTGCTTTTCGTATTTTTTTATTAAGGCTTCCGATTCTTTGATCGCTTCCCGCTTCTGGTTGATAAATTCCTGCATGCCATTGATCTCCTCTTCAACACGGGTTTGACGGGCATGTAAACCTTCAATTTCGTCTTCAAGGTCTTTTACTTCAATCGGTAATTCACCTTTCAGAATTTGAATTTCATCAAGCTTACAATCTACTTTTTGTAAATTTACGAGTGCTGTTAATTTTTCTTCAACTGAGAAATCTTTTACTGCGGCCATATGTTATTTGAAATTTATTGTTATTGTTTTTATTTCCAGTCACCAGTTAAGCCAGGCGGATCCCATTACCCCGGGTCTATTGAATAACTTTTTTTAGCCTGAGAAACGCTTTGCGCCTTTTACCAACTTCAACCATTTTAAGGGCTTTAGTACCAGGTGCTGGGCTAAAAATAGTTTACAGGATTGGTTTTAACACCTGTTTTTTGGACGGCAAAGGTAGGGAATTTTTCGCGTAATATATCATATAACAGGTCAGTGGTAAACTGCTCACTTTCATAATGGCCAATATCGGCGATCACCAGCTTCGCGTTAGCATCAAAAAACTCGTGGTATTTTACATCGCCGGTTATATAAAAATCAGCTCCGGAAGCTAAGGCAGCAGGTATTAAGAAACTTCCCGCGCCACCGCAAAGCGCTACTTTTGTGACCATTTTGCCCGTAAATGCAGTGTGCCTGATAATGCTAAGCTGGAACGTATTTTTCAATACATGCAAAAACTCATCTTCGCGCAGCGCAATTTCCAACTCACCCACCATTCCACTTCCCACCTGCTGGTGCATATTATCCAGGGTGCTGATATCATAGGCTACCTCCTCGTAAGGATGTGTTTTTACCAGGGCCGTATAAATGTTACTTTCCAGCCAGGAAGGGAAAATCAGTTCGATTTTGACTTCATTTTCCGTATGCCTTTTCCCGGGTGATCCTGCAAATGGATTTGTTCCCTCTCCTCCCTTAAAAGTTCCTTCTCCCCGGGTATTAAAACTGCAATCACTGTAATTACCTACCTGCCCTCCTCCAGCGTCAAAAATCGCCGACCTTACTGTTTCGGCCTGTAGCAGGGGTACATAGGTCACCAGTTTTTTTAACAGGTTTTTCTTAGGCTGTAAGATTTGCCGGTTTTTTAATCCCAGCCTTTCGCACATTATGCCATTTACGCCCTGCATAACATTATCCAGGTTGGTATGAATAGCGTAGATGGCTATATCATTTTTTATTGCCGTAATTACCGCCTTCTCCACATAATTTTTACCGTTAATTTTTTTAAGCCCGCTAAAAATTATAGGATGGTGGGCAACAACCATATTACATTTTCTTTCTTTAGCTTCCAGCACTACTTCTTCGGTGGCATCCAGAGTGGTGATGATACCGGTACAATCCCATTCTGGACTGCCGGTTAATAACCCGGCATTATCATAATTTTCCTGCAAACCTATTGGGGCAACGGTTTCTAAAAAAGATGCAATATCTTGTATTTTCATTTTGAAAAAATTAGTTATATGAATTCAGCCGGATTATATACCGCCTACAAAACAAAGGTGCAAAAAATAGCCGATGTAAAATACGCATCTGCCGTTTTACAATGGGACCAGGAAACTTACCTGCCCCCAAAAGGCAATGATTTCAGGGGAAGACAGATGGCAACACTGAATGAAATTGCTCATCAGCAATTTACGGACGCTAATTTAGGGGCGTTATTACTGGATTTAAACGCAAAAGATGATTTATCCCCTGCAGAAAAAAGAAATGTGCAACTTAGCCTCGAGGATTATAACCGCAACAAAAAGCTAAGCAGTGATTTTGTAAGAAAACTGAGCGAAGCGGTCAATACATCCTATCATGCATGGGCAAAAGCCCGATCTGAAAATTCATTCGCCACTTTTCAGCAGCCATTGCACAACCTTATTCAATTAAAAAAACAGGAAGCGGATATGCTTGGGTATGACCAACACCCTTACAATGCATTGATGAATGATTTTGATAAAGGTCTTACTGTTTCCACTGTAGATACTATATTCAGCGGTTTAAAGCCACAACTATCGCTATTACTTGATTCAACAAGAAATAAAACACCCGTTGACAATTCATTTCTTCAGCAATATTTCAATAAGGATGATCAGTGGAAATTTGGCATAGAAATTTTAAAAAGGATTGGCTTTGATTTTGAAGCCGGCAGGCTGGATACCAGTCTTCACCCGTTTACCACCAACTTCAGCAGTATGGATGTAAGGGTTACCACCCGGATTGATGAGCATGATTTTGGTAACATGACCTGGAGCTGCATTCACGAAGGGGGACATGCTTTATATGAGCAGGGCTTACCGTCCGAACAGTATGGATTACCATTGGGTGAATACTGCAGCTTGAGCATTCACGAAAGCCAAAGCCGTCTTTGGGAAAACTGCATCGGACGCGGCCTTTCATTCTGGCAGCACAATTTTAAACTGTTAAACACGTTGTTTCCAAAGCAGTTAAACAATTTAACGGCACAACAGTTTTATAAAGGGATTAATAAGGTGGCTCCTTCGCTGATAAGAACGGAAGCAGATGAATTAACGTATCATTTTCATGTGATGATCCGGTACGAGATTGAAAAGATGCTGATTGAAGGGAATATAAGTACAAAAGATATTCCTTCTTTATGGAACGAACAGTATCAAAAATATCTCGGGGTAACGGTTCCGGATGATAAGAGCGGTTGTTTACAGGATATTCACTGGAGCCATGGAAGTTTTGGGTATTTTGCTACTTACAGCCTCGGAAGTATGTATGCCGCGCAGTTATATGCAGCAATTGAAAAGGAAAAGCCGTCTGTAGAAAAGGAAATAGCATGTGGAAATCATGGGGGGATACATAAATGGCTGCAAAATAATATTTACCAACATGGGCGTTATTTTTCATCAGAAGAACTTTGTAAAAAAGCAACCGGAGAATCATTAAACCCAACATATTTTATCGATTATGCCACAAAAAAATTTAACAACATCTATTCCGCATAAAATGAAGGTCCTGTCTCAATTCATATATAAAGGAAGGTTCCTGGTAGCCATTGCCTTTGCAGCCTTATTGCTTTTATCAGCGGGTTGTAAAAAATTAGCCGCAGCGGCAGGTTCCAGGAGCGCGCTGGAAGCATTATTTGAAGAAAATATCCTGAACAGGAATTTTATTGTTCACCTGGCCACGGATAACGGAACCGATCTGACAAGCCAGTATACCGGTTATAATTTTATCTTAACCAAAACCACTTCTTATTATGAAGGCCCTATGACGGGAACTAAGGCCGGTGTTACTTATACCGGCACCTGGTCATGCAACGAAGATTTCAGCAAACTCTCCATCAGCCTCACCAGCCCGACGACCCCGCTGGAATTTAATTTTATCAATCGCCCCTGGAAATTTACCAAAAAGGCATTTCCGATAATGGAACTGGCCCCGTGGGGCACTACTGAGCCAAAAGTGTTGCATATGGAACGGCTTTGATTCTGTATGATATTTTTGTTTTTTATTAACATCCGCACAATTTTTATAGCTTAAAAGGAGTTAGGGTATTGTTGTATGTAATCACCTTACAAACAGCAATTAATAAACACAAAAACTCCCCACCTATGATAACCAGTTTTGCAACCAGGGCATACTGCCTGTTATTATTTACGTTGCTCAGTTTTGCAGGTAAATCACAACTAACAGCTAATTTTAGCGCTAACCCTGCAACCGGATGCGCACCGCTATTAGTTAATTTTACCGACCAATCCACCGGAAACCCAACCCAATGGAAATGGGATCTTGGAAACGGTACGATCTCCTTCCTGCAAAACCCTTCTGTCAGTTATTTTAATCCCGGGTTTTACAGCATTAAACTGGTGGTAAAAAATGCAGCTAATGCTGATTCTGTTGTAAAAACCCAGTTTATCAGTGTTTCAGCTAAACCAACTGCACAGTTCACTGCAGCAACCACCACCGGTTGTTTTCCTCTACCTGTACAATTTACTGATCAAAGTACAGGAGGAAATGATAGCATTACCACCTGGCAATGGGATTTTGGAGATGGCTATTCTTCGGGCCTTGAAAACCCACTTCATGTTTATAATTCCTCCGGCAATTACAATGTTACCTTAAGAGTGATCAATAGTAAGGGTTGTTTAAATACCATTTCAAAAACCCAGTACATTCAGATCAATGCAGGTGTAAAAGCAGGTTTCAGCAACAGTGTCCCTACTGTATGCAACCCACCAGTTAGTATAAATTTCCAAAACTTATCTACAGGTACAGGCGTGCTAACTTACAAGTGGTCATTTGGTGATAGTACCGGTTCTGCTTTAGCTAACCCTGCGCATATCTACAATACGCCGGGAACTTATTCGATACAGTTAATTGTAACAAACGCTACAGGTTGTACAGACACAATAACTAAAGCAAATGCATTTACGGTGGGCAATGTTTTTCCTGCATTTACGAGTAATGATACGGTTTGCATTCAAACCCCCCTGGTGATCACCAACAGTTCCAATCCATTGCCTTCTTCGGCCACCTGGGATTTTGGTGATGGAACTTCGTCTACCCAGATAAGTCCTGTAAAATTATACACGGTTCCCGGCACCTATCAAATAAAATTGCTCGCAAATTTTGGGAGTTGCCTGGATTCGGCATCTAAAACCGTAAAAGTATTGGCTGCGCCCACGGCGGCTTTTATTGCGGATGACAGCGCTAATTGCAGCTATCCGTTTACCGTTAATTTCACCAGCAAATCTTTAAATGCAAGCTCATACCTCTGGGATTTTGGAGACAATACCACGTCCACTTCCCCCAATCCCGCACATACCTATAACAGCTACGGCAATTTTGACGTGCAACTAACGGTTACCTCAGCAAACGGCTGTACTGATATAATTAAAAAGACCAATCATATAAAAATTATAAAACCCGTTGTGGCTTTTAATAATTTGCCAGACAGTGGATGTGTACCTTTTACAAAATATTTTACGGCTTCTACAACTTCCATTGATCCGGT
>JACMKX010000008.1 GCA_014379905.1 Ferruginibacter sp. | reverse complement strand
TTCAATAAATGATCAAACAGCAATTTCCTGTTTGCTTCTTCCTCGTAATTGATACAAATGTTTACCATCAATTCTCCCGTACTGCAATAGCGGATAATAATATTGCGCAACCAGCCGGTATGCTGGCGGATATCATAAAATGAAAAATTATTCGCCCTGGCAAATTCCCTCACGGTATTACGAATGCGGTTGTTTACATCATCCATCAAATAACATTCGTGGATGTCGATCACTTTATCAAAAATGCGGGGAACGTGGTAGCCTAAGGCGCCCGGCCCGGCCCCCCCACCCCCAAGGGGGGCATTAGGCACTCCCATGTTTGAAAGTTTCATTGTTTCTTTAAGGATTACATTAGCTTCTTCAGACTCCGAAAGAATTTCAAATTCATTGGTGTCTTCGGCAATCCGTCCCTGGGGTGTGGGGAGGCTGGGTGGATTTATGAAATATTCCTTATTACTAAATGTAAACTCCAGTTTATTCCTGTAATACCTCGTTTCATCTGCGCCGGCAATAGGTAAAAAAAGGGCATCTGTTACTTTTCCAATACGACGCAAATTTTGTTCTGCTTCCTGCTGCTTATACAATAGTTGGTTGTCGTAAGGCAGCATTTGCCATTTGCATCCGCCACACACGCCAAAATGAGCGCAAAATGGTTCTACTCTTTCTTTGGAGTAAATGGAAATATTAGTGACCCTTGCCTCTGCCCAATCTTTTTTGTTTTTAGTAAGCAGCAGGTCAACAGTATCACCGGGCACAGCACCGGAAATAAAGATCACTTTACCATCCAGTTTTGCCAGGGCTTTACCTTCTGCCGCATAATCGGTAACAGCAATATCCTGCAGTTCTATTCTTTTATTTTTTTTGGCCACGGCGCAAAATTAATGGTTATGTGCCCAATCCACTTCAAACAACGGCAGGATTTAAACCTTATAGGTTTGTTAAGTATGGCCGGTTAAGCCATATTTTAAATACATTTGTTATCCTTTTACAGATATGAAAAAAATTTTATTTACCCTCGTTATCGCACTTGTTTCGGCCAATTTACTGGCCCAGTCATTCCAGGTGAGTTTACAATCCAATCTTCAATCGGGCATTGCCTACCTTACCTATCACACCGGCAGTAACCTCAATGTGGAAGATTCTGCCGCGATAAGCAGAACCGGCCAGGCCATTTTTAAAGGAAATAAGTCGCTGCCGCCCGGTATCTATGCCATTGTATTCCCGGGTAAAAGATTGAGTGCCGATTTTTTGATAGGTAAAGAGAAGCATCAAAATATTACCATTAAAGCAGATACCAACAACCTCATCAATATGCAGGTGAGCGGTTCTTCAGAAGATATTTTATTTCGCCAGTACCAGCAGTTTGTAGGCAATCAAGGAAAATTACTCAACCAGGAAAGGCAGGCATTTTTAAGTGCCGCCAATAAATCAGATTCCAATCTTCATGAAAAAAAATACATAGCGTACAACGCTGAATTAAATAATTACAGAACAGGGATTATTACAGAAAAGCCTAATTCCATGATGGCAATTTTGCTAAATGCCATGAAAGAGCCTCCATACCCATCCAAAGCACCGGTTAACAGGCAGGACTCCATTGATAATTACCAATTCTATAAATCGCATTACTGGGATGGCATAACTTTTATGGATGACTGTGTAGTGCGTACGCCATTTTTTAAAACCAAACTGGAAAATTATTACAGGGAAATAATGCCGCAATCGCCGGACAGCATTATTAAAGACATCGATTATAAATTACTACTGGCACGCAATGCCCCGGAAGTTTACAGGTATATGCTCAATTGGTTAACAGATGAATACATCAGTCCGAAATACATGGGGCAGGATGCGGTATTTGTTCACTTGTTTAATAAATACCACAGCAAGGGCCTCAGTTCCTGGTTAAATGAAAAACAAATGGAAGCCATTACCCGAAGGGCATATATGTTAATGGCCAACCTTGTTGGTGAAAAGGCTGCCAATCTTGAACTGGTTGACATAAGCGGAAAAATAAACCCGCTTTATGATGTAAATGCCGATTTTACGGTGGTTTCTTTCTGGGATCCTAATTGCGGGCATTGTAAAGAAGAGATGCCCCGGATTGATTCCTTATACCAGGCTAACTGGAAAAATAAAAATGTAAAGATCTACGCAGTGATGACGGAAGCAGATACAATGGCCTGGAAAAAATATATAGCTGATCACAATATTGGTTACTGGACCCATGTTTACCAAACAACAGCAATGATGACGGAAGAAAAGAAAGGCCAGCAACCATCTTACAAACAATTGTATGATATTACGCAAACACCTACACTGTATTTATTGGATAAGGACAAAAGAATTATTGCAAAAAAATTAACCCCTTTGCAGCTCAATGAAATGCTGGAGACCAAGTGGAAAACCCATAAACAATAAAACTGTTTCCTTAATACTACATAGCTTTAACAAAACTACTGAACAATAATGAAAAAAATTTACTGGCTTATTGCTTTTGGATTTTGTAATGCCTGCGTATATGCACAAACGCTGATACATTATGGCAATAATCATATTTCAAAAGAAGATTTTTTAAGAGCATACAACAAAAATAAAACGGTTACCGATGACAAAGAGAAATCCATAAGAGAATATGTAGACCTCTACACCAACTTTAAACTGAAAGTAAAAGCAGCTGATGAGATGAAGCTGGATACGGCGCCCCAGATAAAGTTTGATGTAAATAATTTTCGTCAGCAGATTATTGAAAATTACCTAAGCAATGAAAAAGGGATCGACAAACTGGCAGATGAAGCTTTCAACCGGTTACAAACGGATAAACATGTGCTTCACTTTTCCGCACCTGTTATTGCGGGAGCAAAGGCCGAGGACACTTTAAAATCCTGGAAGGCAATACAGGAACTGTACAATGCTTTCAAAAATAATGTAGACCAGGACAAAGCCCTGCAAACTGCCCGCTCATCTGGAGCTAATATCCGCAACAGCGATATTGGCTTTGTAACTGCCTTTACTGTTCCCTACGAATATGAAAATATTATTTACACACTTAAACCGGGTGAAGTAAGTAAACCATACAGGAGTAAAAATGCCTGGCATATTTTTAAACTAACAGAAGAAAGAGCCAGCGTGGGCCGGTGGAGAATAGCGCAGATATTGATCGCTGTGCCAGCCGGTTCCGGTACGGATGTACAAACAGCTGCCGGCCAAAAAGCACAACAACTATACAGTCAATTAAAGAAGGGCGACAACTTTGGCAATGTCGCAAAAGAATACAGCAATGATCGTATGAGTAATTTAAGTGGTGGCGAATTACCTGAATTTAGTACTGGTACCTACAACGGCGATTTTGAAAAACAGGTTTTCGCTTTAAAAAATGACGGAGATATCAGCCAGCCTTTTCTTACTGAGTTTGGTTACCATATCATCAAACGCATGGGATTCAAGGCAACTCCTTCTGACAAATCTGATGAAATATTTATCAGCGACCTGAAACAAAAAGTTTTAAAAGACAGCCGGGTAAATACAGAGAAGGATATTTTTAACCGGGAGATAGTCGCCAAAACAGGAATGAAAAAAACAAAAGAAGTAAGTGAGAAGGATTTGTTTCGTTTTGCTGATAGCCTGATGAAAAATCCTACAGAAGCGCAAACAAAGGCATTTCCTATCAGCAATAAAAATGTGCTTACTTTTAAAGATGGTGTTGTAAAAGGAAGCGAGTGGCTGGCTTATGTAAGAGAAAGCTGGAGTGGAACTGAAAATGCAGGCTCAGGCACAAAAGAACTGTGGGATAAGTTTCTGTTGGTTGCTGCAGTAAATTATTACAAGAGTAAACTGGAAGCGTATAACCCGGATTTTAAATTCCAGATGCAGGAATTCAGGGAAGGCAATATGCTGTTTGAAATTATGGAACGCAATGTATGGAGTAAAGCAAGCAACGATACCGCCGGACTGTTGAAACATTATAACACACATACCAACAATTTTAAATGGGCGGCAAGTGCAGATGTACTTATTTTTAATTGCAGCACTGCCAAAGCAGCTGAAGAAGCAATGACAGCCCTCAAAAAAGGAAAAAGCTGGAGATTTATTGCAAGCGAAGCGGCCGGTACATTACAGGCCGATAGCGGCCGTTATGAATTATCACAAATAACCGGTGCCAACCAGGCTAATACCCCAACAAAAGATACTTATACAGCTATAGTTACCAATATTGATGGCTCTGCAACATTCGTAAAATATGTTACCGTTTATGCTCCCAACCTGCAACGTAGTTTTGAAGACTCCCGTGGGCTTGTTATAAATGATTACCAGCAATTACTGGAACAACAATGGATTGCTGAATTAAGAAAGAAATACCCTGTGCGGGTAAATGAAAATATACTGAAAGAGATAGTGAGGTAGCGCATTTAAAAAGACAATACAAAAGCTTGCCCGCATCCGTTGGCAAGCTTTTTGTTTTTAAAGCCAACTAAGGATTCGGGCTAACCAAAATCAATTCTACAGAAAGTGATAACAGTGCCGATGATAAAAATAAGTACCGCACCCTCAGCGTGTTGTTAGGTATTCCATTGAGCCGATAAACGATGTCCTTGAGCAAAATGTAAAACGGCTTCCAGCGAAGGAGGCCGTTTTACTATTAAGTAAATTATTTATTGAACCTATACTAATTCTTTAACTACACTTGCCACCAGGTTGGGGCGACCCAATGTATAATAATGCAATACCGGTACGCCGGCTTTGTACAATTCTTTCGATTGCATCAGTAACCATTCTGTTCCTGCTTTTTCTACAGCTTCATCATCTTTGCACTTTACAATTTCATTGCTCAGATCCGTTGGCAGATCGATATGAAAGATTTTGGGTAAAACCGTCAGTTGCTTTTTTGTATAGATAGGTTTTAGTCCGGGTATAATGGGAACCTCAATACCAATAGACCGGCAGGCATTTACAAAAGCAAAATATTTGCTGTTGTCGAAAAACATTTGTGTTACTATATAATCTGCACCCGCTTCTACTTTTTGTTTTAAGTATTGCAGATCGGTATCCATGTTAGGTGCTTCAAAATGTTTTTCCGGGTAACCGGCAACACCAATACAGAATTTTGTTTTGGTAGTATTTTTCAATTCTTCTTCCAGGTAAACGCCGGAGTTTAAATTGGTCACCTGTTTCAACAGTTCCAGCGCATATTTATGCCCGCCCGGCTCCGGTTCAAAACCAGCTTCATTTTTAGCAGCATCGCCACGCAATACCAGCACATTGTCTATACCCAGGTAATTAAGGTTAATCAATGCATCTTCTGTTTCATTGATACCAAAGCCGCCACATATTAAATGCGGTACAGTATCTACATTGTATTTATTCATGATGGCTGCGCAGATAGATTCCGTGCCCGGCCTTTTTCTTACTACCACTTTATCGAAAGTACCGTCAGTTTTTTTCTTAAAAACATGTTCGCTCCGGTGGTAGGTAACATTTATAAAAGCTGGATTAAACTCCATCAGCGGATCAAGATGGTTGTACAGCGATTGTATTCCTTTTCCTTTTAAAGGGGGCAGGATCTCGAAACTAACCAGGGGCTTTGTTGCCTGGTTGATATGGTCAATTACTTTCATTTAATATCGTATATAAAATTTTTGCAAACTTAAGTCATGAGCAGGGTATAACAAAACAACTTTGCAATCCTGTGTCTATATTAAAAATTAATACCGATACAAATACCGGCTCTCACACCTGCCCATGGTCCTTTAAAATTAATGACAGCGCCATTTGCGTCAACATTGTAACTAAATTTAGTTAATGGTATATCCAGGTCTGCCAGTTCATCCCGCAGTGATTGTTGTTCGGAAAGAGTAAGCGTTTGTTTACCGGTAAGATCTCCCCTTGATACGCCGTAGTTGGGCCCCAATATCCACCAGTCGAGGCTTAGGGCATTGCTTAGTTTCCACTGTGCGCCCAGCATCAATCCTCCTGTTAGGGTATTTACTTTTCCACTCAAAGGGATGGTTTTAGTAATAAGCAGGTCATCGTATTCATATAAAAGACTGGCATCATACCTGCTGAAATTTACAAATGGCCCGAGGTAAAAACCTCTTAAAACGCCCCTTTTACCTACATAAAATCTCATTTCGGGCATTATCGCAACATTGCCAATTTCGGTATTGGCTAATTGGCGATCCAGTTCTGCATCATCTGCAAAATCGCTTACGCTGCTGCGAAATGGCAATTTTCCCTTAGGCATAAACCTGACTGTTCCGCCAACAGATATCCTCTTTCCAACCGCTCTTTCATACTGAATACTGATATTTTTAAAAGCAAGCGCAGTAAGGTTCAGCTTTATAATATTCTTTTTTTCCAGCCCCTCTTCCTCCTCCTGTGCAAAGCCGGTTACGCAAACAGCACTTAACAGCAGGCAAACAATTATTTTTTTCATACTAACGGTTTAAAATTTTCATAATTCCTGCTAAATTAACAAAGCTAATACCACAAGGCTTATTTTTGCTGAAACACATTATTTTGAGTTTAACCATACAAACGAAAGACCTGGTAAAAATTTACGGCAGCCGCACGGTGGTAAACCATGTTTCTTTTAACGTAAGCCAGGGAGAAATTGTTGGATTGCTGGGACCAAATGGTGCAGGCAAAACTACTTCTTTTTACCAGGTGGTGGGTTTGGTAAAACCAGATGAAGGGGAAGTCTTTCTCAATGATATCAATATTACCCGGCTGCCCATGTATAAAAGAGCCCAAATGGGTATTGGCTATCTTCCCCAGGAAGCCAGTGTATTTCGCAAATTAAGTGTGGAAGATAATATTTCTGCTGTGCTGGAAATGACCAAACTAAAAAAACCTGATCAGAAAATAAAACTTGAAAGCCTGCTCAATGAATTTCGCCTGCAGCATGTTCGTAAAAACAATGGAGACACCCTGAGTGGCGGTGAAAGAAGAAGAACAGAGATTGCCCGTGCCCTTGCAGTAGATCCAAAATTTATTTTATTGGATGAGCCTTTTGCGGGTGTTGATCCCATTGCAGTAGAAGATATTCAGGCAATTGTTGCGAAACTTAAATTTAAAAATATAGGTATCCTTATTACAGATCATAATGTAAATGAAACCTTGTCTATTTGCGACCGTGCCTATCTTTTAATAGACGGTAAAATTTTTAAGCACGGTACCGCCGAAGAACTGGCGGGAGACGAACAAGTAAGAAGATTGTACCTGGGCCGTAATTTTGAACTGAAACGCAAGGATTATTTACACGAGGAAGCTGCCAATAATCAAGATCAATAACGCTGAAATTTTTTAATAAATGCCCGGGCTATAACCCGGTTTTTTCATTCCGTAACCAAAACAAATAAAATGAGATTCAATTTTTTGAGGCAGGCTGCTGTCGTTATTTCCCTTCCGGTTATTTTTTCAAGCTGCGCCACCATTTTTGGTAAAAGTTCCTACCCTTTCAGAATCAGCACCGATCCGGCTGGGGCTGAGGTGAGTGTTACCAATAAAAAAGGCAAAGAAATTTTTAAAGGTGCAAGTCCTGCTAACATAACATTAAAATCCGGTGCAGGTTATTTTTCCCGGTCAGAATACCAGGTAAAAATTTCTTCTACCGGTTATGCAGAACAGGTAATTCCCGTAAACTTTAAAATGAACGGCTGGTACTTTGGAAATATTTTACTCGGTGGGGTAATAGGTATGTTGATCATTGATCCTATTTCGGGTGCCATGTGGAAACTGGAAACAGCTGATATCAACGCTACACTGGTTAAAACAAATTCGGCTGCACTTGCAGTACCCACCCTCAATATTATCGATATTAAAGATGTGCCGGAAAACAGGAAGGCCGATCTTATAAAAATTAAATAAAAAAAATTAAAAGCCTGGATTAATAATTCAGGCTTTTTTTTTCGGGTAAAGAGGAAATGTCTACCAGGCTGTGTAGCTCATGGTATGTACGTTTGGGATAAACTCCTTTAGGAAGATTAGGGGCTATATACTTTGCAAAAAAGATATCGGCCTCCGCTTTTGATTGCCATACTTCATATACCTGCCAAAAATCTTCTTCAGCAACAGGAAATGCAAAATGCATGATAAACCCCGGCGCTTTTTTTACAGCATCTTTTACCATCATTAAAACGCCGTCATAACCTTCTGTGGTTTGTCCTTTTACTTTTGAGGAAACTAATATTGCCATCTTTATATATTTTAAATGAACAACAAATTTGCTGTAGCGTCGCCTTTTTTTCAATCACCATTTTATTATAAAGGCATCCCCAATAACAGTCATGGTTATGGGTTAAGTACGCTCAATTCGCAACACGAAACTCATAATCTTTGTTAAAGCAAAAAAGGCCGCCCTTGCGGCCGACCTATTTAAAATTATAATTCAAAAAATTTACTTCTTAGCTATCCGGTACAATCTTCCTTCATCTGTAATGGCATATAATACACCGTCTGCTCCCTGAGCCACATCACGAAAACGTTGTCCTTCATTGGCTAATAATCTTTCTTCTCCTGTTACTTTGTTATTTTCAATCACCAATCGTGCAATATGTTTACTAAGGCCAGCAATGAATAAGTTATTCTTCCATTCAGGCATGTTATCACCGTTGTAAAACGTCATGCCACTGGGCGACAGAACCGGGTCCCAGTAATAAACAGGTTGTTCCATGCCTTCCTGCTTTGTTTTACCGTTGTTTATTTTTTCTCCGCTGTATTCTATTCCGTAGGTAATGGTTGGCCAGCCATAATTAACACCTGCTTTTAGTATGTTTATCTCATCCCCACCTCTTGGTCCCATTTCGCTATCCCATATTTCTTTTGTTACGGGATGTATGGCAAGGCCTTGCGGATTTCTGTGACCGTAAGAAAAAATTTCGGGGCGATTGCCTGTACTATCTTTAAAAGGATTGCCGGCTACAGCCTGGCCTTCTTTCGTTATGCGGATAATTTTACCCAATCCTGATTTAGTATCCTGTGCCTGTGGACGGGTTACCAGGTCAGATCTTTCCCCGGTACTGATTAATAAATTGCCCGCCCCATCAAACAACAGTCTTCCCCCATAATGTTTATCACCATCGTAAGCAGGGCCGGCTCTATATATCACTGTTGCATTTTGTATTGTTTTTTCATCGGCAGACAAAACGCCTTTTCCAATTGCTGTAACTGTACCGCCTGCAGATCTTTCTGAAAAAGACCAGTAAACCATCCTGTTGGCAGCAAATTGCGGATCAATCGTTACACCCAATAATCCTCCCTGCCCGCTGGCATCAACTGGTGGAAGCCCGGTGATAACGCCGCTCAATTGCCCTCCTGACGTTGCTATCCGCATATTACCGCCTTTTTCGGTGATCAATAAACGCCCATCCGGTAAGCCCGCCAAACCCCATGGCTTACTAAGTTCTTTTGTTAGTACAGTTCCCTCCCAGGCAGCACTGGTTTTTACACCTCCAATCCTCGTTTGCCCCACAAATGCAGCCGGGTAGCTGCTGTTGGCAGCCGCTGTTTCTACCGGAGGATTATTGGTACTGTCTGAAGTATTTTCTGTAGAAACACTGCTGGAACTATTGGTACCGCATGACAACAGCAAAATAGCATAGACTATCAGTAAAGCAGGCATTCTCAACATGATCTTATTTTTAATGATGATTAACAGGAAGGGAAAAAATTGTACCAATTATTCCGGTATATTTATTTTTTTTAGACAAAATAAACGGCGCTTGTTTTGCAGTTAGCGATAGCAAAATCATATTTGAACAATGAAAACTATACCTGTATTCTTAGTGTTTCTTTTTTTTATTTCCTGTAGCGAATTTGCTTCCGACAAAGATGGCAATGCACTAAAAGGAAAAGTGCGTGATCTTCCAAAGAATATGAGCTATTCTTACGACTGTCTTAAAGATGATTCCAGCAAAGTTTCTGATATGTGGGGCAAGGCTGACAACCTGATCAATAAAGTAGTTACTTATGATATAGAGGTAACAGATGAGGAGCAAACAAAATATGGTGATACATTTTTGATAGAATCTAAAAAAGATAAAAAATTTATTATTGACGACCAGGACCCCGTTAATGAAAAACTGCAAACGATATTAAAAGAGCTGCTGCAGGAACGGGCAAAACCCACCGGCATTGAATACCAAATTTTTTTACTGAAAGATACTGCCACTATCAATGCGTATACCGTTGGCGGAAAAATCTTCATCACTACTGCCATGCTCAATAAATGTAAAAATGATGACCAGTTGTATGCCATCATCGGGCACGAGATAGGACACAATGAAAAGGGTCATATTAAAGCATCTTTAAAGCAATTAAAAGCCAGCAGGGAATTTTTTGGAGAATGGGGCGAGGCGCTGATGTCTATTAAAAAATTGCTCACGGGTTCGTTCAATCAAAAGAATGAAATGGAGGCAGATTATTATGGCCTTGACCTTTCGTGGAAACTAGGCTATGATGTTTGTGCGATTAAAAGCTTCTGGGATGACCTGGCCAAAGGAGAAAAAAAAGAAGAGTGGTTTGATTTTTTTCGCACCCATCCCTATTCTGATACCAGGAGTAAATGTTTAACTGCGCATATTGAAAAGAATTTTGAGGTGGAATGCAAATAGAGGGCTGATGATCAGGATTGTCTGAGTACAGCAATTTTATTTAAGCATATGAAGCCCGGGAATGTCAGGTATGGCAATAATAAAACTGATTCCCTAATAGTTGCCCTGTATAAAGTCAAGGGATTTGCAACGGAAATGATACCGGCTTTAGCAGGGGCTTGATTTTTTAAATTAGATCAGTTTATCTGGTGTAATCGGCAGTTCCCTTATCCTTTTCCCGGTTGCATGATACACTGCATTGGCCACCGCGGCCGCAAAACCTATCAGGGCTATTTCGCCCATGCCTTTGCTACCAACAGGATTCAATATTGGATCGGGCTTGTCAACAAACACTGCTTCTATTGCCGGCACATCTGCATGTACAGGTACATGGTAGTCTGCAAAATTATTATTGATCCACCGGCCATAACGTTCATCTATAACACTTTCTTCCATCAGGGCACCACCAATGCCACCCACTACACCACCAATCATCTGGCTTTTTGCAGTTTTGGGACTTACAATTTTTCCTGCATCGCCGGCCACCACAGCTTTGGCAATTTTCACTACTCCCGTTAAAGGATGCACCAGCACTTTTACAAAATGTACTGCATAGGAATAAGCAGAATATTTTTCCATGGCAGGATTTCTGCCTGAATTTTCAATAAATTCTATAGATGTCATCCCTGCGTTTTTTAAAACTTCGCTATAGGACAATTTTTTTGTGGGATCAGTCTTTAAAACCATTTCTCCGTTTTGAAAAAGAAAATTTTCTACCGCTACAATATGCCCGAATACAGGTGAGCTTTTGGCAGCTTCTGCTAATTTTTTTTGCAAGGTTACACAGCCCGTGCTTACAGCCGCCCCAACCGTGGATGTACTGCTGGAACCGCCCTGTGTAGGGCCCGGCGGTAAAGACGAATCTCCCAGTTCAAATTTTATTTTGTTGTAGGGAAGTCCCATTGCATCAGCAGCAATTTTTGTCATAGCGGTGGCGGTACCAGGGCCACTATCACTCACCGCGGTTTGCATTATGAGCGTTCCATCTGCCATTAATTTAAGCCCCAGCTTTGCCTCATTTCTAAATGCGCCAAAAATTCCTGTGCTCATACCAACACCAACCTTCCAGCCATTTTCCATCATTGTGTTGGGTATTGGATGGCGGTCTTTCCAGCCAAATTTATCAGCGCCCAACTGGTAGGCTTCCTTTAAAAACTTAGAACTGTAAGGTTTGCCATTTTCCGGGTCTGTTTCTGCATAATTTTTCAACCGCAATTCAATGGGATCCATTTTTAATTGATAGCTCAGTTCATCCAACGCACATTCCAGGGGGAAAGAACCGGTAGCTTCGCCGGGGCCGCGCATCCAGGTAGGTGTACTTAGCTCAACCGGGTAAACATTGTATTTTGTTGTAACGTTGGCACAACTGTACAATGCCCTGGTCATCTTCACAATATTCTCTGTAAAATTTTCGTAGTTGGAGGTTACTGCATTGGCTTCATGCATCATACCAATCAGCTTACCATCATTATCGGCACCTATCGCAATTTTTTGAATGGCTTCCGGGCGGTAACCTACCAGCGTAAACATTTGCATTCTTGTCAATACAACTTTCAATGGCTTTCCTATTTTTTTTGCGCCTATCAATGCTGCCATGGCATGTGGCCAGGTACGCAGGGCAGCACCAAAGCCACCGCCCACATATAAAGTATTTACCTGTACATTTTTTTCTGTTAAAGCAAATGCCTGCATTATATCCCGCTGTGTACTTTTTACGCCCTGCGTTTTTTCCCATACAGTCACTTTATCATCGCCTTCCCATTTAACAGTTGTGGCATGCATTTCCATGGGGTTGTGCACCTGGTTGGGCATGGTATAAGTTCCTTCTACTTTTACCGCAGCATTTTTCCACGCATCTTTTTCGCCCCGTATACTTTCTTTGTATTGATTGCCTTCCAATGGCTTTTCGTCTTTCATCGCCTGCTCAAGTCCGGTAGAAAAAGTTTCTTTGTTGTATTGTGCTTTTATAAGTGAAGCTGCGTGCGTTGCTCTTTCAAAACTATCTGCCATTACCAATGCTATGGGTTGCCCGTTGAAATGAATCACATTATCATCAAACACTTTTAAACCACGTACAGCAGCTGGTTTGGTAGCATCTGCAGCAATGTAGCCTGCAGGTTTTGTTATATTCAGGTGAGTAACAACACCTAAAACACCCGGCGCTTTTTCCGCCGCATTTATATCAATAGCTGCAATGGTTCCCTTACTGATATTAGCGCCAACAATGACGCCATAAGCCAGGCCGGGCATTTCATACTCGGCTGAATATTTTGCTTGCCCGGTTACTTTCGCTTTGCCATCAACCCTATCCAATTCTTCAAAAACGGTTGCTGAATCAAAAAAATAATTTCCCATAATTAATATTTTAAATGCCCGCTAATGTATGCAGTGTATGTACAATGGTATTGGGTGCAAGTGTAAGTTTAAATTGGTTGTGGCCATAAGATGTTGCATCTTTTAATGCAAGCATTGCCGCCTGTTTAAAGTTGGCAGGAGTTGCTTCTTTACTTTTTAAAAATTGCTCGGCCGTTGTTAATCTCCATGGCTTGTGTGCAACGCCACCCATTGCCAGGCGAATATCTTTTATCGTTTTTCCATTCATTTCCAAAGCTGCTGCAACAGACACCAGGGCAAAAGCATAGGAAGCCCGGTCTCTTATTTTAGTATACAATGAATGTTGTGCAAAAGCAGCATTAATGGGCACTTCCACGCCAGTTATTAATTCTCCTTTTAATAGATTGTTATCTTTCTCAGGATTGCTGCCGGGGAGCTTATGAAAATCTTTGAAGGGAACTCTTCTCAATAATTTGCCATTGGCAATTAAAACAGTTGCATCCAATGCGGCGAGTGCCACGCACATATCGGAGGGATGAACTGCAATGCATTTATCGGACGCACCAAAAATGGCATGCATGCGATTGTAACCCTCTTTTGCGCCGCAACCGCTGTTGGGTGTTCGCTTATTGCAGGGCATACTGAGGTCGTAAAAATAACCGCAGCGGGTGCGTTGCATCATGTTTCCTCCAACAGTAGCCATATTGCGGATTTGCGGCGAAGCGCCTGCCTGGAGGGCCTGCGATAATAAAGGCAAATGTTTTTTGATGAGTTCATGCTCGGCCACCACACTGTTAAGAGCGAGTGAACCTATAAAAATGTTATCCCCTTTTTGCTCAATGTTACTCATTGGCAGGCCGGTAATATCTACCAGTTTTTCAGGATTGGTGACGCCCCGTTTCATAAGATCAACCAGGTTGGTACCGCCTGCTATAAACTGTGCCAGCGGATCTTTGCATGCGGTCAAAGCATTTTGTTCCGTAGTTGGCTTAACGTAGTCGAAATTAATCACGGGAGCCTCCTTTTTTAGCCACTTCACTAATAGCATCTACAATATTGGGATAAGCCCCGCAGCGGCAGATATTTCCACTCATGTATTCTCTTATTTCATTGTCGGTACCGGCATGGCCCTCGCTGATGCAGGCCACTGCACTCATAATCTGCCCCGGTGTGCAATAACCGCATTGGAAGCCATCATGCTTAATAAATGCTTCCTGCATGGGATGCAGCTGATCACCTTGTTGCAGGCCTTCTATCGTGGTGATTTTTTTTCCATTCTGCATCACGGCCAGGCTCAGGCAACTCAATACCCGTTTGCCATCCACATGAACCGTACAGGCACCACATTGCCCTAAATCGCATCCTTTTTTGGAACCTGTCAAATGCAGGTTTTCCCTTAATACATCCAGCAGGGTTGCCCTGGGTTCTACAGAAAGCTGGTGCGCTTTTCCATTCACTTCAATGTTCAGTGTTTTTTGCTCAAAAAAACCAGCGGCCTTTTCATCCAGTTTTTTTTCTGCGGCTTTCATTACCACAGATGGCGCTAAAGCCAGTGCTGTAAGCGCAGAAGTTTGTTTGAGAAAATTTCGTCGTGCGTGATGCAGGGAAGGTTGCTTTTCGGCATCGTTAGTTGGCTGTTGGCACATAGTGATGGTTTAATGATCAGTAATTTACCGATTGTTTTGTAAATTGTAAGCACAAACATCATGCTCATTTATGAAAAAAATATTATTGCTGGTGGCTATTGGCTTTTGTGTTTTAAACAATACAAAAGCACAATCGGATAGTTCGTTTTTGGTGGCATTTAATCAACAGGTGGATGATAATGTAGTAAAAAAAAATATAGAAGCCCTTGAAAAGGCTTATGCCAATGATTTTGTTTTCAGCCATGGCTCGGGTAAGGTGGAAGGGAAAAGTACCTGGCTGATATCTGCCGCCAAAGGTTTCTTCCGCTCAAGAACACACGATTCTGTAAAAGTAGAAATGCATCAGGAGGTTGCTATTGTAAAAGGAAAATTATCTGTAGCAAAAACTACCAGTAAAGAAAGAACAGACCGCTATCATTTGTATTACATAAGAGTGTATGCAAAAAGGGATAACAACTGGCAGATGATATCGCATAGTACAACGGCGGAGTACCATGAGAAGTGAAGGGGGTTCTGGATACTGGAACCGGATACCTGTTGCCGGATGCCGGTATCAGTATTGTTTTATCCCCTGTATTGTTTTATCTTGCCTGTAGATGAAACTGCTTTCGCCCGCTATATCAAAATTGGCCCGCATGCGTTTATGGCGTATCGAAAACTGGGTGAATCACCCTAAGGCGGCGCAGCGGGAAGTATTGCAGGATTTAGTTACAGCTGCACAATATACCAGCTTTGGAAAACAATACAATTTTACAAAACTATTTACGGTAAAGGATTTTAAGAATGTGGTGCCTATTCATGAGTATCACGACATAAAGCCATACATCCAGCGCATGATGGATGGAGAGGAAAATGTATTGTGGAATACACCAATAGGCTGGTTTGCCAAAAGCAGCGGTACCACCAGTGATAAAAGTAAATTTATACCTATCAGCGAGGAGAGCCTGCAGGACAATCATTACCAGGCAAATAAAGATGTACTCACCAATTATTATAAAAATTTCCCGGGAAGCGAACTGCTCACCGGAAAAGGATTAGTGGTAGGTGGATCGCACCAGATAAACCGCTATAACGAAGATGTACAGTATGGCGACCTGAGTGCGGTGCTGATGCAAAACACTCCTTTTTGGGGGCAATGGCTGCGCACACCCGAATTAAGTATTGCCTTATTAGATGAATGGGAAGATAAAATAGAGAAACTGGCGCAGGCTACTGCCCAGGAAAATGTAACCTCCCTGGCTGGTGTACCCACCTGGACACTGATATTATTGAAACGCATACTGGAGATAAAAAATGCCAGAACCATTAAAGAGGTCTGGCCTAATTTAGAATTATATATTAACGGCGGCGTGTCGTTTGTGCCTTACCGGGAGCAGTTTGAAAAAATAATTGGTGCGCCCATTAATTACCTGGAAGTATACAATGCCAGTGAAGGTTTTTTTGCTGCTCAGGAAAAGCCGGATGATGATGGCATGACCCTGTTTACCGAGCATGGGATCTTTTATGAATTTATGCCGGTGGAAGAATATGGTTCTCCTGATCCAAAAACAGTTGGGCTGAATGAAGTGGTAAAAGGCAAAAATTATGCAATTGTAATAAGTACTACAGGCGGCTTGTGGCGATACCTGGTGGGAGATACCGTACGCTTTACTTCTATTAATCCTTACCGCATTATTGTATCCGGCAGGCTGAAACATTATATGAATGCTTTTGGAGAAGAAGTGATCATTGACAACAGCGACAGGGCCATAGCATATGCTGCAAAGCAAACCGGCGCTATCGTAAGCGACTATACGGCTGCTCCCTTATATTTTAGCGAGAACAGCAACGGTGCGCACGAATGGCTGGTGGAATTTGAAAAAGAACCCACGAGTATGGAAGCTTTTACCCAGGCAATGGATGAAGAACTGAAAAATGTAAACAGTGACTACGAAGCCAAGCGTCAAAAAAATATTGCACTAAGAATGCCTGTTGTAAAAATGCTTCCGTTTGGCAGTTTCACTGCCTGGTTACGCAGTAAAGGCAAACTGGGTGGCCAACACAAAGTTCCCCGCCTGAGCAATGAAAGAACCATCATTGAAGAAATATTGTCCATGAATTTATAAGTAGTAACATGCAGGAACAAGTTTGTAAAAATTGTGGCAATCATTTTATAGGAAGGTTTTGTAACAATTGCGGGGAAAAGGTATACCATGATAAAGACAAGGTAGTGTTGCATTTATTTGATGAGGCTTTTCATTTTATCACGCACTTTGAGGGTACTTTTTTTACAAGCTTAAAAACAATTCTTAAGAAGCCCGGTAAATTATCGGTGGATTTTTGCAACGGGATAAGAAAAAAATATTTCAAGCCGCTTTCGTTCTTCCTAATGCTGGTGATACTATACCTCCTTTTTCCATTGTTTGAAGGACTCAATATGAAGTTACATTATCATCAGTATAATGATTTATACGGTGCCTATGCAGCAAAAAAAGCTGCAGCTGTTATGCAACAAAAAGGTATGACATGGGATCAATTATCTGAAGCCTTTCATCACAGCGGTGAAAAGGTATCCAAGTTCCTCCTGTTTACTATCATTCCTTGCATGGCCTTATTTTCATGGCTGATGGGTTCAAAAAAACGCAAGTATTATTACGATCATTTTATCTTTTCTACAGAAGTAGGGTCTTTCTTTTTACTTTGGGGATTTTTAATTTTCCCTGCGCTGTTATATGGATCCAGGTTAGTCTTTGGTAGCTTCCTTCTGGATAAGGAGTCGTATTTAGCCATTGTAATTTTTGCGGCTATGATGATATTCTTAACAGTTGGAGCAATCCGTTTTTTTAAATTTAAAATCTGGTACAGTATCATCTACTCCATATTGTATATGGGTATCCTTATGTTATTCCTTAACTACGTTTATAAATTTGTCTTATTTTATTTAGCTATCAACCAGGTTTAATTTTACCAGTAATATTGTTTGCATTATTTTTAGCCAGTTATCAAAAATTATAACATGAAATTACTTGAAGGAAAAACCGCCATTATAACCGGCGCAGCGCGTGGTATCGGCGAAGCAATAGCTATAAAATTTGCAGAACAAGGCGCTAATGTTGCCTTTACTTTTGTGAGCGACAGCAGCGCAGAAAAAGCAAAAACGCTTGAAGAGAAACTTACCGGTATGGGGGTGAAAGCAAAAGCTTATCAAAGCAATGCCGGCAACTTTGCCGCCTGCGAAGCTTTTGTAAACGATGTATTGACAGAGTTTGGTGCAGTTGATATTTGTGTAAACAATGCCGGTATTTCAAAAGATAACCTGTTGCTTCGTATGAGTCCTGAACAATTTGAAGAAGTGATACAGGTAAACCTGAACAGCGTTTTTTACATGACCAAGCAGGTAATAAAACCAATGATGAAAGCAAGAAATGGTGTTATCCTAAACATGAGTTCTATTATTGGAGAAATGGGCAATGCAGGCCAGAGCAGTTATGCCGCCAGTAAAGCAGGCGTAATTGGTTTTACCAAATCGGTAGCAAAGGAATTAGGCAGCCGTAATATTCGTTGCAATGCCATTGCACCAGGCTTCGTGGAAACAGATATGACAAGCTATTTAAAAGATGGTGAGGGCGCCGATAAATACAAAGCCGGTATTCCTTTAGGGCGCTTTGCAAGTGCAGAAGATATTGCTAATGTTACTTTATTCCTTGCTTCGGATATGGGCAGTTATATCACCGGGCAAACGATCAGCGTTTGTGGTGGATTGAATATTTAGTTATTTTTGCGCAGAGAGGTGGAGAAGCAAAGATTCGCTGAGAAATTTATCTCTGCGAATTTCTTTATCTTGTTTTCTATGCGTTTAACTTTTATGTGGACCTAAACGCTATCGGATGATCTAATTTTTTATGAGGCCCA
>JACMKX010000083.1 GCA_014379905.1 Ferruginibacter sp. | reverse complement strand
TTGAAAGGGAAGAGAGGCAAATAAAATCGAAAGAGATGACATCTTTTTAATAGATGTCATCTCTTCCGATTTATGCGTATTGCTTTGTTAAAAATTCTTCTACTGATGTAGCTTTTCTCCCAAGTAATTTGGAGAGATCATGTTTGTCGGTCTCAAACTCCCCTTGTTTTATTCCTTCTGCAAATCCTGCAAACATAGTTATGTATTCAGCCGGAACACCTGCCGCGGTGAGGGCTGCCTTATATTCATCCTGTGTTGGACTAACAAATGCTACATCTGTTCCACTTGCCTTGCTGATAATACGTGCCACATCGCTGAAAGAAATATTTTCTTCGCCTGAGATAATATATTCTTTTCCTTCATGCCCTTCGCTGGTTAATACATTGGCAGCAGCTTCGGCCATTTCTTCCCTTACTGCAGCCGATAACTTACCGTTCCCTGATGGCCAGTAGACCCCGGTTTCCAATACCTTATCTCCGATAAAAACGGGGATATAATCCGTGTACAAATTATTGCGAAAGATAGTAAAGGCGATACCGGATTCTTTGATGGCTTCTTCTGTTTGCACGTGTGACTCTGCCACAAAATAAATGGGAGAAGTTTCATCCTCTTTCCGGCGTTCAAAACTGGTGTATAGAATGTACGGCACGCCTGATTCTTTGGCTGCTTTTACTACTGCCAGTTGTTGCGGGCCTCTTTTAGTAATATCATTTCCTGAAACAAATAACAATTTATCAATTCCTGTAAATGCTTTTAAGAGAGAATCCTGGTCATTATAATCTCCTTGTATTAATGTTATTCCTAAGTCTTTTAGATCAGCAGCTTTGCTTTCGTCTCTTACCAATGCGGATATACCCTTCGCAGCCACTCCTTTTTTTAATAAAAATCGAATAGTGGCTTTCCCAAAATGGCCTGTTGCGCCTGTTACTAAGATCATATCATTAAATTTTTTTGTTGATGATTTATTTACAGCACAAAGTTACCTATCTTCGATATACAAAAGGAAGTGCTATACTAAAGTATACTAGTAAATTTCAGAATTGGTATAAAAAATAAGTTGTATGAAACCTAAGGTAAGTTTTAAAGAAGCTAAATCCTGCCCTTTGCAATTTGTACTGGCAGTAAATGATACATTGAATGTTATCAGTGGTAAATGGAAGATGCCGATAATTGGCTCATTGTTGTTTGACAAGAGGCGCTTTACAGAAATACAACGCAATATCCCTAAAATAACTCCCCGTATGTTATCAAAGGAATTGAAGGAATTGGAATTGAATGGTGTGGTAAAGCGTACGGTTTATGATACGCTGCCAGTTTCTGTAGAATATGAATTGACGCCTTCTGCAAAATCATTGAACCATGTGTTGGACACTATGGTGGAGTGGGGAATAAGACATAGAGAAGCTGTTGTAGGGAGGCAAAAGAGATGACATCTTTTAAAAAAGATGTCATCTCTTTTAATTACCCCAATACAACTTCTTCATGTCTTTCCGGTATCTGCACATCCAAAAATCCTTTACGGATCAGCCTTGCTTTAAAATCCTGCTGCACTTCAAACTCGCCATGCACTAAGAATAGTTTCTTTACCTGTTTGGGATCCTGGCAGGCCAGGAATTGCTGCAGGTCTTCATAATCACCATGAGCGCTCATGCTGCGCATTTCTCCTATCTCTGCATTTACTTCATGCGGCTGGCCAAAAATATTTACTTCCCTGGGCTTGCGCATCAGCCGGCCACCTAAAGAATTTGGTTCGCAATAACCCGTCATTAAAATACTGTTGCGGCTGTTTTCAATATTATTACTGATATGATGCTTTACCCTTCCCGCTTCGGCCATCCCGCTGGCGCTGATGATTACACAGGGATTTTTATTATAATTCAACATTTTTGATTCTTCCACCGACCGGATAAATTTCAATCCTTTAAAATCAAAGGGATTTTTATCTGTCTCTAATACTTGTTGAATCCGTGCATTAAAATATTGCGGGTAACTTTTGATGATCTCTGTTGCCTTTAAACTGAGCGGACTATCTACATAATATTCAAGATCCGGTAAACGTTTTTCCAATTCCAGCTGGTTGAGTGCGTATAATATTTCCTGTGTACGGCCCACACTAAAGGCAGGAATAATGAGTTTCCCTTTTTTACGAAGGCAGGTTTTTTCTACCCATTCCAATAAAGTATCAACGGTTGGATTGTGTTCGTCATGCAGACTATTGCCGTAAGTAGATTCCAGCAATATAAAATCTGACTGTTGAAATACAGCTGGTGACTTCAGGATAATGTCCCTATATCGGCCTACATCCCCGCTAAAAGTTATCTGGCGGGTTTTGCCATTTTCTGTTATGCGAACGTGTACTGCTGTGCTACCAATAATATGCCCGGCTTCGGTAAAACAAAATTCGATTCCCGGCTCAAGGGTAAACCAGTGATCATATTCTACCGTAACAAACTGATCAGCTGCCATCAATGCATCTTCAGTATTGTATAAGGCCTGGACGTAAGGCAGGCCTTGCAAGGCCCGGCGTTTGTTTTCAAATTTTACATCACTTTCCTGGATGCCGGCAGAATCTTCCATTAAAATAGAAGCCAGGTCTTTGGTGGCTGGAGTTGCATAAATTTTACCTTCGTAGCCATCCTTTACCAGTTTTGGAATAAGGCCACAATGATCTATATGTGCATGAGAAAGAATTAAATAATCTACCGATGCTGGCTCAAAACCCCACTCATTATTCAACTGGTTGGTTTGCGGACCCATGCCTTGGAACATACCACAATCCAGCAATATTTTTTTACCATTTACTAAACTGATCAGGTGTTTGGAGCCGGTAACAGTTTGGGCGGCACCATGGAAAGCAATCTTCATCTTTTATTAGTTTATTATACAAATTTTTTACACGAATTATTTACACGAATTTTTCGAATTACACTAATTACACTAATTAGCTTCTAACTTGTGGGATAAATATTTTATCCGGCATCCGGCATCAACTACTCACCGCCAGCCAAGCCATCATACCCATTCCCTGCTCAATTGCGCGCTCATCAATATTAAATGTTGGCGTATGAACACCACTTGTAATTCCTTTTTCCTTGTTGCCGGCACCTAGTCTAAAAAAACAGGCAGGAATCTTATGAGAGTAATAGGCAAAGTCTTCTGCGCCCATTCGTAGTTCTGTTTCCGTAACATTTTTTTCACCTGCAAATAGTTTTGCATTTTCCATAGCAGCTACACTCAATTCTTCGTTGTTTAAAACAAATGGATAACCAACATCAATATGAATCGTTGCATCAGCTCCCATGGCAGCTACCAGCTCTGTGGTTTGCTTTATAATAAGCTCGTGTGCCTTGAAGCGCCATTCTTCGTTCATTGCCCTGAAAGTACCCATCAGCTTTACTTCTGACGGAATTACATTCGTAGTATTTCCGCCCTGGAAGGATGTGATAGATAAAACAGAAGGATTAAAGGGATTGTTGTTCCTGCTAACAATTTGTTGCAGGCTGATGATAAGGTGTGATGCGATCAGGATAGTGTCTGCAGTAAATTGTGGCGCTGCAGCATGCCCACCTTTTGCCCTGATGCTGATATATATTTCATCTGCACTTGCCATTACCATTCCTCCCCTGAAACTAAACTCGCCAACTTCCAAACCAGGGTGTACATGCAGGGCCAGGATTTTTTCGGGTGCAGGATTTTCCAATACACCTTCTTTGATCAGGTAACTGGCGCCACCAGGATTTTTTTCCTCGCCCGGCTGAAAGATCAGTTTCACTGTTCCTTCCCACTCTTCTTTTGTTTCATTTAAAATTTTTGCAGCGCCTAATAAACAAGTACTGTGCACATCGTGTCCGCAGGCATGCATCACCCCGATATTTTTCGACTTATAACTAACCTCGTTTGCTTCCGTAATTGGTAAAGCATCCATATCTGCCCGCAGGGCAATTACTTTTTTTTCCGGGTTTTTCCCTTTAATCAAACCTACCACACCGGTGGTAGCTTTTACCTCGAAAGGAATGTTCCAGGAAGCGAGCTTATTTTGTATAAATACTGATGTTTTAAATTCTTCGTAGCTCAGTTCCGGATTGGAGTGTATGTGATGACGTACGTCTATAAATTCGCCTGAATAATCCTTCGCCAGTTGCTTTATTTTTTCCAGCATACCTTCTCTGTTTTATTCAGTGAAGTTAACTACGAATCAATAAACAGCGTTTCGAAAACGAAACTCTTTTTATTTATGACGGGGATAATTACTCTTCGTCTTCTTCTCCCTCAGGTTTTATTTCAATTGTTTCCGGAAGCACATAAATATTGCCGGTAACCAGCCGCTGGGTCAATAGCTGTTTTTTAAATTTTTCGGCATCCGCTTTTTCTACAAAATTGCCGATTTTCAATTTTATAAAAGGTGTCTGATAGGTCATGTATACTTTGTGTTCGGGGTATTGTTGTAATAACTTTGACCTTAAGCTCATAGCAACATTCTGATCGTTGGTGCTGAGCAGCATGAGGCGAAATCCTTTTCCTGAACGAATATTTTTTGCAAGCGCCACATTGTAGGCATGCATTTTTTCACCCAGTATATCAATTCTTCTATCCTTGTTGATAGCTACCGTTCCATATACAACAGTATCTGCTGTAGCCGGTATTGCGGTTTGGGCTGTGGCGTTGCTTACACAACCATTTACGAGCACAAAGAATATCCATTTTTTCATTGAGTAGTATTGAAGAGATTATTATTTTACCAAATGTATGCTGCTGCATTGTCAAAAATCGTTCCATAGCTGCAATCAACAATTATTTAACGAATACCCCAATGCGGCTGGCGCCGGCTGCAAGGTAAGCCTGCGCTGTTGTTTCACTGATATTTTCACCTGTTATTTTGATAGCCACCCGCTCTGCCAGCTGTCGTCGCCCGGCCTTTATCATTTCTATTGATGGCAATTCCTTTTCCAAACCGGTAGATAAAGCGATGCAATCAATGCCGGCCACACCATATAGGTCGCAACATCGGGTAAGCTCTTCTGCTGTCAATAATTTCGCTTCTATTACAAAACAAACCTGCTTCTGTTGTTTGCGGATAATGGCAAGCAGCGTATTAAGCTCTTTGGCAAGATACTGCCAGTCATTGTTTTTTAAGGCTATGATATTAACCACTATTTCCAGCTCATCGGCTCCATCAACCATGGCAAGAATTGCTTCTGCAACTTTTGCTTCTATAGGCGACCAACCAAAGGGATAACCTATAACTGTTGAAATTTTTACGGGGGAACCATGCAACCGCTCTTTCACTTTTTTAATAAACATAGAGGGAACAGTGATCGTAGTGGCATTTCTTTCTTTTGCATCGTTGCAAAATTGTTCCATAGCAGCAATGGTAGTTGTCCTGTCTAAAAAACTATATTCTATACTTTTCAAAGTAAAATTTTTAATAACCTGCTTTTGCGCCTCCAATATTTTCAACCGGGTGCCAGGTGGTTTTTATTTCCTGCGTATTTTGAATCAGGTAAGGAGACTGTGCATCTTCAGACAGCCAGTTGGTATCGCTGTAAATCACTACTCTTTTCATGTTTAATGCAGATTTTTCTTTGATCAGTTTTTGTGTGCCGGCATTCTTTTCGCAGTAAACCATGGCGTTCACGTCCATATGATCTGCAAAATAAACAGCCAGTTCTGATGGGTCACCGGTTAAGATATTTACTACCCCACCAGGCACATCCGAAGAATTTAATACTTCAGCAAAAGTAACTGCACATAAAGGCTTTTCAAAAGAACCCAATACAACACATGTATTTCCTCCGGCAATCACCGGGGCAATTACAGATACTAATCCAATCAATGAAGTGGATTGCGGGGCAATGATGCTCACCACACCTGTAGGTTCCGGCACAGAAAAATTAAAGTGCGAAGAAGCTACAGGATTTACAGCACTAAATAGTTGCTGAAATTTATCACACCAGCCTGCATAATAGATCAACCTGTCCACCGACAATGCTACCTCTGCCTCTGCAGCAGCTTTTGATGAACCCTGTTTTATTACCTCATCCATAAACTGGGCCTTTCTTCCTTCCAGCATTTCTGCAATTCGATAAAGGATCTGTCCACGATTGAAAGCAGCACGACTACTCCAGTCTCCGAAGGCTGCACGGGCAGCGACTTCTGCATCTCTAAAATCTTTGCGGGAGGAGAGACAAACGTTTGCCAACGCTTCGCCGTTGCTATTCTTAGCAGTATAAAATCTCCCGGATTCTGTGCGGGGAAATTTTCCCCCGATGTAGATTTTGTAGGTTTTTAGAATTTCTAATCTTGACATAATTATAGTTTTGTTCAAAAGTTCAAGAGGTTCAAAAAGTTCAAAGTTTGTTATTATTGAGGCTTTTAGTCGAAAATTTTGACCCTTTCAAATTTGTATCCTGTAAGTAATTAATAAACTTTTGAAGAAGGCCACTTACGCCTAAAGTCTTTTTTGATAAAATTTCGAATTCCTCCTGTGTTATATAATTCCTGTCTATGGCCCTATATAATTGTGAGCCAAGTTCTCCACAGGAGGCTTTTGCTACAAAAAGAAATTGTATAAATTCTTTATTCCCTCCTCTTTCAAAACCTTCTGCGATGTTATCCATTATAGAACCTGCAGAACCTTCAATTTGTCCTATTAATCTGAAATTTCTTTTAAATCTATCATCATCAATTAATTCACCTACGAGCACATTTAATTGTCTCGCTTCAATCCATGATAATATTTCTTCAAATTTTTTTATAGTTGTCATAAGGGTCCGATTGATCAGTGAACTTGCATTTGCAAAAACCTCTTGAACCTCTTCAACCTCTTCAACCTCCTGAACCTCCTGAACCTCCTGAACCTCTCGAGCCTCTTGAACCTTTAAAACCTCACATACCCATACAATCCATGTAACCCACCCTCTCTTCCATACCCACTTTCCTTGTAACCACCGAATGGTGATGTGGGATCAAACTGGTTAAAAGTATTTGCCCAAACCACACCCGCACGTAACTTTGTTGTGAGGTTGAATATTTTAGAACCTTTATCCGTCCATACCCCGGCACTTAACCCATACGGTGTGTTGTTTGCTTTTTCAATTACCTCATCATCGGTGCGGAAACTTTGTATGGTCAATACGGGGCCAAAAATTTCTTCCTGGGCTATACGGTTGCTTTGGGCAACATTGGTAAAAATGGTAGGCCTGCAAAAAAATCCTTTTGAAGGAATGGCTGCGCTGCTCTGGTACATTTCTGCTCCTTCTGCCTGTCCAATTTTTAAATATTTATTAATGATGGCCAGTTGTTCTTTTGAATTGATGGCACCAATATCTGTATTTTTATCCAGGGGATCGCCTACGATCATTGTTTCCAACCGGTCTTTTAATTTCCTTACTACTTCTTTATAAACAGACTCCTGCACATATAACCTGCTGCCGGCGCAACACACGTGACCCTGGTTAAAAAATATTCCGTTTACCACTCCTTCCACCGCCTGGTCAATGGCTGCATCTTCAAAAATAATATTGGCTGCTTTCCCGCCTAGTTCCAATGTTGCTTTTTTACCTGTTCCGGCAATGGCTTTTTGTATGATCTTTCCCACATCTGTAGATCCGGTGAAGGCGATTTTATCAACCCCGGCATGATTTACAATGGCGGCACCTGTGGCCCCTGCACCTGTGATAATGTTTACAACGCCGGGAGGCAGTTCTGCTTCCTGGAAAATATCTGCCAGTTTTAAGGCAGTGAGCGGTGTATTTTCTGCAGGCTTTAAAACCACCGTATTGCCTGTTGCCAGAGCCGGCGCAATTTTCCAGGCCGCCATTAACAAAGGAAAATTCCATGGAATGATCTGGCCAGCTACCCCCAATGGTTGTGCATTGCGGTTAGGAAAAGCATATTCGAGCTTATCAGCCCAGCCGGCATAATAAAAAAAATGGTTGGCTGCAGTGGGCACGTCAAAATCACGACTCTCCCTGATTGGTTTGCCCCCATCCAATGTTTCTATTACAGAGAATTCCCTGGCTCTTTCCTGGATCATGCGGGCAATACGATAAATGTATTTTGCACGCTCCTTGCCCGGCATTTTTTTCCATGTCTTACCATAAGCATTGCGGGCAGCTTTTACTGCTTTGTCTACATCCGCAGCATTGGCATCAGCCACTTCACTCAGTTTTTCTTCTGTTGCAGGATTGATGGTTGCAAAATATTTTTTGCTGGCAGGCTTTTCAAATTTACCATTGATGAATAAATCGTAGCGTGCATTTATTTTAGCTGCCGATTTGCTTTCGGGAGCAGGTGCATAGTTTCGGGCACTGTCGAATTTTAGTTTAAGCGTGTTGCTTTTAGCTTTCGCCATAGTAAAATATTTAACCGCTAAGACGCAAAGGCGCAAAGAGGGTTGTAAATTTAATTATCTTATTCGCCTTGCGTATCGGACTTAGCGTCTTAGTGCCTTAGCGGTTATTGTTCTTAATCTAATGAAAAATAATCCTTCCCCTGGTAAACACCTGTCTTCGCTTTCATGATCTGCATCAGCACATCATTTGCCAGGCTACTGGCACCAAAACGAAACCATTGGTTGTTCATCCAGTCTTCACCCAATGTTTCATTCAGCATTACCAGGTAATGCAATGCCAGTTTAGATTTGGAAATGCCGCCAGCTGGTTTCATACCGATCATTTTTCCTGTTTTGTAATAAAAATCACGGATGGCCTGCAACATAACCAGGGTAACAGGCATGGTAGCAGCAGGATTTATTTTTCCGGTAGATGTCTTAATAAAATCTGCACCCGCATACATCGCAATATCACTTGCCCTTCTCACTTTGTCATAAGTAACGAGTTCGCCTGTTTCTAAAATCACTTTCAACCTTGCTTCGCCACAGGCTTCTTTTACTGCAGCAATTTCATCAAATACAAAATTGTATTCTCCTTCCAGAAATTTGCCACGGCTTATCACCATATCTATTTCGTCAGCACCGTGCGCCACTGCAAATTTAGTATCACTTATTTTAATATTCCTGGGTGCCTGCCCGCTGGGAAATGCAGTTGATACGGAGGCAACTTTAATACCTGTTCCCTGCACCGCTTTTTTTGCAGTGGCCACCATGGCCGGGTAAACACATACAGCAGCCACTGTTGGCAAACCAGGATACGAATCGTGCAGGTGCGCCGCTTTGTAACATAGCTGCTTCACTTTCCCTTCCGTGTCTTTTCCTTCGAGCGTGGTAAGATCGATCATGTTCAGCGCCAGCAACAAACCATTCATCTTGGTTTCATTTTTTATGCTGCGTTTGGTAAAGCGGGCGGCCCGCTCTTCAATGCCTACCTGGTCAATGCGAACCGGCTCTATAAAAGAAGGAAGGGACATAGTTTTTTCTGCCATAGTGTTTATTGTAGCGTCAAATTTAATACAAATGCTTCCAGCTATGTCTTTATTATACCCTGATGAAATAGCACATGTAACTCCTTTGATCCCATGCCGGTTTCAAATATTTTTACAGCATGGGCAATTTATGAAAACTAAGTTAACCAATAACCTTAATTCTGTTGCAATGGCCAATACATTTTCTCAAATCTATCTACAGTTCGTATTTGCGGTAAAACACAGGCAAAGACTTATTCCGCGGGAACACAAAGAAGAACTGCATAAGTACATTACGGTACTTGTGCAAAACCGGAAGGCTAGAATGCTGGCGGTACATTGCATGCCAGACCATGCGCACATTTTTGTAGGATACAAGCCTTCCGTTTTTATACCGGATTTTATGAAAGAGATTAAAGTTGAATCCAACGAGTTTATCAATTCGAAGAAATGGAGTGAGGGCAAATTCAGCTGGCAGGAAGGATATGGAGTATTTTCCTATTCACACTCGCACATCGACAGGGTTATTAAATACATTATGAACCAGGAAGAACATCATAGAAAACAAAATTTTAAAAATGAATACCATTCCTTGTTAAAAAAATTTCAAATCGATTTTGAAGAAAGATATTCATTTGATTTTTTTGATTAGATAAAGGAGGCTTCTGAGGAGCCGGATGTATGCACGACAGATGTATGCAGGATATCCCTACGGGATCAATATTGCGGTATAAACAGGGGATCCCTGTGGGATCATGCAGCTAATCCTATCCTTTGCCACAAACAGGAGATCCCTGTGGGATCATGCAACTAATCATATCCTTTGCCATAAAACAGGAGATCCCTGTGGGATCATGCAACTAATCATATCCTTTGCCATAAAACAGGGGATCCCTATGGGAAGTGCAACTAATCATATCCTTTGCCATAAACAGGAGATCCCTGTGGGATCATGCAACTAATCATATCCTTTGCCATAAACAGGGGAT
>JACMKX010000082.1 GCA_014379905.1 Ferruginibacter sp. | reverse complement strand
ACTGTTAAAACATCGGTAAAAGCAGGACTGGCGCCCGCTTATAAAAAAATAGAAGATAATTTAGCGTCGCAGTTCAGCACCAAAGTAAAGCTCACGCATAATAAGAAAGGGCACGGCAGTATCTTGTTTGAATACTACTCCCTGGAAGAACTGAACGGATTGTTGGATAAACTGAATATTAAAGTAAGTTGATAGCTTTTAAAAAAATAGTAAGTCTCTTTATTCTTTTATTGTTGGCAGGCATCAACGTGCCTGCACAGGAAATAAAACTTCCTGCCGAATCTGCTGCAAAAGTTGCTACAGACTCCCTTGTAAAAAAGAAAACAAAACGCAAAGTAGTATACGACTCTACATACAATCCCAATGTAGCCGTTCGCCGCTCTCTTATTTTACCGGGCTGGGGCCAGATCACCAATAAAAAATATTGGAAATTGCCGCTTGTTTGGGGAGCGCTGGGCACCACTACTTATCTTTTTTTTAGAAATCTTAATCAATACAGGGATGCAAAACAGGCCTTCATCCTGGCATCAGACACTATTGCTGCAAATGATATTTTTATCAAAGAACCTTATTACAGCGTAAGAAACCAGCCTGACCGCATTCGTGTATTCAGGAACGGCGTACGACAAAACCTGGATTACAGTGTTTTATTTTTCATTGCTTTCTGGGGATTAAATGTGGCAGATGCTGCCGTAGATGCTCACTTAAAAACATTTGATGTGGGTGATGACCTGAGCCTGCAAATAAAACCCGGCCATAGCCAAATGGCAAATACGAATGGGGTAAGTCTTGTATTGCATATCGGGAAGTAGATGATGAAAGTTTGGTAATTTTATAACCGGTTAATTTCTCTCCCTTCCACCTTCCACCAATCTCTCATCTCTGATCATCAATAGCTAACTTTATGGCAAATAAATTTCATGCAAAATAAAAAACTGGCCATTGCCATCATTGGTTATGGTAAAATGGGGAAAGCCATTGAAGCTATTGCGGTAGCAAAGGGCCATACGGTAGCGCTAAAGATCAGTTCGCAAAATAACGCGGAATTAACCAGGGCTAATTTACAACAATGTGATGTAGCCATTGAATTTACCAACCCACATTCAGCCGTAGAAAATATTAAAACCTGTTTGGATGCAGGCTTGCCGGTAGTTTCAGGTAGCACAGGCTGGCTGGAGGAGCTGGATAGTATAAAAAAATATTCCGCAGAAAAAAAAGGCGCATTTCTCTACGCCAGTAATTTTAGTATTGCTGTAAATATATTTTTTGAAGTAAATAAAAAACTGGCTGCGTTAATGGCTTCCCATAAAGATTATAATGTGGAAGTGGAAGAGATACATCATACTTCTAAAAAAGATGCGCCCAGCGGAACCGCCATTACTATTGCAGAACAGATCATTGAAAATTACCCCGGTAAAAATAAATGGGTAAATGATAGTGTTATAAAAGCAGGCGAGTTAAATATCGTAAGCAAACGAATTGACCCCGCACCGGGTACCCACCATGTAAAATATACATCGGCTATTGATGATATTGAGATCATACACACTGCGCACAACAGGGAGGGCTTTGCCGGGGGCGCTGTATTAGCTGCCGAGTTTATAAAAGACAAAGAGGGATTTTTTTCTATGAAAGATGTGCTGGGATTGTGAAAATTTAGCAGCTTTGTATTCGATAACTATTGAGATTTCCCTCCACCCAGGTGTATCTGGAAACCTACCCTGAAACCAAATGCATTGGTAGCATCTGTATCCTGAAATTTTTGTGAGCTGTAACCAAGCGCTATTTCCAATGCTACATGCTTGTTAAGAAATATGGCCGGACCTGCTGATAATTCCCATGTGGTAAAACTTTCCGAGTCGCCATATTTTACATTCCCAAACCCAAAACTACCATTGCCAAATAATTTTGTTTTGGGACCAAGATTTACAAAATAATAGCGAACAAAAGGGCCAAAGGCTAACGTGGTAAAGGCATCATATCCTTCTTCTTTGATAGAAGAAAACTGGATATTGGCACCAATAGCCAGGTCATCCATAATAAAATAGCCTGCACCAGGATTCACCAGGAAAGTAGTGGTATTAAATCCTTCCACTTCCTGTGAATTAAACAATGCAGATCCCCCCACAAGCCAGTTACTTTTTTGAGTTTGCGCAAATAACCCCACTATAATAATAAAGTTAAAGCCCGCAAGCATGAGCAATTTTTTCATTTTCTATAAGTTTGGTTAAGAAATAGGAGCCTAAATCTTGTGATTAGTTCTGGCCATTCAAAACTTTAGTTTTCAACAAGTGTTGATAAGCGGGCATAAAAAAATCCCTTCACGTGTAAGGTGAAGGGATTATGAAAGATTCTTTCTCTTTTATTGTTTAATGATCCTTAATACTGTACCATCCTGCAGGCTGATCAGGTAGAGCCCTTTTGCATATGCACTCATATCAACCGCCTGGCGATAGCTGCCCAGTTTTATAGTTGCAATTACAGCACCTGCTGCCGTGCTTATTGTTGCCTCGCTGTTCAGTAATTTGCTGTCATTGAATACAAGGTTCAACCTGTCTTTTACCGGGTTTGGATATACAGATACGAGGGCGGCATCAAAAGCAAAATTTACTAATTCAATATTGCTTAAAGAAGAACGACCATCAAAATCTGTTTGTTTCAACCGGTAAGTATTAATACCGTTGAATGGTGCAAGGTCATTAAAATTATACCTGCTGCCATTAGGTGCGTTTGTTGCGGGCACATAGCCAATGGTTTCCCAACTGTTGGAACCGTTTGCAGACCGCTGGATTTCAAATCCCTTGTTATTAATTTCTGCAGAAGTTTCCCAAACCAGCCTGCTGTATTTACCTGCATTGCCTGCCCTGAAGTATACCAGCGTAATGGGTAAAGGATCGAAGGAAGTGCCTCTTACGGCGAATGTGTAGGAGGCTTCATCTGCATCATTATTATTAATGGTAACAGTGGCATTCTTAATTCCATTGGCACCGGAAGGTGTAAATCTCAATACAAAAGTTGTACTTCCACCTGGTAACACCGTGGTAGCCGGTGCACTTACAATGGTAAACATGGATGCATTTATCCCGCTAATAACGATGGAAGCTATAGTAAGCGTAGCACCTCCGTTGTTATTAATTACGAAACTATGATCTACATTATCAGGAACATTTACCAGGCCATAATCCGTATTATCGGGGGCAGCTGGTGTAATATCTCCTGTTTCGATACAAATATTATTTCCCCTAACAGAAACGTTGGAAACCTGCACTGTGCAGGAACCAGGCACCGTACCACCCGGGCTTACCCAGTTTGAAAGAGAACCATTGAGGGTGAAATTTACGAGGGTGCCATTTTGAGGACAATTTCCAACAAGATCATTCAATATTGTTTGCCCTGCATTGTTGCCTCCCTGTGCACCCTGGTTAAAATTATAGTACGCTATGAGACCTGCTTCTGTTCCATTTAAAGCACAACTCATATTACCTGAAATTTCAGCACCTGAACGGGCTGTATTCCAGATGCGTACTTCATCAATAACTCCATTAAAATAATTACCGCCGTTAAATGTACCGATTTGCTGAAGGGTTTCGGTATATGCCGGAACAGCCGGGGCCGTATTAACGAGGGCACCATTTTTATATAAGTTCATTACACCAGTTCCCGCATCATAAGTTACAGCCACATGAAACCAGGTACCTGCTGTAATAGCAACAGGATCGAGTACCTGTGCAAAACCAGGACCATGGCCTGCCGCAATCCTTCCATTGTTAAGGAACAGGGCGGTGCCTGTACTTGCATTACCTGCCAATATGTTAGGGAATGAGGTAAGAATATTGGTGTTGATCCATGCTTCTTTTGTATAGCTTCCGCTAAAGGTAAATGGAAGGTCAACCCTGTCATTGATACCGTCGAAAGCCAGTGCCTGGCCGCCTCCTACACGGTTACCGGAAATGCTGAAAGGAAAAGTTCCTTCATCTATATCGTTGTTATTAATAACGATGATGGCATTTTTTGTTCCATTGGCTCCGGAAGGGTTGAACGTAACAGAAAAGGTAGTACTTGCTGCAGGAGCAAGGGTTAATACCGGCGGGTTGGTTGCGGAAAAATCAGCAGCGTTAACGCCTACAATGGTAACACTTGTTATATTTAAAACGCTGCTACCGGTATTCTGAATTACAAAATTACGGGTAATGGGCAGCGTGCCAAAATCTCCAAAATTGGTAAAATCAACCAGGTTGGGAGAAGTATCTGCAAAGTTGATACAATTACCATTTCCTGTTACATTGATATTGGCAAAGGTACCGCTGCATGTGCCGCTGAGTAAAGGCCCGGGGGCAACCCAATTGGATGTGGCTCCCGCTAAAGCAAAGTTGTTCAATGTACCATTGGAGGCAATACAGGCGTCTTTTGTATCGTTTAAAACAGTTACACCTGCATTGGCCCCACCGGCAGTACCCTGGTTAAAATTATAATAGGCAAGCAGGCCGGGTTCGTCTCCCGTTAATTCACAACTCATGCTTCCGCTGATCTGGGCACCTGTTCTAACGGTGTTCCATAAACGCACTTCATCGATGCTCCCGTTAAAATTATTAGCACCACTATACCTTCCAATTTCAAGGAAAGGTTCTGTGTAAGCTGGTACGGCTGCGGCTGTTTGTATTAGCGCCCCGTTTTTATACAACTGCATATCCCCGGTGGCTGAATTGAAGGTAACAGCCACATGGTACCAGGTTCCTGCTACAAGGGTGGCGGGATCGAGTAGCTGGGTAAATCCACCTGTTGAATGACCAGCTGCCAGCCTTCCTGCATTCAGGAAGATAGCGGTACCATTGCCCGTTAAAATATTGGGAAACCCGGTGAAGGAAGCGGCATTTATCCAAAGTTCTTTGGTATAATTTCCGCTGAGGGGTGTTGGCAGGCTCACATAATCATTTGAACCATCGAAAGACAGTGCACGCCCGGTTTGAGCAGAAAGAGTGTACCCTGAAAGAATCAATGAAAAACTGGCAATAAGCCGGAATGCATTTACGTTATTACGGAGGCATGGCATTAGCTTGTGTAGCATTTTTAACATAGCGTAGTGTTTAAATAAAATAATACAGCAACCTTTCGGTTAGCTATTAAAAAGGGATTGGAAAGTGTAAGTAGCAAAGTTAAACAAAAAAAAAGGGTACTAATCAGCAGTTTATGTTGTAAAAAAAATTTTACACGTATCTTTACCGCAGACCAGCTATCCGTATCAAAAGCCATACCATTCCGATGTTTGAAAGATTGACCAGGATCAAATCTTACTTCTTAACTGCTTTATCATTATGGCGAGCAACCAGCATAGTTCGGGAAAAACATATTTTGACAACTTAGACGGCCTTCGTTTTTTTTGCTTCCTGTCTGTTTTCCTTTTTCATAGTTTTCATACAGAGATCCCGGCTGTAAAAGATTCCGGAATTTTTCAATTTGTAAAGTTCAGTCTTTTTGGCAATGGTTTCCTGGGTGTAAATTTCTTTTTTGTACTCAGTGGATTTCTCATCACTTACCTGCTTATAAAAGAAAAGATGAGGAATGGAACCATCCACATTGTAAACTTCTGGATCAGGAGAATATTGCGTATATGGCCACTTTATTTTGCCTGTGTGTTTTATGGTTTTGTACTATTCCCCTACACAAAAATTATGGCGGGTGCGCAACCCAATGAAACTGCCAGCATCTGGTATTACCTGGCCTTTATCAGCAACTTTGATTACATTAATAAAGGCCTTCCCGATTCACCGGGACTGGGTGTATTGTGGAGCGTGGCCATTGAAGAACAATTTTACCTGGTGTGGCCGGTTATCCTGTCTTTCTTTGCAGTAAGAAAATTTTGGATCCCACTGGTAGTTATTTTAGCGGGTAGCCTGGTATTCCGTGCGTTTAATGACGTATACAAACTCCACGAAATGCACACGCTCTCCTGTATTGGCGATATGGCACTGGGCGGGCTTGGCGCCTGGCTTATTTTACAAAAGAACCGGTTTGCTCAAAAGATACAGGATATACCCCGTTTTATTATCATACTGATGTACGTTGCTTTTGTATTTGTATTTCTTTTCCGGGATGAATACCTGTTGTCAAATTATTGGTTAAGAGTGTTTGAACGGTTACTTATTTCTTCCATTATGTTATTCATTATCCTGGAACAATGTTATGCAAAACATTCTTTTTATAAAATGGGAAATTTTAAAACAGTTTCAAGACTTGGACTGGTGACATATGGCTTGTATTGTCTTCATTTTATTTTAATTTCCCTGTTGGTAGGCCTCAGCAGGAAAATTGGAACCAATACCAGTACCTGGCAGGTAGTATTGATGGAGCCGGCCGTTTCGCTGGTATTGACCATCATTGTAAGCTTTATCAGTTTCCGTTATTTGGAAACCCCATTCCTGAAATTAAAGGAGCGTTTCGATTTTAGCAAATCCAACACAATACCACGGGTGGAATCGGGTATGGCAAGCGATAAACCAATTTCATAACGCCTTGCCCCCTGTTAAAAGCGTGTCATATTTTAGTATCTTTAACCAAAACAACCTATTACCCTTATAAATGCAAACAGAACTCAACAATACTGCTATCATCAGGTTTTTAAAATCTAAATTTAAATCAGCAGGTTTTATTGATAGTCTTAAGATCAGGTACAGGTCACTGATATGTCCTTTCATCCCCCTGATAAAACTGGTAGAACCGGGCGATAATGTGGGAGATATAGGCTGTGGTTCAGGGCAGTTCATGTTACTGGTGTCCGAATTTTCTACGCCTTCGTATGTATATGGAATTGAAATTTCTGAAAGACTGGTAAAAAATGCCAATGATCTTTTTTCAACTTTACCCCGTGGATATTATGACTTTGAAGCGTATGATGGTGTAAAATTTCCCGCAAAAATTGCTGAAATGGATGTCATATTCCTGGTAGATGTATTGCATCATGTACCTGTAGCACACCAGGAAGATTTTATGAAAGCGCTGGCAGCTACCATGAAGCCGGGTACCAGGCTGGTATTAAAAGATATAAATGCAGCAAGCCCGCTGGTGTATTGTAATAAAATGCACGACCTCATATTTGCAGGAGAAATTGGTAACGAATTAAAAATGAAGGACGCCAGGAAATTATTAGAAGCAAATGGCCTCACTATAATACACCAGGAAAAAAGAAGAATGTATGTTTACCCCCACTACACCATCATTGCACAAAAATAACCGCATAGCCAAATGGTTTATTGCCATTTGTTTTGCGTTACTGGCAACGGTACCTATTTACAGGAATTTTTACTATAGCAACGGACTGCTTACTTACGAAAGGCACAGGGCTGTAATTGAAGGCAGGTCTGAATTTTACAACCCCTGGCAATACCGGGTTTTGTGTCCCTACAGCATTGAAGGATTGCTTTGGGTATACAATCATACCGTTGACAAAGTATTTGCCATTGAAGACAAATTTCATGTAAACATTGAAAGCAATACCGGTACTACCAATGAAACAGACCAGTTTGTAAAGCTCCTGCAAACACCGGGAGCAATGAAGTACATGATCATTTTCATTCTCTTTCGTTTTGCCGAACACTTGTTTATATTTTTTCTTGCCTGGAAACTCTGGAGCAAATTTGTAAAAAACAAATGGCTGATATTTTTTGGAATAAATTTTTTAGCACTCTCTTTGGGTAATGCTGTTACAGTAGCTGATCTTTCTTTTAATACTTACATGGACATCATTTTGTATTTATTAACAGCCAATATCATTGTGTACAATAAAAATCATTTACTGCTGATACCCATTGTAGTACTGGGAGCATTTAACCGGGAAACTTCCATTCTTATCCCTGCCCTGTATTTTATTTCGCAGCTGGACCTTTCCAAACTACAGCTGAAAAACTTTTCTTTTAAAAATATTAAATGGCCCGCCGGCAGAACCTGGCTGGCAACTGTTTTACTATACGTGATGTTCTTTACCATATTTGTTTCTTTAAGGGTGCATTATGGTTATAAACCACAGCAAGTGTGGAAAGTACCTGCAGGCCTGCAAATGCTCAAACTGAACCTGGCAAGTGCTACTGCAGTAAAAGCATACATGGAACTGATTGCAACCTTTGCCGTAATTCCACTGATCATTTTATACAAGTTTAAATCATTTCCATATTTGCTAAAAAAATGGTTCCTGTTTTTAGTACCGGTTTGGTTTCTTATTCATTTCTTATCGGTGGTAGCCTACCAAACCAGGTTATTTATGGTACCTTTTATTTTAATAATGTTGCCGATGATATTATGGCTGATTGAAAAAGAAACAGCCCGGTTATATTCTTCTCCCGTTAACGAACAACCTCAATCAACACATTGATGAAAGCATACATTCAGCTGATACGACCAAAAGACTGGGCAAAAAACTTATTTCTTTTTGTTCCTTTATTTTTTGCCGGCATGTTTTTCGAAACTACCAAGCTCCTGGAACTTTTTGTAGGATTTATTTGTTTTAGCCTTGTGGCCAGTTCCATTTACATTATGAATGACTACAGGGATATTGAAGACGACCGGAAACATCCTGTAAAAAAAAACCGGCCGCTGGCTTCCGGTGCTGTTAATAAAACTACTGCAGTTATCATTGCGGTTGTATTCCTGCTCATTGGTTTTACCACTGCCTGGTTCCTGAGAGATAAGTTCATGTTTATCCTGGGAATTTATTTTTTAATGAACGTAGGCTATTCCTTTGGATTAAAAAATATTCCCATCCTCGACATTTTTATTATTTCCGTTGGATTTGTTTTACGTGTAAAAAGTGGTTCAGTCATTTCACTGATACCTTTAAGCGAGTGGCTGATCATTATGGTATTTTTGCTGGCGCTCTTCCTGGCTTTCGCCAAACGCAGGGATGATGTATTGCTTAAACTCAGTTCGGGAGATGACATGCGCAAAGCGGTTAAAGGTTACAATCTTGAATTTATCAATACCGCTTTATCACTCATTTGTGCTGTGATAATAGTCGCCTATTTAATGTACACCAAATCACCGGATGTAGAAGAGCGGCTAAAAACCTATCGCCTTTATTATACCTGTATTTTTGTATTGGCAGGAATCTTCCGGTACCTGCAATTGGTTTTTGTTCAGCAAAATTCGCAATCCCCTACAAAAATTTTGTATAAGGACAGGTTCATCCAGGTAACTATCCTTTTATGGATCCTGAGTTTTTATTTTATCATTTACGCAAAAGATGTTCAAATTTTTAAATAAATAGTTTTGCAAAAAACGATCGCATTCTTTGATTTTGACGGTACCATTACCAGCAGGGATACGATGCTGGCACTGGCACAATTCAGGAAGGGAAAAGCAGGATTTTTATCAGGCATGGCATTGCTATCCCCTTCTCTTGTTGCACTAAAACTAAATATGCTGTCTGCGCAAAAAGCGAAACAATTATTTCTAAAAAAATTTTTCGGTGGCATGCCTGCCAACGACTTCGATAAAATGTGTGCCTTGTTCTCCCAACAGGTGCTGCCGGCGCTCATTAGAAAAGATGCCTGGGATAGTTTACAAAAACATATCAGCGATGGTGATAAAGTTGTGGTCGTTTCTGCGTCTGCAGAAAACTGGATAGCACCCTGGTGCAATAAAAATAACATTGCCTTTATTGGCACCCGGCTGGAAGTAAAAAATAATATTATTACCGGGAACTTACAAGGATTGAACTGTAATGGAAAAGAAAAAGTCAGCCGGATAAAAGAAATTTTTAACCTGGCTGACTATGAAACAATTTATGCTTACGGCGATTCTGCCGGCGATCAAATCATGCTGAGTATTGCAACCCACCCGGGTTTCAGGGTCTTTACCAAATAATATTACCCACCTTTTACAACTGTTTTTGTGGTATATAAATTGCCATTGATACTCACTTTAATATGATAGGTTCCCCTGGGATAATTCACCATACTGATAGTTTGTATAATGCCAGCGCCCGTTAACGCAACTTTTTTAGTAAACAGCTGGCCTCCTTTGTTATCATACAGTGTTATTGATGCATTACCACTTGTTACGTTGGTAATAATATGTGCGTTTACAGCTGTTATTACCGGGTTGGGGTAAACTGACAATAGCAGTTCATCTTTATCTTTTCTTCCTTCACCAACGGTAACCGTCATCGTGTCTGTTGCCATGGCACCATCATCATCTGTAACCGTAAGCCTGTATTGATATACACCAAATACAAGATCGGTTACATTGCAAACAGCAGCATTGGGTGTAGCCAATATTCCTCCTGCCGGTCCATCTACTTTTTCCCACAGGTAAGAAACAATGCTGCCATCTATATCGGTACCCGAACCACTTATAGTGGTATTGTTGGGAGGCAACGTGATACTGATGTTGATACCTGCATCGGCAACCGGTGGAATATTTGCTGCTTCATTTACGGTAACCTGGATAGTATCTCTTCCAATGGCAGCTCCATTATCGGTAACCGTTAACTGGTAACGATATACTCCCTGTGCAAGATTATTAAGCGTTGCAGCTGGTGAACCTGCATTGACAATAGTTCCAGATGCAGGACCTGCAATTTTTATCCAGGCGTATGATACAATGGTTCCATCTGTATCGGTTCCCGAACCATTCAGTGTTGCTGTATTAACGGGCAATGTAATCACTATATCATTTCCTGCATTGGCAACCGGCCGGATGTTCACCACCGGATTTAAAGTAACTCTTACCGTATCTCTGCCTGTTGCACCTTCATTATCTGTTACTGTTAACTGGTATTGATAGATGCCCTGCACCAAACCATTTGCAGTGGGTGTAGCTGTTGTTGCATTGGTTAACGTTCCTGAGGCCGGGCCGGCAATTTTTATCCATACATAGGATGCGATGCTGCCATCAGTATCTGTTCCGCTGCCAGAAAGAACGGCTGTATTTGCAGGTAGGGTAATAGTGATATCATTTCCAGCATTGGCTACCGGTGCAATATTACTTGCCGGATTTACAATAAGCCGTACAGTATCCCTATCTATTCCCCCGCTGTTGTCTGTTACCGTTAACTGGTATTGGTACACACCCAATACTACTCCTGCAACCGAAGCTATAGCAGCATTCGCATTGGTAATAGTACCTGCAGCCGGACCTGAAATCTTCACCCATGCATAAGCTACAATGGTTCCGTCTCCATCAGTACCTGAGCCGTTTAAGCTGGAGGTATTTTGCGGCAACGTGATATTAATATCGGTACCGGCGTTGGCAACAGGCAAAATATTTCCCACCGGGTTTACTGTAACCTGAACGGTATCAGCAGCAGTTGCGCCGGAATTATCTGTAACTCTTAACCTATACTGGTATACACCCTGCACAAGAGCAGAAACATTTGCAACAGCGCTCGTAGTGTTGGCCAGGTTGCCGGTAGCAGGGCCTGCTATTTTAGTCCAGAGGTAACCTGTTATGGTACCATCTGTATCGGTTCCTGACCCGCTTAACAGCGTGCTGTTGTTGGGTAATGTAAGCGTGATATTATTTCCTGCATTGGCAACCGGGGGTATATTAACTGCAGGGTTCACTGTAACCTGCATCGTATCTCGTCCTATGGCGCCTGAGTTATCCGTAACTGTTAACTGGTAGCGGTAAATCCCCTGGGCCAAACCTGTAGCCGTAGCAACTGCTGCGGTAGGGTTGGTGATAGCACCTGGGGCGGGCCCTGATATTTTTATCCATGCATATGAAACAATATTCCCGTCTGCATCTGTTCCCGATCCTTCTAAAATGGCACTATTAACAGGCAATGTAATAGTTAGATTTATACCTGCATTAGCCGCAGGAGCAATATTAACTGCAGGATTTACGGTAAGCTGCATGGTATCTCTTCCTGTGGCGCCAGCGTTATCTGTAACCGTTAGCTGGTACCTGTAAATGCCCTGGGTCAATCCACTCACTACCGGCGATTGTGCGGCTGTGTTGCTGATTGCACCAGCCACCGGGCCGGATATTTTCACCCATGCATAAGAAGCAATGCTTCCGTCAGCATCTGTACCACTGCCGGAAAGGGTTGCACTATTCATTGGTAAAGTGATGGCAATGTCATTTCCTGCACTAGCCGTTGGCGCCACATTTGGCGCCGGGTTTACCGTAAGCTGCACCGTATCTCTTCCAATTGCACCGTTGTTATCCGTTACTGTCAACTGGTAATGATATACACCCACAGCTACCCCGGTTGCAGTAGCTGCAGCACTATTGGCGTTGGTGATTGTACCAGCCGCCGGACCGGAAATTTTTAACCAGGCATAGGATGAAATAGTTCCATCGGTATCCGTTCCGGAACCATTGAGTGGAGCTGTATTTGTAGGTAAAATAATAGTTATATTGGTTCCTGCACTGGCTACAGGGGGCACATTAGGTGCAGCATTTACAGTAACCTGAATGGTATCACTCGCTGTTGCACCTGCATTGTCAGTTACCCTTAACCTATACTGATAAGTGCCTTGCACAAGACCTGATGCTGTAGCAACCGCGTTGGTAGCATTGGATAAACTACCCGCAGCAGGGCCGGCAATTTTTGTCCATAAATATGCCGCTATGGTTCCGTCAGTATCTGTTCCGGATCCGTTGAGCGATGTACTATTGGTTGGTAATGTAATGCTGATATTGGCACCGGCATTGGCCACGGGCGCTAAATTTGGAGCTGCGTTTACGGTAACCTGTATTGTATCTCTGCCTATTGCGCCAGCGTTATCCGTAACCGTTAGTTGATATTGATATACACCTTGCACCAGTAAAGATAAAGTTGCAGTGGCTGCATTGGGAGTGGCAATATTGCCTGTAGCCGGCCCGGAAATTTTTAACCAGGCGTAAGAAACAATGCTGCCATCCGTATCTATACCAGACCCATTGAGCGTAGCTGTATTGGCTGGCAATGTAATGCTGATATTGTTGCCGGCATTTGCTACAGGAGCAATATTATTGGCAGGGTTAACCGTAACCTGTACTGTATCTTTTCCGGTTGCACCGCTATTATCGGTAACGGTTAATTCATATTGATAAACGCCTTGCAGCAGCGAAGCTGCTGTGGCTGTTGCGGCTGTTTGATTGGTTAATGTTCCGGTAGAAGGACCGGATATTTCAACCCAGTTAAAGGAAACAATGGTTCCGTCGGCATCTGTTCCGGTTCCGGTTAATGCCGCGGTATTTTGCGGCAAAGTAATTACTGCATCCGTGCCGGCATTAGCGGTTGGAGCCTGGTTTACACCTATACCGTTTACAGTTACCTGCAGGGTATCGCTTCCGGTAGCACCGGCATTATCTGTTACGATCAGGCGATATAAATAAACGCCCGGGTTAAGACCGTTGGCGGTAGCTGTTGCAGTTGCTGCGTTTGTTAAACTTCCTCCTGCAGGGCCCGAAACTTTTGCCCACACATAAGAAACAATGGTACCGTCGGGATCTGTACCTGATCCACTAAATGTTACTGTGTTTTCCGGTAAAGTAATTACTACATCGGCTCCGGCATCAGCTGCAGGGGCCAGGTTGGGAGTTGGATTCACGGTTACATTCACCGTATCACTTGCAACCGCACCTGCATTGTCGGTAGCCGTAAGGCTAAACTGGTACACACCTTGTTCAAGGGCCGAAGCCAACGCCACAGCTGTAGTAATATTAGCCAGTGTACCGGCAACAGGCCCGGAAATTTTTTGCCATTGATAAGATGCGATCGTACCATCAGGATCGGTAGCTGTGCCCGACAAATCGGTTGTATTGAGAGGTAGGGTTATTGTTATATCCGCACCAGCATTAACTACAGGAAGTGAGTTAGGAGCAACTGTTACAGTTACCTGTACCGTATCTTTTCCCGTTGCACCGTCATCATCTGTAACGGTTAACTGGTATTGATAGATACCTTCCTGCAAACCAGTTGCTACAGCATTTGCAGCTGCAATATTGGTAAGCGATCCGGCAGCAGGACCACTGATTTTGGTCCAGGCAAATGATGCGATGGTTCCGTCGGCATCGGTACCAGTACCGTTGAATGTGACCGTATTGGTGGGTAGGGTTATATTTACATCGAGGCCTGCATTGGCAACTGGTGCTACATTAACTATAGGATTAACTGTAACCTGTACAGTATCCCTTCCTATAGCACCCAGGTTATCGGTAACAGTGAGCTGGTAACGATAGGTTCCCTGCACCAGGCCTGAAGCTGTTGCAGACGCTGCGGTAGCATTGGTAAGGGTTCCGGCAGACGGGCCGGCTATTTTTACCCACGAATGAGCAACTATAGTACCATCCACATCGGTTCCAAAACCCGTGAGTGTGGTGGAATTGGCAGGTAAAGTAATACTAATATCCCCACCCGCATTGGCCACCGGTGCCATATTAGGTACAGTAGAGCAAGACAAGGTATTATTGGTTACAATACTTCCCGGCACATACGCTTTAATATAAATAGATTGCCAGTTAGCTCCTGCACCTGGAATACAAAAAGTATTATTATAAACGGATGAAGGAAAAGAATTATTGAGGTAGTCTGTGATAAAAATCCCTCCTCCGGTAAGCGGATGATTTACAGCATTTCCAAAAGCATTGATCGTTTGTTTTGGATTTGATTCGCTATTGATAATATAGTCATTGGCATAAATTGTTTGCAGTCCAAAACTTCCGTTAGGATTTGACTGGCCATTGTAGCCGCAACTATCCAATACATTGTTGCTGATATTAATTACGCCATAACCAAAAACCTGGATACCACTACCGGTACCACGCAATATGGTATTGCCGCTTATATCACCGCTACAGTTTCCTCCAAGGATGATACCCGCCTGTTGAGCACTCATGTTGATACGGCCATAATTCCTTACCGTATTATTAATAATTTTATTCCCGTTTCTTGCATTGGATAATTGAATGCCGTCCCAGTCTGTACGTTCTACTATACAATTGCTAACTTCTACGCTATCCAGGCGGATAGGAAGTATGGTTGTATCAAGGCCGCTATAGGTACTGGTAACGGTAAGTCCGTCAGGTTGTGTTATCCCAATATACATTCCTTCTCCCTGTATATCATGTACCCACATATTTTTAAAAACAAGATTACTCATCCTGTAATTAGGATGCCATGTCATAGGATCTGAATAAACAACATCCTGTTTGGCGTATACACCCACACTGCCACCACTACATTCAACGTTGTTTACTTCAATATGATGACTAAGATTTACAGCGATAGCACCCGGTGTTATTTTTATACCATATTGTGTAGGGCCTCCCCATATTTTTACATACCGGCTGTTTCCCTTAATCCTGAAGACCGGGGTAGTAAGGGTGGTTTGAGGCATTATTACAATAGGCCTGCAGGGGTCGCCGGCAATATTGTATAATTCAATTACAGAATAATAATTACCGGTTATTTTTACCGTATCCCCGCCCTTCCATGCGGAACCATTAGGCCGGTAAATTTCCAGTACCCCTGTTCCCGTATTAGTTCTGGTTAAATAGTGTGTAACAGGAGCATTGGAATTACAGCCCTGTGTGGAAGGATCATTATTTACAGTAAGCTGCATGGTGTCTCTTCCGTAAGAGCCCATATTATCCATTACAGTAAGCACAAATTTATATTGACCTTGTATAAGATTACTTACCGAAGTAACGCCCGCAGCATTATTAGCAATGAGCGCTGCGCCCGGTCCTGCAACCTGGTTCCATAAGTAGGTTAGTACCGTACCATCGGCATCAGTAGCAGAACCATTTAATGCTGCCGTGGAAGCGGGTAAAGTAATGTTTAAATCAGGACCTGCATTGGCTACAGGTGGTATGTTGGTAGCAGAGGCAAGCGTTTGTCGCGCCAGCCATTGATAAAGGTTTTGATTGATTCCGCCCAGGTTAAAAACACCGGGATTGACACCCTGGCCACCATAAAACTGGTTCCAGCAGCAATGCCCTCCATTTCCAAAACTTGTTTGCACATATACTGCAGAGTTTGGTTTGGCAGCATTCATCCTGTCTACCACCCTCCTGGTATCGCGGCCATCATTGGTTTGTTCAAATCCGAGGTAACGTCCGCCTGCTAAAGCATAGTTATCAAAAAGATTGGGATAGGGTGAATTATCATCGGGGATCATTCCCTGTACGGTACATACGGCCGCAATCTGCGAAGCATAATTATAAGGGCCGCCATAGGCATCCCCTGTTACAAAAGTAGAACTCATCCAGCCACCATGTGATAAACCGGTGAGATACAGGCGTTGAGGGTCTACCCTATAAAGATTTTTGATAGTTTGGATTCTTGCATTGTAAGTAGCCTCTGTTGGGAATGCATTGAGCGGCTGAATACTGATTACAATAAATTCAACGGTACTGCCGTCGATGGTTACATTGCCATTCCAACCCTGGGAAATATATGCCCCTGGACCATTTGAAATGACAGCCCCTGCATTGTTACCAACCTCTCCAATACCCGGAGCAAATATAATAGTAGGATACCTTAGGCCGGAGGTAGCATAGCCTGCAGGCAGATGGACATAAGCATTCCACCCGTTGATTTGCGTTAATGATTGTTGCGCTTTGGCGGTGTTTACAAATAAGTACGACGAAACCATAAAGACCACTGCCAACAAGCTTCTCCACTGTTTTTGCATGTCAGATTTTACATTAGAATTGGATAATTAGTTTAGATCTTTGGGGGGCAAAAACCAAAACTGGTATTCTTTTTCGCTCTAACCAGGTAAAGAACTGTAAACCTGTTTTCATACGGAATTCTGTAAGATGGCGCTGCTCCATTAGCAAAACCTGCACCAACTTTAATTTTAAACGCATTATTTTAAAAAAAATTATACTATTAATGAATATATCATTAATAAACTTTAAAAATGGCTTGAGAAGTCAGAGGGGAAAATTCAAAATCTGAATTTGGGGAGGTTTTCTAAAGATGTAATCAGGCAAATTCTAAAAGCAGTGTATTGTTTTGATTTACAATTAAATACGAACCTCTCATTAACAGTTGTGGCTGCAATTTAATTAACAAAATATATAATTCCGTGTTTGTACATTATAAAATTATTCACATTGGAATACATCTTATTCCCATTGTTTTAAGAATATTGTTTACCAGGTTATTATGTGATTTTTACACGAAATAAAAATACCGGTTTTGGCGCTATTGTTCTTATACCGGATTTTCCTAATTTTATCACAATTAATCAGCCTTTTCAATGATGGTTTATCACAATTAATACATTGGATTGACGTATTGCAGACCAAAACCCGGGAGTAATTTTCCGGTAACCCAAAGCTAAATTTGTCCAACACATGCTTTTTAACTCGTTGAGCTTCACAATTTTCCTGCCCATCGTATTCTTTTTGTACTGGTTTGCCACCCAAAAAAATCTGAAAACGCAAAATATCCTGCTACTGGTTTGCAGTTACTTTTTTTACGCCTGCTGGGATTATCGTTTTCTTTTCCTTCTCATGTTCTCTACCCTGCTGGATTATTTCACCGGGCTGAAGATGGAAAATGCTTCCGGCAAAAAAAATAAAAAGACCTGGTTTTGGATAAGTGTTATCATCAACCTGGGTTTCCTGGGAGTTTTTAAATACTACAATTTTTTCATAGGTTCTTTTGCAGACGGCCTTTCCCTGCTAGGTATAGAAAGCCATTTCTGGACACTCAATGTAATTTTACCGGTAGGTATTTCTTTTTATACTTTTCATGGCCTTTCTTACGTGATTGATATTTACAATGATAAAATCAAAGCCGAAAAAAACTTTGTAGACTATGCCCTATTCGTAAGCTTTTTTCCTTTACTCGTTGCCGGGCCTATTGAAAGAGCCACGCACCTGTTGCCGCAAATAAAAAAGCAACGGACATTCAATTATACCCAGGCCATCGATGGTTTACGCCAGATATTATGGGGTCTTTTCAAAAAAATTGTTATTGCCGATAGCTGTGCAGCATACGCCAATATTATTTTTAATAATTCTGCGGAATATTCCGGTGCCATGCTCGTATTGGGGGCACTGTTCTTTACATTCCAGATCTATTGTGATTTTTCCGGTTACTCTGATATAGCGCTTGGTACTGCACGCTTATTTGGAATAGAATTGCTGAGAAACTTTGCCTTTCCTTATTTCTCCCGTGACATTGCTGAATTCTGGCGCCGCTGGCATATATCTTTATCAAGCTGGTTCAGGGATTATTTATATATACCGCTTGGAGGAAGTAAGGGAGGCACCTGGATGAAAGTGCGCAACACTTTTATCATATTTATAGTAAGTGGATTTTGGCATGGAGCCAACTGGACATTTATCATATGGGGATTGCTCAATGCTATTTACATAATGCCGTCTATCTTATTCAACACCAACAGGAACAATCTTGATATGGTAGCACAGGGAAAGCTGTTTCCAACAGGAAAAGAACTGTTGCAAATGATTACTACTTTTTCGGTAACAGTGATTGCCTGGATCTTTTTCAGGGCAGAAAGCATTGCACATGCCTTGCAATATATAGCTGATTTGTTTGCAGGACTTTTCTCGGTTACTGCTTACCGGGAAGCATTTAGTTATTTGTCTCATGAAATAGGCTGGATCATCCCCGCACTCCTTGTATTTTTCATAATTATTGAGTGGCTGGGCAGGGAACAACAGTATGCCATTCAAAAATGGGGATTTAGCTATTCCAAAACTGTGCGGTGGACATTTTATTATGCCATCCTGATGCTGATATTTTATTTTGCCGGCACAGGCAACGAACAGGAGTTTATTTATTTTCAATTTTAGTTATGAAACAATTTTTATTGTCATTTATAAAATTCGTTTTTCCTTTTCTTTTGTTGCTGCTGGCGATAGAATTGTATGTGTTGTACTACCCCAGTACCTTTAACCGCAAGGCCAGCTACCTGCATGCTAATATTGCATCAACACAAATGCTGGTACTGGGCTCCTCGCATAGCCAAAATGCACTCAACCCCGAATGGCTGCAATTGAAAACGGTTAATCTTGCCAATCCCAGCCAGGATATTCAAATTGATTCAGCACTTTTTTTCAAATATGCGCCGTTAATGAAAGATCTGAAAATGCTGGTATTGGAACTTGATTATTTTACTTTAGAAGAAAAAAATGACGCCGAAAATTTCAGGTTACCCTGGTACAAAAGATTTTTCGGAATAGAACTCTACCGGGTGTCTTTGATTAACCAGGTATCGGTATATGCATCCAGTCCTTCTTTTTTCAATCAGGTGCTGACAGATGCTGTCAATCCAAAAAAGACCCGGTACAACATTAACCAATATGGTTTTATTCTCAATGATTTCCCTGGTGTAATGAAGGATAAAAAATTTGACAGCCTGGCGCTTGCTGCAACAGCCAAAGAAAGACTGAAGAATACGCATACCGGTATTTCAACAGCCAACTTAAACTTTAATAAAAGCAAATTAAATGCAATGATCAATTATTGCCTGGCCCATAATATTAAAGTTATTTTATTGGCCCATCCTATGTACGCTACATATATAAACAATGAGGTTGCTGAAAAAAATAAAAGGAAAGTGCAGTATGTTGACAGCCTGATGGCGGCGGTTCCAACAATTCGTTATTTTAATTACGAAACAGATCCCCGTTTTTCAGTACATGATTTTAAAAATGATGACCATTTAAATTCTGATGGTGCCCGGAAGTATACAAAGATCATTGATAGCTTAACAGCCAAACAAATGATCTCCGGTAATTAAAATTAATTTAATGCTTTAGAAAGAGGAACGCCTATAGCGCTTTCTAATTCAATAACGGAGATATTAAATTCTTTTTGTTTGGTAGCAAGTATCGACTTTTCGTTTACAGAGGCTTTGTAGATCTTGCTTACATCTTCCAGGGTAATAATATTTTCTGCATAATCCTGCTGTGCTTTTTCATAAGCCGCAATATCATCCTCCATTGCCATTTTTTGCAACTCTACAATTTGTTTTTTCTCTTTATAGGTTTCATATAAGATCAGCACCCTGGTGCGAATGTCTTTTTCTACCAATTCTTTTTGGGCAGCGTTCATGGTAATCATCTGGGTAGCGGTTTGTTTTTCTGCCTTGTTCTTGGCAAATAAATCAAGCGGAATGGAAACACCCAGGTTATATTTTGGAAAGAAATTAGCCTGGGGAGAGTTATTAATAACAAATTCATTGGCATTGGCCCCAAGGTTAATTGAACTCAACATGGAGCTGTTTGCTTTTCTCCTCGATATTTGCGCAATTCTTATATTCGCGTCTGCCGTAGTTATCTCTGCATTGTTGGTGAGGGCAAACTTTACCAGCTTTTCTTTTATAGCATCATCTGTAAGCACAACGGGGGGTTTTTCAACTCTAACCACCTGGCCCACGCCGTTATATTCATCCACCACCTTTCTTACCGAGTCAGGCATTTTTGAAAGACTTTGTCCGCTAACAGCCATGCTGTAACAAACGATAAGTGTTAAAAAAATAAACTTCATATAATAATCATTTTTGAGTCTTTCAAATTAACTTTTAAATATAGACCAATTCACCCTTATGTGGAAGAAATGGTCTTTGTTTTTCATCAAATTCCATCAATCTTTTTACCAGCGCCAGCACAGCATAAAAGAACAGCGCATTAGGGATCTGTCCTATAGAAACCTGGGCAAACATAGTAATCATAACAGAGAACATCCCGCAGGTAATGGCTATAACATACCGTTTGTATTCTTCATTCCTGATCTGGAAATAATAATAAATTCCCTGGTAAAGGATCATGAGGTAGAGTAGTATATTGAGGGCAAGGCCAATCCAACCCATATCGAGTGCCAGTTTCAACAATCCACTATCGGGGGGAAATCCTGCCAAAGGGTGGCTGGGGTTAAACCGCATCCCTTCCACACCGGAAGCGCCTATTCCCCCACCCATGGGGTGACTGTAAATATAGGGTTGAATGCTTTTCCTATTCATAGTTCTTACATTCAATGATTCATCTTTTGAATCAAATGTGGAACGCATCCTGTTTAATGTAGGATTATCTATTGGTGCAAATATTACAAACAACACCGCCATAATAGTAATAAATAAAGTCATCAATGTGGCTTTATTTTTCAACGTGGTCAATACATATAAAGCTATACCCGCAGGCATCATAATGGTGGTGGTTCTTGTACCTGAATAAGACATTCCCAAAAAAAGAATCCATGCAACAAATGCGAGTTTTCTTCTTCGCTTTTTATCCTTTTCGGTAAGCGCAAGTATAGTAGTTATTACAGCCATGCTCCCTGCAAGGTTTCCGAATGTTACTACACCATCTAAAAAAGAAAATTTCCTTATTACCCCGCCCTGGAACAACAATGCATACTCATGCGGATCGTTTTTTAAATAGTTTAATTCAAAAGGGAAAAAACCAACCCATTGTTGCCAGCAACCATAGGCAGCTGCAATGAAAGACATTACCAGCCAGAACTTCATAAAATACCGGAAGCGTTCCGCTGTATTAATAAGCTTATAGGAAATTACAAAAAACAGGATGTAAACAGCATATCGCTTACTGCTGAATATCCACCCGGCGGGACTATTATTAGGATTGAAAAATTCTATAATAAAATACAAGGCATTTATAATAACAAGTATGGTTATCCCTGATTTTAAAAGATTGCCTTTGCTATTCTCATCGCCTTTTTTTTTCCAGAAAGTACCTAAAAACAGGAATAAGATCAATACTTCCACAAATGTACTGATGGGTAAATCCCTGTTAATGATCCTTTGTGGAAACGAAGAAAAAAATGCTACAATAACAACAAGGTAATATCCGCTTAAAGGGTTGAAAATGCAGGTATAAACGATCAGTGCACAAAGCAAAGCCCCTGCAATTCCAAAAGTAACAAAAGCTGCCCCGTTAGCAGCAAAAAAGCCAGCTACTCCTGTTAGCAACAATAATATGCCAAACAGCAATGGCTGACCAAGTTTGTTTACTATTGTGCCAAACAGGTTTTTAGGCTTACCGGAGCTGTGACGATATGTTGATATATCTTCCAAATCTTTAATCAAACAGTATTTTTACAAATAAGAATACCATCACTATTGTTACAAAAACAACAGCTATCACCATAGAGAAGTTTGACATTCGTATTTCCTCTCCCTGGTTTATCTCTTCCTCTTTATTTTCCGGATCCATTAATAGTTGTATTGATCAATGCATATATTTTTTCTACAGAAGCATCCCAGGTATGAGCCATTCCCATGGCCACCCTACCGGCAATTTTTTCCGAAATATGTTGTTCTTTTAAGGCCTGTTCAATAGCGGCCACATACTCATCGCCGTTGTTGCAAAGGAAAGCATTCCCGCCAAATATTTCCATTGTTTCTGTTTGGGTGGCTACCACGGGTTTGCCTGCGGCAAGATACTCATCTACCTTACGGGGATAGTTACCGATGGTCATCTGATTGAGCAATTGCGGATTGATGCACACATCAAAAGCATGAACATAAGCGGCTAAATCCTGCTGGGGTTTTGAACCGGGAAAATGAACATTCGACATTTTTGTTAGTTCAGAACTTTTAAAATTTTCATCTGCAGGACCAACCAGTACTATGTTCCAGTCTTTTCTTTTGGAGGCTATTTCCTGTATAAGATCAATATCGAGCCTTGTTGAAGTAATGGAGCCTACATACCCTATAACCGGGTAGGCGATACCAGCAATGTCTGCAGGCTTTGCTCCAGGGGCCTTTACAAAATCATCTACTTCACAACCCTGACCTACATCTGTACTATTTTTATTGAATTGTGATGCGTAGCGGGCAAGGTAAGCTGAATTGGCAGCAATGCCATCAGCCTTTTCCATAATGAGGGGTTCTGATCTTTTTCCATGCTTTTCAAAATATTTTTGTGAGCGCAGGAAGTCCCTTATATAAAAAATAAAAAGAGCGGGATGTAGAAACTCTTTCAAATACAGTGCATTAAAAAAGTCATTGTCAACAAAAAGTATCGGGTCCTTCATACCCAGCTGATCACTTGCTTTTTTAATTTCTGCTGCCAGCAACCTGTTGTTCTTTTTATTAAAAAAATTATAAATAATACCGGGAGGCAGCATGTTTACTGACTCCAATATTTTTCCCGGGTTGAATATCCAAAGATTTTTCTTTACTTCTGTTAATACATTTTCGCCTTTTTTAATGGCAGCAATGCGGTTAATGGTTTGTGTATCTTTATTGGGCCGATGATAACTAATCCTGTCTAATGGCCTGTTTACATATAACACACGATTATGAGCAGCTATTACGGCTGCTATGTTTTTGCAATTGCTGCCAATAGGAATATCCCATGGCTGTAATCCAAATACAATAAAATCTCTACCTTTTATTTCGCTTTTTTCCATGGTAGTTTTTGTGCGATGATATGATAAAATTCGGGATAGAATTTTACCGCATATTTAAAAGCATTTAAAAAATTGATCTTATAATAGTAATAGAGCATGCTTTGAGTTACAATAAAACCAACTGCATGCGAAATTAATAAAGCATACCCGGCTCCCATTAATTCATACCGCCTGATAAATATATAACAAAGTGCTACCTGCAATATTGCAAGAAAGCTGATCGAAACCAAATTATGTATTTGTTTCCCGGTTGAATCCATGATAACACCGAATTGCTTTAAAAAAGAAAGCGTAACAGCTGTAATTAAAATAAGCCGCATGTATGGTATGGCGGCGTAATAATCTTCATTTGCCAAAACAAGTATTACCAGCTTTGGAAAAATAAATACAAGCAGCAGCAATGGTATGATGAGACAAAGAGAAGCGCCTACCGTCTTTTCATAATAGTATTTTAGCACCTGTGGGTTACTGTTATTTTTCGAATGTGCCGTCTTGGGAAATAAAATATCGCCCAGTGTTTGCGATGGCAGATCTGAAAGCGAAATGACCCTCAGTGCCAATCCCTGGAATGCATTATAGATGGGTGTTTTTAAAATAGATGGCATCAGCATCTGGTCTGCATTTCTAAAAACCAGCGTACTTATTCCTGAAGCAAAAACATATTTTCCAAAATGAAATAACCGAACTATCCATTCACCTGAAAAAGTGTATGCTCCATGCAAATAATGCTTTACAAACTTATAAGCCATCACTGTTCCCGCAAGCATTGCAATAACATAAATAACAACCAATACATACAATGGCTGTTCAAATGGAATAAACAACATACAGGCAACTAAAGCCAGGGTAAGACCCTGCCTTACCAGGTAAGTCCAATACAATCCTTTGAATAGTTGTTTGCCATACATTAACCATTCGAAATGAGAAAAGGGAATGTTGATCACCAGGGCTATTTGCAGAATGTAAAGCATATTCTCCAGCTTTGGAGCATGAAAAACCTCTGCCAGCCATGGTGTAAGAGCAAACATAACTATTGCCACTATTACGGTGATAATAGCATTCAAATAAAAACCTGCTGCAATTACGTTTTTTTCATCAGCTGCTTCACATGAATTTATATATTTAATCATGGCTGTTTTTACCAATCCCTGCCTGATAAGTTCGAGAATAGCAGTAGCCGTCATTAAGAGTCCCCAAATACTTACTTCTTCTACGGTCAGTACTTTTTTGGTAAGGATCATGGTAATGAATATGGACGACAAGGGCACACTCAGCTTTTGCAGGCCGCTATAAAATCCTGCATGAACCCATGAATTATATTTTGCTGATGTAGCCATTAAAATTTTGCCGTTTTCATTTCTACTTCCAATTCATTTTTACTATTATTTTGAGAATCGTTTTTCTTTTTTTTCTCCAGCGTAAATATCCAACGCATATTGAACCGGTCTGCAAGCCTGTATAGTAAAACGGGCACAGTTATTCCGAATAGCATTCCGGTAAATATAATGATGATGGCATCTTCAATACCAAAGACCTTTGTCATAATTGTTCTTACGGCTGCGAAAACAATTACGTGGGCAACATATATATAGAGAGAATACCTCCCCAATACTGTCAACCATTGTAGGATTCTTTTTTTATCCATCCAGCAGGTAAGAAATATCATAAATGTGCAACCAACCATTGAGATCAGTAGGAAAATAAAAGGCTGATAAAACTCAACATACATATATTTAGCTGCTTCATTGTCGAGGTTTGCAAAAAGGAAATACGTTTGTACTGCCAAAAATAATACGAAAAGAATAAGCAGGTATTTTCCTTCGGTCGCAATGCTTTTGAAATGCTGGCTTAGTAAAAATTTACCGGCCATATCCCCTATTACAAAAAATACGTAATAGTGAAACAGGTCAAAAAGAAAGGAATGATGAAGTGCATCCACCAAAAAAGATTTGGGTAATGCTTCCTGGTATAACAGCGCTGAAAGATAAAACATCCCCAGCCCTATCAGCAGGTTGATCACTGGTGGAATTTTTAAAATAAACTTTGCCAGCAGGTACAACATACTAACGCTAAACAATGCATAGAGGTACCAGAATTGAGCAAGTTCTCTGGGGAGGTAAAACATATGCAGGAAGGATGACGGGTCTGGCTGGCCATTGGAATATTTTGCAAAAACCATTTGCAGCAATAACTGTAATGCTCCCCATAAAAAATAGGGATACAAAATTGTTTTCGCCCTGGTTTCAATGTATTTTTTTATTCCGGATTTCTGAATGCTTAATGAAATAAAAATACCGGAAACAATAAAAAACAATGGCATCCTGAAACTGTAGAAAAAAATATTGGCATACTCCAGCATTTTGTACTGGTCAACATTGATACCGCTTTGCTTGGCTCCTTCATAAACATGCCTGTAAGCAACCAGTATGATTGCTATTCCACGGGCATAATCAATCCAGTTGAGTCTTGCAGGTTTCATATCGTCTATCGCAGTTAGCCTGCTTGTTAGAAATCTAAATTATCTTTTAATACATTATTGAGTACGGTTCCTTTATTCTTTTCACCTAAGGAAGATATGAACCTGATAGATTTTTCATCGGCGGGGGTAATGGCATTGCTTGCAGAAAATATGGTAAACACCGCATCACTGTACATCGCCAGTTCCTGGCTATCTACTACATCGTTCAATGCAGCACCTTCTACCAATACATAATCAAAATGCGCCCTTAGTTTTGTAAAAAGTGCGCTCATATCAATGTTTGGCAAAGCTTCGGTGGGAGTTTGGCTGCTGCTGTTGCAACCTATCACACTCAATCCTTCAACAGGCGTTGTACTCCAGGCTTTTTGATTGGCAAGGGGTGTTTCCAGGTTTAATTTTCCTGCAATATCCTGGATCAGTACTTCCGGTGTATATTTTCTTGTGAGAGAGTTATTGGCAAAATTCATATCAATAAGGAGCACTTTTTTATTACTCATTACGAGGCTTGTTGCCAGGGCATCCAAAATGGTTGATTTGCCTGACCCTTTTTGTGTGCTCGTAAATAAATAAACCTTATTAGGATTTTTAAGTAATTCAAAGCGTAGCTTTCTTACATTGTTTTTAAAGAAAATCTCTTTGGCATATTTTTTTCCTTCGTATTCATTTTTCACGATCTCCTGCTCAGACGCATCTTTCAGTGAAACTTTGTTTAATGTATTTACCAGGTTTAATTTAACCTGCTTTTTAAACAGCGATGGTGTTTTAACTCTTGGGTCAAAAACTTCGATCAATAAAAATATTACGGAAGCCAAAAAGAACATCGACATTCCGGCAACAATCATGGTAAGCAAGGTTTTTTTAGACTCCGGGCCTATCGCCGGCTGCCCCACCCCGGTTTGAATAAAGTTGGCAGTAGGGTCATCTTTTACCAACCCCTGTGCTTGTGTTAGTTTACCCATCGCGGTACCCAATGCTGCATTTTCCAGGTCGATCCTGCTCTGAATTCCTGAAATAATTACATCACTTCCTACCGGGGCAGATGTGGCCATACCCGAATATTTACTGATACGGCTGGTGTAATCGGCAATAGTACTGCTGGCTGCTCTATACAAGGCATCTTCCTCAGCGATCTGCATTTTCAGATCATTGATATCCTTATCCTTATTCGGATTGCGGCTACCGCTACCGGACCGGCTGGCTTTGCTAATTTCGCCACGGAGGTCAGCAATTTGTTTTTCCAATACAGGATCAGCGCCGCCTTTCTTTGATAGTTCCGCTACCAGGTCATTTTTTTTATTGGTTAACCTTATTACTTCTTCTGCACCACCGCCGCTGCTGACTGGGGAACTTGTAGCGCCAGCGCTCAGTTCATTTAACCTTGTAGTGAGGTATTGTTTACGGTTAAGGTGCTCATTTTGTTTACTTTTTTCGGAAGCCAGCGCTGTTTCCAATTCCTTCACCGCTTCCATCGCACTCGTGCTAAGGCTTACGGGATCTATACTTCCCTGTTTCTTTTTTTCGTTTAATAGTTTCTCTCCAAGGCTGTCAACCCTGTTCTGCTGATCTGTTACAATTTTTTTAATACTTTCCGCACCTTCCTCTGTTCGCAGGGAACTAATGCTACGGTAATAGTTTATAAACTCGTCGCCCATTGAATTTACCACTACAGATGATAATTCAGGATTTTCAGAATAAAATAAAATATTCAGGTAGTCGGTACGTCCTACTCTTTCAATCACTAAACCATTCATGAGTCCATCATAATTGTAACCATACATTTCAAAGTATTCTACCAGTATCCTTTCTTTTTCTGTATTGGAGCTTAAGAGCTTATTGGTTAATATGGCATTCTGAACAGCCCGCATGGCGGTATCCTTGTTCACTGCATTGTACAAAGGCGACTTCATTTGTTTTTCAGAAAGCTTCCTGTATGCTTTGGCAGGATTTTGCAGATCGTGGAGTAACAATTTATAACCGATGGTGTTAATTACCCTTGGGGATTTGAAGGTTTCAATTACGTTGTTGAACTTTACATCAGCAGTATAAATATCTATACCGGATGATCCGTCAATCATTCTCACTTTTTCGGCTGTAAAGCCTGTTGAATATTGTGCCTGCGATACATAAACATCCTGCTTGCCCATTTTAAAGAAAAACGCCGCAATTACTGCTAATAATGCAAGCCCCAGTATGATCCATTTTTTACGAAAGAGTACTTTAAAAAAATATATCAGATCCATTTTTTTTCGCTTGGGATTTAATTATTTTGAATTTTTTGTATCACTTACCTGGTCTTTTGAAGGATGATATTTCATTTTGGTATTGAAGTATATAGAAAACCTGCCTGCTTCTTTTTTAATTCTTTTAAATAACACCTGGCTAAAAGTACCACTTTTCTTTAAGGTTCTTACGCCGGTCCAAACCCGGTTATCATAAGAGCGAACCTGCCTGATTTTTCCATATTTCATGAGGTCATAGGCCATACGGCCGTCTTCGCCATGTGTCTTATTCATGTAAAATCCTTCCTTCATACCATATTCACGGATAAAGGCCATACTCATGCCGTAAGAGTTGAGAAAGGGTCGTTTTACATGACGAACACCTGCTATTAAATCCTTAAATATTTCTAAAATGGTGAGTTGCCAGCGGGAGAATCCTTTTTCGCTAATGAATGAGTAGCGGCCGTAAACACTTACCGTACCTTCACTTTTGAGTGTTGTTATCATTTTCTCAATCCAGCAATCGGCATAAATGCAATCTGAATCACCCATGAGAATGTATTTGCCCCTGGCATTTTCCATTCCCATCTGGCGGCCGGGCCCCCAGCCCTGTATAGGCTGAAAAAAGTTTTTAATATGGAGCTTGTCCAGGGTAACCTGGGTTTTGTCGGTAGAATTGTTATTAACGACGATGATCTCGAATGGGTATTGTGTTTTGTTGGCGGCGATGCTGCTCACCGTTTTCAAAATGTCTGCTTCTTCATTCCAGGCAGAAATCACTATGCTTACCAGCGGAGCGTCCGATTGAACCCTATCCAGCCGTTGATTGATTTCGTCAAATACTTGTTGAGGTATTTCGTCGTGGGTCTTATAGGGATAATTGTATTGCTCAATCCATCCCGGGTTACTAAAAAAATTCTTACGCATTTCAGAGGTTTTCAGTTACAGAACTAACTATAGAAAGCAAACTAAATGATTTTTCATCAAAAAAAGTCTGGTATTAAAAAATACCAGACTTTAAATTGAAGAGGTTTTTCTAGTTGACTTTTACTAATTTAACAACCTTTGTCATCTTACCATCTACCCAAATGTTTACAACATAAGAGCCTGGTAATACTTTAAGGCCTACAGGTAAATGCGCTGAAATCACATTGCTACCTTTCATTATATTCATACTGTTGCTGCGGAATACCATTTTACCATTCATATCGTGCACAGTAATGTTTACAGCTGCAGCTTTTGAACTTGTCATATCCACTTTGATCAAATCGATAAATGGATTTGGATATACACTTATGATAGACTCAGTAGCTTCAACGGCTGGTGCTTTGATTTTTACCAGTTCGGCCGCCGTTGTTTTTGCAACCTCCGGAACTGGTAATCCTCTCGCTACCATGCGGTTTTGACCTTGAGGCAACCCATCAGGATAGATCGTATTAATAACAGGTTCAGCCGGTGTGGCATCATCGAAGTATTCGATCGTATATGCATTGGTGAAACTGTATGGAGCACCACCTGCTGTATTCACACTTAAAATGATCTCACCATTTTCGCCAGGTATCAACCTGTCTAAATAAACCACTTTAGTTGAGTTGTAATAGCTGTTCAGCTCTACAGTTTTACCATTAGCGGTGTAGTTAGCGGTTGCGTAATCATTGTTTATGTTACTACCAAAACAACCGATCCTGTACTTCCTGCTGATATCGAGGTTTTGGAATTTAACCTGTGATGTCTGACCGGCATCTGTCCAGTAATTACTTACCTGAACATTTGCAGGGAATATTCCATTTGCATTTACCCCTGCATAACCTGCACCATTAAATTCTTTGGTGATCACCATTTCAAAACCGGTGTTAACCAGTGTTGTATTGATAAGGTTGCTGAAGGTAGCTCCAACAGTTGAAGCCGATGCTGTATTGTTCCATGGTGAAGCGGCATTTTGAGCAGCATTCACGTTTTGATGTACCAGTACTATGGCAGCTGCAACGATGGCATCGTCTACATTACTGTAGCTGCTAAAGGTTGCACTTTTTACTGCTCTTACTTTGTAGTAGTAGCGTGTATTGGCGGTAGCCGTGCTATCGGTGTAAGTAATGGTGTTTGCTGCAAGATCAGCTCCTACCTGTGTATAAGTACCATTGAATGATGTTGATCTCCAAACCTGGAAAGCTGTTTCATCAGCACTTCTGTCACTCCACGTAAGTTTAACACTGTTGGTTTGCAGGATAGTTTCTGCAAACAGGTCAGCTGGCCTGATCACGGGATCTGCTGCATTGTATTCTCTTACCACAACTGCATTCAACAATAAGATAGTGTTGGCAGCAGCTTTGCTGATCACTACATCAATTGTACCGGATGCGGTTGGCACCAATCCATTTAAGTTAGCCAGGCGGGTCGTATTGTAACTACCATTGATCGTTTGTGTTTGTGCGCCACTTGTGAAAGTTACATCAGACACAGCACCTGAATTCCGGTTGGTTAAGAAACCAATGCTGTAACGTTTAGCCGGATTTAAACCACCAAACTGGATGGTATGGTTTCCGTTGTTATAGTTATGGAAACTGGTTCTCATAACATCGTCAGGAAGAACACCGCTGTTGTCACCGGTACGCATACCCAGGGTTAAACCACCATTCCATTGTGTAAGGAATTTGAAGGTGAAACCTGTTACCACATTTCCATCATCTTTGATATTGTTGTACACTGTGTTTGCAAACGGGTAACCAAGGAAGTTGTTCCATGGGGCCGCCTGCGGTGTAGCACCTTCAGGACCAAAGTTCAGGTAAGCAGATCTAACACTATTATCGGTAACAGTAACGTTAAACACCCTTGTAACACTTGCACCCGAGTTATCAGTAACTTTTACAATGATACCTGTGTAGATACCGATATCGTTGATGGTTGGAGTGAAGGTGATATTACCTGCACCGTTGCCTGTATTTTGATATACTGCGAATGAAGGAAGGTTGGTAACATTTACTGTCATTACATCTCCTGCATCATCTGTTGCTGCGATGTTTACCACTGTGTTTGCAGCAGCTTTTACATATACATCAGCAATAGCAGCCAGTAAAGGAGCTTTATTGGTAGTAGATACCTGCGCAATATTAGAGAAGGCTGAAGGACCTACTGCATTTACAGCTTCAATTTTATAATAATAAGTTGTGCTGCTCAATACGGTGTTATCTATATAAGATATTGTATTGGCATTGGAAGCACCCGGGTTCAATACTGCGAAAGGACCAGCAGCATCGGTTGACCTTGAAACCCTGTAACTGCTTTCATTGTAAGCTACATCGTTCCAATCGAGTTTCACTGTACCATCCGGCAGCGCTGCACCTGTTAATGTGGTAGGCGTTGCAGGGGCTGTTCCATCGTTAAATGGTTTTTCTATTACGATAGCATTTACTATACCATAAGGTGTAGCTGCTCCTTTGCTCATGTTAACGGTAATAATACCTGAGGCATTTGGAGTAATAGAAGGGAATGATACTGTATTCTGATTATTCTTATCAACATACAATGGTTTAGCTACACCATTAATAGTATAGATGGTGGTACCATTGTTTCCTAAACCTGTCCAGGCACTACTACCAAACAACGTAACATTGTATTGTTGTCCAGGAATAAGACCTGTGAGGTTTACATTGATTGTTTCGGGAGCACCATATACACCGAACCAGAAGTAATCTTTGATTACAGCATCAGGATAAACGCCAGAGTTATTACCCGTTACGGCACCAGCATTACCTGCATTCCAGTTGGTACCTACAAAAGTGATACCTACAGGCGTTGTTACACCGTTTGAATTTTTAAGATTAGCGGTAGTGGGCGTATTGATATTATTCCATGGAGCAGGAGCATTTGCACTATTATATTTCATGCTTATGTACCACCTGTCAACCGGAGGTTCTACATTGGTAACTGTTAAAGTGAATGTTGCTGATTCATTTGCACCATTGCCATCGGCTACGGTTACCGTTACAGGATAAACACCTGCATGTGTAAAGCCCGGGGCTAGTGTAAGACTTGCCGCACCATTACCATTATCAGTAATGGATACAAAAGAAGGAGCATCACCTACAGACCATGCAAGGCCTGCATTACCATCCTGGTCGGTAGCTGTTAAAGACAGGTTTGTATTACTGCTTTCGCCAATGATTAGATTATTGATAGCTGCAATTACAGGAGTGTAGTTGTTGTTTACAACAACAGTAAAGCTAACTGTATCCTTTCCGTCATTACCATCTGTGGCAATGGCAGAAATATTAAAAGTTCCAAGATCTGTAGCTGAAGGATTGAACACTATGTTGCCCGTACCATTTCCTGTACTGTTAAAGGTAGCAAAAGCTGGTAATGGATCTGCAAATGACAATGTAAGTGCTTCCTGGTCAACATCCGTTGCAGAAATACTGATTGTTTTTTGAGATTCGAACCTCATAGTGAAGTTTGGAATATTGGATAGTTGCGGGACATTATTTTTAGTTCTAACCAAAACATCCGGTGTGTAAGCACTATTGCCACCTACACCTTTGGCTCTTACTTTATAATAATAATTTGTATTGGCAAACAGGTTGCTGTCTGTATATGCTTTGGTAGCACCAGCAGCACCGGTAATGGTTGCCAATAACCTGTAGTTATTGACATTAAGTGCCGACCTGTACAATTCAAACTGTGTTTCATTGTCAGAGTTATCATTAAACTCTAAAGCAATGGTTGTAGTTGTTTGATTGGCAGAAATAAGATTTGACGGTGCCGCTGGAATTTCAGGCAAGGCCAATGTTGTATCTGCAGTATAAGACTGGCCCATAAGCGCCAATACCTGTGCCGCGCCCAAAGGCTCACTGAAAATTTCAAAATCATCAATCAAACCGTTATAGTTAGTGGAGGCCTGGCTTGAGTTAAAAGCATTGCTACCTGTACTTCCGGCAATACGGGAAGCATTGCTTGTTGTACCAATACTGTTTTCCACGAGATTGGTTGTAGTTTTAAGCACTCCATTTACAAACAGGCTTAAAAGATTTGCTTCATAAACAACTGCCACATGATTCCAGCCACCGGAGATCCAGTCAGCGTTGCTGGTAATGTTGTTTACCTCAGCTGTAGATCTTATACTGCTGGTAGCTAAACCCGCCTGTAATGAACCGCTGTTGAAACGCAAAGCAATACCATTATCTGCTCCACCCAATTCATATACGAATTTATTTGAACCACTTATTGCAGCAGCATTTGGTTTGATCCAAACAGCAATTGTTCTGGCCGAATAAGAATTATTGGGGAATACAGCATTACCTCCAAAAGGTAAATTAAGGTATTGAGAAGAACCATTGAATGACAATGAATGTGTTCCTTCTTTTTTATCTGCCGCATTGTAACCCGGTGAACCTGCAGCAGTTAAATTCCTGTTGTTACCACTTGCATCATTTAAATTATTATCTAAACTCCAGCCTGCCTGCTGTATTGCCAATACATCAGATTGACCATATTGGTTTACCGCCTTAAGCCTGTAGTAATACTTTGTAACAGGGCTTAGGTTTACAGAATCAACAAAGCTGGTAACATTTGCTGCAACCGCCCCGATAGTGGAGTACACCCCCACCAAACTGTTGGCCCTTGATATTTCAAACGCTGATTCATTGTCGCTGTTATCTGTCCAGCTAAGGTTTACCCTGTTGTAAGCTGATGCTGTAACGGTGAAGTTGGAAGGTTTGGTAGGCAACATTGTCGGAGAGATCGTTACCTCATCTGTAAACGCACTGCTAGGAATAGCGGTCCTGGCAGGGATACCAGCTGCAGGACAACCCCAGAAAACTTTCATTTCTTCACCACCACCTTTTTCAAAGAAGGTCACAGCGATTTTATAGGTGCCGGCAGTTAATGCAATGCTTCCGCTTGCATACGCAGAACCATGCAAACCATCATTGTTTACCAATGCAGTGGTAGCATGGCCATAATCGCCAATGTATAATTTACTACCATCATCAGAATATGTTTCGAAGGTATAAGTACCGTTTGCAGGTATTTTGATATAGCCCTCCCAAAGGAATCCAAAATTATCGTTTCTTAATCTTTGGGTAATGCTAACATTTGGAGTTGTTCCGATAGCTAAAGGAATAAGATTTGCAAAATCCGGTAACAGGTCCCATGATCCTTCATAATACTTATATTCCAAACCACGAAATACGGCCGATGCGCTTATCTGGTTGCTTGGCGGAGAAGCATTTCCTTTTGCGTCCAATGCTTTTACAAAGAAAGAATAAGTACTTAATGCTGTTAAATCGTTCACTGTAAAAGTTGTTCCGGTAGTAACATATTTTTTCACACCATTTACATATACTTCATATTTAGCTACGCCAACATCATCTGTTGAAGCATCCCATTTCAATGAAACAGAACTCCTGGAAGAGCCGGTAGCTACGAGGTTTGATGGCGCTGTAGGCGGATTAACATCAAATAAAGTAGTAGCATTCACTTCAGAGCTGATTGGTGAAGCACCATTGTTATTTACTGCTCTAACTATATAATAATATGTTGTGTTTGCAGACAGGCCCTGGTCAAGATAAGATAGAATATCTGCCGCAGTAATTGCGATCAGTTTATACCCTGTACCGGCAGCTGTACTCCTGTATACTTCAAACCCTGTTTCATTATTTGCAGGACTTGGGTTATCGTTCCAGTCAATTTGCACAGAACTGTTTGACATTGCTATTGCAGATACACTACTTGCAGCATCAGGTACATTTGCACCACTGGCTGCAACTACCGTATAAATTCCGGAGAAGTCGCTACCGCAACCAAACTGTTCAGTTACTTTAATTTTATATTGACCAACCGGTGCATTGTAGGTGGAAGCTGAACTTACCAACGCATTATCGCTCACCCTTCTCCACTCGTAAGTATAGTAATTGGCAGGAACCATTAAAGGCACAGTTGTTTTGCCATCAGGAGCAGGTAATACATTGCTCGCTAAACCATTTATAGTAATAGTAGGACTAACCGTTCCCTGGTTTTGTGAAATAACAGCCGGGTTGGGTGACCATGCAGACCATGGACCCGAAGCAGTTCTTTTAAAACGTGCACTGTAAGTACCGTATGCATTTACATTTAAGATATTTGTAGTTGCTCCCGGAACAGTAATACCATCTTTCTGCCACTCGTATGCATAAAAACCAGCCTGTAAACCAAGCTTTGCACTTACCGCTTCATTAGGGCAAAATTCATCATGCTGAAAATATACCAGCGGGTTTGCTTTATGCTGTGCATTTACAAATGGCCAATACCTTGAATCAGTCCAAAAAGAATTCCAGGCACCATGCCCCTGTTCGGGATAGAAGCCCTGGATAATATTACCACCTAAATTTTTATATGAATTAATGATATCTGTTACAGTAGAAGGATAAGGCGCAACGTCCTGTCCGCCATTGGCAACAAAAACCGGGATACTGATATGACTTGCGAAATAGTTTACGTCTTCATATTGAGCCGCAGAAATTGGCTCCAGTGCGCAGGTAATTTTTGCATATTGCTGTTGTTGTGCAAAGTCCCATACAGCCTGTCCGCCGGAAGAAAGACCACCAACGTGCAACCTGTCAATGTCAAGCTTTACGTATTTTACCAAAGAATCCATCAGATCCTTCATTACAGGAAAATAACTTTGCAGGTAACCTGCCTGGCTTTGCGGGTATATCATGAAACCGTCAAAAGTTCCATCATTTACTTTGCCTGCATGATACTGGCCACCATGTACCAGGTGGAATTCATTATCATACACAGGACCTGGTTCACCTAAACCATGCATAAACAAAATTGCCGGATAGCTTTTGCCATCGGCCACATTGTGTTGATAGGTTTTAGGAAACTTAAGGCGAAATGCCATTCCTTTAAAGTAATAGGATTTGTAACCATGTGAATATGGATTCCAACCTAACCTGTTGGTATGACCCCATTTACTCATTTGTCCCCATGTAGGAAGAGCAGGTTGGTTACTGGAAGTGAAAATCACATCCGGGTCGTTAGGGTTTAGAATGTTTGGTTGTGCAAAAGTGGTATTTATCATACAACTCATGCCAATCAACAACGCAGCTAAATAAAGCTTTCTCATTTTTAATGTTTTTTTTATTAAAACTAAAAATGGATTTCAAAAAAATTGGCCTTAATGGAATTTCCGTCATGCGTAATGCACGATCAATAGAATATTGAATAAATATTGTTAAGCTGTTAAGCTTTTGGTTGAAACTTTAGGAGGAATTTGAATTAAAAAACGTCAGAGGTATTTCTAAAAGGAGATTTGATATTACGTACTTTGGGAATACTGGTGTCAAAATTAAACATTTTCTCCAATTGAACAAATAAATTTTGATTATTATTTTTAATAAGTTGGCAGGCCATTCATTTTTCTACCGTTTATTTCCCTTTTTTTGCAGTGAAATTTAAACCAATGCTCGCTGCCAAGATTATTTTCTGGTTCTCCCTCTGTATTATTTTTTACAGTTATATAGGTTACGGTATTTTATTATGGGTGCTGTTAAAGCTAAGAAGCGTATTTTCTTCCAATACAAAGGCCACATTGACCCAGAACAATTTTGAACCGGAAGTAACATTGGTTATTGCAGCCTTCAACGAGGCTGCCTTCATAGAACAAAAGATCGAAAATTCCCTTGCCCTCGATTACCCTGCCGGTAAATTGAAATTTTTGTTTGTGGCAGACGGGTCTTCAGATGAAACGGCAGATCTTATTAAAAAATATCCACAGATAGATCTTTTCTATAAACCCGAACGGGAAGGCAAGTCCATGGCGATTAACCGGGTAATACCCTTTGTTACCACGGGTATCGTTGTATTCAGCGATGCCAATACCCTTTTAAATAAACAATGCATTAAAGAAATCGTAAAGCATTACCGGGATCCTGCAATTGGGGCAGTAGCAGGAGAAAAAGTGGTAGCTGCCGGCAAGGGTGAAGCCGGAGTTGCCGGTGCAGGCGAAGGACTCTATTGGAAATACGAATCCTTTTTGAAAAAAATGGACGCCAGGTTTTACTCAGTGGTGGGCGCTGCGGGCGAATTGTTTTCTATACGTACCGCCTTATTTGAACCCGTACAAAAACATGTACTGCTTGATGACTTCATCATTTCTATGAAGATCTGTAAAAAAGGCTACCGGGTAATGTATGAACCCAATGCCTTTGCCACCGAAGCGCCTTCTTTTTCATTAAAGGAGGAACAGAAAAGAAAGATCAGGATCTCTGCAGGCGGCTGGCAATCTGTTTTTATGCTGAAAAGCCTGCTGAATATATTTAAATATGGCAAACTGAGTTTTCAATACATTTCCCACAGGGTTTTACGCTGGATCATATGCCCCTGGTTGCTACCTGCATTGTTTATAACCAACTGGTGGTTATTATATCGTGAACAACAATTTTATACTATTTTTTTCTGGAGCCAGTGCCTTTTTTATTTAGCTGCTTTCCTGGGCTGGCTTTTTGCACAGATTAATATTAAGGTAAAGCTCCTTTATGTACCCTACTATTTCGTTTTCATGAATGTGGCGCTGTACCTGGGTTTCATACGCTTTTTTAATAAAAGCCAAACCGTTTTATGGGATAAAGCCAAACGGAGCAATGAGTAGAATTTTTACTACCTTATTTGTATACTCTACACTACTCCATTTGTATTATTTTAAAAAAAAGTTTAAAAATATTTTTTTGTATTGATAATTTTTATATAGTTTTACGTCATAGTTCACAACTACTGACTAATTCCAAGTCTCAATTCCTACCAAAAATCTTCCATTACCTCTTTTGAATTTCACTCTGAAATCTTAATTTCTGCGAATTACCAACGTATAGAATCCCATTGGGTATTGTATATACTCCATTTTTATGAATTACCACCTTAGCAACACTCTAAAATTTTGAGACCGTGGTAAAAAAGTTAATGATTATCGAAGAATGTAATGCTATCAATTATTTGATAAGTACGGTAATGAAAAAAGATTTCAATGTTACTTCTGTTAAGAATAGCACTGATGCAATGCAACAATTAAGAACTGATCTTGAAAGAGATCTTATTATATTGGATATTTCCAGCACTGAATCTGATAATTTTGAATTATTGGAACATATTTCCACCAGTTGTGTATTAAACAATATTCAGCGGGTAGTAATATCTGATTCAGATGACGAACATCTGAAAAATAAAGCAACTGCTCTTGGGGCATCGCTTTTTGTAACAAAACCTTTTGATCCCTTATACCTTTCCGAAAAAGTAAACGCTCTGGTTAGTCTTAATGAAAAATCGATTGTCAGAAAAAAGAAATTTTCATTTAATATGAATATTTTTTAGTTCTGGTGTAATTTTTAAAATTACCCTAAACAACGATTTATGTTTACCAATGTTTTACCGCAAGGTACAAATGAGGTCATGAACAATGAGAAATCGGCCGACACACAAGAAAACTTTTTTTACATCGGCAGTTCTTCATTTTTCAGGGAATCTCTTCAATCACTATATTCCGGAACTCAATTTTCCCTCACAATTGAGGCAGGCAAGAAAATTCTTGCACAGTTGGACCGTACCCCGGATCTCATCATCCTGGATATTCCGCACCATCACATAGAACTGGTTGCATTTAAGGTTTGGTTGCTTGCGCAACACTTTAATGACATTCCTATTATTTACAACCAGGCATTTTTGTCAGAAAGGGATACCAAATTATTATTCAGCCAAAAGCTGGTAGACGATGTGATCAACCTGGAACAGCATTACTCAAAATTATCAGCTAAAATAAAGTTTTTAAAGCGGGTCAATAATGTTATTACAATTAAAAGGTCGCCCGTAAAAGTAGCCAACTTACTAGCTCCCGCCAGGTTTACTTTCATAAAAAGAATGACTGATATTGCAGCTTCAGCAGTTGCGATTGCTCTTTGTTCTCCCTTATTTATTATCATCCCGATTCTTATTAAATTTGACAGCCGCGGTCCCGTTTTTTATCTTTCCAAAAGAGCAGGGAAAGGTTTTAGCATTTTTAATTTTTTTAAATTCCGGACGATGGTCGTGAATGCACAGGATCAGATGGACCAGTTGGCAGAACTTAACCAATACAGTAATGATGAAAAGGGACCTGCATTTTTTAAATTGAAAAATGATCCCAGGATCACCAAATTTGGCAAATTTTTACGCAACAGCAGCCTGGATGAATTGCCACAACTTTTTAATGTATTGCGTGGCGATATGAGTATTGTAGGAAACAGGCCTTTGCCACTATACGAAGCCGCTACACTTACCACCGCAGCATGGGCCGAAAGATTTATGGCACCCGCAGGTATTACCGGTCTTTGGCAGGTAAGCAAAAGAGGAAAAGCGGATATGAGTAATGAAGAAAGAATTCAGTTAGACATTGATTACGCAAGGAGCAGAAATTTACTGACTGATTTTAAAATTTTAATAAGAACACCAGGTGCATTGCTGCAAAAAGCAAATGTGTAAATAAAAAGCTTACCACAAAAAAAACTGAATAATGAGCAACCTCCTCAAGGATAACCCTTTTGTATCTATCGTTACGTTAAACTGGAATGGAACCGATGTTACCTGCGAATTTTTAGAGAGCACCAGGAGCTTTACCTATAAAAATTACGAGATTATTGTTGTTGATAATGGTTCCAAAGAGGACCCTACAGAAAGGATCCTGGCCGGAAATTATCCCAATGTAAAAATTGTAAAGAGCCCGGTAAACCAGGGGTCTGCCGGTGGAAATAATTTTGGCATGCGCCACATGTCTCCCCACTATGATTTTTGTTTCCAGGTAAACAACGATGCAGAAGTTACGCCAGACCTTATTGAAAAATGCCTGGAGCCTTTTTACACAGATCCAAAAGTGGGTGCCGTGTGTCCTAAAATAAGATTTCACCACCACCCTACCATTATACAATATGCAGGCTTTAATAAAATGAATATGCTTACCGGCAAAACTACTGCCGTAGGCAGCCTGGAGGAAGACAAAGGCCAGCATGATACACCCGGCTATACACACAGTGCTCACGGCTGTGCCATGATGGTAAGCAGGGAAGTGATTGAAAAAGTAGGCATGATGGCTGAAAAATATTTTGTTTATTATGATGAGTCAGACTGGAGTGCCAGAATTATAAAAGCAGGCTATAAAATTTATTACCAGGCCAAAGGTTTGGTCTTTCATAAAGAATCTATGAGTATGGGAAAACTGAGCCCGCTCAAAGTACATTTTATGACACGTAACCGTATCTATTACATGCGCAGAAATGCCAGTACGGGTGAGTTCCTTGTGTTTGCAGGCTTTTTTGGGCTGCTCACCGTTCCTAAAACTATTTTGCGGTTTGCAAAAAACAGGCAGTGGGATCACCTGAAAGCTTTTACGAAAGGTATTACATGGAATTTTACCCATTCAAAAAAATCTGTTCAATAAAACCCGCTGCTGAATATTCAACTCAATTAATTTAAGTTTCGGTAAATTACAGGATAACCCCATGCATTATTGGCATGAATAATTATGACAGCCTTCAAAAATAAGATAAGGGTTCTTGAGTGTATCAGGCAGGGACAGATAGGTGGTGGCGAAAGTCATTTACTGAGCCTGGTAGAAAACCTTGACAGAACTACGTACGATCCTGTGGTGCTGTCCTTTACTGACGGCCCTATGATCGATCGTTTGAAAGCATTGAATATACCTGTACATATTATTCCAAGCAATAAACCTTTTGATTTTAAGGTATGGAATAAAGTAAAGCAGTTAATGCTGGCCGAAAAAATAGACCTGGTACATGCCCATGGCACCAGGGCCAACTCCAATGTTTTTAGGGCGGCCCGTTCTTTACAAAAACCCCTGGCTTATACCATACACGGTTGGTCCTTCCATGTGGATCAGCCTTTTTTAATAAAAAAAATAAGGGTTGCCGGCGAAAAATTCCTGGTTTCCCGTTCAAACCTTAATATTTCTGTTTCTGTTTCCAATCAAAAAACCGGCAAAGATACTATAACAGGTTTTGAATCGGTGGTTATAAACAATGGGATAGATCAGCAAAAATTCAATGCAGACGGGCAGTACGCCAATATCCGCAAAGAATTGAATATTCCGGAAGATGCGGTGCTTTCATTATTTTTGGCAAGGTTTACCGGCCACAAACAACCACTTGTTTTGTTGAAAGCCTTCGAAAAAGCAGTACAGCAAAACCCGGATCTCTATTTATTAATGGTGGGTGATGGCGATGAAAAACAAACAGCTACGGAATTAGTAAAAAAAGCAGGCATTGGCAACAGGGTTGTTTTTCAAAACTTCAGGCAGGATGTGCCGGCTGTTTTAGCTGCTGCCGATATTTTTATTTTGCCTTCTTTATGGGAAGGTTTGCCAATAGGCCTACTGGAAGCAATGAGTATGGGTAAGGCCATCATTGCATCCAATGTAGATGGTACAACAGATATAATTGAACATAATAAAAACGGTCACTTAATTGAACTGGGAGATATGGATAAAGAATTGCCAACTGCCATTGTTGCCATGGCAAAAAATACAACATTGAGAAAAGAATTGGGAGCAAAAGCGAGAGAAACCGTGAAGTACAATTTTAATGCTGCCGACATGACAAGAAAAATAGAAGCCGAATACAATAAATTACTGAACAAAGAAAATTAACGATGGAATACAATCGCATAGCCGATATTAAAAGACTGAATTTTATTATTGATACGCTTAATAAAAAACTTCCGGAAGGAGCAGTGGTACTGGATGTTGGCTGTGGTAACGGTGTAATATCAAGGAGCCTGGGCGCTAAAGGATTTAATGTGTATGGCATAGACGTAAGCGATAAAACAATTGAAAAAGCAAGACTGTTAAATACCCTTCCAAATGTAAAATTTGATGTTATAAGTGCAGAGCAGCTGGTGGCAGAAGGAAAAAAATACAACGCTGTTATTTGCAGTGAAGTATTGGAACACCTGAATGCGCCGGGCGGTTTGCTGGAAGTATTGTACGAATCTATTACGGATGATGGTGTGCTCATTGTTACCGTTCCCAATGGAAGTGGCCCAAGAGAATTGTTTGTAACAAGGCCGGTAATCTCCCTGCAAAAAAGCAATGGTATAGCCTGGAAGATCATCAGTAAAATAAAAAAAGCTTTGGGCTATAGCGGTTCAACTGCACAATCGGATGCAAGCGACCTGACACATGTACAGTTCTTTACTAAAAAATCATTAACCAGGCTGGCTGCAGACAATAAGTTTAATATCATTCAATATGGTAAAACAAATTTTATAGAAGATGTTTTCCCGTTCTCCCTCTTTGCAAAAAAAATTCCCGCATTGCAAAAAATGGACTGCGCCATTGCTGAATTTTTACCTTACGGATGTACAGGTGGTTTTGTAACAGTTTGGCAAAAGAAAAAATAAACAATGGAAATAGTTGCACAAATTCTTTTGGTATTGTTTTATATTTTAAGTGGCATCATTGCCTTTTATTTTTCACTCCCCGCTTTCTTATTCATAGCCTATTTCTTAAAAGGAGGACTTAAAAAAAAGTTCTCCTTTTCCACAACTGCCAAACAATTTGAATTTGCAGCCATCATCACTGCGCACCAGGACGCCAGGTTTGTAGCGCCGTTTGTAGATTCTTTTATAAAACAAATTTACCCAAACTTTAAAGTGTACGTTGTAGCAGATGATTGCGATATTACAGACCTGAACTTTGATGATGAAAGGATTGTAGTTTTAAAGCCGGAAGTTGCCCTTCATTCCAAAATAAAATCTATTCAGTATGCGATAGACCATTATGTAAATGAACCAGACGTAATGATCATTTTTGATAGTGATAACCTTGTTCACCCCAATTACTTAAAAAATTTAGCAGGCTATTTTCAACAAGGTTTTAGGGTAGTTCAAACGCATATGCTATCTAAGAATACAGACACTACCTATTCACAATTAGATTCGGTTGGCCATATTTATTACACTTTTTTTGAGCGCAAAGCTAAAATGGCTTTAGGCCTGTCTTCTTCTATTTTGGGACTGGGCATTTCGCTTGATTATAATCTTTACAAAGAAATAAATTATAAAAATACAGTTGGTGGATTTGATAAAAAACTGCAGGCAAAAATGGCGATGCTCGTAAAACAAATTGCCTTTGCTGATGACGCCATTGTATATGATGAAAAAGTAGAAGATGCGGCTGTAATGGAAAAGCAAAGAACCAGGTGGATATGGTCTTATTTTTCTCACATCAAAGAAAGCTGGCAGCTCACCGTTCATGGTTTTAAAACGTTAAACTTAGGCAGGATACTATTAGGCGCCACCATGCTAAGGCCACCCATGATCATTTTGATGAGCCTGTTGTTTGCAGTACTGGTAGCTACCTTTTTTATTAACCCGTTATTGCTATTTGTTTGGGCAGGCATTATCGTAGTATATGTGCTGGTTTTCATCTTAACCGTAGCTACACAGAGCTACCAGAAAGGAATGATGCAGTCATTAAAATTTATTCCCTTATTAATCGTAAGCCAGTTTAAATCCCTGTTGAAAATAAAAAAGGCCAGGAATAATTTTCTTAAAACAGAACATAAGAAAGTAATGTACATCGATGAACTATTGAAGCATGAGCGGCCTTAAAAAACTTTATTATAAAGCATCTTCCATGCTTCCCATAAGCTTGTTCCGTTCCGGCGGACCGGCAGGTTTATTGCTCCCCTACCACCATACAGTAAGTGATGAGGAACTTCAGCATATTTGTCATTTGTACCCGTACAAAAATATTCAGCAGTTCAGTGATGATTTGGATTTTCTTTTGAAGTATTATAAACCTGTTTCGGCAGCCGATGTTAGTAAAAGCATCTCAGAACAAAAAGCATTGCCCGCAGGTAGCTTCCTGCTCACATTCGATGATGGCTTCAGGGAAGTATACGATATTATTGCTCCCATTTTGGAAAAAAAAGGAGTTCCTGCAATATTTTTCATTAACCCTTCTTTCATTGGTAATATGGTTTTATTTTACCGCTGCAAGATCAGCTTGCTGATAGGCGAACTTAAAAGAAACGAACAGCCACGCTCAAAAATTTACGCTGAAGTTTTAGGGATAAAGTCTGCCACACCCTATCAACTGATGGAGGCTTTAAAAAAAATTGATCAAACCAATGCCTCATTATTGGATACGATTGCTGATGCAACCGGTTATTCATTTACGCATTATCTCAGTAAGCAGCGCCCCTTTTTAACTGATGAAGAAGTGGCCCACCTGCATCGCCGGGGTTTTGACATAGGCGCACACAGCATGGATCATCCTTATTATAAACTGCTGAGTGAGGAAGAACAGGTTTGGCAAACAGTTAATTCCTGCGAATGTGTAAAAGAAATAACAGGCAGCAATGAATGCCATTTTTCTTTTCCGCATTCCGACATGGATATCAGCCAGGCAACGATCAGTAGCATCAACCTGGCAAAGAATGGTTTATTATTCGGCATACAAAATCAAAAAGAAGAATTGAATAATAACATCCTTCACCGTTTTAACGCTGAAAGGCCTGAAACAAATATTGAAGCACTGGTGAAGGGTCAGATAATACTTAACCGGCTACAAAAAATGGCAGGACGAAATTCTGTAAAAAGGAATTGATACATTTTACAATACCAACGCTAAAAGCACTCTTATGATCAGTACAAAAGTAAAAGAATCGCTGGGGCCACTTTTCCCGATATTAAATAATATCAGGTTGCTGTACCTTAAATTTAAATTGAGGGGCAACAAAGTTTATTGCGCCTGTTGTAAAAGTACTTTTAAAGAATTTGCACCCTTTGGCAACGACCGGCGTCAAAATGCCTGGTGCCCTAATTGTGAAAGCCTGGAGCGGCACCGCCTGCTTTGGATGTATTTTGAAAAGAAAACAAATATCTATACCCATAACTTAAAACTGCTTCATATTGCCCCGGAAACAGTGTTCTTTCATAAATTCAAAAAGCAAAAAAATATTGATTATTATCCGGTAGACATTTTCCCGCATCTTTATCCAAAAGGAACTACTTACCTGGATATTTTAGACCATGAAATTCCTGATGATAGTTTTGATGTTATCATCTGCAACCATGTATTCCAGTATATTGAAGATGATAAAACAGCCATGACAAACATTTTAAAACTAATGAAGCCCGGTGGCTGGGGAATTATGCAGGTTCCTATTAATACAAAAGCAACAGAAACTTTTGAAGATAGCTCTATTACGGATCCGCTGGAGCGGGAAAAAATATTTGGCTTAAAAGAACACGTGCGATACTACAGTTATGATTATGCCGACAAACTACGCAGTATTGGCTTTGATGTGACCGTAGATGATTTTACAGCATCCTTTACAGACGAAGAAATTTTTAAATATGGTTTCTTTAAAGGTGACGCCGTTTATTTTGTACAAAAAAAATCATGAAGACCCTCCTTAAGAAACGGTTGACCGGGTTGTTCTTCATTGTAAATATTGGTTGTATACTTGCAACAATAGCAGGTACACTGGCACCTTATGCAGATCCCGTAAAATGGTGGCCTGTTGCCATAGCCGGCTTGCTTTTCCCGGGTTGTATTGTTTTAGTGATATTATTTGGTATCTCCTGGCTTTTTATCAAACCCAGGCGATCGCTTTTCGCCCTGGCAACTGTATTTATTTCCATCCCTGCCATTTATAACAGTTTTGGTATACACTTATTTTCTTCTTTTAATTCCGAAAAACAAAAAAAAGCAATCCGTGTATTGAGCTGGAATGTGGGTTTGATGAATTATACGGAAACCGATACCATGGTTGCTATTAAAAACAACATTACCATCTTCGATAAAATAAAAGAAGCAGGTGCAGATGTTGTTTGCCTGCAGGAGTTTTTCTCAGAAATAGTGCCGGGTCATCATTACAATATCATGGATTCTCTTTCAAGAACTTTAGGCTATCCTTACTATTTTTTTTCCAGGGATGTCCCAAAAGTCGATGGCAATTTTTTTAGCGGAACTATTATTTTTAGCCGTTATAAAATCATAGACAGCAGCAAATCAGTTTTTCCTTTTACCGGTTTGTATTCGGGAAGCATCATTAAAACAGGCATTGTTGTGAACCAGGACACTATTGATATATTTTCCACCAGGTTACAACTAATGAAATTCCAGGGCAATGAATATAAGGAAGTGCATAATATTAAAACCATTTCCGGCAATACAATTTCCGATACGAAAAGTATGATAGGAAAATTAAGATTTGGCTACAATTTCCTTTCCCAACAGGCAGATTATGTAAGAACCATTTTGGACAGCAGCAAAAGAGCTATGATCTTTACCGGCGACCTTAATAATATTCCTTTAAGTTACACTTACGGCAAAGTAAAAGCTGGCTTAAACGACGCCTGGGCTACTAAAGGAAAAGGGTTTGGCAGAACTTTTCAATACATTTCCCCTACACTGAGGGTAGACTATTTTTTTTACGACGATCACTTTAAATTATTGCAGGTAAAGAGAATACTGGAAAACGGCGAAACAGATCATCACGGGCTATTGGCAGACATGCTTATAAAAACAAAATGATCCCGCAAGCAAAGCGGGACCATTTTGCGAATTCAAGCATCAAGTGAAACTAAAACTATTTGTGAATGATTGTCGTCGTTATTTTTTCTGTTTCCGTTGCCAGGCTGATATGATAAACACCTGCAGGCAACTGGATATTTCTTGATATTAAATTCATCCCTTTGTTCAGCGATACATTATTGATGAAAATCAATTTACCGGTTGCATCCACAAAAGCCAGGGAAACATATTTAGATTCAGCACTGTTGATATTCACCTGTAGATTTCCCCCGTTTGTATAAGCAGATGAAATGGCTACTGTTCCTGTTTTTTTATCTTTTGTAGCAATCTTTACAATGTTGCTGTATTCAAAACTTCCATCCATATCCACCATTTTCAACCTGTAAAAATTATTCCCGTTTTCCGGCAGGTAATCCACACTGCTGTAGGCTGCACCCATACCCGAAATGCCTGACGTAAATACTTTCGCAATAGGAATATAATTTTGTGCATCAGCGCTTCTTTCTATTACAAAGTGGTGTGAATTGATCTCGGTGCTTGTTTTCCAATCCAGCCTTACGCTGCCGTTGGTATTTAATTTTCCTGTAAATTGTTCCAGTACAATGGGCAGTATTAAAACGCCATTCCTGATCGTCACGGTATCTTTTCCTATTAAACCCATGGCATTGGTTACTCTTAATTCAAACTTGTATTCTCCGAGGTTCAAACCTGTTACGGAAGTTTGCATAGCCGACGGATTGGCGATCACTCCAGGCACTGGCCCTGCTATCTTAACCCAGTTAAAATTAATAGGTAACCCGTTTGGATCGTTCCCATTTCCTCTTAAAGGAACAGTAAGCATGATTATACTTGTTGCGGAATCTCTTCCGGCATTCGCTTCAGGAGACACCGTATTACCTTGAATGAGTGCCTTTTTTTGTTTCAGCATCCATGAATAAATGCTTTCCCCATTTTCAGTAAAAGAAGGATTATAAAAATTATTCCAGCAGCAATGGCCGCCAGTATATAACGTGTACCGGGCTGAGTTTGGTACTGCAGCATTCATAGTATCCCTTATCTGGTCTAACCCACGAAGATCCATGTTTCCTTCAAATGCCCACATGGTTCCACCTGCCAAAGCAAAATGCTTCATATTACCATACCCGTTATCTGGCGGAGGTGCACTCATACTTACAATAGAAGTTATTTTACTATTATAAACCGGGCTGTAATTATCAACATAATTATCCCAACTCCAGCCACCCATCGACAGGCCTGTAGCATTAATCCGCTGAAGATCGCAACGGTAGCGGGCAAATATGGAGTCCAGTTTCCTGTTAATAGTATAAGCACTGGGCCATAAATTTACTGGCTGGAGGGAAATTACTATTGGTTTTTCCAATTTGCCATTAACCATGAATTGCATGTTATGCCCTTGCGCTACATACTTGGAAGGGCCATAGGTTAACAACCTGCTGGGATCTGTACCACATTCTCCCGTACCGGGTATAAAACAGATAAGCGGGTATCTTTTCCCAACACTGTCAGTGTAATCATCCGGCAAATGAACATAAGCGTTCCAGCCATCGATCTGGGTTAAAAACTGCTGAGCTTTTGCTGATTGTGTACCTGCTGCGAGGTAGATCAGGGCAGCAACTATGCTCACCCTGATGGAGGGGTAAAAATTGTTTCTCATAAAAAATATTGGTTGTGGTTTTAAAGCTTGGTTATTGATTTAATTGCCAGGTTTAGTGAACAGTTAGTTGACTACCGGGAATAAAATGCAATAGCAGTAAGATAGGTGTTGTGTAAGATTGGTTTCAGTTTTTACCTGTTAGGGCAGGTATGGTTATACTCTAAACGCCGAATCTTTTAACTTAGTATGTAAAGAATAATAATTATGTCTTTACCTTAAAAAATGCCCTCTTAAACTGATATTACGCATTAATGCCGGGTTTTGACCTGTGGTTTCTGAAAAGAAAGAGACGTTCAGCTTTTTGGAGGGTGAGGAGGAACAAATATGAGTTATTGTAAAAATTACTAATGTAGGAAATTATTACAATTTTCTGTAGTAATGGCTAATACAAACGTTAAAGAAATACAGAACTTATTAACATACCGGTTTAAAACTGGTAGCCGGCCCTTATAGCAATGTAGCCAAAAGAACTATTATTGTTGGTGAAGCCGTCGTAATAACAGGATGCATCAAATTTTTTACTGATCATATATCCCGCGCCGGCAGCATAAGCGGTATAACTGGCACTTGCTTTAAGGATGGTGTAATGGCCAAGCCCGGCCTTGCCGGCAATATAAATTTTAGGAACAGGGAAATATCTTAATCCCAGCCGTATTGGTATGATGGCTGTTGACGGATAAACGCCTTTGCCAGGCAGGCCGGTAAAGCCAACATCGCCAGTAAGGTTGACACTACGGGATAAACCGTATTGCAGCAGCACATCTACTCCTCCACCTGTTGTACTAATATCAAGATTGTAAACAGGAAGGGCCAGGGAGATACCGGCACCTATTTTTATTTTATTTTTTTGAACTGCCTGTGAGTTAGCTGAAAAATTTCCAAGGAATAATAAAATACAGATACCGCTAATTTTCATAATGATGTAATATATATTTCAATGAGAATTAAACGAAATAAAAATGCCGCTTATTGCTAAGCGGCATTTATAAAAATAAATTGCTTTAATTAGAAGCTGTAAGCTATGCGAAGGCCAATGTGACTTAGGCTGCCGCTATCGCTTTCCCCACCATCATCAAACTTGATTTTTGCGCTTGTTCCCTGGTATTTCAACTGAACGCTGAAATTAGGTGTAAACCTGTAACCGATACCAGGCGCATAAGAGAAACCGCTCATTTTAGCATCATCCAAGTATTTACCCGTGTAGATAGAATAACCCAACTGAGCACTTGCAAATATCTCTGGCGTAAAATTATACTCAATACCTGCCAAAACCGGGATTACTCCAAGTGAACCAGGTTTTTCGCCAAGATATTCCTTTTCGAAATAGCTGATATAACCAGCGCTTAATGTAATGCCTAATGACTCATCCAAGGCGTATTTGCCTTGCAAAGAAAGACCTGCACCAAAAGAATAAATGTCGCTAAATTTTATTGGTGAATCTACAAAATCACCAATAGGTAATGCAGCTTCTGCACCTACGCTGAAAGTTAGAGGTTTAGACTCATCCTGAGCCTGAACTGCGAAAGAAGCAACTGCCAGAGCTGCGAATAAAAATACTTTTTTCATGTTTTGCGTTAATTTTTGTTTTAAATAGCCCGCAAATATAAAGTTTACCACCCTGACTACAAAACATTTTTGTGGTTTTCTTAGTAATATATATTTATTTATTAATATTAAATATACTCATATTCATTGGTTAATAACCAGTTTGAGGCAATAACATTTTTCTGTGTTTATAATAAATGTTGCACAAAACAACTTAGTTTTCGTAGTTTAGATGTCCTTACACCAACTTATCCCCCATATCCTTCCAAAAATCGTTAACCTTATATTCCACGTTTATTACTTCGTCATTAATGTAAACTAACTGTTGCGCCATGAAAATAACACCTGTTTTCTCTAAAAAGTTATCCTGTCACGGAAAACTTGTAATATTCGCCTGCTTATTATTTACCGGGTTTAAAAGTTGGGCACAAACCGGGGAAGTATTGGATTTCGATGGCAGTACAAATAGCGTTACACTGGCCTTTTCTTTATCTGGCAGTTACACAAAAGAGGCATGGATAAAACCTGCCTCTACTGCAAATTTTCCAAATATCATTTCAGGAAATAATACTGCCTTCTATATTGAGAACGGGAAATTAACTGCGGGACACGCAGGAACATTTGCATACAAGGAAGTGCAGGATACAGAAAACATGCTCAGCGGAACATGGTACCATATAGCAGTGAGTTATGACGCTGCCCTATCCGAAATGAAATTGTATAAAAACGGAACGTTGGTGGCCTCTAATCCGGGTGCCTCTGCTTACACAGAAAATTTTTTATTCCTGGGCCTGTTCTCTAATGGCAATCGTTTTACAGGGCAAATGGATGAAGTAAGAATATGGAAAACAGCCCGCACTGAAATTGAAATAAATGCATCTAAAGATTGTGAACTTACAGGTGATGAACCAGGCCTGCTGCTGTATTACAATTTTAACCAGGGCATAGCCGGCGGCAACAATACGGCCATTACCTTATTAAATGACAGCCAGGATAAGTGTAATGCAGTGAATGGCACATTAACCAATTTTACTTTAACTGGCAGCAGTTCAAATTTTGTTGCACCCGGCCCCCCGCTTGCCGTGGCATGTGGCAACCAGTTTCCCAACATTAATATAACAGGTAATAGTTTATGTATTGTTGCCGGCGACAATACTCCCGGCCCGGCAGATAATACCAGCTATGGAAATTTTACCAGCATGCCGGTTGTAAAAACTTATACCATTCAAAATACAGGAAATGGAAACCTGAACATCAGCAGCATACAAATAACGGGAACAAATGCAGCAGACTTTATCGTTAGTGCGGCTCCTGCTCCTGTAATTGCGGGGGGTGCCTCTTCCAGCTTTAGCATCAGCTTTAATCCTGCCGGGGCAGTGGGAATCAAAACCGCCGTTATACAAGTAAACAGCGATGATGGGGATGAACTGGTATATACTTTTTCTGTGGATGGCATTAAATCACCGCCGGCAAAATCACTTGACTTTGATGGTGTAAACGACGAAGTAGCCCTACCATTTATTATAACAGGCGATTATACAAAAGAAGCATGGATCAAAACAAATACTTTAAGCGGATTTCCAAATATTCTTTCCGGAACAGGCACAGCTTTATTTTTAAATAACGGAAGAGTGGCGGCCGGACACGTAAATGGCGGTTTCGGCCAGGCATTGAGTACTACCGTGTTAACCACTAACCAATGGCACCACGTGGCAGTTACCTATAACGCCACTACGCTGGATATGAAATTGTACCTGAATGGTGCGCTGCTTGTTACGGCTGCAGGCGTTCCGGCATACACAGAAACTATTTTAAAGATCGGCTCCTTAAACAGTTCTAATTTCTTCTGGGGACGTATTGACCAGGTGAGGATCTGGGAAGAAGTAAGAACAGGTACAGAGATTCAAAATAGTTATCAATGCAATATCAGTGGCGATGAACCCGGCCTGCTGGCATGGTATAATTTTAACCAGGGAGCCGGAGAAGGTAACAATGCAGGAATTTCCACTGCAATAAATGATGTAGATAATTGTACCGCATCCGCCTACAATGGAACGCTGAATAATTTTGCCTTAACAGGACCCAATTCCAACTGGGTTTTTGAATCCAATAATATTTTAAATAGTTGTGCAGCTGTTTTTCCTAATATTAAAATAGAAGGAAATAACAATTGCATTTCGGATGGAGACAATTCACCTTCTGTTACTGATAACACAGATTTTGGAAATGTAACAGGTGCAGGAGCGGCTAAAACATTTGTGATACACAATACCGGAACGGCTACCCTAAATATCGGAGCTATTAGTTTTATCGGAGCAGATGATGAGATGTTCACACTGGATACACTAGTTCCTGCAACCCTGCCCCCGGGCGCATCTGCTAATATAGCAGTTAACTTTTTGCCTGTAGGAAATGGATTAAAAACAGCCAGTATCATTGTTAACAATGATGATACCGATGAAGCTGCCTATACTTTTTCTTTACAAGGTACAGGTATAACAGCTGCGATTTCTATAACAAATATTGTAGTTACTCCCAATGCAAACGGCACTTCTATTATTACCTGGACCACCGATGTTCCTGCAAGTTCTGTAGTAGATTATGGTATTGCTCCGGGAAGCCTTGGCTTGAATAGCAGCGATGCTTCGCTGGTAACCAATCATATTATCCAGTTATCAGGGCTGACTGCTGGTGTTAGTTATTACTTCCGGGTTACATCTGTTGATGCCGGCAGTAACACTGTTACTTTTCCCAATCCTCCTGCTACCCCGTTAAGTTTTTCTATGCCCCCGGCAATTACAGAACAGCCATTAACGCAAACCATCTGCGAAGGCAGTTCCGTAACTTTTAGTTCAGCTGCTACCAGCGATGTAGCCAGCACCGTTCAATGGCAAATAAGTACAGACAATGGCGGTTCCTGGGAGGATAGCACAGGCGCAACTGCTGCATCCATAACTTTTATTGTTTCGGATGCCGATGATGGCAAACAATTCAGGACCCTATGGACAAATGTGGGTGGAGCCGACACTTCCGCTGCAGCAATACTTACGGTGAATGATACCACCTGGGGCGCTGAAAATGTTGTTGTTTGTAATAACCTTCTCCCTTATACCTGGAATGGAAATGAATATACAGCAAGCGGATCTTACCCTATTAACCTGGCTGGTGCCAATGTAAACGGTTGTGATTCTGTTGCAGTTTTAAATTTAATTGTTAAAGACAGTTCCTTTAGCATAACCAATATTTCCATCTGCAATAATTTATTGCCCTACAACTGGAACGGCGTTGATTATACAACCAGCGGATCTTATACCATTGTTTTGCCTGCGGCGAATGTGAATGATTGTGATTCTACTGCTACATTGAATTTAACTATCAAGGATACTTCTTTCAGTGTAACCAATATTTCCATCTGCAATAATTTATTGCCCTACAACTGGAACGGTATTGATTATACAACCAGCGGATCTTACACCATTATTTTGCCTGCGGCGAATGTGAATGATTGTGATTCTACTGCAACATTGAATTTAACTATTAAGGATACTTCTTTCAGTGTAACCAATATTTCCATCTGCAATAATTTATTGCCCTACAACTGGAACGGCATTGATTATACAACCAGCGGATCTTACACCATTGTTTTGCCTGCGGCGAATGTGAATGATTGTGATTCTACCGCAACATTAAACTTAACAGTAAAAGACACTTCCTTCAGCATCACCGATATTTCCATCTGCAATAATT
>JACMKX010000081.1 GCA_014379905.1 Ferruginibacter sp. | reverse complement strand
ATGGAAGTTTGAAAATTTTATGATTTGAATATTGACAAGACTCTCTTAGAAGATCAGCACAATTCCATTCGTGTAATTCGTGCCTGAAATTCGTGTTATGAAGTATCGACGTGGGTCTGACCTTCGGTCCCGACCCGAATCAAATATCCGTCCCCCGTTATAATGTCCGGCAACTATTCAATTCGTGTAATTCGTGCCTGAAATTAGTGTTATAAAATATCGAAGTGGGTCTGACCTTCGGTCCCGACCCGAATCAAATATCCGTCCCCCCATTATAAAATCCGGGAACTATTAAATTCGTGTAATTCGTGCCTGCAATTCGTGTTATGAAGTATCGAAGTGGGTCTGACCTTCGGTCCCGACCCGAATCAAATATCCGTCCCCCGTTATAATGTCCGGCAACTATTCCATTCGTGTAATTCGTGCCTGAAATTCGTGTTATAAAATATCGACGTGGGTCTGACCTTCGGTCCCGACCCGAATCAAATCTTCTTCTCCATTATATGATGAGGCAGGTTGATCTCTGTAAATGCATCGCCTTTCACTTTGTAACCAAACTTTTCGTAAAAACCTATGGCAGTATCCCTGGCATGCATAATGATGCGGCGATAACCCCTGTCACGGGAAATGGTTTCAGCAAAACTTATAATAGAAGCACCAATGCCCTTTCCCTGCAGGTTGTTCTTTACAGCCATTTGCCTGAGCTGGAGCGTTTGATTGTCAATTTTTGTCAGCATACAGCACCCCAGCATATCGTCTTCTTCTTCAAAAGCCGCGATCAATATATTTTCTTTCTCTTTTTCCAGTTCCTCGGGAGAAAATTTGAGGCCTAAAGGGTCACGCAAAATGGCTTGCCGCAGTGCTATCATCTGCCGGTATTCTTTCGTTCCGTGGTCAATTTGCTTTAATCCCATCTTAGTATTATCCTTTATAGTTGTTGCTGATATGGTTACGGGTGCAGGGAATACAATATACATCATTTTTTTGAGTGGTTAACGCTGGCAAAAGAGAAATTTTCACATCCTTTTAAATATCATTATTGTAATATATGAATGAATTTACAGGCACAGTGTCTTCATTGTCAGCTTAAAAATTCAATTTTATAGTTATGTAGTATTTCTTTGAATTTAGATCAAAAAGTATATTTTTGCAGCTGTATAAACTAAATTTACTATCATGTCAGACGTTGCAACAAGGGTAAAAAAAATTATTGTTGACAAATTAGGTGTAGATGAAGCAGAAGTAACCAACGAAGCTTCTTTCACTAACGATTTAGGTGCCGATAGCCTCGACACCGTTGAATTAATTATGGAATTTGAAAAAGAATTTAATATTTCTATTCCTGATGAGCAAGCCGAAACAATTACTACTGTGGGGCAGGCTGTATCTTACTTGGAAGAAAACGCTAAGTAATTAACTTCTACGTCTTACCGGCATTCAGCTGTGTAGACATTTAAACTATCACAGGTAAATTGTATGTCTTTAAAAAGAGTTGTCGTTACCGGATTGGGCGCCATTACACCATTAGGTAAAACCGTGCAGGAATATTGGCAGGGTTTGGAAGATGGGGTAAGCGGTTGCGATATTATTCAGCAATTCGACATCTCAAAGTTTAAGACGCAATTTGCCTGTGAAGTTAAAAATTTCGATCCCACCGTTTATATCGACAGGAAGGAAGCCCGTAAAATGGATCGTTACTGCCAGTTTGCCATTGTTGCAAGCGATGAAGCAGTAAAAGATGCCGGCATTTCAAAAGAGAATGTTGACCCCGACAGGGTGGGTGTTATCTTTGCCAGTGGCATTGGCGGTCTTATTACTTTCCAGGAAGAAGTGGTTAATTTTGCCTCCGGCGATGGAACTCCCCGTTTCAATCCCTTCTTTATTCCTAAAATGATACTGGATATTGCAGCAGGCCATATTTCCATGCGCCATGGTTTTCGTGGGCCCAACTTTGCCGTGGTAAGCGCCTGTGCTTCTTCTACCAACGCTATTATTGATGCATTTGATAATATCCGGCTGAATAAGGCCGACATTATCATTACAGGCGGAAGTGAAGCCGTTGTAAGCGCAGCAGGTGTAGGCGGTTTTAATGCCATGAAGGCATTGAGTGAACGCAATGATGATCCAAAAACAGCCAGCCGCCCGTTTGATAAAAACAGGGATGGATTTGTAATGGGCGAAGGTGCGGGCGTATTAGTGCTCGAAAGCCTGGAGCATGCATTGGCAAGAGGTGCAAAGATATACTGCGAAATTGCAGGAGGCGGTGCCACTGCAGATGCCTACCATATTACAGCTCCACACCCCGAAGGTTTGGGTGCAAGAAATGTAATGAATGCTGCATTGAAGGATGCACACATGACGGCCGACCAGATCGACTACATTAACGTACACGGTACTTCTACACCACTAGGTGATATTGCAGAAACCAAAGCCATCCTCAATGTATTTGGTGAACATGCGTACGATCTCAACATCAGTTCTACCAAAAGCATGACAGGTCATTGCCTGGGTGCTGCAGGTGCTTTGGAAGCGCTTGCTTGTATATTGGCCGTAACAAAAGATGTGATACCTCCCACCATCAATCATTTTACCGATGATCCGGAACTGGATCCCAAACTGGATTTTACTTTTAATACGGCACAACAAAAAACAGTGAACGCTGCATTGAGTAATACTTTTGGTTTTGGCGGCCACAATGCGTCTGTTATTGTTAAGAAGTATAAGCCTTAATTTCCTTTTATTTTTTATTGCCTTTTTCTCCGCCCCGGTTCGTGACACACGAAACGGAAATGTTTTTTTAATACTTAGCCGAATAGGAAAAGTTTTACAACTTGCATACCCCCACTCTGACAATTTTACCAGTAACTATGAAGGAGCCTCAGCCGGTACGTTTTTGCCGAAGGCGAAAATAATTGAATGCGCAGCATATTCAATTATAGTAGCGGGTGCAGCGACGAAACAGTTACGCTCCCCAGCGGGAGTGGAGCGCATTACGATCTATCAATATTAATAAATGTTATGATGGAATTTCCTGCCGGAACGTTTCTGATCCCGATAGCTATCGGGACATCGGGCTATTGTTCTTTTTTGCTTGTCCAAAAAAGAACCAAAAAAAGACAGCCGCCATCGAAAACAGCCCGATGGCGGGAATAGCTATGTGGTTCAGTGGTGCATAGTGATCTCAGATTCAGTTTTTCAATACTCAACTGGAATAGGAAAGCGTTTACTATTTGTAAATTACTGCTTTGCCAATTTTACCAGTAACTGTGAAGGAATCTTTCGCAGTACTTAATAAAATATCCTAATTTCGATACATATACATTTATGCCGGTAGATACTACAATAAATTTTTTCAAATCCTTTTTTGAAAAGGATAGTAAAAAATCTTTCAAAAAACAATTGAATAACGTGCTGGGTTTTGTACCCGGCGATCTCAGCCTGTATAAAACAGCTTTGAGCCACCGTTCCGTAAGAGAAGGGGCAGACGAGAACAACGAACGCCTGGAATTTTTGGGTGATGCAGTATTGAGTTCCATCATTGCACATTACCTGTTTAGAAAATATCCTTACAAAGGCGAAGGCTTTCTCACAGAAATGCGCAGCAAAATGGTGAACCGGCAAAAGCTAAACGAGATCGCCTTGAAAATGGGCCTTAAAAAAATTACCTTCTACAATAAATTTGATAATGCCCTTAAGATCTCACAGATTTTTGGCAATACCCTGGAAGCATTGATAGGCGCCGTTTACCTTGATAAGGGTTATAAAAAAACACAGGGCTGGGTAGAAAAATTTATCATATTGCCGCATTTATTTACCGATGACCTGGAAACGGTAGAGATCAATATTAAAAATAAATTATACGGCTGGGCCAATAAAAACGGCAAAGCACTGGAGTTTGAAACTTTGCACGAAGCCATGGAAAATGGCCGCCGCTTATTTACTATTGGTGCCACGGTAGATGGCGAACTCGTTTCACAGGCTAAGGGATATAATAAAAAAGATGCCAGCCAGGTGGCGGCGCAGTTGGCAGTGGAGAAATTAGGATTATAAAAGCGATACCGGGTACCGGATGCTGGATCCTGGTCACTGGCCGCATAATAAAATATCAGGCAAGCATCCCGTATCCGGCATGTATTGACCAGTATCGAGTATCAAGCATCCAGTATCAAGCATCAACTAATCAGCATCAATAATGAATTTTGGAATTCTTGGAAGCGGTTCCTGGGGCACAGCCCTCGCAAAAATTTTAACCGATAACGGGCAAACCATTTATTGGTGGAACCGCAGCGAAACTGCCATTGAGCAATTTAAAACAAGAAGCCATAACCCGCAATACCTTCCCTCAGCAAGGTTTGATATCAATCAGCTGCACTTAACAACCGATGTAGAAGAAGTGATCCGCCATTCTGATGTGATTGTTATTGCCATTCCCTCTGCCTATACTATTGATGCATTGGAAAAATTACCCGATAATATTTTTGAAGGCAAAAAAATTGTATCTGCCATAAAAGGAATTATCCCTCAGAATAATTTGTTGCTAAATGATTATTTGAAACAACAATTCAATGTGTTGCTGGATAATTATTTTGCGGTGCTGGGTCCCTGCCATGCCGAAGAAGTGGCGCAGGAAAAATTATCCTATCTCACCTTTTCCGGTGTTGATGTAGCTGCTACTGTAAACATTGCAGATCATTTTAAAACGTCTTATATTAATACCGTAGTAAACAAGGATATTTATGGGGTGCAATACGCAGCCGTATTAAAAAATATTTATGCAGTGGGTGCAGGCATCGCTCACGGACTGGATTACGGCGATAATTTTTTGAGTGTATTGATCGCCAATAGTGCCGATGAAATGGCAGGTTTTCTTCGCAAAGCCGGTATCATCAATGCAGAAGTTGGGTACATAGAACATAAAAAAGGAGCGGGTGAAGTGGAGCATCACCATAATTACGCGGCATCTGTTTACCTGGGCGATCTGCTGGTAACCTGTTACTCTTTACATAGCCGCAACCGTACATTCGGCAATATGATCGGCAAAGGTTATTCTGTAAAGGCAGCACAATTAGAAATGAGTATGGTGGCCGAAGGATATTATGCCAGCCAGTGTATGTTCAATATTAATAAAGATGTAATGGCGGATATGCCCATAGCCAGTGCGGTATACAATATTCTTTGGAATGGAGTGCCTGCAAAAGACGGGTTTGACAGGATGGAAGAGGAATTAGTGTAAACAAATAATCATAACCAGGTGAGACAAATAATCCTTATTATTTTATTGATGATTGGGCTAAATGGTTTACTGTTTGCACAAAATAACCTGCAGCCAGATTCGGTGCAAATATTCCGGAACGATATCTATTCCAATTTCAACAATGTAAATTACAATCCTTCCACTTTTAAAGTTGTTTACTCGGGCAACATTTTAGATTCAAATGGCCAGCCAGCAAAGTTGTTATACTCCGACGCATACTTTGACGCAATAACTATTGCTGAAAATTATTTTAATAGTGCTGATTACAATGCTGCTTCTAAATTTTATAAAACTGCTTTTATTCACAATGAAAACAGGGCCATGCCTTTTGATCGATTAGGGTTAGCCGCATGTTATGCAGAGATGTCCTGGAAAGACAGTGCGTTTAAAGAATTGTCGGTTGTTTTTAAAGATTCATCATTTGTGCAATCCGCCCATGAACTGAAGGAAAACCTGCATTTTAAGAACCTGCATCAAACAAAACAATGGAAAAAACTGGTGGCAGACCTTGATAAAAGAAACAAACCTGCGGCGAAGTTGTCAGAAAAATAATCCGGCAGCTATTCCATCCGCCAGGAACTTCCCTTTTTGGGGCAACCGCAGGGTATTTTCATCCCTCAACAACAGTTCCTCACTGATGAAATTTTGTGCAGCATTCATCAGTTGTTCCCGTTTATCGTTGCCAAAACGATCCTGAACTGTGGGAATATGGATACCTTCTATTGTTCTCAGGCTTATCATAATGTATTCATTCAACTGCTGCGTTGGCGTTAAGATCTCTTGTTCGCAAGCAATGGTATTTTGTTCCAGCGACTGAATATAAAGCGCATTGTTAGCAATATTCCAGCTTCGTATATTTTTGCCATTATAGGAATGCGCAGAAGGGCCAAAACCATAATAAGCCTTTCCCTGCCAGTAACTGCTGTTATGTTTACTCCTGTACCCCGGCTTTGCAAAATTGCTTATCTCGTAT
>JACMKX010000007.1 GCA_014379905.1 Ferruginibacter sp. | reverse complement strand
TACCGGGTAACCGGTTAAGGATTCCGGATCACCATATTTAACTTTATCCAGCGAAAAGAGATTGGTACCATTGATAAAGAAGCGGGCTGAACTGAATATGATATTACGCATTACATTAACAGGCAGGGTATACCCGATTTCCGCACTGCGCAATTTTACAAAACTGCCGTTACGCTGCCAGAAAGTAGAGAACTGGTAATTGTTCAGGTTGTCTTTTGAGGATAATCTTGGATAAGTAGCAGTGGCGGCAGTGGCAGCAGTCCACCTGTCAAGCGCTATTGGCGCTACCTGGCCGTTACCCTGGAAAGCATGGAAAGTATTACCTCCTAAATAAACGGTATTGCCGGTCACTCCCTGGAAGACCATGTCAACATCAAATCCTTTATAACGTAAACCGGTATGTAACCCTGCTACCGTTCTTGGTAAACCCGGGTTACCGATTGGCATCCTGTCATTGCCGTCAATAACACCATCAGGTTTTCCTTCGGGGCCCCCGATATCCTGGTATTTTATGTCGCCTGCCCGGATAACTTCGGTAAGCACACCAGGAACATTTTTGGGATCAATTAATCTTTGGGCTATATCAGCCTCGCTGTAAAACCCAATTGACTTAAGGCCAAATGGCTGCCCGATTGAAGTGCCCGTTCCGTACAATTGCTTGTTCAACTGAAGGGCTTCAGCGTTGAAAACAATCCTGTTTTTGAAATAAGAAAGGTTCGCTTCTACAAAAAACTGAACATCTTTTTTACTGGCGCTGTTGTAGCGCAGCGATAAATCAAAGCCTTTATTATTGGTTTTTCCAAGGTTAAGGTTAGGGGTAATTACGCCTAAATACAAGGGTATAGAAACGTTGTTGGAAACAATAATATCATTGCGGTCGCGGTTAAAAAAATCTACCGAAACATCGAAGTTGGTAAAGAGGGTCGCATCTAAGCCAATATTCATTATTTTCTCTTTCTCCCAGGTTACATTTTGATTGGCAATTGAATTTTCTGCAAAACCACCTACCGCATTATTACCCGTTCCGAAAAAATAGCCTGCACTGCCGAAAGTGGGTGTGAACGAATACCGGGTTGACAAACCCTGTGACGCAATGATATCATTACCCACCAGGCCATAAGAACCTCTTAATTTTAAAAAATTAAGGGATTTATTTTGCTTCAGGAATTTCTCGTTAGAAAGGATCCAGCCCAGGGAACCCGCGGGAAAATAACCATACCGTTTACCAGGTGGAAATATTTCACTACCCATATAGCTCATCGAAAATTCACCAATATACCTGTTGTCATAAGCATAAGTAAACCGTCCCGAAACGCTGTTGTGCTTATATGGATCAGTTGAATTGGCCGAAGGAACAGCAGGGTCAGAGGCCGGTCCGAAGAAAGTTATATTATCCGTGTTAAACATCACCATACCGGTGACATTACTTTTGCCAAAATTGCGTTGATAATTTACAAACCCCTGCAGGATGAGGTTACGGTATTGATCAAGCGTTTCTTCTGCACCGGTCAATGAAGTTAACTGGCCGATCTCAGGACCATAAATGGTGTCGCCCAGTGAACCCTGTGTTATTGAATACCGCGGATAGCCCTTGGTTTTCCTGGATCCCGACTCAAAATAATTATTGATTGAAACAACGGCAGAAACGCTTAAACCCTTCGTGACCATATCAAGCTGTTCTGTCAATTTCAATGAGGTAAGGATCGTACGGGAATTATTTTTGAAAAAGCCGGTTGACAATAAATTAGCTACCGGGTTTGATCGTGATGCATTACCACCATAATTGCCGATAGGGTTATAAACAGGAAAGGAATTAGGCGGTAGTGATTGTAATAAACTGAAAGTATTAGCTGTGCTATAATCATTGGGATTAGTTCTTTCTTCGAAAGCCCCGCCAATTTTAAATTCTGCCAGCAATCTTTTTGAAATACTGACTTCTAAATTTGAACGAAAGTTGTATTTGGCGTATTTGGAATTTATGCTCTCATCACTGATATCGCCGAATTTTTTAAATAAGCCCTGGCTGGTCAGTGCATTTAGTATAACATAATACCTGGCGAATTTATCACCACCATTGAAAGTGAGGTTGTAACTTGATACCGGTGCGGTTGGCCTTAAAACCTCTTTGTACCAGTCCACATCCGGGTGAAAAACCGGGTCAGTTTTGTTTTTATAGGCTTCAAGATCAGCATCCGTATACCTTGCAGGCAATCCATCGTTATTTAATGCTTCATTATATAAAGCCGCATAATTAAAAGCATTTAAAAATTCAGGCAGTTGTTGCGCCTGGTTAATTCCCTGCCTGGTGGTAAAACTTACTTTCAAAGGTCCCTCTTTTACCGCCTTAGTAGTAACTAAAACAACCCCATTAGCCGCACGGGCGCCATAAACGGCGGTCGCGGCCGCATCTTTTAAAATTGAGATCGTCTCTATTTCTTCCGGAACCAATTGCATAAATCCATTTGAAGTTCCAAGACCATTGCTGATGAAACCGTCAATAATAAATAACGGGGCGTTACTTGCACCTCCAATGGTATTTACACCGCGGATAAAAAGCCCCGGCGCTGATGCGCCTGGTTCAGAACCCCCTTGTGTTACAGATAAACCCGCCAGCCTGCCATACAATGTATTTCCCAGGTTGAGATTAAAGTTTTTTTCCAGGTCGGAACCATTCACTGTTGAAATGGCGCTTGTAATAAGTTTTATGGGTTGCACACCATATCCGACGGCTTTGTTTCCGGCAAAACCCGCTTTTGTAACAACTATCACTGGACTCCTGGAGCTATCAGGGTTTGTAGTTTGGGCCTGCGAAAAAACGCTGAAGTTTATCGCCGATAGTATCGTAAGAAATACCCCGCTTTTATAATTTAGTTTCATAATAATTTTTGATGGCATTTAAAAAATTGGTTATTGCATCCGGGATACCGGCCCTTACTTAGTTCCAACCCGGGTTTTGAACGAGGTTACCTTTCAGGAATTCTGTCTGTGGAAAAGGATGCAAATACATGTTTTTATTAAAAGACCGCGTTTCAAAGGTATAGGGCTGCCAGGTAAAGGTGTAATTTGGATTTGTTCCCACCCTGGTGATTTGCAAACCCTGGAACGCCCCTTTCATCACCCCATCAGTTTCGGCGATCAGCCATCTTTTTATATCCCAAAAGCGGTGGTCATCTCCCATCATTTCAATGGCAATCTCATTTCTTAATTTCTGCCTGAACTGATCTTTGGTAAGCAAGGGAGGAAATTTGGGCATTTTTGAACGAACCCTGATGGTATCAACTGCTGCATACGCTTCTACAGTCGGGGCCGCATAAAATTCATTTAACGCTTCGGCATAATTCAGGTATAGTTCGTTCACCCTGAACAGTGGATCATTCATAACAAAATTTCCGCTGGTCGCATTCCGGGGAATATATTTTCTTATCCACACGCCACCTTTACAGTTCGCATAATCTTTACCACCATTAAAAATCTGGGCAATAGGGTCCCTGGCAGTATGGTAAGCATTAGTGTAAGTAACCGATTGCTTAAACCGTGGGTCGAGTGACCTGTATTTTGTCATCAGGTCTGTACCTCCGCCATTCCAGTTTACCACATTCCCGAGCGTGTCTTCATACTTCCTTATAAAATTAAGGGGCATCGTCATCCCGCTCCAGAATGATCCAAAACAACTGGGATTAATGAATGTCATCGGGGCGTTGCCGACGTTTGTAATACCATTCGCTGAATTGGTACCGCCCTGGTAATTGAAGATAAATTCCTTATTATTGGTGGTTTCCCATGAAATCCGGTAATTACCCAACGGTCCGACAGTACCATTGTCTGGATCTTTCGGGCTCCTGTTTGCACTGTCATAAATTAACCCATAGCCATTTGCCAAAGCATAGTCCAATGCATCCTTCGCGGCATCTGCAGCCAGTTTCCAGCGGTTTACATCATAATTTCCGTAGCAGATCAGTTTATTATCCGCAGCATTTGCCATGGGAAATACCGGGGTGGCGATATTGAATTGCGGACTTGCCGCGTACAACAGTACTTCAGACTTCAGCGCCCTGGCAGCCGTGGAAGTGGCACGCCCGGTTTGTGAAGCGGATTGAACGGGGGGCAGCACCGGGATAGCATCATTTAAATCTTTCAATATAAATTTAACACAGTCATCAAATGAACTCCTGGGCACTTCAATCCTCACTTCCGGCTCAAACACCGAGTCTACAATTGGTACCCCGCCGTAACGCTTGAGCATTTCCATATAGTTCAAAGCCCTTAAAAACTTCACTTCGGCAATTGCCTGGCCTTTGTAAGCATCATCCGCATCAGGCACTTCATGCACCCGTTTGATTACTAAGGCAATCTGGCGCAAGGCAATCCAACGGATATAATACCGGAAATCTTCGTGGTTTACAATATTAGTGGGAAGGATGGTACCCTCGTTCCAACGGTTGGTGTGTACAAAACTTGCTTCGGAAGCATCCCCTTCGTCGCTGATAGTAGTACTTGGGTGGATGCAATCAGTGGCACCTACCCCTGAAAAAGGCAGGTCAGCCTGGGTTCTGTAACGAAGATTAGAATGTACGGCATACCTGTAAATGGTTGCCATGAACCGCTCTGTATTTACCTTGGTAAGAAAGACATTATCTTCAGTAAGGTCTACGCCCGGCGCTTTGTCTAAAAATTCATTCTTGCAGGAAATGATCAGCAAACTGGTGAAAACCGTGAGTATTGTTATTATTTTTTTCATATTGCAATTTTTAAAAATTAATGTTGAGGCCAAAATTAATGGTCCGTACCAACGGGTAAGGCTCCGTATTGGTATCACCGGTGGCAGTGTTTTCCGGGTCAATCCCGGCATACACTTTTTTCCAGGTAAATAAATTGTTGGCATTCGCATAAACCCTGCAGGAGCTTATACCGATTTTTCTCAGCATACCTGCATTCACTGCATAACCTACTTCCACATTTTTTATCCGCAAATAACTTGCATCAGCGAGCCAAAATGATGAACCGGCATTATTAGGAGTGGCGTTTACAGAAAAGCGTGGAAATTTAATTGGTAAACCGGCAGCATACCTTTCGGGTGTCCAGCTTTCATTCATATAACTGGCAGAACCCTCGGGCGGGGCCTGTCCGTAACCGGTACCTCTTTGAAACCTGGTATAGTAATGGGATACATGATCTACCCCCTGGAATAATACGGAAAGATCAAAGCCGTGGTAATTGGCGCCAAGAGAAACGCCGTAAGTAACTTCAGGTAAATTAGAGTACCCTGTTGGAACCTGGTCAAAATCATTGATAATGCCATCCCCGTTTACATCCCTGAATATAAGATCACCCGGCTGCACCCTGTTGTTTGCAACCATCGAATACACCGGTCTTTTTGCATCATTCACTTCATCCCAGGTATTGTAGATACCATCTGCGATAAGTGTATAATTCTGGCCCAGGCTTTGCCCTGTGCGGTTTTGATAAGAATACAGGTTGGCCACTTCATCCCTGAAGAGCACTTTATTGCGGGCGAAAGTATAATTGGCTGCAATGCGGTAACCTAAATCACCAACAATATCACTAAAGGTAAGTTCAGCTTCATATCCCTTATTCTCCATCTTACCAAGATTGGCAGCAGGTTGCGATAACCCTGCAATATTAGAAATGGTTTGGCGTGTAGCCAGGATATCGCTTCGTACCTCATCAAAAATATCTCCCGTGAATCTTAATTTCTCGTTCAAAAGCCGCATTTCGAGACCTATATTTCTTTTAACTGAGCGTTCCCAGGTTACATCAGGGTTTCCCGTTGCGCCTTCCCTAAGCCCGTTGAAACCGGCAAAAGTGGAACCCACATTTCCAAAAAAGTAGATACTGCCCACAGAAGTATAGCTGGTGGGATTGTACAGGAAACGGCTTCCGCCGATATTATCATTACCCACTTCTCCATATGAACCTCTTATTTTCAGGAAGGTAATCATGCCCTTTTCAGGAAAGAATGCTTCTTTAGAAACTACCCAACCCACCGAATAAGCCGGAAAAAAGCCAAAACGCTTGCCTGGCGCAAAGTTCTCTGTTCCGTTATAACCCAGGTTTACTTCGGCCAGGTAGCGGCCGTTAAAATCATAAGTGGCACGGCCTACAAAACTCTGGTATCCCTTCGGTACAAGGAAAGCCAAACCCGGGTCGTAAGTTTTTTGCTGATTGTATAAAACCAAACCTGTTACATTGTGTCTACCAAAATTGCGCTTATAGTCGATACCGGTTTGCGCCGTAATTCTCCGGTTATAAGTGCCTGTCTGGGCAAAGTTAAACTGGGCATCCGTGGTGCTCGGTACATAATTGATTTTATCGTCCAGGATATCAGGTGTGCTATTGGGAATCCTTACCGCCAAATAAGTAATCAGGGTTTTTGTGTTCGTTATTTGCTGGTCATTAAAAGTTTGAATACCCACAAATCCATGAATCGATAACCCTTTGGTGATTTGTCCAAGATCATAATCCATCCGCAAGGTTCCATTCAGGTAATTACGGTAGGAACGTTTTAAACCGCCGGCCAGGTTGGGGTAAAGCAGGGAAGCGTATGGGTTATTTTGTGAACCCGTAAAAATATTTACCACTTTGCCGTCTACAATACCCGGCGTGCTTAGCGGGCTTGCACGAAACATATCGCCTACCACACGTTCTGTATTGGTACCATTATTACTATTCCGCGTTTCTGTCTGGGAAGACAAATCCAGGGCCATTTTCCACTTCTCAGTTAATTCAAAATTAAAGTTGGAGCGTATATTATATCTCCTGAAAATTGACTGGGGCGAGAAGGCATCGACAATATCCTTTGTATCCCTGAACAAACCTTCCTGGTTAAAAAATCCGCCGGAAACAAAATACCTTACTTTCTTCTGGCCACCGCTGATACTGATATTATGCTGCGATTGTGTGGAAGTTTTTTTAAACATCACATCAGGCCAGTTCATATTTGGGTGAAACACGGGATCCTGGCCATTGCCATACAGCTCAATATCCAGCGGGCTGTATCTTGGTGTATAAACAGTACCATTCACATATGCATCTGCTTTTATGGCTTCATTAAAATGGGTGGCATAATCAACGCTGTTCATCATTTCACGCATATCCGTAAAAGAGTTTAAGCCCTGGTTAAAAGTATAACCTATTTTTGGTGGGCCTATCTTTCCTCTTTTAGTAGTAATGATGAGTACCCCGTTAGCGCCCCTGATACCATATACCGCCGTTGAGGAAGCATCTTTTAAAATGGTTACCGATTCAATCTCATTGGGATCAATATTATTATAATTGGGCACTTCAATACCATCTACCAGTGCGAGTGGATCAGTATTACCCGAAAATGTGCCGATGCCCCTGATCCTTATTTTTGATGCGTCGTTACCGGGTTCGCCTCCACTTTGCGTTGCAAACAAGCCTGGCATACGGCCTACCAGTGAATTACTGATATTGGCTACCGGCGATTGAACAAGCTCTTTAGTGTTGATGGTAGAAACTGCCCCCGTGTTGTTGATTTTTTTTTGTGTTCCATAACCCACAACTATAACTTCTTCAGATACCTTTACCACACTGCTGAACTCTACAGTGAGGAATGTTTGTGTGCCAACAACCACTTCTTTTACACCCATACCCACATAACTGAAAACGAGTACCGCGTTTTGATTTTTAACACTAATGGTATAACTGCCATTTTCGCCCGAAGTAGTTGAATGTTTTGTACCCTTTTCAATGATACTTACCCCTTGCATAAATCCTCCCTTATCGTCTTTTACGATTCCGGAAACCTTTACCTGGGATTGTACACATAATGACAGCAGCAAAAACATGGAGGAGAAGAGAAAAACCTTCTTAAAGGAGAATTCAATTTTCATATAACAATTTGTTTTGATGATTTAAAATTTTGCCCGTTCTATAGCGTAAACTGGTAAGTACGGGAAGGAGGTGAATTTACAATGTCAAAAAAAGTAAATAAATATCTCATAATAGCGTATTAAAGAGCTGTTCGTCTTGGTTAACCAATTATTGGTTTACCAAATATACCGATATTTTTTATAATCATCCATTTTTTAAAAAATAACCTGCTTTTTAATTTTTAAATTAACCGGAGCGATTAAACCTGAAGGAAGAGCTTGAATTTAAAATGTGCTAATTAGCTAATGTGCTAATGTAAAAATGCCCTAATTCCAATAGTAATCATCTACCAAAAAAGTGAGAACTTATTGTCAGTTTTTATCGCCTAGCACCTAAAAAATCCAATACACACCGTAAGTCTTAAAATAAGCTTACTATCTGACCTCGTAAGCCCCGCAATCAACCGCAGCGCCCAGCGGACGGGCTACCCCTTTTATATCCCTAACCGAAAAAATAGTGGAAGTACCGCCATCAATAGCAGGACTGGCAGGACTTAATGAAAAGTTTGCAACTGCTCCATCGGTGGAAAGATTAACAAACAGCGGGTTTAAAACCTTATCATTGGTTCCGTTGAAATAAGTCCCGTTGAAATAAATATTGTTGCTGTAAGTAACCACGGTGCCGGAAGAAGGGGCCGAGTTACATTTTCCGCCATTGCGCGCATACATGATATTGTTGATAATTTTTACATCTGTGGCAGAACCTGCATAGATATCCGCGTAGCCAACTTTTGTACCATTATTATAAGCAGTATTATTGATGATATCAACATGGTCTGCCCGGTAAGAATGTATCCCGGAACCACCATTGTTAAAACTTACATTATTTTCAACCAGGGTACGGCCCGTGTAGGGTTTATTGCTTGCTGCCGAGCCACCGTAAGGATATTGATTTACATCCAGGATAATTCCATTACCATCTGATAATCTTGCGGGTACTAAACTTATCCAGGGTATCAGTGTTTTGTTATTATAACAGATATTATTTCTCACGAAATTTTTATACTTTGCCACATCAGGGCCATCACTGTTAGAAGGATTCAAAATACTGATCCCACTACCGGCATACATCATATACCATGCATTGTTATACACCGTATTACCTTCAATGGTTGTATAATCTGCCTGGATTGAACTGATGCCACCACCGGGAAAATCGTGCACTTTACAATTACGGATAACTACATGATGGGGAAATTTAGACTCCGTATTCGGTCCGCCTATAGAAATAGCGTTGGTATTGTACTGCGGGTTAGAAGCGCCCCCACCCAGCGCTGCACTGTATGCAATAAATGCACTTGCAGAGTCAAGTTTTGCATTGTCGCCCTGGAGTTCGATGCCTTCAAAAATAATATAAGAACCATTAATTACCACTGCATTCCATACAGCACCCGAGCAGTATAATTTTGGGGTATGCCCGGGGTAATTTTTGAAGGTAATATATTTGGAGGCGGTACCTGATTTCGTAACGTTGAGTATTGAACTTCCTGCTGGCGTGTAAGTGCCATTCATCAGAAAAACGGTATCCCCGGGTGCAACTTTATTGTAAGCCGTTGCGATTGTTTTAAAAGGACTGGTTATAGTAAATCCATTGTTTACATCAGCGCCAACCAGGTCGGATACATAATATGCAATTCCTTTGGTTATAACAGGCGGAAGGATTTTTGCCGGATCAATAAAATCTTTGGTTTTTTTGCAGCCAGCCATTGCAAGCGTTACAAATACCACTAAAAATAACGGGTAACTAATTTTCTTTTTCATAAAAGCATGTTGTTTTGATATAATTGTAATTGTTTGGTTGTGTGAAGCGTAAGTAGTAACAAGGGGAATCACTGATGCTTACTGTTTCAACTTTGATAAACAAATCAAATTTTGGGGGCCCATCCTTTTTCATATTCCCTGCTCCACAATTTCATTGCTTCTTTATCATCGATGATATGTCCGTTGGAGGGATCACATTTTAATACCCTTCCAACACGGTAAGCAATATTGCCCAATTGTGGTAACAAAGTAGATTTATGACCCTCTGTAATGGGCGCATTGATCTGTTCATTTCCCCTGATGGCTTCTGCAAAATTCTGCATGTGAAGGCCATCTAACAGTTCGGTCGGACTTACCGTATTATTGGCATCGTATGGCGTATTATCTTTTACTTCCGATACTAATTTGTTGCCCGCGTCAAAAATTTTGTAACTGTTTGAACCCGGGTAAACGATGGTGCCTTTTTCACCATAAAAAACAACTCCCCTTCCACTTCCTTCAGAATTGTAATTATTGCAACTGCGCCCTTCCCAGGTGCAGGCTGTATTGTTCGGAAAATTATAGGTGATGGTTTGGGTATCGGGGGTTTCCCAATCATCCTGGAATGCATAACGGCCACCTGCCGAAACAACCTGTGTAGGAAAATCAACTCCAAGCCCCCAGCGAATTACATCCAGTTCATGCGTACCATTGTTCAAAGCTTCTCCGGTACCCCAGTTCCAAAACCAATGCCAGTTGTAATGAACAAGGTTGCTGCGGTAGTCCATTCTTGGTGCAGGACCCTGCCATAAATTGAAATCGAGGTGGGACGGCACCGGTATAATCGTTCCCTTTCCAATTGATTTGCGGTTGTTGACATACCAGCCCCTCGCAAAATATACCCGCCCGATTACACCGCTATGCAATTTTGAGATCATCTCTTTTACATTGCTGAAAGTGCGCCGCTGGCTTCCCATTTGTACTTTAAATTTGTACCTGGCGGATGCTTCTACCAGCAGCTCACCTTCGCGTGGATTGTGACTGCACGGTTTTTCTACATATACATGTTTGCCAGCCTGCAGGGCCATGATCGCGGCGGGTGCGTGCCAGTGATCCGGGGCGGCTATCGCTAAACCATCAAAATCCTTTTTCTCTAATAACTTACGAATATCCGGAATGCCCTGCGGCCTTTTACCGGTTATTTTTTCAATTTCGGCAACACTATTTTCCAATACTTTTGCATCCGGATCGCAGATATAAGCTATCTCAACATTGGGTAGTTTGGCAAATGTTTTTGCAAGAAACATTCCCCTGCTATGCGTGCCCATGATGGCCAATACAACTTTATTGTTGGGCGATCCGCTAAAAAAGCCCGCCGCTGCTGAAATACCCGGGGCCAGTAGTACACTGGTTCCTGCCAGCGACAGGTTACGAATAAATTCGCGGCGATTATTGATTGAATGCATGATTGTTTGTTTATTAATTATCGGCTGGTTTTTGCATATGTATGGATTTCTTTTTTATCATTTCAAAACATTAAATTTTAAAAGAGAACTGCCATGTAGAAACATACAGTTCTTCTTATTAACGATTACTGCTAACCAGGCTATTGAAGAAAATACGCATAGCCCGGGGTCGTTCTGCCAACAAAAACAAGCCGGCAATTATTTTAAATCATTATATTCATTGTATATGCAGCCACATTTTACCACGGCTAATTAAAACAAATTTTGAACCTGCCCAGTGGTAGTCCGAAAGACTGGTTATTGTATTTTCAAAAAATAGGGAAAGTGTTTTTGAGTTCATATAGCCAATAATAACGATCGTAAATTTTGGTGAACCAATAATTGGTTTACCAAATATAGGCAGTATTTTGTATAAAAAAAATATTTTATTAAATCGCTGTTTCCTGCACCCAACCCGTTTGCTGTAAACAAGCCCATAAAAAAATTTCTACACTGTACAATTGACAAGGCAATCAAGTATTTCCCCTGCCTGATTCCCGCCTTTGAAAGAGGTAAGCGCAAATAAAATCCGGCAGCTACTGGAAAATTTTACGGCATAGTTTATATTTAAAAAAACATTTTTTTCAATATTATTGAATTTTAATTTTATAATAATTAAAGTTAGTACTATATCCTGGATTAGTGATTTTTTCCTTTCAAATTTCTACGATTGCCTTCCTCAAAAGCGTGGCAGGTTTTTTACTTTAACCCTGCAACTATTTATAAAAAACAGTTACCCTTTGTTACTTATACAGACCAGTATAGTATATTTCAGATTACAGGTTATGCTATTCCTTTACCGCAAACAACGAAAACCAATAGTGGAAGCCCGGTCCAGGCCTTCATACATCAAAAAATATTTACAATGAAAATCAATAGGCTCTTTACCTCCGGGTGCATTTTTAAAATAGGATGTCCCTCCCCCGAAATACCACCTGGAAGTCTTTAACGTCCAGCTTTCGCATCCTCCACGAAGGGTAACAAAACGGTTGTAGCCATCATACCGTTCACTTTCGTTCCATTCCCATACTTTATTAATCACAAACCGCTCACCTTGTGTTTCGGCAGCCGCCTGCCATTCCCATTCGGTTGGGAGGCGCATTCCTGCCCATTGGGCAAAAGCCCGGGCATCCTCCAGCGAAACATATACAACAGGGTCGTTTTTAATCGAAGCAGGACAAATATTCCCCTTCCAGTGTTTTAAATAATTATCTGCATTTTTGGGTTGGTAACCCGATTTAACCAGGAAGGTTTCAAACTCACCATTGGTAATTACGCCCGGCATAATACTGAAACTGGGCAAGGTTATGTTTTGGTGATGTATGATAAAATAAAATCCGTTCTCCCTAACAAATTTATAATCTGTTTCTTTGGCTGCATCTTGATCAGGATAACAATCACCTTCGCGTTGAGTGTGTTTTACGGTAAAATGATAGGTTGCTCCATTCAGTTTTAATAAACCGGAATAGAGATTTTGATTGACCATATTAACAACAGGGTTTGGCAATTTGGCCTCTTTGATGGATAACACCTTTGTGTACCCATCATTAACCGGAAGTGGTTTTGCCTGTTCGGCCTGCTGCTTTTTTAACAAAGACAGTATCTCTTTTGCCGGAGATTTTCTTAGCCCCACCACACAACCAAACCTGTCAATATTTAAATTGATTTTGCCATTTACAACTTCGAGTTTTTTGCCGGTCCATAAATCGTAATATTGAACAAAACGGTTATCTGCATCAAACTCCACGCTACCCGTTTTTAATGAAGTACTGGCAACTACATTCCAAATTCTCATCTCATTATTTTCCCACGACGATGTATTCACCAAAGGATTGCTGACAGGCAAATATGGCTTCCAGGTATCAGAAGTATATAGTGGATAGAACTGTTGCCAGATGGCATTCATGATGCGTATTGTCTGGCGGTCCTTGGCGTTCCATTTGTACATGATTCCAAATACATTTTCCCAAACAATTGCTCCCTGCCCGTTTAACCAGGTAAATGCCAGGTCATTCTGACGGTCCCTGGAGAAACGTGTGATTCTCAATTGCAAATGATCGGGTATTATCCATTTTAATGCCAGCACACCCTGGTTATTTACTGGCTTTACCGTTTGCGCCCAGGAAGAAGTTACAGCCTGGGGACCCTGGGCACATTGTAGTAACGGACTAAGTTCGGGGCCAACTGTTACTCCACGTTTGTATTTATCCAGTTCAGGTTGAAATCCCATTCCATAGGTTCCCACATCCATAAATAACCCATCAGCATTAGTTTTCCCGATAATGCCAGGGTATGTTTTGAAATCAGTTGTATCGGAATGTCGGGTATCAACATCCCATGGGTTGTAAATAAGAATCGCTTTTACGCCATTGTTGTGAAATTCTTTTACCACACTGGCCAAAGCCTTTACACCACCCCCGGGCATATTGTAGAAGTAATCGAACTGATTTTTCTCATCAATGCCGATATTGGGATAACTATGCCAAATCATCACCGATTGGAAACCGCCAAATTCACGTTTCATTTTGTCGCAATACGCTTTTACTTTGTATTTGCTGGTTGTATGATCCCAAAAATCGTTATCCCAAATAAATGCAAAGCCCATGATAAAATTCTTTTTGAGCCATTGCATTTCGGGCCGGTCATACAATTGACGGTCTATTGCATTGGATGCCGGAATGAACATCTCCACCAATTCATGGTAACGTTCACGGCGTGCCGGATTGGATGGAAGCGACAGATTTAAACCCCTTATGTTTACCCTGGTTTTTGCGGAATCAACAGATTCAATCCGTACAACAGGCACCACCGAAAAGCTGTCGGCATTAAAATACGGTACAGTAATTTCTTTACTGAATTTGGCAATTTTATCTTCCGCCAAAAAATAATCTGTGCCTGGGATTGTTTTTCTTACCGGGTTTGAAATCTCTTCCCCCGCGTGTTTAAATTGAAAATCAATAAACACTTTTACTCTGCCTTCTTTAACATTTAATATTCCATCTACTGTAATTTTTTCGGAAGGCGCTACCTTCATGGCAAAAGCAACTTTATTAAAATTGATAGTAGTTTTATTTGTTTTGTCAAATATGAGTTCAATAAAATAAGCTGACGTATCATTGAGGTGTTCACGAACAAAAGCCTGGTAATCTTTTAATTTTTTGTACCATATATCCCAGTGTTCACCTGGCTTAGGCGGATTGATGATTGATTCGCTGTGCCCGAGTGTTTCGGAATATTTCCAGTTAGTAGTTCCATCATACATATCTGCGTTTAACACATATTGTGAAAAGGGCAACCGAAGCAGATCTTGTTTTTGACCTGCCGCACTAAACCCACAAAAAAAAGAAGTAACAAAAATCAGGATAAACCCTATAAATATTTTTTTCATATCATTATCTTTTAATCCGAAATTATCCGCGCTTAATTAAAAATTACTGGCCCTTATGATACAAACCACTCCAATAGCAAACAACAACAGCATCATCGCAAGGTAAATACCCGACTTACGGGATGAATTTTTGAATTCCTGCCATACAAAAATTCCCCACAATGCTGCGATAATAGTGGCACCCTGTCCCAATCCGTAAGAGATGGCAAAACCAGCTTTGGCGCCTCCCAGGATATTTAACATCATGCCTGTACACCAGATCAGGCCGCCAATAATCCCCGCAAGGTGATTTTTAATACTCCCTTTGAAGTAATCACTGTACTTCAATGGGCTGCCCTCTATGGGTTTTTTCATAATGATGGTATTCAGCACGAAATTGCTTATAAAAACCCCTGCGATAAAAATGAATACGGCAGTGTAAGGACTGAGTTGCCCGGGCTGTATCCGTGCAAAATCTTCGGGCATTGTGCGTGCCACGAAGCGGTAGAAAATACCCATCAGGATGCCGCTTGCCACTGAAAGCAATAAACCTTTTGAAACAGAAGTATTTGTTTTTTGCGCCTTTCCGCGATAAGCCAGGGCATTAAAGACGATGGATACCGCCACAAAAAAAACACCGCTAAACAGCCACTGCGGGTTGCCGGCCGGGGCCCCGATATAATTTATGATAACCCCCAATACCAGCGCAATTCCAACTGTTACCGGCACAGCAACCGCCATACCTGCAACCGAAACCGCCATCACCATTAAAATGTTGGAGATGTTGAAAATTACCCCACCCAGCAGGCAGTACCCGATATTGGAAGCCGAAGCAGCCGCAATATTTTCAGGAAATTCTGCACCTGTATTTCCAAGGTTTCCCAGTGTAAAGGCGAAAATGGCTGCCATGATCAGCAACCCAATATTATAGTCCCAGTAAAACAATTCGAAGCGCCAGCTTTTTGCCGCTATCTTTTGTGAGTTTACCCATGAACCCCAGCAAAGCATGGATAAAATGCTGAAAACAATTGCCGTGGTGTTTGAATTGACGAGGAACATAGTGATGAGTGGTGAGTTATAGGTTGCTTATTTAATTTTGTTATTTGTCTTTTTAATTCGTTCAAATCACCTTTCGCATTTGCCTTTTGCTTATTGCTTATTGTTTTTTATCATAAAATTGTCCACTTCATTGCGAAAATGATAAGATGGAATGGTATCAGCTTTTGTGCAGGCCAAACCCGCCGCCGCATTGGAAAATTTGCAGGCATCGGAAAGAGATTTCCCTTCCAGCAATGCTACGGCAAGCGCGGCATTGAAAGCATCACCGGCGCCGGTTGAATCAATAATTTCCGGGAAACTAAATGCAGGCTCGGTGGAAAATCCTTTTTCGTTCAGGATAAGGCAACCCTGATCGCCCTGCGTAACGATCACATTTTTGCAACCAAGTCCATATAGCTTTTGAGCGGCTTCCTCATCGGAGATTGAACCTTTCAAATCGCATCCGCCGCAAATACGTGCCTCTGTTTCGTTGGGTGTTATGAAATCAATAAAGGACAAGTCGTGATTTGCCAGGTTGGCCGCCGGCGCGGGGTTGAGGATAACGGTTGCCCCTGAATTTTTAGCGGCCTTTGCCGCATGTAAAGCAGCATCTAAGGGTATCTCCAACTGGATCAGTACCATATCGCCCGGATGAATGTCGGTAGTGAGCTGGTCAATCGCATTTGAGTTAAGATCAAGGTTGGCGCCAATATCAATAGTGATGATATTTTGACCATTGGCGGAACAAATAATAAACCCGGCGCCTGTTGGAAGTTTTGCAGAAGTTTTGATTTTGGACACATCAATATTTTCTTCTTTGCAAAGCGCTGTAAATCCCCGCCCGTAGCTGTCGTTACCTACAAATCCGATAAAACTGGTTGGCGCGCCTAATCTTGCAGCCTGCACCGCCTGGTTGGATCCCTTTCCTCCATGTGTCTGGCGAAAATTACGGGCCAGCAAAGTTTCTCCCTGCAATGGTATCCGTTCTGTATCCATAACGAGGGCGACCAGGTAGCTGCCAATCACAATAATGCGGTTATTTTGCATGATCATAAAAGCTTTAATAATTAGTTGCGCTGGCCAGTGTGCGGTTCAATATCTGTATGCCGCTGCTTGTTCCTACCAGCACGGCCCCGGCATCAAACAAGCTGACCATTTTTTCAAAGGAATTCACTTTGCCGGAGGCTTTTACTTTGCAACTGCTGCTAACTGTATCGAACAATATCTTTATGTCTTCCGGCGTGGCAGCAATACCAAAAGGACCTCCACCACTGGAATTCTTTATCCATTCCAGTTCCGCTTCATCTATTAATTGGGCGATCTTAATCTTTTCTTCCACTGTCTTCAACATGCCAAATTCCAGCATCGGTTTGATGGGCATTCCCTGGGCTGCGGCTTTCAGCAGGATGGCTTCATTCCTGAATTCATCATACATGCCCGACAAAAACCAGCTCATGTTGGGTTCATAATCCACTTCATCTGCTCCGAGAGCAACGCATTCCCGCATCATTGCCAGTTTTGAAAAAGAGCTTTCGTATCCCATGCCAAAACCAAAAAAGGTAGCTACTTTTACGCCTGTTCCGGCTAATATATCTTTAACTAAAGGAACCCAGCACATGGGCACCATTGCCGCATTAAACCCATGTTCGGCGCTTAGTTCAGCATGTTTTACCATTCCTTGCCTGGTAACATTTGGACTGGTATTGGTAAACTGTATATATTTTGCCAGTTCCCTGTTTTCAAAATTTCTTATATCAATCATAATTTGTTTTTTTATTGATTATTGTTGTACCTGTTATAACCAGGATTTACGAAATATTGTAAAGCATATAATTTTCTGTATTTGCCCAAAGAGAGGAATAGATGTTAAAGTCAGTACGGTTGGTTTCAAGTCGCCGCTCCAAACGGACTATTGGCGAACCGGTTTTGATCTGCAACAATTTAGCCACCTGCCGATCTGCTGCTATCGCCCATATTTTCTGCTCACTATTTTTGATTGAAATATTATACTTCGAGTTGAGGGTGTCGTAAAGGGAGATATTATCCAGGTTCAACCTGCAAAATTCATCCATTTGAATATTTGGGATCAACAGCTTTTCAAAAAATACTGTTTCGGCATTTAATGTCCTGAGTCGGCCGAGCCCGATGGCTTCAGCCTGTAATTCAATATCATTTGGGGTAAAGCCCAGGTTCCGGGGCCAGGGGCCAATTGAGGGGGGAGTAATGATTTTTGTCTGGATATTGATATCGTCGTTTTGTGACGTAACAGAATGGCCCTCGAAGCTAATAATACCGATACCCAAAGGCCGGGGCTGTACAATACTTCCTTTACCCTGGTGTTTTTTGATCAGCCTTTCTTCCACCAGCAGGTTCAATGCATGGCGAATGGTTGGCTGGGTAACTTCATAAGCCTGCCTCAACTCGCTTTCAGAAGGAAGGATGCTGCCGGCAATAAACTCTCCTTTTATGATCCTGGTTCGCAGTATCCGGTACAGTTCTTTGTATTTTTTTTCTTTCAGCATAACAACCACTTATTATAATAAGTAGTGCAATATAGCACTTATTATAATAAGTTGTGCCAATCATTAAAATAATTTTAAAAAAAATCGGATCCCATTATGAGCGGGTAACTTTTAAAACAGATTGGAAAATACCGGTGTGCGAATAACGCGTCACACATCGCAAAGCATCGCTTAACTGGTTTATACTTAGGGTTGTCAACAGTTTCCAATGCAACATTTCTTCCTGCCATTGTTGTTTTGGTGATACCCGCTTTAGTCTATCGCTAACATACACAGGCTTTCATTGATTGCTACTATCTTTAGGACGTAAAATTTCTACATTGTCGTATCGTACCTCCACCGTTATCTCCAGTCCTTTACTGCCTGTTTTATCCGGTATTTAATATTCATTTTTTTTGTCTCACTAAAATTTGGGTAAAAGCCGATACAAAAGAGAAGGGTTAGAACCCTTAATGATAAAAGCTTTTCGCAAATCCGGCTGGTTTTTACCGGACAATGTAAATTCAATTTGATAAGTTGTCAAGTTAATCTGTCGCCTAACAAAAAAGGAGCAAGACTTTCATCTTACTCCTTCAGTTAAATCATTAGCAAATTAGCACATTAGCTAATTATTCTTCCTCGTCAAAACTCATCGCTTCTTTCGTAGTCATCAGCAATTCGTATTCTTCCTTACTTCCCACGATCATATTTTCAAACTCACGTAAACCCGTACCTGCTGGTATCGGGTGACCCGTAATTACATTCTCTTTCAATCCCAACATTAGGTCGAGCTTACCATTGATGGCCGCGCTGCTCAATACCTTGGTAGTTTCCTGGAAGGAGGCGGCTGATATCCAGCTTTGTGTACCCAATGATGCCTTGGTAATACCCAACAGCAACGGTGAAGATGTTGCCGGTTGCGCATCACGGAATTCCACTAATTTTTTATCCGACCTTCTTAAAATAGAATTCTCTTCCCTTACATCACGAAGCGTGACAATCTGGCCGGACTTTAATTTTGAACTTTCACCTGAGTTGGTAACTACCTTCTTATCAAAGATGTTATCGTTCTCTGTGTTAAAGTCTAATTTATCCTCAGTATCCCCTTCTAAGAATATGGTATCACCTGCATCTTCGATGGTTACCTTGCGCATCATCTGCCGAACAATTACTTCTACGTGTTTATCGTTAATCCGCACACCCTGCAAACGATATACTTCCTGTATCTCATTTACAACGTACTCCTGTACCGCAAATGGCCCTTTAATCGAAAGGATATCGGCCGGGGCTGTTTGTCCGTCACTTAAGGCGGCGCCTGCTTTTACAAAATCACCATCCTGCACCAATATCTGGCGGGTCAGCGGAACCAAATACTTTCTAATCACGCCATCTTTTGCTTCCACAATGATCTCCCTGTTTCCACGCTTGATATTACCAAAAGCAACCACACCGTCAATTTCACAAACTACTGCGGGATTACCTGGGTTTCTTGCTTCAAACAATTCCGTTACACGCGGCAAACCTCCCGTGATATCTTTCAGTTTGCTTAATACCCGCGGAATTTTAACCAATACCTGCCCTGCCCTCACTTTATAATCTTCTTCCAGTACGATATGACTTCCTACCGGTAAGTTATATGATTTTGTTTCTTTGGCACCCTCAATAATAATGGAAGGTAATTTGGTTTTATCTTTTGTTTCAATCACCACTTTTTCTTTGTGACCTGTTTGTTCATCCGCTTCTTCCCGCACGGTAACCCCTTCAATCACCGCTTCAAACTTAATGGTACCCACAATTTCAGAAACAATTACATTATTGAACGGATCCCAGGTGCAAATAACCTCTCCCTTAGTCACTTTCTGTCCGTCTTTTACATTCAGCGTTGCGCCATAAGGAATATTATTGGTAGTTAACAAACGATCATTCTTCACATCCATGATACGCACTTCACCAGTACGACCAATGACCACATTTATTTTTTTACCTTCAGCATCTTCGGTTGCAACCGTACGCAATCCATCAAACTGGATGGTACCGTCAAACCTTGCAGGCATTGTAGATTCTACCGAAGCAGAACCAGCCACACCACCCACGTGGAAAGTACGCAGGGTTAACTGGGTACCGGGCTCACCAATACTTTGCGCTGCGATGATACCAACGGCATCTCCCTTTTGCGCTGTGTAACCTGTTGCAAGGTTTTTACCATAGCATTTTACACAAACGCCCCGCTTGCTTTCGCAGGTCAATACCGAACGTATTTCAACAGTTTCAATACTGCTTTCTTCAATTTTCTGAGCCAGCTCGTGGGTGATTTCTTTCCCGGCTTTTACAATCAACATTTCGGTTACCGGGTCAAATACATCGTGCAGTGAAGTACGCCCTTCTATCCTGTCTGCCAGGTTCTCAATAATATCCTCATTATCTTTTAAAGCTGAAGTTGCGATACCACGCAGTGTTCCGCAATCTTCATCATTGATTACCACATCCTGCGCCACATCCACCAAACGACGGGTTAGGTAACCGGCATCCGCCGTTTTCAAGGCCGTATCCGCCAAACCTTTACGTGCACCATGCGTAGATATAAAGTATTCCAATACATTCAAACCATCTTTAAAATTGGATAAGATCGGGTTTTCAATGATCTCACTTCCGGATGAACCCGACTTACGGGGTTTCGCCATCAACCCCCTGATACCAGCAAGCTGTTTGATCTGCTGCTTGCTACCACGGGCGCCGGAATCAAGCATCATATAAACCGAATTGAATCCCTGTTTATCTGCCGCAAGTTCACGTATCAGTGTTTCTGTAATTCTTGTATCCACCCTGCTCCAGATATCCACCGTTTGGTTATACCGTTCGTTATTGGTGATTAAACCCGTATTATAGTTTTCCCAAACCTCATCTACTTCTACAGTGGCATTGTCAATCAATTCCTGTTTAATATCAGGGATGATCAGGTCGTTAATATTAAAGGACAACCCGCCACGGAATGCCATACGGTATCCGAGTGTTTTAATATCATCCAAAAATTTAGCCGTGATGGGTACGTTGGTCCATTTAATAATGTCACCAATAATTTCCCTTAACGATTTTTTAGTTAACAGGGCATTGATAAACCCTACGGTCTTTGGAACATGCTGGTTGAATAAAACCCTTCCAACTGTTGTTTCAATTAGTTTATAGGTTAATGTACCATCGTCGTTCCTGTAGTTGGCCTTTACCTTAATATGTGCATGTAAATCAATCTTCTGTTCATTGTAAGCGATGATCACTTCTTCCGCAGAGTAGAAAGATTTTCCTTCACCTTTTACTTTTTCTGTTTCGGTTGACCGCTTCCCTTTGGTGATATAATACAATCCTAATACCATGTCCTGCGAAGGAAGGGTGATGGGCGTACCATTCTGCGGGTTCAATATATTGTGTGATGATAACATCAGCAACTGTGCTTCCAATACCGCAGCATTGCTTAATGGAACGTGAACAGCCATCTGGTCACCATCAAAATCCGCATTAAAGGCCGTAGTTACCAACGGGTGCAATTGTATCGCTTTACCTTCGATCAGTTTTGGCTGGAAAGCCTGTATTGACAAACGGTGTAGCGTAGGGGCCCTGTTCAGCATGATCGGGTGGCCCTTCAAAATATTTTCCAGGATATCCCAGATAACCGCTTCTTTTTTATCTACCAGTTTACGGGCAGACTTCACAGTTTTTACAATACCCCTTTCAATTAATTTTCTGATAATAAATGGCTTAAACAATTCAGCCGCCATATCTTTCGGTAAACCGCACTCATGCATTTTCAATTCTGGTCCTACCACGATTACAGAACGACCGGAATAATCCACACGTTTACCCAATAAGTTCTGACGGAAACGCCCCTGTTTGCCTTTCAATACATCGCTAAGAGATTTCAACGCACGTCCGCCTTCTGCCTTAACAGCATTTGATTTACGGCTGTTATCAAATAAGCTGTCAATCGCTTCCTGGAGCATACGTTTTTCGTTGCGCAGGATTACTTCCGGCGCTTTAATTTCCAGTAACCTCTTCAAACGGTTGTTGCGGATAATCACGCGGCGATACAGGTCATTCAGATCGGAAGACGCGAAACGGCCGCCATCCAATGGAACCAAGGGACGTAATTCAGGCGGTATCACAGGAATATATTGCATCACCATCCATTCAGGCCGGTTATTGATCCTTGTATTGGCATCACGGAAACTTTCTACTACGCTTAAACGCTTTAAGGCATCCGCTTTGCGTTGCTGTGAAGTTTCTGTAGCTGCAGAGTTACGCAGGTCGAAACTTAACTGGTCAAGGTCAATACGCTGCAGCAGGTCGTGAACTGCTTCAGCGCCCATTTTGGCGATGAATTTATTAGGATCTTCATCAGAGAGGAACTGGTTATCCTTTGGCAAAGTATCCAGTATATCCAAGTACTCTTCTTCTGTTAACAGGTCGCCGAAGTTTTGACCTTTGTCTGTACGGATACCGGATTGTATTACCACGAAACGTTCGTAGTAAACAATGGTTTCTAATTTCTTGGAACTCATGCCCAGTAAATAACCAATCTTATTGGGCAGGGATTTAAAATACCAGATATGCACCACAGGCACCACTAATTTAATATGGCCCATTCTTTCGCGGCGTACTTTCTTTTCCGTTACTTCCACACCACACCGGTCGCATACAATACCCTTATAACGGATACGCTTATACTTTCCGCAGGCGCATTCGTAATCTTTTACCGGGCCAAAAATCCTTTCGCAAAACAACCCGTCTCTTTCAGGCTTGTAGGTACGATAGTTAATGGTCTCAGGCTTCAACACTTCACCGAAGCTTTTTTCCAGAATGCTGTCAGGAGAAGCTAAACCAATAGTGATTTGAGAAAAAGTTGACCTGGGACGATTTTCTTTTTTGAATGCCATATTTTCTAATTGATAATTTTTAATTGATAACTGAAAATTCCTTTGGAACGATCATTTAATCATAACTCAACATTGTTGTAAAGTTGCTTTTGTTATTTATTCTTTTTAGTAAAAAGAATCAATAATCTCACTTGTACTTTTACAGCAATGGGCAACAAGTTGAATTGCGAATGGTGAACGGGAATTTAACCATTCACCACTCACCATTGAACATATTATTCGAAAGTTAAATCTAATCCTAATCCCCTCAATTCATGCACCAGTACATTGAATGATTCCGGAACACCGGGTCTTGGAATATTTTCGCCTTTCACTATTGCCTCATATGTTTTAGCCCTTCCGATGATATCATCCGATTTGAGCGTTAGCAATTCCTGCAAAATATTTGAAGCACCGTAGGCTTCCAATGCCCACACTTCCATCTCACCAAAACGCTGACCACCAAACTGTGCCTTACCACCCAGCGGTTGCTGTGTGATCAGACTGTATGGCCCGATTGAACGGGCATGCATCTTATCATCCACCATATGGTGCAATTTGATGATATAGATAATACCAACCGTTGCTTTCTGATCAAAGCGGTCACCGGTTTCACCATCATATAAATACGTATGGCCAAATAATGGCAAACCTGCTTCAGATATCCTTTCAGCAATTTCGGCAACACTTGCACCATCAAAAATTGGCGTGGCGAATTTTACACCCAGTTTTTCACCGGCCCAGCCTAATACTGTTTCGTAGATCTGTCCGAGGTTCATACGACTTGGTACACCCAGGGGATTCAATATAATATCAACCGGGGTTCCGTCTTCTAAAAAGGGCATATCCTCCTGGCGTACGATCTTGGCAACAATACCTTTATTTCCATGACGACCGGCCATCTTATCTCCCACTTTCAACTTACGTTTTACCGCCAAGTAAACCTTCGCCAGTTTCAATACACCAGCCGGTAATTCGTCCCCGATGCTGATGTTGAATTTCTCTCTTTTATAACGGCCTAACTCTTCGTTGAATTTAATGCTGTAATTATGCAGCAACACATTGATCAGGTCATCGGTTTTTGGATCTGCTGTCCATCCCAAAGGATTTACATTCAGGTAATCAAGATTGGATAAATTCTTTTGATTGAATTTAGCGCCTTTCCCGATCAGTATTTCACCAAAATTATTGCTTACGCCTACCGAAGATTTATCCTTCAGCAAAGTGCTCAATTTGTTAACCAGTAATTCTAAAATATCATTTTCATTCTTCTCGTGTGTCTTCTCAATTTTATCCAAGCTTGCTTTCTCCCTTACTTTAGAATTCTTATCTTTCTTGGCGCGCTGGAATAATTTTTTATTGATGATCACTCCTTCAGTACCACTCGGGGCTTTTAAGGATGCATCTTTCGCATCACCTGCTTTGTCACCAAAGATGGCGCGTAACAGCTTCTCTTCAGGAGTTGGATCGCTTTCACCTTTGGGTGTTATTTTACCGATAATGATATCACCTTCCTTAATATGTGCGCCAATGCGGATGATACCGTTCTGGTCAAGGTCCTTGGTTGCTTCTTCGCTTACATTTGGGATATCGGGGGTTAATTCTTCTTCCCCTAATTTGGTGTCCCTTACTTCAGTTTCAAACTCACTGATATGGATAGACGTAAACAAATCTTCTTTAACCACCTTCTCGGAAATCACGATCGCATCTTCAAAGTTGTACCCTTTCCATGGCATGAACGCCACTTTAAGGTTACGGCCCAGGGCCATTTCACCACCTTTGGTAGCATAGCCTTCGGTTAAAAAATCGCCTTCCACTACCTTCTGTCCTTTAACAACAGCGGGCCGCAGGTTGATGCAGGTTTCCTGGTTGGTACGGATGAACTTGGTTACCTTATATATCTTGAGATCTTCCTCAAAGCTTACCAACTGCTGCATTTCACTGCGATTGTAACGAACATGAATTTCGTTGCCATCAACGTATTCCACCACGCCTGTACCTTCAGCGTGTAACTGGATCCTTGCATCACGGGCTGCTTTTCCTTCCAAACCGGTACCAACAATGGGTGATTCCAAACGTATCAGCGGTACCGCCTGGCGTTGCATATTAGAACCCATCAGGGCACGGTTAGCATCATCATGCTCCAGGAAAGGGATCAGCGAAGCACTTAAACCAACGATCTGGTTAGGCGCCACATCCATATATTCAACTTCACCTTTATCTAAGATCGGGAAATCACCGGTCTGCCGGCTCTTGATCTTATCTTCAATAAAGTTTCCTTTTTCATCCATTGGAATATTCGCCTGTGCGATCTTGGCAAGATCTTCTTCTTCGGCGCTCAGGAAAGTTATTTTCTTCATATCCGCCCTGCCATCAGTTACCTTATGATAAGGGGTTTCAATAAAGCCCATGTCATTGATCTTGGCGTGTACGCAAAGGGTAGAGATCAATCCAATGTTCGGACCTTCGGGTGTTTCAATGGTACACAAACGGCCGTAGTGAGAATAGTGAACATCACGAACCTCAAAACCTGCTCTTTCACGACTTAAACCGCCGGGCCCGAGTGCGGAGATACGACGCTTATGCGTGATCTCACTTAATGGATTCGTTTGATCTAAGAATTGCGATAACTGTGAAGTACCAAAGAATGAATTGATAACAGAAGACAATGTCCTCGCGTTGATCAGATCCACCGGGGTAAATACTTCATTGTCCCTTACGTTCATACGTTCCCGTATGGTACGGGCCATACGTGCCAGGCCAACACCAAACTGGGCATATAATTGCTCACCCACTGTACGTACGCGGCGGTTGCTTAAGTGATCAATATCATCCACTTCACTTTTGCCATTGGTTAACTGCACCAGTGTTTTAATGATGGCGATGATATCATCTTTAGTTAATACTTTTTTCTCGATTGGGAAATTCAATCCCAGGCGGCGATTGATTTTGTACCTTCCAACTTCACCCAGGTCATAACGTTTATCACTGAAAAATAATTTATCAATGATACCCCGTGCTGTTTCGTTATCAGGCGCATCGGCTCCCCTTAACTGGCGGTAAATATGTTGTACCGCTTCCAGTTCACTATTGGAAGTATCTTTATTTAATGTATTGTAGATGATCGCGTAATCACCACTCACTTCTTCCTTCTGTACAAATACGCTCTTCACATCCATTTCGGTGATCATGTCGATGTTCTCTTCATCCAGCACTGTATCACGTTCCAGCACGATCTCGTTCCTTTCAATACTAACCACTTCACCGGTATCTTCATCCACAAAATCTTCTACCCATGTGCGCAATACACGGGCAGCAAGGCGTTTGCCTATATATTTCTGTAAAGATTTTTTGTCAACTTTCACCTCATCGGCCATTCCAAATAATTCCAGGATATCCTTATCGGTTTCAAAACCGATAGAACGTAACAGGGTGGTTACAGGGAATTTCTTTTTACGATCGATGTAAGCGTACATCACGTTATTAATATCTGTAGCAAATTCCATCCAGGCGCCCTTAAAAGGAATAACCCTTGCAGAGTATATTTTGGTTCCGTTCGGGTGAACAGATTGCCCAAAGAATACACCAGGAGATCGGTGCAACTGCGATACCACCACCCTTTCGGCGCCATTGATCACAAATGTACCCCGGGGGGTCATGTACGGGATATTTCCCAGGAACACATCCTGAACAATTGTCTGGAAATCTACGTGCTCTTCATCATTACAGCTCAACCGGAGTTTTGCTTTTAGCGGAACAGCATAGGTCAATCCTCTTTCGATACACTCGTCAATAGTGTAGCGGGGCGGATCAACAAAGTAGTCTAAGAATTCCAGTACGAATATGTTACGGGTGTCGGTAATAGGAAAATTTTCCTTGAACACACGAAATAATCCTTCGTTATTACGCTTATCTGGCGTAGTTTCCAACTGGAAGTAGTCTTTAAACGATTGGATCTGGATTCCGAGTAAATCGGGAGTTTCCGCTAAGAGTTCAACTTTTCCGAAATTGATACGCTGTGCAGCGGGTGATTTTGTTGCAGACATATTGTAAATAAAACGTTTTAATGCTGAGAAGGTTCTTTA
>JACMKX010000080.1 GCA_014379905.1 Ferruginibacter sp. | reverse complement strand
AGTAATAAAGATTTTAATACCGTCATCAATTTACCCGCCGCCTGGTATGCCTTACCCAATGTAAGTAGTTTAAACAATGTATTTGCCTTTACCCATAGCAACGATGAATATGCCGACCAGCAGGTTGTATGGAACAACCTGGGGCTTGCCAGCTTTGGCGCCATTGTAAATATAGATGGGGCTTCCATTCCGTACATCAATACCCGCAGGTTGACCAGCCTCGCACCACCGGCACAACTATCGGGCTCCGTAGTAGGTGCGCATGCAAGTGTGGCGGCGGATGCCTATACCCCAAAAGATGCCAGTGGCAAACCGGTGTTTGATAAAGTGTGGGAGTATATGCTTACCTTTTAAAAATCTGAAAAATTATTTTTTAAAAATGTCCGGTTTTGGAAAAGCCAACAGACATCCAACTGTAAAACGATTTTAAAACTAAAAATTACAGTTGTGAAAAAAGTATTGATTTCCCTATCGGCCCTTGTTATTTCTACAGCGGCAATAGCTCAACAAAAAAGCGTATCCAACACAGAAGGGCAGAAATTTATCTTGTTGTTCCGGTTTAAGGCAGATGCCCCGCCACCCAATCCCGCCCAATTGAAAGCCTCAAAGGAAAAATGGGGGCAATGGATGGGAGGATTGGCACAGCAGGGCAAACTGTTTGGTGGCGAACAGGTTGCCTTTGGCGGTACCACCATTAGCGGTATTAAAAAAGAAGTAGTTAAAAAACCGGCGGTAGCCAACAATGAAATGGTAACCGGCTACCTGCTCATCATTGCAAATGATGTAAAAGAAGCAGAGGCAATTGCAAAGGGCTGTCCAATCCTTGTTTTTAACGCAGTGTAGAAATAAGGCAAATTCAGCCGCAACAAAATTAATTTTAAACCAACACTCACAACAATCAAAAAATCTACATCATGGAAAAGTACATGTTAATTTTCAGGAACAACCCTGCTATATTTCAACAAGCTGCCCCCGAAACCATTCAGCAAAATATTCAGCAGTGGATGCAATGGATGGGCCAGCTCGGTGCCAGCGGAACACTGGTCGGTGCCGACCAATTACAGTTTGGCGGTAAAGTAGTATCCACCAGTAAAAAATCGGTAACCGATGGCCCGTTTTTAGAAACGAAAGAATTGGTTGGTGGCTATATAATCATTCATGCAGAAAACCTGGATAAGGCAACTGACGTTGCAGGCGATTGCCCCGCTTTGAATTTTGAAGGAAGCGTAGAAGTAAGGCCCATACAGGTTCAAGGATAATTCATCATTTTATCGGGCTTGCAATGAATAATTTGCAAGCCCATTTTTTATGTATGCATCAAGAAGGCACAAATACATTGGTAGAGCATTTTTTTTCGCAACTAAAGAAGCAGGCTTATTGCTACGATGGCTAAACTATTTGGGCTGCAACAATTACAATTGGCCGAAGATTACAGATAGTGAAAAAGCGATTGGTTTCTTCATCAATGCCAGAAATAAAAACATTGAATTTATACAAAGTACCCAGGAAGATTTGAGAGACAGGTACTGGCAGCACCCAGCAACCGGCGTAATTGATTTATACCATGCGGTGTTACTCATCTCCGCCCATTGCGAAAGGCACACTGCACAAATAAAAGAGATTAAAACTTCAGATGGTTATCCCATTGTATCAAAAAAAATACATCAGCATTATTTTAAGCCTATCTATTCAGCGCGTAGAAATCAGAGTATCATCCGATAAAGCGGCAAAGGATTTTTATACCACCAAATTGGGCCTGCAGATGATTGAAGAAATTCCGGCCATTGGCCTTTTGGCATTAAAGGCAGGTAACATAATAGTATCTGTTTTTGGAGGTTTTACACATCAGAATAAGACCAATAAGACAGCACCGGCACCCATATAGTTTTCCGCACCAGCAACATCATTGAGGCTGTGGCGGTATTGCAAAAAAAATGTTTTATAATTTGCTGAAGGGATTAAAGAGACACCGGGCTTTATTGAGTTTGTAACCATCAGAGACCCCGACGGAAATGTTGTTGAGATCGGCGAATATTTGAGAGAACCTGTTTGAGATTAACGGCACCAGATAGTACCTTTATTCACCTGCGAAATATACCTTTAAACAGTATTAAGAAAGTTTTACTGCATTAAAGAGACAACGCAGGTGGGAATGATGGAGATTGAGTAAGTATTGTATCAAGGTTTTTATATAAACCAGTCATTCGTAACATTACAAAATGTTTCAATCCTGCAAACCCATCAATATTGGCAACTCCACCGGATGGTCTGGTGGCTTTGGTTTTATGCCCTGGGTATTTATTCTGCCCAATTCAAAGATTTTGGTCTGGACAGAGCCTTTGTTAGATTTCAGCAATGTGAAAAGGCCGGAAGATTTATTTCCTAACGAGTGAAAATTCCTGTTAAACTTTCCGCTCAGGATTACCTTAAACGATATGCTTACAAAAGGGGACATTTACAGCCAAAATTTTTTATTTTCAAAAGATGCTGTGATAAAAAGAATACTGGAATCAGACTAGGCGGTTAAGTATTATATCGAAACAAACAGTTTTTTGCTGAAATTAAAAAGGACAAATCAGTTTCAATACTAATTTATCCTTTTTTGTTGCCCGACCAGGATTCGAACCTAGACAAACTGAACCAAAATCAGTTGTACTGCCATTATACTATCGGGCAATCCGTTCTTCTTAGCGTATTTTCTAAAAAGGACTGCAAAAATAAGGCATCGCATGATTGATTCCAAATAATGCAGTTTTATTTATCAGATTCCATTCACGAGGTAGTAGTGT
>JACMKX010000079.1 GCA_014379905.1 Ferruginibacter sp. | reverse complement strand
GTTACGGCAGAACTTAATGAAAGATTGGATGATGAAGTAAGAAAAGCCCAGGAAATTATTTCAATTGCCATAAAAAGGAAGGATGATCCGGTAGATTTTTTTAAAGTGCACTATAAACCTGAAAAGTCTTTAGAATCTATTTTACAAACCATTGACTCAACCGAACGGGAGAAGTTTCTGAATGATGTTAACCTCAATAAGGATATTTGCTTCCAGATTGATGACTATATAAAAACGAAAACGAAAAAGGTGTCTGCAGATATGCCGAGGAAATATAGAAACATGAAAGATCATCTGTTGGCGTTTGAAGCCTTCAGGAAGAAGCCTGTTACTTTTGAATCATTGGATATAAATTTCTAACAATCCCTTGTCGGTTTTTTGACGTACGACTATGTTTTGGCCAGGCGTAAAAATACTGAAAAAAAGGAAGGCGAATTTTGGAACAGATGCCAGAAGCATTTGGTGCCTTCTGAAATTAATGAAAGTTTGAGTATGAAAAAACACAGGATTGATAAAAATTAAGTGAACGTTTACAATGACAGTTATCTTACCTTGATAATGTAAAATAATAGTGAGATATGTTCAGACACCATGGTAAAACAAGAACATTAAGCCACAATCTTAAAATCGCTTCCTTATTATCTTTTGTAGCAGGAATAGTAAATGTAGCCGGTTTTTTAGCCGTTCAGCGATTAACAACGAATGTTACAGGTCATTTTGCGTTCTTTGTAGATGAAGTTTTTAAATTAAATTTTTGGCAGGGGTTTATATATTTTTCATACATTTTTTTCTTTCTCGCAGGATCATTCGTTTCCAACTTTCTAATAGAAATCATATCACGAAAAAATGAACATTATATTTTTATTGTTCCTGCCTCTATTGAATGTTTGATTTTATTCATACTCGGTTTTTACGGTAAAAGCCTGATCGCCGAAAATTCTGATGTCATTGCCTTTAGTTTACTTTTTGCTATGGGTTTACAAAATTCGTTGGTAACAACTATTTCAAATGCGAGTGTAAGAACGACTCATTTAACCGGACTTTTTACTGATTTGGGTATAGAACTATCACAATTGTTTTTTTATAAGACCCAGGAACACCAAAGTAAACTGTTTTCTTCAATAAAATTGCGTTTGACCATAATAGGTTTCTTTTTTACTGGAGGAGTAATCGGTGGCATAGCTTATAATAAAATTGGGCTTAACACATTGATCTTTGCTGCTGCTTTATTAGTAGTGGGATTGATTTATGATAACATAAAATTTAGGATTATTTCGCTCAGCCGAAAATTGAAGAAAACCACCATAAATTAAGTATATCAAAAATTGTGTACAGGTTTCTTACGCCGACATAGAACAATATAAAAATCAGATAGGACAAGAAGTTGCTGCGATATATTCCTGGTGCCCTGTTCTGAATAAGGCTTTTTTATACCCATCATCCATCCTGGCGATATGTACCACCGAAATTTCCTCCGGAGATTTGACTCCGCATGCTTCTGTGTTTGAACAATTGCCAAGACCTTCGGGATTACAGCAGAGGATTTGAAAGATTATAGGAATTCACTAAATAACTTGTTAGTGAAGTATTGACAAAGCCATCTCGGCCATGAAATTTGATAATAGTGATTTTATTGTTTAGCAGGGCTGCTTTGAAAACCATTCTTGATACGAAGAAAATGGATCATGGCAATTTTGATATTACTCCACTGCTGAGCTTCTTGATCCATAGGACTAAATAGCTCGAGTTCGTATAGCACTTTATCTATAAACCGGCTAATTATATGTCCATTGATTTTTTTCTGCTCTAAAGCAGTTAATGATGCAGTTACCAAATGCCCTGCCTCATCCTGGGTACTGGCAAATAGTATTTTATTAATTAATTTAGTTCGGTATTCATCTAATGTTAAGGACATCATTCTCTATTTTAATGTGATTTAATTTAAAAGCAGGAAATATCTTGTTTTACCATTCCGGGGTATTTGATTATCTCATTTTACAATTATTTTCAGGAGTGAAAAAAGTTCAAACTAAAAAACGTTTAGTCTGAACCTTATTTCGGCGGGATATATGGATAACGGGATTTTGTATTTGGCAAAAATTGTTTGCTATGTGGCCATCTGTGCTTTATGTATTTTCCAATTTCGATCATATTTTACAAAAAAGGAAAGCCAAACAACCCTGGATAACCGCATGAAATAAGGCTGTAATATTAACATCAGCACAATGTTTACACCCAGCCACCAAAAAATCCGGTCATCGTTGACCGAAATACCTATTATTACCCACCAGGCTACAAAGGTCGAAACGGAAAAAGCAATACTAATGGCGTAACTAACATAACCTGTTCCATAATAAAATCCTTTTTCAATTTCTGTTCTTTGCCCGCACACTGTACAGTTGTCATTCATTTTCATAAAACTTTTCAGATTATATGAACCATCATCTTCAAAAATATTCCCTGTTCTGCAATGCGGACACTTATGGTTAAACAAAGTTCCGGGATAGCTATATGTTTTTATAGGTTGCTTGTTCATAATAATATTTTATTGTGTTTTAAATTTTTATCCAGAATTTCAATAATCCTTGCATTTCAGATCCAACAACATGATAGGACAGAGGTATTTCACTTTCCATACTATGATAAGAGGCAATCCTGGTACCTGTAGGCTTCATCTCTAATTGTTTGTACAAATACCGGTTGTAGTAATTATATAATTCCCACGAATATTCTATCGAGCTATCTATTTTCTCAGTACCAACGATATTTTCATAAAAGGAATTATAGAAATAGAAGTGATCGTATTTGCGAAAGTCTATTTGTGTAAAATTGCCATTAATGAAATTAGTATTATTCAAACCTGTTGTTTCCCTGGCTACCTGCGCATAGCCAATCAGCGATTTTCTTTGTTCGATACCGTGGAACGAAGCTTTCGGACGGAGATGAGCGGCCATCAAACAAAACTTTCCAACGCCGCTTCCTATATCTAATACCCGAACATTATCTTCTGCTCCTAAAAAGTTGGCGGCTTTTTCGGCTACTGCAATAGGAGTCCAATGACGTTTAGCCAATAATTGAATGAATGAAGGATATAGTTGATCAAACAGTTTATCTGAACCAAATACATTTTTACAAACTATTTTGTCTTGTGTTAGTGTTGACATACTTTTTTTTATTTTGACTATTAATTTGGGCAGGTTTTCTGTTCTTGTTTATCATGCTTTTATACACATCCTGGATCAATTTATTCTAAAAGTTGGAGGTCTGATAGGTTTTGAAGGCAGTTACTATTTTTTATCATGAAGCAAAGTTACACTGCTGTTGGTCCGGTTGTGGTAAACCTTTTCAATCGGGAAAGTGCATTTTATCAATTTTTAAAAGGGTAAATTTGTAGTCATGAGCATCAAAGGAATTTTCCCGATTGATAAATGGGATTTTAATAGTGAATCCGTTTTTGAAGATTTACCTGTTGAGGACCATGCCGTGTTGCTCGCCAACAAAACAGAACAGGTGTATAAGAAAGGTGAAATCATTTTCAGGGAAGCAGGATATCCTTCTGGCATCTTTTACATAACCGAAGGAAAAGTAAAAAAATACAAGTTAGATAGCGATGGAAAAGAGCACATTATTTATGTAGCTAATAAAGGAGAGTTATTAGGTTATCATGCCATACTTTCCGAAGACCGTTACCCGGATTCGGCCGCTGCGCTCGAAGAAAGCCGTATTGCATTTATACCAAAAGAGGACTTCGTGGCAGCACTGGAACAGTCGTCTGTATTAAGCAAACGCCTGTTAAAAACGCTCAGTCATGAATTTGCTGTATTGGTAAATAGTATAAGTGTACTTGCGCAAAAATCGGTTAGGGAGAGATTAGCACTCCAATTGGTTATCTTAAGAGAAAAGTATAAAGTGAATTTTCACGATGGTAACTCTGTAGAAATTAATATGAGTCGGGATGATCTGGCAAGTCTTGTAGGAACCGGCCGGGAGAACGTAGTACGGTTGCTTACAGAATTTAAGGAAACCGGAATCCTGGAAACAAAAGGCCGAAAGATTATAATACATGATGTGAATAAGCTTATTAAGATAGCTGATTACCGATGAAATAATTGGATTGCATATAGATAGAGCAGACAAGGATTGTATGATATCCTGCTAATTTGTAAAGAAGCATATTATGTGATCTCCTCTATGAGTGGACATTTTTAAAATATATCCGACAGGGGAAAAAAATAGAAGGAAGTCACATGCGATCCATATACCAATTCAATTCCTTTTCTATTTTTTGATAATGGAAAATCCTTTCAATTGCCTGTTGGAGGCGCACAAAAGCCGTTTCACTTTTAACTATATAATCCAAAGCCCTATGGTGCATACACTCGATAGCGACATCAATTTTATCTTGTGAAGACAACATTATAACTGGTATGGTAGGGTCATACTTCTTTATTTGGTCAAGCGTTTCGATTCCATTCATAGCATGGGACACAACACCGTTAAGATGATAATCCAAAATAACTACATCAGGTTTTTCAAATAAATGCTCCACACATGCTTCTCCTGTGGTAAACTGTTCTACCATAAAATCGCCATTTTGGATGAATTGAATTTTTAAAAGGTTTAAAAATAATTCATCGTCATCTACCAGGAATATTTTGATTTTTTCATCTTCTTTCATCACGTCATTTTTTTAAGTCTTATAAGTTCTGCTTCCAATTCTTTACATGCCTGAGAACATGCTTCTTCAATCTTTAATACCATATCCGGTATATCATTGATAAAATGTTGGCTATTTGCATATTCCTGAATTTCTTTTGCCATCAATTCAATAGTTGCACTGATGCCCATTATTGAAAAAGAGGGAATCATCTTATGTACTGAAGAATATAATAATTTCCAGTCTTTGTCCCGAAAACCTTGTTTCATGGCCTGTACCAACGGTGGGGTTTGTTGAAGATAAAGGGAAATCATTTTTATCATTAATGCCGGATCAGACTTTGTTCTCTGATTTAAATAACTTAAATCAATACAACTAACCTCTTTCCGTTCTCCAGTGGCAAATGTTTTTTTTTCGAAAGGCTTTTTTACCAGCCTTAACATTTTGCTATACAAAAGTCTTTCATCAATTGGCTTTGCGATATAGTCATTCATGCCAACAGCCAGGCATTTTGCTACATCAACTGTGGTAACATCAGCTGTTAATGCTATTATGGGAATATCAGACTTCATTGTGTTCCTGATATATTCCGTTGCCTCAAATCCATTCATTTCAGGCATTTGCAAATCCATCAAAATAATATCGTAGTCATTAGCTTTCATTTTATCAATAGCTAATTTTCCGTTGGCAGTAATATCACATTGAAATCCAAAGTCATCCAATACCGTTGTCATTAGCAGTTGATTCAATGCAATATCTTCTACCACCAGTACGCTTATGTTTTTATTATCTGTGTGTAATTCTATAATATCTGTCTCTGCTTTAGCTTTCTGATTAGTTTTTTGAAAAGGCAGTATAAAACGGAATGTTGAACCTTCCCCGATTTTACTTTGAACGGTAATGCTGCCACCTTGCGGCTCCACTAATTGCTTTACAATGGCTAATCCCAATCCTGTTCCTCCATATAGCCTGGAAGTGCCACTGGTGGCTTGCTGAAAATTATCAAAGATCTCGTCAATTTTATTGGGGTGTATCCCTATACCTGTATCCGTCACCGTAAATTGTATATTTACGGTGGAATCATCCTGGGAAAGCAAATGAACATTCACAGTAATTTTTCCTGCATTGGTAAATTTTACCGCATTGCTAACCAGGTTAAGGATAATTTGATGCAGTCGAACTGGGTCACCAATGAGCACTTCGGGAATTGTTGAATCGAAATATGTAATCAGTTGCAGGTTTTTTTCCTGCGTTTTTGTTTCAAACAAATGTAACATTGCTGATATAGAAGTCGCCAGCTTAAAAGCTGTTTTTTCGAAAGTCATTTTCCCTGCATCTACTTTTGCCAAATCCAGGATATCGTTGATCAATACAATTAAAGAATCCCCGCTCATTTTGATGGCGTTTATATATTCTTTTTGCTTTGACGTTAAATCTGTTTTTAAAACAACTTTTGTAAAACCAATAATGGCATTCATTGGAGTACGGATCTCGTGGCTCATGTTCGACAGAAATTGCTGTTTAGCCTTAACCGCATTTTTTGCTAATTCTGTGGCGCTTTCCGCTTTACTTTGGGCTTCTTTTGCAATTGTTGTAGCTAATTCGGCTACTACCTTTGCATCCGTTAATTCTTTTTCAATTTTCTTTTGTTCAGTAATGTCAGTCCGTATCACAATGTATTGATAAGGTTTCCCTCTGTCATCTAAAAAAGGAACAATGGTGGTATCTACCCAATATAAAGTTTCGTCTTTTGCTTTGTTGCGGAGTTCTCCTTTCCAAATTTTTCCATTACTGATTGTCATCCATAAATTGCGGATAAATTCTTTAGTATGGTAACCGGAGTTTATAATCCGATGATCTTTTCCTATCAATTCGCCGCATTCGTATTTAGAAATTTTACAAAAGTTATCATTTGCATAATTTATAATACCTTTCTGATCTGTAATGGAAACGATGGATGACTCATCCAATGCATACTTATAATCGGATACCTCTTTCAGACTTTTTTCAAGGTTTTTTTCAATATTCTTTTGAGTCGTTACATCCCTGGCTACAATCACCACCCCCAATACCCTTCCTTCGTCATCCTTGTATATAGATCCATTAAACAATACATCTGTTAATTTGTGATCTTTGATAGTTAATGAATAATCTGCCACAAATCCATTAGCAAAGATCTGCTCATAGGCTTCCCGGGCTTTTTGAGGTTCTGTAAAATAATCAAAGAAATCACTGCCTATCAATTGCTCGCGGGATGAACCAGTTATCTTTACAGCTGCGTTATTTATGTCAGTAATTTTGCCTTTCAGGCTTATAGTGAAAAGAGGATCCAGACTCGCCTCAATGATAATACGGGCGTATTTTGCTACCCGCAATTCAGCTTCTCTTCTTTCTTTTTCCTTGCTTTGAAATGCTATCTCTCTATTGGCATTGATCAATTCACCAGCCTTAATTTCTTTTTCACTATCCTGAAAAGCTAATTCCAGGTTCGCAATGCCTAATTCCGCAGCCCGCTTGCCTTTTTCTTCTTTTTGAAATGCTATCTCTATATTCGCCATCCCTAATTCTGTGGTCAGCTTTCGTTGACTTATAGCTTCTTTATTCCTAATTAACACCTGCTCTGTGACCTCTGTAAATATAACGATGATACCAGTAATAGTATTGTTATTTTCTCTCAGGGGTTGATAATCGCAGTTAAAAAATCGTTGTTCAATTTTAAGTCCGGAAGCCAAATGAAATTCCTGTTCATTTACATGTGTACCATTACCACATTTAAGTACTTCATTTAAAAATAATGCTGTGCCCTGTGTGTTCAATTCCGGAAATACATCGAAAAGTGATTTCCCTATTATTGATCTGTCTTTATCAAGAATTTTGAGATAAAAGTCATTAGCAAATTCTATACGATAATCTTTCCCTTTAAAAATGGCAATCGCAACAGGTGATTGCATAAAAGCATTGTAAATATCCCTTTCTGCAATATTTATTCTTGGAGGAGATGCTTCGTTATTGGAAACTGCCATTGAAATATAATTTAGTACCTAATTAGCCGATGTCCTCTATCGGTGTTCTTTTTTTATCCTTCATTTGTTTAAAATGCGAAGGGGTAAGTCCGGTTACTTTTTTGAATTGATTGGATAAATGCGAAACACTGCTGTAATTCATTTTCCAGGCAATTTCAGAAATGTTCAATTCTCCATACATGATCAGTTCTTTTATACGCTCCACTTTATGCGAAATAATAAATTGTTCAATAGTGGTTCCCTGAACCTCCGAAAATAGATTTGCCAGGTAAGTATAATCATGATGAAGTTTATCAGCCAGGTAATTTGAAAAATTGACCTTAATGATCTCTTCCGAATGATGGATCATTTCTATAATAGCTGTTTTTATTTTTTCTATTAAAACTGCCCTTTTATCATCCATTAACTCAAGGTCAATATTAAGTAGAGCTTCCTGTAATTGCTGTCGTTGCGGCATCGAAATATTTTCCATGATTTCTACCTCCCCTAAATCAATCATTACAAAGTGAAGACCAAGCTTCTTCAGTTCCTCTTTAACCGCCGTTTTGCAACGATTACTCACCATATATTTAATATATAATTTCAAACAGGGGTAATTTTTGGAGCCATTTACAAAGGTGTGTGCCTTAAGAAGATAAAACTTACAAAGTGTCAGAGAAAAGTTGCATAATTCACACATTCATGAAGTTATTCAGCAATAAGTTTGCCCAAGGCTCTATTAACTGAAATACGAAGTTACCCTGCACGAATCTATTCAAGGTAGGTCATTTTACACGCTTCTGAGCTTTAATATAAAATGTTGTTTTTATTACAGTTAGTAGTAAATTTTAGCTCAATTCACACATTCTTACCAGGATAAAGAAGATTTTCAATGATTATAGCCTGATAAGCTGATAAAATTGTGTGAATAACATAACTCTTTCATGAAATTATGCAATGATTTACGACGCTAAAAGAAGCATCTTTAGCCGGTTCCACAAATTCACACTGATTAAAATTCTATAACATCAAATGCATGCAATTTACCAGTTAGGGATACAGGAAGTATTGAAGCAATTTAATACCATTGCAACCGGCTTGGAAAGTAAGGATATAGCATCATTGCAGCAAAAATTTGGGGCAAATGCGCTAACCGAAACAAAGCAAAAAGGAAAGTGGGCGATATTACTGGCACAGTTTAGTGATATAATGATCATCATTCTTATCATTGCTGCCCTTGTTTCCTTTATATCAGTTGAGCATACAGATGCTTATGTAGTGCTTGCCATTATAATTGGAAATGCATGGATGGGATTTTTACAGGAATACAATGCGGAAAAATCAATACAATTGTTAAAAAAAATGGCTCCGCAGTTTGCTTTGGTTTTACGGAACAACAATCCTCAGAAAGTCAACACAGATGAACTGGTGCCAGGTGACATTATCCTTTTGGAGGCCGGTGATATTGTACCAGCTGATGCAAGATTAATAACTACCCATTCGTTTAAAGTAGATGAAGCTTCCTTAACCGGGGAAAGCTTCAGTGTTGAAAAAAATACGGGCATTATAAAGGAGGCAAACCTGGTGCCTGGAGATCAGCATAACATGGTTTTCAAAGGAACTCACATTAGTAATGGCTCAGCAAAAGCTATGGTAACAGCCATTGGTATGCAAACAGAGTTGGGTAAAATTGCAGGGTTACTTAAATATGCTTCTCAGAAAACATCCCTTCAAAAACGGTTGGCGGTTTTCAGCAAACAGCTTGCTGTCATCGTAATAGTGATATGCGGTGTCGTTTTTGCCGAGGGATTATGGCGGGGGATACCGGCGTTTCAAATGTTCCTGACCGCACTTTCACAGGCGGTTGCTGCCTTGCCGGAAGCACTCCCAGCTGTAATCACTATTGCATTAGCGAGAGGTGCAGCCCGGATGGTGAAACAAAAGGCGTTAATGAGGAAATTGCCAACTGTAGAAACCCTGGGTTCGGTTACTTATATCTGCACGCATAAAACCGGAACGCTTACTCAAAATATAGTGACAGTAGAGGATATAGAACTAGTGCGAGGTAAGGAGGCCCTTTTAATGCAGGCAATGATGTTAAACAATGAAGTACGTTTTTCAGCCGAGGGTCTTTTAGGGGATTCAACAGAAACAGCCCTGGTTAATTTTTCAATAAGCAAATCCCATTCGAAAGAAGCTGCAGACAAGGCGCTTCCTTTGCTGGCAAAGCTACCTTTTGATTCAGAAAGGATGCGCATGAGTACGCTTCATAAGTATGGTGATAAATGGATTTTATTAATTAAAGGGGCACCCATAAAAATGGCAGAAATCCTGTCCGCTGAATACAAAGAAGCGCTGCCAGGTTGGTTGGAAAAAAAAAGGGAATTCGCTTCGCAAGGCTTACGGGTGTTGTTTTTTGGTTATAAAATCTTTGAAGAAGATCCGGGCAAAATAACACACAACATAGAAAATAACATTGATTTTTTAGGTATAGCAGCCATGATCGATCCACCAAGGCGTGAAGTGATAGCAGCCATTAAAGCCTGTAATGCATCAGGCATTAAAACAATAATAATCACAGGAGACCAGGCACTAACTGCAACAGCGATTGCAGAGCGGCTGGGTATGATAGAGCAGGGACACAAGGTGTAAAGACAGGCACAGAGATTAATGATCTATCCTCCGAAGATTTTAGTAAAATGGTGAAGGAAACTTTTGTCTATGCAAGAGTATCGCCGGAGCAGAAGTTAAATATTGTGAAAGCATTGCAGGCCAACGGTGAATTTGTAGCAATGACAGGGGATGGGGTGAATGATGCCCCGTCTTTGAAACAAGCCGACATTGGTATAGCAATGGGTATCACCGGAACAGATGTTGCTAAAGAGGCTGCAGATATGATATTAAACATAGTAGTAGTACCTTTCCATATAAACCCCGGTTTTTGAGTTGTCGCATCTTGCTCCCCTTTAATGTTTACCCAGTTTTTATCAAACCCTGGTTTAAATTGGCCATCGTGGGTTATCCTTGCGTAACTGATATAAGGCTGGCCTTCCTTCAAAATAAGTTTAAAATATCTTTGCACAGGGTCGGGTAAGCCGGGGAGTTGCGAATAACTAAATTTTTTATCTGATATGTTTCCGATTGAGCGAACAGTTTCCGAACTTGTTCACTAAAATGGACTGACACAATTATTTTGCCGATGGTAAGGATGATTACAAGACTTACCAGAATAGAAAGTGTAATCATGATGATTTTTTGTTTCATTTTATATATTGTTTTCTAACTGTTGGTAATAATGCCGCCAGAATTATGGCAATGGCAATTGCCATGTATAAGCAATGCAACCAATGAACAGCCTGCAGGAAATACATTTCAGCCTGGAGCCAAATGATCAGGGCAAAAGCGATGTAGATGCTGAACGTCCATGCCCAATGCATGTAGCCAAACATATTTAGTTTATCCGCCATTTTATTGGGCCTTATTTTTTTTAAGGCTACAGCTGTTAGGATAGACGGAATGCCAAGCACTACAAAAAGAACAATACCTGGAATTAAAAAATTCTGGAAGGGTGAATTCATCAGCATTGATAGCGGCATACCGAATAATTTTCCTGATGGCGAAATGATTAATGCGCCACCACCTCCAATTGCACTTATTCCCAAAAAACCGAGTAGGAAAAAGGGAATATTTTGAACTGTAATTGATTTCATCGTTAAATTATTTTGGCACATGGATAGTCTAAAGCAACACCAGTTGCGTATTTAAAAATATTATTTCTTCAACGCTTTTAACCATTTTCAATGTCCTTACTTATCAAAAACATCAGCCTTACTGATACCTGGGGAATGTCTTTTGAAATAAAAAAAATACGCAATGGTAGCTGTAACAATCGCCAAAACTGAAAAGGCAAAAGGGTTATAATGTGACCCATAATTAGGAATCAGGTAGGGACTTATATTAACCATGGTATGAAAGCACACCATTGCAAAAACACTTTTACCTGTATTATTAAATATCCAGACCATAATAACCCGTAAGAAAACAGTGCCGATACATTGCCAAATTATCCATATTGTAGTTTGATGAGCCTGGCTCCATGGTATGATATGCCATAGCGCCCAGATGGTTCCCAGAAGCAGGCTTGCCTTTAATGCGCCATACCGGTTTTGTAAAAGGGGGGTAACATAACCGCTCCAGCCAATTTCTTCTCCAATGGCACCAATAAAATATAGGATTAAAAAAATGACAACAAACAGTGTGGATATCTTTGGCCCAGGCAAAATACCCACGCTGAGCTTCATATACAAGAAGGAAAGCAGTGATATAGCAGGCATAAGAAAAAGAATGACGAGGTACCATTTCTTGTTTTTGATCTTTTTAAAGTCGAAAGAAAGTTGTAGCAAGTGCTTAACGCCCTGTATTTTTTGTTTTTTATAAACCAGTATAGCCGCTGCTATCAACGGACAGAAAGTCATTAAGGCGCTAATGGGTAGTTGTACCGGCAGCAGTTTAGTAGTATCAGGTGCCATGGCCCCAAGTATCCAAAAAGGAATTGACAGGATGAAAACAAGTATAAAGAAAGATAGTGGTGATTTATTTACTGCTCCAGGTTTTGCATGCATGATTTTCAATTTAAAGATCTGTGAATGAGCAAGGACAAGAATGCAACCAAAAAGACAGCATAAATCGCTTTGTTATACTTAGCTAACCAGTTTGACAGATAGATATCAAAGTTCTCTTTCGTTGAGTCGGAATATCTGCGTGCAATAATGGTAAGCGGACAATTATTTTTGAAAACAAGCAGTAAGATTATTTCCAGGGTGAAAAGTGCAACGCCAATCCAAACATATTTGTCAATTTTATCTACAATTACTGCATAAAACATGTAAAAGAAAACCATATTGAAAAAAATCCAGATGATGGTATGAATGATCCTTATAGCGGTTAATTTTGACATGGAATTGGTTTTTCAATTTCTTCAGTCATAACTGAAGGATTCTCACAGCCTTCAATTTGTAACGCCAGGAATCTTTCCACATCATAAATTGCTGTGTGTGCCGACGGAGATATTTTGGGCAGTATAAGGTCGAATGCATGGTCTGTTTGTGGTAAAATATGCATGACAGTGGGCACTTTTTCTTCTGCCAAACGGGTATGCAAAAACCGGGTCGTTTTTACAGAGATGCTGTGCCACCAACCAAGGCAGGGAAGGTTTTTAAATTGCAGGAAGGATAGAGAAAGAACAAACTTCTATTTTCATCAAAAAACTGAGCAAACAGACATCGCTGTTTAATATTTTTGATACAAATACAGGGTTTCATTGATAAGTGTAGTAGCAGATGAAACCGTATTTGTTAAAAAATACCGGTAACCGGTATTAGTACCTTTCGAAATGCTTAATATGTCAACAAAAATTTCCCCTCCCCAAATTAATATCATATTGCCAGCAAAAAAAGAGTTGTGGTTTCTTTTACTATCTGTAGAACTAAAGCTTGGAGCTGTTGCCCATGAATTTGTTGTAGGATTATAAATTGTGGAATTACTGTTTGTGAATCCGGTGTTTCCGCTGGAATTATTTGAACCACCGGTTACAAACATTGCAGTTCCCGTCCATACTGAAGAATGACCTGTAACTGATTGTGGACCATTTGTGATTGTTGTCCAGGTATTTGAGGAAGGATTAAATCTACTCCCCGTATTTGTACTTGTATTACTGAGTCTTCCACCAAAGATGATCATTTCTGTGCCCGTCCAGATAGCTGTATGATTGATTCTTGCCGATGGTGCTCCGACTGTGTTAGTTGTAGCTGTCCATGTATTAGTAGACGGGTCAAATATGCCGCCTGTATTGAGTTCTCCTGAAAACTCACTGACAACATTAGTACCTCCCCAAATAATTATCCTCCCGGCAGCACCAGCAACATTATTCCAGACAGCAGTATGCCAAAGCCTTGCTGTTGGAGCTCCTGAAGTACTCATTGTAGTCCAAGTATTGGTTGCAGGATTATACATCGCTCCTGTGTTTAAGGGTACAATACCATTATTGCCACCCCAAATAATTACCCTTGTTCCATCCCAGATCATAATCTGATTACCTCTAGGCGAAGGAGCATTTGTAGCGGGCAATTCCGTCCATATATTAGTTGCTGGATTATATCGGCTACCGATGAAGTTAGCACCCCAAAAAATGATTTCAGAGCCGGTCCACACGGCTTTTATTCCTTGGAAAAGCCCAACCCCTTGATTACTTTCTAAGTTCCATACATCTGTAACAGGATCATAAACGTATAACTTATTTTCTGCTGCTACATACATCAAACTTCCAGTCCAAACAGCTAAAGCTAGCGCCGCACCTGGAGGATTTGATGGTGCAGTTATTGATGTTACAATACCTCTTGTATAAGTTGGTTGCCAGGTATTAGCAAAGAAAGCGGTATTGATAGTAAAGTATCTTGATATGCCAGGTATTTCTCCCATTAAGTCATACCCTGCATTTAACAAAGCGGGGTTGTTATAGATTCTCGAACCTACGATTCCTGACGCCGTTCCCTCTAAACTTTTCCAGTTTGTTCCATCGCCGCCTTCAAACTTTACGCCATTGTAGCGAATTGTTCCGGCTTGGTTTGTGACTGTAGTGCCAACTTTAACGGCGCCATTCACTTCTAATTTTTGGGTGGGTTCAGATACTCCAATTCCTACATTTTGCGCAACAACAACTGCTGTAGAGAAGCATAACAATACTAACAAAAAGGTATTTTTCATCTTGTAAAGTTTAATTTCCAAATATATATGGTAACCAAATGTTTAAAATCCCCCGTTCGCGGCGTTTAGTAAAATGCTCATGCTAACTGTACCTGTTTAATCCATCCATTGTTTGAAGCTCCAAATTAATCATAATTTATTAAGAAATCTTTAAATAATTTCCTCCATCCGTTCCGCCTTTGTTGGTATACAGCATAGCTTACGTGGGGTGCCAACAAATGTGGTGCTTAGCCTCGGTTGGTCCATAGCTAGGTTCTTCGCTACCATCTTCACGTCAGCTTGGTCTCACCAACCAGCGGCGTACAATCATAAGTTTTTTCCTTACCTGGTGCATCGCTAAATTCTTCGCGTACATCTCCGCCGCCGCTTGGTGGCTGACCAGCAGCGCACGAATTAATATTTTGCTTCTATCGGCTAAAAGATAACAGCGAACGTTGCGTGAGCCACGCAACTAGGCGGAGAAATAATAACAATAGAATATAAAGTGATTTTTAGTTATTTCCTTATTAAGCCTACGCCTAAAACAACAAGACCCACCATTAAAATAGACACACCCACATATAAAATTGAAATGAAGCCATTTGCCGTAGTTACATTTGGCCCAATAGCACTTGCAAAAAAACCTCCGCTTACCAGCATGGCGGCTGTTGGGAAACTGAGCCGGGCAAACCATTTCCAGGTATTAGACAATGTTGCATAATCAACAAATATTTGTACCAGTATACTTAAAATTACCAATAGCCCTGCGTGCCCATGGCCTGCTCTGAACATTGATTTTTGAAAATCAGTTAATTGCAAATCATCATGATGGCTGCTTAGTAATTGCAATAGAAAATAACCGCCATAAATAATTGTGGGCACTGTAAGTAATATAAAGCCACTTACTATTTGAGCTTGTCTTGTCATTGTGCTAATTATTAATGATAATTAACTGTTGTTTTCTTGCATCTTTTATGAAAGATAAAAGCGTTATAGATAATACCAGAGATAGCGCAACTGCAATAATAATAGAACATACACCCAACCATTCAGCATTGTAATCCAGCATATTTTGCTCGCCTACGTGATGCGCAAGATTGCTGCCATAAGCCCATGTTTGAAATTTATCTTTCATCGGTTCAAAAAAAATATGTGCAGTGGTTGAAAATAAAAACAATATTGCCATTGCTGCTACCCGAAACCATAGCTTTTTATTTACCAGAAATATAAAACCAAAAATAGGATACACCAATAGGCTGTAAGTGAATGGGCTTATCCTTTGCAGAAATGGCCAACCACTATGGTCTATACGCAGTATATGGTCTGCGTGATGAACTATTGAAAGTGCAATCGATAGCCATAACAATTTTGTGCTTCGGGTTATAATCATAAATACCTTTTAATTTGCAAAAGCAATTTTAATTTTCGCTTTTTACATCTTTACAAAATTATCTTCACCAATTAAAAAACTCGTTAGTTCATTTGTAACTGAGTTCTTGCCGTTGGGTTTAAATCCTAATTCAGTATAAAAATTCGTTGTCCTGTTTAAATCGCTTACAGCTAAATTTGACCATATCTCTTTTGGGTTCATATTTTCAATTTTTAAATTGGTTTCATACTCGTATTGCTTTTCGGACACACCTTTTTTTAGTGGTTGCCGGTCTCCACTTTAGTATCTGCAAAAAAAGGATTGGCAAGTGAACAGTTTTCAAAAAAGAAAATGAAAATTCTTCGTTCCCATTTTTAAATTATATGAGAACATTGATAGAGTATATAGTTACCTCCAATTATCGATCCGTTCTGCTTGTCGGCAATATTATATTATTGCATTGCTTGTCCTAATGATTCTGCTTCACCCAACCACTTTTTCCGTTTACTGTCATCTGATGATTTAATGGGCGCAAAAACGCTAATCTTCACTGGCTTTATTCCGCAAAATTCCAACACACCTATTTTAATGGCATTGTGCCCTGCATTTTTATTCACAAGCCAGTAATACCATTTAGGCGTATCCATCGTTACCATCAGCCTTGCCGATTTACCTTTAAGCAGCTTATCCCAAAAAGGGGAATCTTGGCGGTATTTGAATGCAAAGCCGGGTAAAAAAGTTCTGTCAAAAAATCCTTTAAGCAATGCGGGACATGTTGACCACCAGTTTGGATAAATAAATACCAAATGGTTCGCTTCACTAATAGCTTTTTGAGCCTCTAATAAATCAGGTTCCAATACCGAAATCTTTTTATACCCTGAAGACAGTATGGGGTTAAAATCAAGGTCTGCAAGGTTAATTAAGCTACAACTTGCTCCCGTAGCATCTGCCCCTTTTTTATAGCTTTCTGCCAAAGCAAAACAGAAACTTTCTTTGTCGGGATGCCCATTAATGATGAGAATTTTTTTCATTGGTTTAATTAATTTTATTGTGGTTGATCCATTGATCCAGTTTTACAGAATAATGTTTGATAATTTATCTATCCGACAGCAAATTATAAATACTCAATAATTGGCAGGTGTATACAAGTTCTTTGTTCCTATAAACTTTTCAATCAATTACAGGCGCCGTCATAAAACCTTTAGCAATACTTAACTGCCGAAACGTAAACCGCTTTTTTATATGATGGCCGCCAATCCTGTGTAGAATATCTTTCAATGTTTCTATTACCTTCACGGTGTGGCTTCCTTTATTTATCATTACACATTCTGCCATGGCTGCGTGCGCGGCATCCGTAATTTCTGATCGGGTAGCAATGCCGGATTTATTTAAATTATCCAGCACCTGCGTAGCCCACACCACAGGCACATGGGCTGCTTCACATATCCAAAGGATCTCTTCCTGTATTTCGCCCATTCTTTCAAATCCAATCTCCACGGCGAGGTCCCCACGGGCTATCATTACCCCAAAAACAGTTTGCTGCATGCCACGCAGCAAAAGCTCTGGCAGGTTTTTCACAGCCTGGGGCGTTTCAATTTTTAAAATTATGTGTGCTGGTTTTGCAGTTAATTGTAGCAGGGCCTGCTGCAACACCGCCAGGTCAGTTCCATTTTTTACAAAAGAATATCCCACCATATCTGCGTGTTTACAAATAAAGGGAAGACAGGCTTTATCAAAATCGGTGAGGGAAGCAATAGAAATATCTGAATCGGGGAAATTGATACCCTTGCCATCCTTTATCTGTGGCTTGTCTGAAGCGATGCGCACCAAACGCAGGGCTGCGCCTTTTTTTGTATTGCTTTCAATAATACCCTTTATAATGCCATCATCTATGTACACCCGTTCACCCTTTTTAAGCATGGCTACAATGCCATGTTCATTGGGGCTAACTACAATATCGTCTATATGAAAACCGGCAGCATTCTCCGCCAGCCAGATAACATCACCTTCCTTTACTTTTACTTTACCTTTCTTTTTTCCCTTGTTTATTAATTTTGTTCTTATTTTGGGGCCAGCCAGGTCCATATAAATTTTACAAGGTAACCCGGTATTATGGCGGGCCCGTTTTAGTTGGTCTATTAACTGTATCCAGGTGGCTTCGTCATCGTGCGCACAATTAATTCGGGCTACATTCATCCCTGCCATCAACAACTTTTTAATCAACGCATGATTATCGGTAAAGGATTCGTCGAAGGTGACCATGATAAACGGAATAAGGGCATCCTTTTTTTTGCCAAAAAGTTGACTGCTCTTTGTTACTATTTGATTGGTGCTATATTCAAAATTGCAGCTGTCTAACTCTGCAGGCTGATATGTTTTCCCTAACTGTTGCAACACCGCCTGTAACTGCCTGTGGATATGGCTTTCTGAGCTGGCCAATGATGAGAGGCCCATTATATGAAGGGATTGTTGTAGTACACTGATATCTTCGCTCCGCAGCGCTAAATAATGTATAAGGTTTTTTGCCGCGGCCTGTTGTTGAGTGTGGATAGTTCCCAGGGTTGTCTTCCTTTGTTCAACTTCCAGCAACATCTTATTTTCAATTGTTGTTAGTTGTTGTTGAATTTCGTGCAATTGCTTTTCCTGCATCAATGGTAGATTGTCTGTTTTAGAATTTTGCATGTTATTGAAATTAAGAAGTTGATTTGCTAATTGGATTAAGGCATTGATATTGCTTTTAACTTTATCTACCCGTCGAAATAAAATATAGATTTTTCGAATTCATCACTTTAACATCTGTTTTTTTTATAACATTCTGGTAAAGCAAAACATAAACTTTCTTTATCGGGATGGCCGTTGATAATCAGTATTTTTTCATTGCTTTAATAATTTTTTATTTTCACTTATAAATGCTTCAAAAGTTATCGGTTGGTTTCCTGAAATTTGTTCAATACAATTTGTACCTGTAGGTTCTTTTTGAAACCTTGGAAAATAGTGTAGCATAATCATCACCAGTATCAACATAACCGGCATTTTTTCTTTGCGCTTTGCCATATAAAAATTAAAAAGACTAGGCGATTCATAACTGATTTTTATTCCCAATCCATCACTCAATTTTTTGGCCATTTCGTAAAAACTGAGTTTATCGGCTGTTGTTAATTCATACGATTTATTGAAGTGGTTGGTAGCATTTGTAATTACAGCAGCAGCAACCCTGCCTATATCCCTTACATCTACCAATGTAAATTTTGCATTGCCTGCGGGTAAATAAATTCTTTTTTTATTAAGCAAGTCATGTCTTAGCGTGGTTGTAAAATTTTGCATAAAATAGGCAGGTCGTAAAAAAGTATAGGGTATTTTACTTTCCACTATAAGCATTTCTATTTTATGATGCGGAATAATCTTACTTTTCTCTACTCCCTGTACCGATAAAAAAACGATGTGTTTTATTTCTGCTTCAATAGCAGCATTTATAAGCGGCACAAAATATTTCTTAACGGCAGAAATTTGAGGAGGTCTCAACAAAAAAATTATATCGATGTTTTTAAAAGCTTTGGCAAAAGTTGAGGAATCCGTTATATCAAATTTCACTACATTAATATTGTATGCTTTTAGTTTATCGTTGTCAGTGGCAATATCTCTCACTCCAGCAAAAATTCTTAATGGTAATAGTAATTTTTGCAAAGATCTAATTACCTCTATCCCAACATTTCCTGTTGCTCCGGTTATTAAAATATTAAGCATACTGTTTTTTATTAGAGTTAATAGACTGGTTACTCATAAAATAACCGCCAACGCCGGTGAGCCACAACATTATGGGATAAACCACCCATCTTTCGGTACCGCCAAGCCCAATAAATGGCACAATTAAATGTGTTGCAAATACCGCAATAACCCAGGTTGTAATTCCAATTATTCCAAAAGCGATTCCTATGTATTTAAAAGGTGCGGCCATAACTTTAAATGAAAAAATAGCAGCAATACCACCCGATAAAAATGCCAGTAAAGAACTCATGCTATGATAAGGAGTGATGTTTCCGGGAAATAATCCAACACCCACAAGCCCTAAACCAAAAAACATAATTGGAACTGTAAAAAGAAATTTTCGAAAGTGGAGATGCTGATAAATTGAAGCCCCCAAACTCATTAGCCCTGCCAATAACATGGAGACATTAAAAATACCTGCCGAAGGTTGGTGAATAATAATAATGGGTGGTTTGGTTGAGCCGAGGTCACTTATTTCATTATTAAAAGTGGAGTAGCCAGCGGGATAGGTGGCTTCGGCAGTAATGATACCCATCAAGGCAATGGACCCAGCGAGAAAATACAATACGCCTGAAAGTTTTAATCTTTTCATACAGCATTTTTACAGTTTCGTCACGTTATATTCAATACTTTTTAAATGAAATTTTCCATATACAAATTCTCCGTCAGGATAATGCCACAAGGCTTCTCCATACTTCCATATTTTTATTTCATTCATTGCTACATATTCTTTTACCGGCGTTGAAAACCGGTATTGTTTCATATCCATAGCATATCGGTCATCTGAAATAAAATTCACTAACTGCCCTTTACTATTAAAAAAAAGTGTGGCGGTAATTTTATTTGCACCGTTGGTAAAAGTTGCTTTTGTAGATAAACTATCAATAGCAGTCCATTCAATTCTTTCATCAATCAAAGCAGCAGGCGCCATCAGGCACATATCGTTAAATACGGTTACTGTTTCGGCTTTGCTCATTATTGTACCTTTAACATTTACCACATTAAATAACCCAAATAATTTTATTTGCATACTTGCTGCAGTATTTTGATAACAATGATAACCAGGCACTATGGTTCCATACATTTTCCCTTTCATAAAAAACAACCTTGTTGGCTCATCAAAAAAATTATATTGTACAGCTGTAAATTTGAACCAGTCTTTGCCCTTGTCTCTCATTTCACCATTAAAAACAACTTTTACATTTTTTACTTTGGGCTTGTTTAAAACATTGCAGTAACGCAAATATTTTTGTACGGGCAATGGTAATAATTGGATGTCATTTTCAGTTAGTAAATCAGTTTTGTTAATACTTATTTTACTCAGGTTTAATGTTACATCCTTACGAAAAATTGCTTCAAAATATTGACTGCCAACAGCTGCTATGGCGACAAGTAGTACCATTACATTGGCAATAGTTCCAAACTTTGCATCTTTCCAAACAGTTATAATAAGTATTTGTGAAGTGACAGCAGCTACAACAGCAATGTGAGGCCAGCTCTCTTTTTTGAGCAAGAATAAAACTGTCGCGGCTCCAAAAAGTATTGCTGTTAATAACCAAAAAGTACCATTGGTTTTTGAAATATCTTTCGTTATTTGAGTAATATTGCCGTATCCAAAACCTTTTGCAAAACCCGTAAAATGAATGAGCCCGTGGATAAGCATAATAAAAGCAAAAAAATATTTAAGCATAAAACTATTTTTAACGTACCATGTACTTTATGTTCTAATAAATTGCTCTGCCGACCGTCTTAGCGTAACCGGGTCAGGATAGCTTTTTAAATAACCAGTTCTTAAAATAAATTGAATAGCCTGGTTGATGCCCATTGATTGGTTTAATATTCGATTTGTTGATGTTTCTTCAATGATTTGTGTCATAGGATGGATAGCAATTTTTTTGTCTCTCACTTTCAGCCATAACCTTTGTAACCGCATACCTGTTTCCAATAGGGTAGGTACAGTATTGTCCTTGCTGGTAATCAACAACCATCCTGCAGATTGAGCAACCTGCTTCGCAACCTTGTCAATGCTTTGCTCCCGGAATCCTTTTTGCAATACATCTTTTTTACCATAAAAATTCCTGAGATACCAGCCTGGTATTCCTTCTATTTCCATACCGGCCAGGGTTAAACCGTCCATGTGCTTTGCTGCATCTTTACTGGAGAATCTTATCCAGTTGGCTAATTCGGTTTGTGCAGCATCCCGGTAAGCCTGGATCCTGTTGGCTTCAATGGTTTGTTCATTCAGCCATACATGTTCTTTTGCAGTGTTGGGAATGTAATGGATGAAATTAGTTTCCTCCTTAGTTAAATATGAAATATCCTCCTTTGTAAACACATCGCTTAAATAGTTTGAACGTATGGTGCGGCGATGATTAATTTGTTTAATATCATAGTTGATTATGACAGTTGCTTTGGTAAGCTTTACGTCAACTAAGTTTTCGTCCTGGTTAGTGGTTGCCAAAATACTGAACTGGCAATTATACCCCAGGTTATTTGCAGCAAATTCAAGATTTTGCATAAATGCTCCTATGGATAGAATTGTTTCCCTTTGATTAGGATCAACCCCCGGAAGCCAACGGGTTTTATCGTTACCAATTATCCAGTGATAAGGTTCCAGGTATTTTACAAACCACGGTTGCGTATTGTGCCCGCTTGGTGCAATGGAAGCTAGGAACAACAACTCCCTTTCATCCGGTTGAAAAGCAAATTTTGTCAATTCAGTTTTTTTTGTATCTGCTCTTACAAAATTGCTTTTGTCACTCAACAAATAGCAAGCTACTCCTGCACCTAAAAGGGTTGTTCCGGCAACGCCTATAAACTTTCGTCTTTTCATAGTTTTTCAGGTGAATTATTATAGATTGTTTTATGGGTTGTCTTTATTTGTTTACAAAACCTTCTTTAAGCATTTTGTTATAAACCACTTTGGTAACTTCTTCCATCATTTTATCGACACCAGCCGGGTCAGTCGTTTTTGTAAGAGCTGACCAGATAATTTTATCTTCTTTAATTGAATAAACATTGGTTTCTATAACATAGGTTTTTGTTGTTGAATAGTAACCAGGGTTTGAGAAATATGAAGAACTCCTGTAATAATAACCGCTAAAATTTCTGTAGTAGGAAGGGTAGAATGACCTGTTGTCGGGGGTGTAGATCCTTTCCTGATCAACATCTACAAGCCGCATAGTAACGGCCCCATCGAAACCAGCTGCTTTGATTTTTTCTCTCAATCCATCCTCATTTTTATTATCAAGATGCTCTTTTAAATAATTGTAGGATACAATACCTTTTCCATTGAGATAAGTTGCCATCTGGTCTTCGGCTTTATGGCGGCTGGTTTCGTTTTTAAATAGGGCTACTACCAATACTTTGGTCAATGTAGATATAGCTACGGCTTTGTCAGGTTCTCTCCAGCTACTGGTTATTTTTGTTGATGTACAGGATACAATTATTGTGGTGGAAGCAAGGATGCAGAGTAAGGCAGATCTTTTCATAACCAGGTATCAATCTTTCTTTAGTGAAAGAGCCGACACACAAAGTTGATATATATTTAGCCTGGGTTTGTTACACAATTGCAACCATTAGTTTAGTTATTCCCACATCTGAAAATGAATCTATACACCGAACGAACGATTCTACTGGAACTTTTTTGACCTTTTTCTCCACTTCACTATTTCATACCAGGTAACACTCAAAAAACCAATTCCGGCGCTAATGCCCACCTGGGAAGTATCCAATTGGGTGAAGTTAAAAAAGTTGGTCAGCGGCTTAAAGTAAAACAATAGTGATGTAAGTACAATGGTGGCGGCAATGATCAGCAACACCAGGTTGTTTTTGTATTTGATAGTAGTAAATATCGAATAATAGAAGGAGCGGTTAACAAGCGTTAAGAAGATATTGGCTGTTATAAGTGTAGAGAAGACCATTGTTCTTGTAAGCGCTTCATTAAAGCCCTGCTGTACGGCATATTGATAACAAAACAAAGTGCCTGCTGCGATCATAAAACCCTGTATGATGCTGGTGCCCAGTTCCTTCAGGTTAAAAAAAGTAGTAGTAACCGATCGTGGATCTTGCTGCATGGTATTTTTTTCCATGGGTTCGTTTTCATAAATGATAGAACAGGTAGGCCCCATAATAAGTTCTAAAAAGATGATATGTACCGGCGAGAAGATATTGGGGTAGATCCAGTTTAATATTAATGGTACAAATACAGTTAAAACAATAGGGATATGTATAGAAATAATATATTGGATTGCCTTTTTTAAATTGCTGTAAATCTTTCTTCCCATAGCAACAGCATCCACCATTTTAGATAAATCATCATCAATTAAAATCAACGAAGCCGCCTGTTTAGCAATTTCAGTTCCCTTTTTGCCCATAGCAATTCCGATATGTGCCGCCTTTAAGGCCGGCCCGTCGTTGACTCCATCACCAGTCATAGAAACTATTTCTTTGTTGGCCTTCAAGGCGTTGATGATTTTTAATTTTGCTTCCGGAAACATTCTTGTGAATATATTGATGCTGGCAACTGTATGCTTTAAGGTTGCGTCATCCAGTTTCATTAGTTCATCTCCTGTGATACTTTTTTCGTAACCTTTAAATCCTATCTGCCTGGCGATAGCAGCTGTTGTAGCCGAG
>JACMKX010000078.1 GCA_014379905.1 Ferruginibacter sp. | reverse complement strand
CAATTGGATAGGTGGCGATATGGCTTCATTTGATAACAGCGGAAATGACATGATATTTACAGGTCACCATGGCAATGTTGACAGGGTATGGGAAGCCTGGTTAGCAATAGATTCTGCTCATCAAAACCCTAACCAAAATGATTGGAGGGAGCACACTTTTTATTATACGGATGCCAAAGGACGGCCGCTGGATATTAAGGTGAAGGATTTAACGAATACAGAAAAGTTGGGCTATACGTTTGATGATCTGAATCTAAACCCGGTGTTTTGTAATCCACTGTTGGAAAATGATTGTCCGGCAATGATTGAAAGTGACCAACATACCAAAGTAACTGCAACTGTAACACCCAACCCTGGTCATAAAATATTTAATAATGCTGCCAGCAACAAATATGTACGGGGGCAATTACATTTTGATAGAATAGAACTTCCTTATATGCCTTACTGTGCAAGGGTCTTTTTTTCGTACAAAGATGGCGATATGTATGGCGCACCCAATGTGCAAAAGTATGTTGGCACATTTACCATATTGCCAATTGGAAAGCCCTACGCAGGTGTACTACAGAAGGAGGTGTTCTTTCAAATTGAGTTGGATGCTGGCTATGCCAATCGGCTAAAAAATATGGAGCAGGTTGTTGTAAGCCTGGTACCTGTTGCACTGCGCAATAGAAGTATTCCGGAAGATACGATCAGGCTTCACTCCGTTAAACTTCAACTTAACAGATCATGAAAACGGCATTAAATAAATTTTTAGCATTCTTTGTGATTGTCCTTGCATTTAACATGGAGGCGTGCACACATAATAAAGTGCAACAAGAAGCGGAAGTAGTGAAACAACTTCCATACTTCGAGCTTACCGACCAGGATGGAAATGCTTTTACAAACGCGTCAGTAAAAAACAAATATATTATCAGCGCTTTTTTCTTCACAGGATGTCCGTCTATATGTCCTAAAATGACGACCCAAATGAAAAGAGTGGCAGCAGCAATTGGCAAGGATGAAAAGTTTTTAATTCTCTACCACTCAATAGATCCTGAGGGAGATACTCAACAGCAATTAAATTTCTATGCGTTAAAAAATAACCTGCCTGCAAGCTGGAAATTACTAAGAGGTGATACTGGAAATATCTACAGGCTGGCAAATTATTATTTGGTGAGGGCAGGCAGGGATAAAAATGATGCCGCAGGATTTATTCATAGTGGATCATTTGTTCTGACTGATCAAAACGGTGTTCCAAATAAATACTATAACGGATTAGATAGCACCAGCGTGCAGGAATTGATTCATCAAATCCAAAACTTAAAAAAAATATAGACGATGAAAAAGTTATTGTCAGCCATTCTTCATACAAATGTGAGTTCCTTGCAATTGGGTTTGTATCTTTTAATCTACCGTGTTACCATCAGCTTGTCTTTATTCTTCGTGCACGGCTTGCCTAAAATAGCTGATTTTGATGCAGAAGTGGCAACCATTCCAGACCCTGTAGGAATTGGCCAATATCCAAGTGCGCTGATTGGTGTATTCGCGAACTTAGTATGCCCCCTGTTTATCAGTATGGGATTATTTACAAGGGCATTTATACTGCCCATACTTTCCATTACACTTATTGGCTATTTTATCATTCACAGCAGCGATCCTGCAAAAGTGAGGGATGTTCCCTTCATGTATTCTGTATCATTTATGCTGCTGCTTTTCACAGGCCCTGGAAGGTATTCCCTGGATGCATTGCTTATAAATAAAATCAAAAAACCTATGCCTGGACTAGCCTATGATTAAATAGTAAATGGCCGGGTTCTTCGGGAAATGATGTTTGTAAACTTTAAAGAGAATAAATCAAATGGCAAAGAAAAGGAGTGGTTTATAAAAAGATTTCAGCAGGATCTTCAGGCTTTGAAATAATAATTCATCCTGATAAAGATTGCAAGTTCGGCATTACAGGGTTAAGAAGTTGAATAAAATGATGAATGACGGCAAGGCGGATAGTAAAGATGATTTGCTTATTTGAAATTCAGGAATAACAGATTTTAATCAGATTAATCACCCAAAAAAATCTATATGAGCAGATTTATGTTTGCATTTACGTGGACGGCGATGCCAGATGCGTCTGTAGCGCGATCAGAGCGTGAACAAGTTATAAAATTGATTGCCGATAAAAAGATGGAACAAATGTTTTTAGCAAATGACCGTTCCAAAGGTTGGCTGATAATGATTGGGGAGTCTCAGGAACAAGCTTTGGAGCAGTTGTCTATACTGCCATTTTACCCAATCATGCATTTTGAGGTTACGCTTTTACTGGATGCTTATCCGTAATAATGTAGCAAGGTGATTATCCATAAGGGGAAGATTACAATCCATTTTATAATGCGATTGATTCCTTAGTAAATATATTAACTGTTCAAACTATTTGGCCTCATTAAAAGCTTAAGCATGAAAATAGGAATTATTGGCACGGGTAATATAGGCAGCAACCTGGCAAGATTATTTGTTGCAGCTGGGCATGAGGTAGTATTATCTTGGTCAAGGTCACCAGAAAAACTGGTACGATTATCAATTGAGTTAGGTAATCACAAACGAGCGAAAGCTGCCTCCGTTTTAGAAGCTACACAGGATGTTGATATCAGCATTCTATCCATTCGGTTTATGATTATGGATGAAATAAAAAAACAAATGGGAGATGTAACAGGCAAAATCATTGTAGATACCAATAACCCTTATGATATAAAGTTACCTACAGGCGTTAGTGCCGCGGCTGAAGTGTGCCGAAGACTTAAAGGGATACGAATTGTGAAGGCGTTTAATAGCTTACGCCATACTTCACTTTTAACCTGCAGCCACACCGATCCCCTTACCATTTCTCCTTTATGCAGCGATGATGATAATGCGAAGGAGCTGGTAAAAACAGTAATTACAAGCATAGGATACGATCCATTCGATTTGGGTGGTTTAGAAAATGTGTTTCTACAGGAACCTGGCGGTCCATTTTATAATATTGAACTTTCAAGGCAACGTGCAGAAAAACTAAAACAAAATGATTGAATGTAAAATTCTGATCTACTACCGAACAGGCGGGCAGCTATTCCGTTGACAAATCTTAATAGTCAGCCTTGAATCCGGGCCTGGTCAAATTGATGATGTGGCGGCAAGTATGGTTAAAGCACAGATAGTTGACATATTAAAAAATAGACAAAAAAATCATAGCGTTCTTCTTCTGGCAGTTATTTTGGGTAACTTATCCAGGCGGGAGTTGTGCACCGACCAAGCTACAGACCTTAAATTTATTTCCCATAGCCTCCTTTTGCGAGATGTAAAATACCTCCATTTAAACACTTTGAGTTTGCTCTCATTGGGGCTAAATAAAAGCTGCTTAAAAATTACTCATTTGCAGGATCTCTTTAAAGACTGTTGGTAAGGTTTGCAAACAAAAGCCCTGGTCTTGCCAGGGCTTTTTAGAACTGTATTTTTTGGTCTCTCAAATTAACGTTTGTAGCTACTGTTTAACTATTTTAACAGTATAAGTTCCCTTTTCAGAAACAATACCTAGAAAATAATATCCTTTCGGTTGAGTGCTGATATCCAGGTATCGCCGACCGCCGGTTCCTTCTGCACGTAAGTTCAATCGCTGACCGGAACTATTATATAAGTTAATTTTCGCTTGCCAATATGGAGCAGGCAAGAAGATATCTACGTATTTTGATGAAATGGTAGGAAAGACTCTAATATCGCTGTTGTTGCATTCAGCCTTTACATTTACTATCTTACTGTATTCAAACACATCATCAGAATCTATTAATTTAATACGGTAATAAAATACCCCTGGTTCGGAAATTACATCCGCGAATGAATAATTTGATTGACCAGGGTTATAAGCAATGTCGGCGATGGGAGAGTAGTTTACACCATCATTGCTTCTTTCCAAATTAAAACTTGCAAAATTTATTGCATTTGAAACCTCCCATTCTGTTGTTACTGTACACTGATTTGCTCTTGCTTTGAAGGATGCGATATGAATGGGCAAAACAATATTTTGCGCAACTACAATTGTATCTCTTACAGAGCACCCGTCGGAAAAACTTACGGTAATTGTGTAGGTGCCGGGGCCCGTAATTACCAGGCTGTCGGCACTACTATTATTTCCCCAGGTATAAATTGAAAGCGGGGATGCAAAGAACCCATAGGTATGCAACACGTAAGGAAAGTCCGAGGCATTTAAAGACAGGTTAGGCCCCAGGCCTGCAATTGGAGCTGCTCCGTTGTAAGGCGCAATATTCCAGGATATATTATTTCCCTGGTCGATACTATGCTCCCTGGCCACAAATGGACTGGCTGCACCAGCGGCAGTGAGGCGACGAATTCGTGCATAATCAAGGTCAACAGAACCGGTGGTTTTAGTAATAGTTGCATTGCTGGTGGTGCTACTGCTCACAATCTCTGTAAGGTTGCAAGGCGTGCCGCTCCCAAACCATTCTTTTGTAACAGTAGTGTTGGTTCCTGCTGTCAGTGTATAAATTTTACCGGGTGAAAAAATCAGCGAGTCGATGGTATTTAAACTGCCGGTAATGGCGCCCCTTCCTTTAAACTCAAGTTTTCTAATCGTATTGCCGCCACCGATGCGGGCACCTGAAATTGCACTACCGTTGGAAAATAACAGGCTTCCATAAGAGCTGTTATTAAGGTTGATAGATGAACCTGTTGTCGCTGTTACGTTGATATTATTATATACCCCTCCATTCACTATTATATAATATACAGTAAGGAAAGAGTTGTTAGCTACCAGATTTTTATTTGTCCCGGTATACCCCCACGCGCCTGTGATAGTTGCGTTGCTTATATTCATTGTAGTAGGGAGGGAAGTACTCTCATCGGACACAGCTTCTACGGAAATGGTACGGCCTGCAAGATTGAGTGTACCCCTGGAAGCAGTTATTTTTGTATTAGGATTTACTAAGTTGTCTGCCAAAGTAACGCTGGCAATTCCCGTTGTTTTAGCCATAGTAAAGTCAAAATCGCCAATTGAACTTCCATTTACCTGGATAGAGGCGTTTACTGGCCCTGTAAAAATCAATGAGGCATTCATAGTAACAGCCGGATTCATTACAAGGTTTCCCCAAACTTCCATATTGAATGCGCCACTTTCATTAAATACCGGGGCATTGCCGGCTCCCTGCCAGTTCATGTTTCTGCAATAAGCATTACCCACGCTCGTGGTAATGGTGCTACTGCCGGCAGAAAAACTCGCCGCATTGAAAAATACATCATCATTCACAGTAGGTATGCAGGCTCCGCCCACACCCCCACTGGTTAGTGACCAATGTGTTGCATCGTTCCAATCGCCTGATCCTCCCACCCAATAGCGTGGAGTACCTGCGGCTACGTTGATTATAAAACCTGTATTGCCGCCGGCATCCGCACCCGTGAGGGTAATGGGTATTCCGTTGCCGGTTGCTGCGATATTTTCTAAGTAAACATTATTCATGCTTGCCGTAGCAACGCCATTAAACTGTATAGTTGCTACTGAACCTCCCAGGCCACGAAGTTCTCCCAAACCGGTACAGGCGGCACTGTTGAAAGTAAGTTTGCCAGTGATGCTGTTGATGCCCGTTGCCAGATAATTACGGGAAGGCGCGAAAAATAACTGGCCAATGCTGTTGCCACTACCTAGTTGGCCCGCGCCTTTAAAATCGAGTGTATCGGCACTATTATTATTGCCCACTTTTGCGGTAGAGGAAGGGCTTAGGTTGCTAAAAACGAGTTTTCCAAAAGTAGCTCCGGCAATTGAAAAAGGTCCTGTGGCTGAATTCAATTCTACATTTGGATAAGCAAGGCCGAATACATCCATACCTCCCTTAGAAAGAATAAAAGAGCCACTGGCATTGTTTATCCAGGTGCGCCCGGCGCCTGTAAGTGTCCAGAAATTCTCTGTTGTAATGTTGGCATTCGAAATATCAATTGTTCTCGTGCCGCTGTTGCTGAAAAACTGGCTAATATGCAGTGTTCGGCCCGGTAGCAGGAATTGTCCTGAGCTAAGACGTATTACTGTGTTTTGATTGATGTGATCATCAACTAGCGTTAGTCCGCCGCTTATGCCCGTTTTAGCAATGTTGACTCTAAACAGGCCGAGGGTATTTCCATTGGAATTGAGGCTGGCAGCCGAGGGCCCCCGCAATATAAACTCTGCATTTATCGTAGCGCCGGCAGAAAGTGAAACTGAACCCCATACCTCCATGTCGAAACTACTATTTTCATTAAAAATGGGATTGCCTGTTACGGCCGCCCAGCTAATATTTTTACACCAGGCCCGTGCATTACTGGTTACAATGTTATTGCCGGGCCCAAAACCACTTGCGGCATCAAATACCACATCATCGCCGGTGAAGGGAATACAGAAACCTCCGGGCCCACCACTTGCATTGCTCCAGTGACTGGCGTCGTTCCAGTCGCCTGCACCGCCCACCCAATATAAGCTGTTACCACTGACGGGATTGGTAAAGTTCCAGCCGACATTATTGCCGCCATCTGCACCCTGCAAAGTAACCGGAAGCGTGATGCCCCCGGTAGCCGTCATATTGCTTATGTAAATATTATTCAGGTCAAGCACAGCGCCTGCGTCAAAACTCAAGGTAGCACCTGTAGCATCCGAAGATATCTCCCCTAATCCTGTGCAGTCATTTGAGTTTAGCTTCAAATATTTTTTTATAGTATTATTTCCAACAAAAATATGTCGTTTTGAAGGTGCCATTATCAGGGAATCAATCACGTTTCCTGCAAAACGAAGATAGCCTGCAGATTTAAACTCCAGCTTCCGAATGATGTTGCCTGCACCAATCCTTACCTGGCCAGGCAGGGAATTTGGATTCGTGAAAGTGAGATCCCCAAAGACGGTGTTATTAATTTGCATACTGTTTCCTCCGGCGCCGGTAGATACCGTAGGAAAGCTTAAGCCCGACGAATTAAAGTTACCCATAGCAATAAGGTTAGAGCCAAAAGCAGCCAGGGTAGTATTAGAACCTACAAAATTCATCTCCCCGGCTTGAAGTGTAGCATTAGTGATATCAAGGCTTTTCACATTGTTATTACTAAGCGTAAAGATGTCATTTACATAGTGTGATCCATTTGAAAGGTCGAGTTGGCCAGCTGTAAGTTGCAAGGTGTTTACCACAAGTTGTGAAAAAAGCTGGTCAGTTACTTTTAGAGAGCCTCCGGGTTTGTTTACTTCAAAACTGTTGTACCAGCCGGAAGCAGGAAACCGGGCTGCCCCGTTCGTTATAAAAGTAGCGTTAGAGTTCCCGGCAAACTGCAGGCCTTGCCAGCCATATCTGACAGTGGCCGAGAGCTCCAGATTACCATGAACATATAAGATAAAACCGCCAAAATTACGGAAGTTGGCTGCGGCTGTTACGCCTGCCCACGACATATTGCGGCAATAGGCTGGGCCGGATATAGGTAAAGTTACATCAGCGTTGCTCAACAGCCCACTGTTGGCATCAAAGTAAACATCATCTGTAATACTGGGTACAATGGAATGCTTAACGCTACCACCAGACGTGGTTGCCCAATGATTAATGTCGCTCCAGTTGCCAGCACCGGCAACCCAATAATAGTCTGCAGCTTTTGTTTGCACAGCGAGGCAAACCAATGAAAAGATTAGTAATTGTTTTTTCATAACGGAGATTTAAAATTTAGGATTACTACCAATACGGTAGCACAATAGAACTATGGAATGCCTTCGAAAGCGGCAATTTGTGAAGAACAAAAAGCAGTAGTACAGAGGTTTCACATCAATTAGATTGTGCTTGTTAAAAGTATTGACTAAAGCCCGTATCTGATCTAGCATCTTTTTATATTCCATTGATAGAATTTATTCGGGTACAGAATTTATTCGGTTACTAAGTTCGTATTACTACTACCCATTCATACTTCCTACAAACCTAGTTTTGCTGTCTGTATTCCAAGTTTACTATTTTCACATACTTATTGCTAACACAAACATGAAGCGCATGCCTGTAATTTTGATTGCTGAGGATCATTTGGTGGTACGAATGGGTACCACCCTGTTGATAAAAGATTTATATCCTGATGCGGTGGTGGTGGAGGCAGACAGTTTTGATATTGCGCTGAAAGAAATGAAAACCAGGAATTTTGACCTCGTTATTCTGGATATACATTTGCCGGGAGGTGATAATACAAATATGATAGATGCTATCAAAATTCGTCAGAAGGAGGCGTACATTCTTGTATTCTCCAGCTATGAAGAAGAGATATATGCTTTGCGATACATCGATTCCGGTGCGGATGGATTTTTGTCGAAAAAATCAAGCGGAGAGGAAACCCGCTCCGCAATACGAAAGGTATTAAATGGTGAAAAATATATCAGTTCAAAAGTACAATACCAGTTACTGCAGCAACGCATCAATGCTAAACAGCCCCGTGCTAAAGATCATGTGTTGTCTAACCGTGAATTTGAGGTAATGAACCTACTCGTACAGGGTGTCAGCAATGCTGAAATAAAACTTCGGTTAGGAATAAGTGCTTCTACCCTAAGCACCTACAAGAACCAGATTTTTAAAAAAATGAACGTGAACAATATCGTGGAACTGGTAGAAAAACATAGGCTAACTAAGCCGGACTAAAGGTATAACCCTGGCGGCCGATAAGTTACCATTAAAAGCAAAGCGTAAATGTGGCGCCTTTCCCGACTATACTTTCTACAGTAAGTTTCAGGCTTAGGTCTTTTGCCAATTCTTTAATTATTAATAATCCTATCCCATTTATGCGGGCTGGTATACGGCTCGCAATATTTTCCCCCGGTTCCGCAGGTGTATTGAACCAATCTACCAGATCATCCTTCATACCCGGGCCTGAGTCCCGGATAGCCATACATTTTTCAGACAGAGCATACATCCTGATGGTTCCGTTTGTCGTGAGTTTAACAGCATTGTCAAGCAGGTTGTGCAATATAACAGATACCAGGTCAGGATCTTTTTCAATCAGCATTTCCGGAGGAATATCATTAAATAGGGTGGTGCCTTTTTCCAGTGAAATTTGTTGGAATAATACCAGTTTTTTTTCTGCAATACTTTTAAGACTGGTTGCTGTTAGGGCGTGTAAGCGCTGGTCAGATTGTCCCTTTAAATAAGCCAGCAAATTGCTGACCATCGATTGCAAATGAAAGGAAGAATTGCTTAACCCCCTGGCCAGTTCAATCACGCTGTTACCTTTCCCCTTTGTCAACTCCTGATGAATTCTTTCCGCAATCATATGCTGGTATTGCAAAGGGGTTTGAATATCATGGTTAACCGAACGGATAATTTTTGACTGTATAAAAGCCTGGTTTTTTAGTTCATTTGTCTTAAGGTCAATCAGTGCTTCTAATCGTTTATTTCTGGCCTTTATTATTCGGGTGCGGAAAAAATATAAGGAGGCAAAGCAAAGCCCTGCAAATAAGAGCATCGCTACCATAAACCAATTTGTTTCGTACCATTGTGGTTGTACATATAATGTGATAGCTTTCCGGTGATAATTTGTTAACCCAAATCCATTGGCTTTCCTGATAATCAAAGTGTATTTGCCAGCCCCAAGTGCGGAAATGCTTATTAATCCGTTAGATGCAACATCTGCCCATAAGGTATCCTGGTTTTTGTGGACGAGGGCATATGAAAAACGAAGGTTGTCAGGATGACCGTAATACGGGCTGCTGATTTGTATGGCGAGCTGTCCGAAATAGCCCGGCAAATCCTGGAGATTAGCGGGGTGGATAGGCTTGTTATCCAATCTTAGTTGGTCAATATGTATATCTCCTGCAGGTAACAAAGCTTTTATACTATCCGGATTGAACCAAACAAGTCCATTGATAGAAGGAAGCGACACGAATCCATTAAGGAGTTGCACGGCACATGGCTGACAGCCTCCGTTAAATTCGTTTGAATAAAACCCGTAACTTTTGTCGTAATAGTGATAATAGATATCTCTACCACTTTTTGGATGGTAACGCAATAGATCAGATTTGGCTATTTGGAAGAGGCCTTTGTTAGTCGTTATCCACATAAACCCTTTGCTATCCTCCACTAAGCAATGCGCAGTGGCCACATAACTGTTTTTATCAAATGGAAATCCTTGTAAATGAGCGCCATTTATTAGAAAAAAACCGTGTTCCTGGGAGGTAACCCATAACCTGTTTTCCATATCCTTATACAGGCTACGAATATGTTTGCCCAGACTTTCACCAACAGTGTCAATTTTTTTGGTGAAAATATTCAACAGGTATAATCCATTGATGGTGCCTGCATAAATATTACTGTCAGAAATCTGTTTGAAACAGGTAATACCGTCAATGTTTTTTAAAAACGTTGCAGGCTTGCCACCAGGCATTTTTGTATCGATGACGTCTATTCCATGTTTATTTAAACCTACCCACAGTTTGTTGTTCCAACCTTCATAAAGTACAGTTGCGTAGAACCTTAGCTCAGCATATTTTGCAAGTTTAAAAGAGCTGTTTTTGCTGGCATAAAGGATATTATTCACTTTGTTCCAGAGTACCCCTTGCTTATCTTTTACTATAACATAAGAATCTGTAGGGATTACCTTTCTTATTTCTTTTATCAGCCTTGGTGAAGAGCCAATTCCCATCAGGTGCCCCTGCGCTGTTAAAACCGTATTACTGTCAAAAGGAATTTGACCGTAATAGGCTTCTACTTTTTCATCGAGTGTAAGCGTAGTGAAGATCTTATGCCTCACTACAAATAGTCCGTTATTATCTGAGCCCAGGTAAAACAGCCTGGTTTCTTCATCATAAAATATGGATTTAATATTATTCTGGCGCATATCAAAATCGCCCAACAGTTTGGTGGTTTTGAACTCGCCGGGTTTTACCTCTTTTACCAGGTAAAAACATTTATTATTGTACAATATAAAGGCAGTTTCCATACAATTATTCCAATACAATGCAGCCTGCTCACCCGCAATCGGTTTAACTTTTAGCATGTCGCTGTAAACATTTGCTTGCTTTGTAAAAAAATTGCCAATCTGATCTTTCATCAGGCCATACATATCTCCGTTGTCACTTAAATAATAGATATTATCATTTAGTGGGAAAAAACTAAATTTTTTTCTTACCGGAAAATATTGTTTACCTATAAATGCCTTGTCTTGCCAAACAGCTATGCTGTCCCTGAACGCTTCTATTTGTATTCGCTTGTTCCTGATGCGAATCTTTTGAATCTGGTATTTCCAATCGTCTGTATAGCTGGGCAGTCTTGCCAGCATTAGGCTGGTGTTATTAGCAAAGTTGATCTCACTGGTTCCCAGCTTGAATTCATTATAATAATTACTGTCCAGTAATTTATCAGACACATTCCCTTCTCTGATCATTAGCAGCCGTTCATCATTGTTTAAAGCATACAGCGCCCTGCTCCCCGGAGTTTTAAAAAACTTACTAAACCTGTTGGAAGTAATTTTCATAGTTCCCCTGTTATACGTAATGAATCTACTGCCATCAAAGCGCACCAGTCCGCCCTGTGTGCAAATCCAAATGTACCCGGCCTCGTCCTTTGCAATGGCATGTACGCTGTTCTGTGGTAGTCCATTCTCATCATTGTAATGTTGAACATTACTCGCTGGTATTTGTTGGAATGCCCAAAGTGGAAGGGTGCAGAAAAACAGCACAAACGGCAGAAAGCGTTGAATCATAAGCGAAAATAGAAATTAGAGCCCAAAATAATAATATTGTCTCATCAAAAAAGGGATTTCATATTTATTACTTCTGACTTGGTTCAATACCAGCATTCGCCAGGGGCTTTTCAATGTCTTCTTTAAGCTAAATCCCTTACAGCAAAGCATCATGATTGGGAAAAACGAATACAATTGAAATATGCTTTATTACTATCAGTTGAAGATGGAGATGAACCGTTTGAAATTTAAAATAGAAAGGAGGAAAGAAAACGAATCCCGTCCCACTTGTGTGAATGGTTACTTTGATACACTTTCGGCTGCATCAATTATTGCTTTAGCTACAGCATCAGGTTGCGAAATATAAACGGCGTGACTTCCTTTTATTTTAGTGATCCTGGTATCTGATCTCAGGTACATCTTTTCTTGGATTTCCGGTCGGATACTTTTATCTTCTGTTGCAACGATTCCAAAGCCGGGTTTTATTTTCCAGGCTATTTGTGTAAGAGGGGTAACAAAAGATTTCCCGCAAACGCCCCTTGTGAGGCGTACATAAAGCCGGATTCTTCTTTACTTAAGTCCGCACAAAGGCCTGCATGGTATTTTTCTTTTGAATAATAGACAAATCCCTTTTCATTGGGCGGCATTATACCGTTATCTGCCACCGGGGCATAGAACTTAACCAGGTAAAGCAGATTCTCCCAAATCAGGTTGGAAGGCGGCTACATAGACAAGTCCTGCAACTTTTGGATGCACGCCAGCCTGTGTTATAACAGCTTCACCCCAGGAATGCCCTACGAGGATCACAGAGCCATCTATTTTATCTAATGCAAGATTTGTTGCCGCCACATCATCTTCCAGTGACTATAATGGGTTTTGTACAATGGTTACATTGTAACCCTTTTTACTAAGTATCTCATAAATGATTTTAAAAGGGCATTCCATTCAACATTAAAATGAACTAAAAAATCAAACTATATGAATCCAAAAAACAACATTATAGTAAATGTGTTTTTGATCTTTGTGGAAATGGAACGAATCAATTTTAATGAATTCTTACATTTCAGGTGATTGGTTTAAATAATCCAGAAATTCAAAGCCGTTTTACTGTACATAAAAATTTAAAACCATGGACATCCATCAAAAAGACACTGTGACGAGAGGACATTTTCTCCGGTCTGTTGGTATCTTAACAGCAGGGATAATGTTTGCACCAAGGGAAATGTTTGGGCAAACCAGTCCTGTAAATACCATTATTGCAGCAGCAGCTAAAGATCCAATTACCGTGCAAGCGCTTCGTGGCAATATCCATGTTTTGGAAGGCTCTGGTGGTAATATTGCAGTTTTCAATGGTCCAGATGGAATGCTTATGGTAGATGCCGGCATTTCAGTTTCGCAAAAGAAAATTGAGTCGGCTATGGCAGGGATTAGTGCGGCCCCATTAAAATATCTCATTAACACACATTGGCATTTTGACCATGCGGATGGTAATGAATGGGTGCATAATGCCGGGGCAACCATCATTGCTCACGAAAACACAAAGGAGAATCTTTCTAAATCTATTAGAGTTAAAGATTGGAACTATACTTTTAAACCCCATACAAAAGCTGGGTTGCCAACAGTTGTTTTTCAAAATGAACATACATTAAAATTTAACGGTTCACAAATTCAGATGCAATATTATCCTCCGGCACACACGGATAGTGATATATCTGTTTACTTTCCGGAGGCTGATGTGTTGCATGTTGCAGATACCTGGTGGAATTCTTATTATCCTTTCATCGATCATGATAGTGGTGGTACGCTTAATGGAATGATTAGTGCATGCGATCATAACCTCAAGGTAACTACCGATAAAACAATTATAATTCCCGGCCACGGAGCAGTAGGTAATCGTACCCAGTTAAGAGAATTTCGGGATATGCTGCTTTCTATAAGGGAAAATGTTTCCAAATTAAAAAAAGCGGGCAGATCATTGAAAGATACCATTGCTGCAAAGCCAACAAAAGCTTTCGATGCCAGGTTTGGAAATTTTGTATTGGATGGTGCATTTTTTACAAAGCTTGTTTATGCGGATGTGTAACAATAAGTTCACTTCATCCATCTTCCCAAGTATTATTAATAAATAGGGGGGGCAGTGTGTTTAGTAATTTATCATTGGTCATAGATATTAGGACAATAAAAATGTAGTCATGCAAACTAAGACTAATAATACTATTTCCCGATCGCATTTTCTTCGTTCTGTTGGGATTATTACAGAGGGGATATTAATTAAATCATCTTCAATTTTTGCACAAACGAGTCCTGTTGTTGGTATGAAAAATGCTGCTGCAAAAGCGTCGATAATAAAACAATCACTTCGTGGAAATATATGTGTATTGGAAGGAGCTGGTGGTAACATTGCTCTATTTACTGGTACTGAGGGTAAAATGATGGTTGATTGCGGAATTGATGTGTCCCAAAAAAAAATAAGCAAAGCTATTGCAGACATTGGTTCAGCACCATTAAAATACCTCGTCAATACGCATTGGCATTTTGATCATGCAGGCGGTAACGAATGGTTTCAGCGGGAAGTTGCAACTATGGTAGCGCATGAAAACACACGAAAACATTTGTCAGTCGCCACTACTATAAAAGACTTCAACTACACTTTTTTACCGGCACCCAAAAATGCACTTCCCACCACGATATTTCAGGATGAGCATGTAATGAAGTTTAACGGATCAGAAATTAAAATGAAACATTATTCACCTGCCCATACTGATAGTGACATTTCTGTTTATTTTTCAAAGGCTGATATTCTGCATGTTGGTGATACATGGGGCAATGGTTCATATCCATTTATTGATCACTCAAGTGGCGGTACGCTTGATGGAATGGTTAATGCAGCTAATCACAATATGGAAATTACTACCGATAAGACAATTATTATTCCTGTTCATGGGCCAATAGGGAATCGTCAACAATTAATGGAATACAGGGATATGCTTGTTGATGTTCGTGAAAATGTTTCCAAATTAAAAAAATCTGGCAGGTCACTTAAGGGAACTATCGCTGCTAAACCTACAGCAGCTTATGATGAAAAATGGGGAAAGGCAATTGTTGGTGGGGGCATTTTTACAATGCTTGTTTATGCTGATGTATAAATACTAATGCCGTGAGAACTTTATTGGATTTAATAATCAATAAAATTGAATTTTTTCGATAAGTTCATACGCTTCGTAAAGTAGAAATTTGTAATCAATAAGGATCGAATTCGTTAGTAGTTTATTTGATTGTGCAATAATGCAAAAGTTCGAAGGTGATTCACTATACAGCAATTTATAATTTAAAAAAAATCAATGAAAAAGAAAATTATTTCCGCCACGCCAAAAATTAAGATAAGTTTATTAACGCTTTTCGTTTTTTGTATGATGAGTGTAGTAAAAACAGTGAATGCCCAGGCACCGGATAAAGTAAAAAACGTAATTCTGGTTCATGGTGCGTTTGCCGATGGTTCAGGGTGGGAAGAGGTGTATAACATCTTAACCAAAAAAGGATACAATGTAACCATTGTACAAAATCCATGTTCATCATTGGAAGATGATGTTGCTGCCACAAACAAAGCATTGGAAAGACAAGATGGACCTTCAATACTCGTTGGTCATTCATGGGGAGGGACTGTAATTACACAAGCAGGTCTTTCGCCCAAAGTAGTTAGGTTGGTTTATATAAACGCCTTCGTGCCGGAAGTGGGTGAAACGGCTGGCCAGCTTGCTTCTTCAGAGCCGGCAGCTAAAGAAGCTGGTGCTTTGCTTCCAGATGAGAACGGATGGTTATGGTATCCAAAAGATAAATTCCACATGGGCTTTGCCGGAGATATCAGTAAACAAAAATCGGATTTCATGTATGATTCACAGGTTCCCATTACAGCTAAATGTTTCTCTACACCCGTTACCGTGGCTGCATGGAAAACAAAACCCAGCTATGCAGTGGTATCTACCGGTGACAAAAGTCTTAATCCCATTATTGAACGAAGAATGTATAAACGTGCAGGGTCTATTGTTACAGAAATAAACGCAAGTCATGTTGTATATATTTCTCAGCCAAAAAAAATTGCATCTGTAATTGAAGCCGCAGCAAGGGGAACAGGATTGTGAGAAATCACTAAAAGTGGCAATCAAAATAAATAGGGGCCTGTAAATATTACTGTTTTTTAATTACTACAGCAGTACCAGGAAAAGATTTACAGCAGAAGTAGATTATCATTATTTCAGGCTGGCAAAAAATCAGAAGGATGTAAGTGGCCAGGCTATCGAGAAATACTTAGGTAGTGAGGTGGACCTGGTAACTACTTATGCCCTAAATAAAATTACTACGCTTGAATATGGGTTCAGTGTTATGGCTGCTTCCAGAAGTATGGAATATGCCAAAAGCATCACACCTAATTCTCCAAATCTTACAGGGTATTGGAGTTACCTGATGATTACCATTAAACCTGAATTTATATTTAGATGAGTCATCTACACCTAAACAGCAAGTTTTAAAATAATTATTATTTGCTGTCTTAAAAGATTTTGGTGATAGTTTATTGTAGCAATGAGTCCGTTAAAAGTGCTTACAGTGTGGTTGGTATCGTAAATTTTAATTAAAAAAATCCATGGAAATGAAAAGAATAATCAGGCTATCAAAATTGATAGGCAGCAATCATCGAATAATAAAAGTATCAGTCCTTCTTTTGATTGTGGTAATAACGGGTAGTAGCCTTTTTGCACAAGCAAAGAATAATGCCACAGATCCAAATCTTACCACCGCTGTAAAAGATTTTTTAAAAGTAGTGAATTCGGGACCACCTCTGGAAACCATGTCACCATATGATGCAAGAAAGGTACTGGTAAATGCCCAGGCTTCCGTAAAGGTTGACCTTTCAGGAATTGATGTTTCCGAAAAAACAATCCGCAGTGAGGGCTATACAGTGAAATTGCACATTATTCGTCCGGCTGGTGTAAAAGGGATATTACCTGTATTCATTTACATTCACGGCGGTGGCTGGGTGTTAGGAGAGTTTCCAACTCACTTGCGTATGGTGAGGGACCTTGTAGTGCTTAGTGGTGCTGTAGCGGTACATGTGGATTACACACAAACTCCCGATGCGGTTTTTCCACAGGCAATTAATGAAATTTATTCTGCCACTAAATGGGTGGCCGAACATGGCGCGGAAATAAATGTAGATGGTAAAAGACTGGCGGTGGTAGGAAACAGCGTAGGGGGTAATATGACAGCAGTAACTACTTTAATGGCAAAAGCCAAGCATAGTCCGCAAATTAAATTTCAAGCGATGTTGTGGCCCATTGTTGATTGTGATTTTGAAACAGCATCCTATAAAGAATTTGGTACTGGTGGCTATTATCTAAGCACTGCAACAATGAAGTGGATGTATGATATGTATATTAAAGATCCCCAAATGCGCAAGGATATTTTTGCGTCTCCGTTAAGGGCAACAATTGAACAGTTAAAAGGACTGCCACCTGCATTGATTGCGGTAGATGAAAATGATGTACTGCGTGATGAAGGGGAAGCTTATGGCAGGAAACTGGAGAAGGCTGGCGTGAAAGTTACCACCCTTCGTTATGACGGAGTAATACATGATTTCGGCTTGCTGAATGGACTTGCAGAAATTCCGCAAACCCATTCATTATTTCTACAGGTCGCTGCTGAATTGAAAAAATATCTGCAATAAAATTTATCTGCGACGATTGTTGATTCAAAAAAGTATTAAAACAAATTATTGAAAAAATTTAATAAACCTTTTAAAGTCAAAATTTATGAGTACCGCAGCAATGTCAAAGCCATCAAAGGTTGTCAACTTTGCAACCGATCCGCATCTTGACAGTCATGTAAAAGAATTTTTGAAAATTTTAAATGGCGGTGGCGGCCCACCGCTGGAAACCCTTACCGCACTTGAAGCCAGGCTGGTATTGATAGATGCGCAGGCATCAGTAAAAGTTGATCTGTCGGGTATCGAAGTTGATGAAAAGGTTATATCAAGTGATGGCTATTCCGTAAAATTAAATATCGTAAGACCGGCAGGTGTAAAGGGAATACTCCCCGTATTTATTTTCATTCATGGTGGTGGCTGGGTGCTGGGCGACTTTCCAACCCATCAACGTATGGTTAGAGACCTGGTAGTGCTTTCCGGTGCTGTTGCAGTATTTGTTAATTACACACCTACTCCCGATGCGATGTATCCACAAGCCATCAATGAAATTTATGCAGCTACAAAATGGGTTTCAGAACATGGCGACGAGATTAATGTAGATGGAAAAAGGTTAGCTGTTGTTGGAAATAGCGTGGGGGGTAATATGACTGCTGTTACAACTTTGAAGGCAAAAGTAAATGGGAGTCCAAAAATAAAATTTCAATTACTGTTTTGGCCTATTGTAGATGCAAATTTTGAGACAGAGTCCTACCAACTTTTTGGAGAGGATCGCTTTCTCACCACTTCATTAATGAAATGGATGTATGACATGTATATTAGAGACCCTGCGAAAAGAAAAGACATTTATGCATCTCCCTTGAATGCAAGTGTTGACGAATTACAAGGGTTGCCTCCTGCACTGATACAAGTTGCAGAAAATGATGTATTGCGCGATGAAGGCGAGGCGTATGGCCGCAAGCTTGAGGCTGCAGGAGTGCCAGTAACAACTATACGCTACAATGGAATGATACATGACTTCGGATTGTTAAATGGTTTGGCAGACGTGCCTGCGGTAAAATCTTTATTCTTACATGCGGCTGCCGAGCTTAAAAAACACTTGGCCTGAGCGATACGTATATTAGTAGGTTTTATCACGATCGGATCGTCTGCTAACGCTACCAACGGAAATGCAAAGTCATCAAACAACCTCTACATGAAAAAGGATTATCAAAGGACACTAAAGCAACTACTTATTCTAACTCTTCTACTTATGAACCTGAAGTCGAACATAATGGCCCAACCTTCAATAAAAGACGTTAGAGGAGCTGCGCCAGTGGTGCCAATTGAAAATGAGCCTCCTCCCAAACTCTTTGTTGACCCGCCCCTGGCAGGCCCGCTGTCGCTTGGGCGGGTGGTGATTCAGTACCGGGCAGACAATGTTCATTTTGTGCCGGTATATGGCCCGGGTGCGTTAAATGTATCGCCTCGTGTTGGGCATGTTCACATAACGGTAGATAACGCAGCATGGCATTGGGCCGATGCCAGCGGCGAACCGCTTATTCTTAATGGCTTTCTACCCGGCAAGCATACGGTCTTGATTGAGTTAGCTGACCCAACACACAAAATAATAGATAGGAAAGAAATAAGCTTTATTATTCCTGATTTAAAAGAAACAGGCAAATAATATCCCTGAAAAGGTGATCGGTTACAATTAAAATATTAAAAAAAGGGGCTATTCATTTATGGATTTAAAGGTCATTCAAATTATACTAAAGCTCAATTGGCTGATACAGGAGATTTGCCAAATGCAAAGGAAAATGGTCTTCAATCTGTTTCCCTTTATAACATTGCCTTTACAGTTTCGGATCTTGATAACTCGATAAAGTGGTACCAAGACATATTTGGATTTAAATTAGTAAGCCGTCCAGTTTTTAGGGTTCCGGCCGGAAATGCCGAGGCTGCAAGCATTGAAGGAGCAGAGATTCATCTTGAACTCGTGCATGTTCCTGGAGGTAAGCGAATTGAAGATATGTTTGCTGAAGTACCAAAGCAACTTATTCCGATAGGAAATAAATTTATTGTTTTCAAGGTCAATGATGTGATTTCGGCGACAAAGTAACTGGAGAAAAAGGGCATAACTTTTATTTGGCGGGAGCAATATCTGTTTAACCAGTCAATGTTCTGTACCATGATTCAGGATATTGATGGAAATAAAATAAACATTTTTCAGACCAATACCATTATCGGCAATGAAAAGATTAAATGGACATTTAGATGCGGATAAAATTGTAAAAGAACATCTTTCAATTTGGAGTGAAACAAACGAAATAAAGAGAACGGCTGCCTTCGATAAAATATATGCTGGTGATGTAAGATTGACAGATCCTTTTTTTACTTCAAGTGGTATTGAAAAATTGAATGGTTTCATCGTTGATTTGCAAAATAAATAACGTGGATACATATTTAGTGTAGCCGGAAAAATAATCTCCCACCATAACACCTTCAAGTTCAACTGGAATTTTGGGAACAAAAGTGAAGCCAAAAAAATAACCGGCACTGATGTTATCCATATGGAATATGGTAGGATAAAGACGCTGTATGTTTTCATTAAAGATTTATAAAACATCATACTTGGGATTATATGATGAGCTGATGGTTGTAGAGAAACTAGAGGAACTAATTAAGGGTTGATATTGATAAACCTGCCAGGATAAAGCTAAAAGAAGTTTTGAAAAATATATTAATTCATAAAAAATAAAACAAATGAAGAACAAGACTCATCACAACTTTGCAAAAATTAATGGAGTGGAAATCTTCTACAGGGAGGCAGGTCCGGTAGATGCGCCGGTGTTATTGCTGCTACACGGTTATCCTACTTCATCGCACATGTACCGCAACCTGATTGATGACCTGTCGGATAAGTATCATTTAATCGCCCCTGATTATCCGGGCTATGGCAGAAGTGAGCAACCCCCAATGAAGGATTTTGCCTACACTTTTGAAAATTTCGCAGCCATTGTTGAAGGTTTGCTGGATCATTTAAAAATTAACAAATTCAGTATTTACCTGATGGATTATGGTGCACCTGTTGGATGGACGATTGCATCTAAATACCCGGACCGAATTGAAACAATTATTGTTCAAAATGGTTGTTGCTATGAAGAAGGCCTTGAAGCGTTTTGGGATCCCATCAAGGCGCTTTGGAAAGATAGGAACGACCAGGACGCAATTACAAAATGCCGTACTTTTCACAGCCCTGAAGGTTTGAAATGGCAATACACCCACAGTGTACCTGATGAAAGTGTAGTGAGTCCGGATAACTGGGAAATTGACCTGCGTCATTTGATGCGTCCGGAAAATGATGATATACAGATTGGGTTGTTTTATGATTACAGGAACAATGTAAAGCAATACCCTAAGTGGCAACAATACCTGCGCACAAATAACCCGGAAATGCTGATTGTTTATGGAAAAGACGATTATATTTTCCCTGGCGTAGGTGCGGAAGCATTCAAAAAAGATGTGAAGAACCTGGAGTTTCATTTGTATCCAACCGGGCACTTTGCTTTAGAAAGTTTTGGCGATGAAATTGGAGCAACAATCAGAAATTTTTTAGACAGAAAGGTTGGAGCAGATAAAAAGATGGCAGCAGAAACTGCCAAGGCTTAGCAGAAAGCAAAGGTGAGGTTGAATGGTGAAAAGCCCCAATTTGATTGCACAATTTAGTGCTGTGTCAAGGGGCTTTTCCCTAATTCATTGGATTTTAAAATAGCAAAATGAAAAACAATTTCTTTAATGTAATTTATATTGGAGGGCCTACAGCAATATTTGAAATAGGTGGGCTTCGTATTATGACAGATCCAACACTGGATCCAGCCGGTAGCATTTATCATATACCAAATCTTACTGTAGAGAAAACGTTAGACCCTGCAAAAGTAGAGATTGGTAAAATTGATATAGTACTATTGAGTCATGACCAGCACTTTGATAATTTTGATAATGCCGGTCGGCTGCTGGTAAAAAAAGTAGCTAAAACATACACTACGCCAAGCGGTGCTGAAAGGTTAAAAGGTGCAAGCATTGGTCTTGCTCCCTGGCAAAGCGATACAGTTGTAACACCCGATGGTACAGAAATTATCATTACAGCTACACCGGCGAGGCATGGCCCTGCAGGGATTGAAAAAATTCAGGGTGAGGTTACTGGTTTTATATTATTAATAAAAGGTGAACTGCCAGTTGAAATTTATATTACAGGCGATACTACCTATTATGAAGGTGTGGCAGAAGTTGCAAAAAGATACGATCCGGATTACGTTTTTATATTCGCAGGAGGAGCACAAACGAGGGGACCGTTTTTTGTAACCATGGGTACCAACGATGCTATGGATACAGCATTGGCATTTCCAGATGCTATCATTATTCCCTTGCATTACGAGGGTTGGAAACATTACACGCAAAACGAAAAAGACATCGAAAAATCATACGAGGTTTTGGGCATAAAACAGCGGCTTAAAATATTAGAGGCTGGTGTAGCGGTGCCTTTGGCATTTAATTTAAGGAACCCCAATCCGGGCATTATAAAAGTTTGATAGGAAAAGAAAGAATTATAAATTTAAAAACAAAATTATGAAACTAACTTATTTGATATTTCTATTTTTCGCAATTATAAAACAAACAGTGATTGCCCAAGTGTCACTTTTGGATAATTTACCTACTCCAAAATCTGTTACAATTGACCAAGCGCTGACTAAAGGAGAATCACTGGAGTTGATACAAACTGCCAGGTTGTTCTATGCGTTTTGGAACACAGGGAAAGAGGAGTATGTGAGGGAATCCGTTTCTGAAAATTTTATAGATAATACTTTACCTGCTGGCAGGCCGCAAGGTTTAAGTGGACTGCTGGTTGCTTCAAAAAAAATTAGATTGGCCGTACCTGATCTTGTTTGTACAATTGACGACATGCTCATCGTCAGGGACAAAATTACTGCACGGCTAACATTTACCGGACATAATACCGGTTCAATGAATGGCCATAAGCCTTCTGGAAATGCCATATCCTTTTTGGCCATTGACATCCTGCTCATAAAGGATGGTAAAATATCTGAAGACTGGCACATTGAAGATAATCTCACTTTTTTTCGTCAAATTGGAATCGTACAGTGAAAATCTTTATGTAGAACTTTGCATTATGTAATATTCTAAGATAAATTCATATTATAAAAATTATGGAACAAAAACATCCATTGCCGCCATTTACATTGGAATCCGCAAAGCAAAAAATTCAAATAGCAGAAGATGCCTGGAATAGCAGAGACCCTGTGAGGGTTTCCCAAGGTTACACTGTTAACAGCGAATGGCGAAACAGAAATGTGTTTTTATATGGCCGGAGTGCGATTGTAGCCTTCCTGACTGAAAAGTGGAAAAAGGAATTAGACTATAAACTTGTTAAAGAATATTGGGCCCATACAGACAATCGCATTGCTGTGCGGTTCGAATATGAATTCCGTAATGAGAAAGGAGAATGGTTCAGGGCTTATGGGAATGAAAATTGGGAGTATGATGAAAACGGTTTGATGCAAAGGCGTTTTGCAAGCATCAACGATTTAGCCATTACTGAATCGGACAGGAAATTTAAAAATTTGCTATGAAAAAAAACAGTATTACCCAAGCAGCCGGGGCAAAAAGTTGGCCCTTTTTAAATGAGAAAGCAAACGATGCTTATGAAACTTTAAAAGAGAGACTTGTTTTGCAGGATGAATGTGGGGATACTTTGTGGGATGAGTTGTTAGCGCTGCAGGATGCTATTTTGTATAGTAAAAATTATATTGAAAATGGAGGTGAGTGTAACAGTAGCGACAAAATAAATAGCAAATGAAAACAGTACGGGGTTTATAACGATAACGCAGGTAAAGATCCAGATTGGTATGCGGTACAAGTGAATGACAAAAGAATGTTGATCAGAGCTGCTTCTTCGTTCGGACAACAACTATACCCATTGCAATAGCGGCTTTAAAAATTATAGCATGGCTAAAAATTATGGTGAAATAGCATTTACATCAGCAGTAAAAGACTTGCAGGAAAAACTGGGCAGCAGAAGAAATTATGCAAGGATGGAAAGGGATAATTATGTAGATGGATTGACAGAAAATGAAATAGATTTTATTGCTGAACGGGACAGTTTTTACATGGCAACCATTGGTACAAACAATTACCCTTACATTCAGCACAGAGGCGGTCCTAAAAGGTTTTTAAAAGTACTGGATTCGAAGAGGATTGGCTTTATAGATTTCCGGGGTAATATGCAATATATTTCTGTTGGTAATATTTCTACCAACAATAATGTATCGCTCATAATGGTTGATTATCCTGCAAGAGCAAGATTAAAAATTTACGCCAAAGCGGAAATTATTCAACTTAAAGATGATCCTGAACTATACAAGTTGCTTGACTTGGATGAATATAAATTCAGGCCTGAAAGGATGATGGTATTTGATATAGAAGCTTATGACTGGAACTGTCCACAGCATATAACACCACGCTATACCATAGAAGATGTGGAAAGGGCGTTTGCTTCGCAGCGAGAACATATTGCAAAACTGGAGGCGGAAATAAAACAACTGCATAATAAAATAAATGAACCGGCGAAATAGAAAAGAAGCAATGTGAAACTGGCTTTGCTCGTGAATGTTATTTATTCTTTTGGGGCCTGTTCATGCGGAGATAGCATCAGATTTGTTTTTCAGTTCAGCATTTTTATGGTTTCGCCCCCCCAGTAGCCCTTATTCGCCATTGGCCATAGAAAACTTCAGCGATCTGAGAAACCCGCAATACAGCATGACAAATATTACTTTTTTGCACATTGTCAATTTTTACGGCTGCTATTTAATTAATCAGCACAATTAGATTTATTGCTTTAAGACTATTTTATCCCTGGTTGCACAGCATGGCCACATCTTATTTTCAGAGAAATATATAGATATTCCCCTTAAATGTACAACTGAGTGCTAGTTGGGTGATAGAAATTTGCATCATAAAATATTTCAATTATGAATACAACAAATCAAAAAACAAAAATCGTTCTTGTAACCGGTGGCAGCCGGGGTATAGGAAAAAGTATTGCTTTAAATGCAGGTAAACGTGGTATTGGCGTCATTCTAACTTACAACAACAATCCTGAACAGGGACAGGCGGTAGCCGACAAAATCAATGCTGAAGGCGGCAAAGCTGTAGCATTGCAATTCGATTCTTCTAAAACAAGCTCATTCAACGATTTTACCAATATGGTGTCGCAAGTGCTCAGAAAAGACTGGAACCGGGAAAACTTCGACTACCTCGTTAACAATGCAGGCATCTCACAGCGAACGCTCATTAAAGACACCACTGAAGATGCGTTCGACCAGCTTGTAAATGTAAACTTTAAGGGGCTGTTTTTTCTTACACAAAAACTGATTCCTTTGATGGTTGATGGTGGACAGATTATTAATATCTCATCGGGGCTTGCCCGATTTGCTTTTCCAGGTGTGGCGGTGTATGGTGCACTTAAAGCTGCAACAGAAGGACTAACAAGGTATTTTGCCAAAGAATATGCCGAAAGAAAAATACGGGTAAACAGTGTAGCTCCCGGAGCGATTGACACAGAGTTTGGAGGCGGTAAGGGCGACGACAGCCACCGGCAACAAATTGCGGACATGACTGCTTTGGGGCGCCTTGGTGAGGCGGAGGATGTAGGAGTATTTGTTGCATCAATGCTATCAGACGACAGTCGCTTTGTAAATGCACAACGGATCGAAATAAGCGGTGGAATGTTTATATAATTACGAGAGATTAAGATAATTGATTTCTGATTAAATGGATAGGTTCATACATTTAAAAATGCGCCTATCCATAAAATTAAAACAAGATGAAACCATTAATAAATAAAGTAGCCTTAATTACCGGTGCTTCAAGAGGCATTGGTAAAGCAATCGCTTTAAGATATGCCCGGTTAGGTGCAGATGTAATTGTGAATTATAACAGTAATTCAGCAGCAGCCGAAGCAGTAGTAAAGGAAATTGAAACTTATCATGTAAAGGCAGTTCCCATTAAAGCCGATGTTTCAAAGCCCGGAGATATAAATGAATTGTTTGAATTGGCTATTGCAACGCTTGGCAAAATTGATATTGTTGTTGTAAATGCAGGTTTGGAATTGGTGGATGTAGCTGCTGTTGCATTTAGTGAATTGCAATTTGACAATTTGTTTAACACCAATACTAAAGGAGCCTTTTTTACCATGCAGGCCGCCGCAAAATATATCGCCGCAAATGGCAGGATTATTTATATCGGCTCCAGTACTACCGGGCTGCCCAACACCGGCTATGCTCTTCATGGCGGTAGCAAAATGGCGCCCTTGTACCTGGTGCAGGTATTGGCAAAAGAGTTAGGTAAAAAAGGGATAACGGTAAATGCTATATTGCCCACCGCAACCGAAGGTGCAGGCATTCATACCACTGTTGAAGCGGATGCCCCCATCAGGAAAATGATACCGGAATTTTATCCCATGGGGCGAATGGGTACTCCCGAAGATGTGGCGAATGTTGCAGAATTTTTTGCAGGTGAACTATCCTCTTTCGTAAGCGGACAGCAATTGCTGGTGAGCGGTGGCGCAATGGCATAAAGCTTATTTAAAAAAGTTTTAAACCAGCGTCACCTGATTTTGTAATCACTTTTTTCATTCTTAAACAATGGCAACGCTGAAAGCGACAATGTTACCTGGAATATCGAAAATATAATTAAAGCTTGTGAAAGGCTTAGTTGAAGTGACAGACCAAAAAGGTAACTACCTGATCCAAATCCAACAAAAATCATAAACACATTTAAGCTCATTGCCTGTCCGCTTCTTTCCTTACCCACTTGTATGCTTTTTGCTCTGATACTTTAAAAAAATCCGAAAGAGCCGGAATTAAAGGTGCAATCATATATAATTGAAAGAAAATGATAAAAGTTGCTGCCGATAGCAGGCGAAGTAACTGTTCCCGGTATATTGATTGTGTGTGCTTCATTATTGTTTTTTTTTTCAAACATTTTTATTCCGTCTCTGTTGTCATGCTAAGGGTTCTAAATTAATCGTAGTAAAGTCAGTCATTTAAGATCATATCAATCACGTGGTCGAGATATAAAGGCGAACCCTGCTGATGCGGTAGCGCATATCTTTCTTCAATATAATTGCCTTCATTATACGCAAGCCAAACTTTTTGATTGTAATCTTCCCACGCAATTACTTTTAAAGGAAGCTCAAGTGCGACCAATGGATTATTCTTCATTATTGGGCCTCCGGCCGCCGGATTACCGAATAGGATAAATTCAAGTGGTAATAAATGCCCACCGGTATTATTTACTTCTTCCTGTTGATTAATTCTGGCATATGTGGTTGCTCCATGCTGCTCTATAAATGACTGTAAGCGATCAATGGTTTCTTTTACAGCATATTTGCTTTTACGGATAGTTACCCCTTTTGCTTTCATTGTATGAAGAAATTTTAATGGTAATAATTTGAACAGAATGCAATTGATAAGTTGCTTTGAAAACCTCCGCCTGTTATACTTATCATCTAACAACATTCTTTAACTTTTAGAAACGGTATCGATTCCATAATGGTTTATTAACGAAATTATTTGGAATCGAAACTAATCATCGTGAGAAAATATTCTATGTACATATAGTGGTAACCAATGTATATTATAAATTTTCAAAACCTCATTGGCTGAGCAAAGTACAGTGAGGACCAACGTTCAAAAACATGGAAATATTATCATTTTAAGGTGAAAGTATTTATCAAAAAAAAGGAATTTATTTGCTAAACCTTGCAAATCCGAAAGTATCACCTTTGACATTTACAAGCAGCGGTACATAAAAATGCACTGGTAGATATTTGACGGTTATCAAATGCTTTTTAACCATCAATGATATTAAAATTTGCGGGCTTTATTACTCAGTCGATTAGGCCTATCAAACAAACCGGCTTATTTTATTTAATGTAGAATTTGTATTTCAGAACCCGATAATTAAAAGTTCTAATTATTCAAATAAAAAATAAAAATTTAATCATGGAACTAATAACAACAGGTTTCGGAATGAAATCAACAGCAGAAGAGGTGGCAGCCGGAATAGATTTAACAGGTAAACGTGCCATAGTAACTGGTGGAGCCTCCGGTATAGGAATTAATACAGCTCATACATTGGCAGCACATGGGGCAGAAGTAACGATTGCTGTGAGAAACGAAGAGGCTGGCCAAAAAGTCGCGGACGTCATAATTGCTGCAACCGGTAATGAAAAAGTGTTCGTATCACCACTCGATTTAAATAACAGGAAAAGTATTAAACGTTTTACGGACGAATGGAAGGGACCTTTGAATATCCTGGTTAATAATGCAGGCGTAATGGCTATCCCCGAATTACAACTTAGTGAAGATGGCTGGGAGATGCAATTTACTACCAAT
>JACMKX010000077.1 GCA_014379905.1 Ferruginibacter sp. | reverse complement strand
CTGCGGTTATTTCTGCGAGTGAAGCCATGCACTACCTGCATCAAAGCATTCCTTCACTACATGTCGTTTATGCAACATTGGCGCTCTTGTTTATATTTTTGTGTTTAACCATTATCGGTATTTCCGAAAGTGCTGTAGTGGCGCTGGTGATTTTTATTTTTCACCTGGCTTCAATGGCATTGCTTATAGTCAGCGCATCATTCTTTTTATTTAAAAATGGCACGTCCGTTTTACATGCAAATTTTTCCCTGCCCATTAAGGGCGGCGGATTAACAACCGCCCTATTTTTTGGATTCAGCGCCGCCATGCTGGGCATATCAGGTTTTGAAAGTTCCGCCAATTTTGTAGAGGAACAAAAGAAAGGCGTTTTCCCCAAAACCTTGCGTAATATGTGGCTGGCGGTTTCAATATTAAACCCACTGATCGCATTATTGGCAATTGCTGTAATGCCAATAGCGGCAGTTGATGAACACCAACAATCCCTGTTAAGCTATATGGCCACATTGACCGGAGGAAAGTGGCTGGCCATTTTAATTTCCATTAATGCGGTAACAGTACTAAGCGGGGCCTTACTCACTTCCTTTGTAGGTGTAAACGGATTAATAAAAAGAATGACACTGGACAGGATATTACCTCAATTTTTGTTAAAAGAAAACAAACGCGGCAGCAGTTACCGCATACTGACTGTTTTTTTTCTTCTATGTGTTTCTGTATTGTTTGTAACCAATGGTGAACTGGCTCCCCTGGCAGGGGTATATACCATTTCGTTTTTATTAGTGATGGCTTTTTTTGCATTGGGCAACCTGATTTTAAAAATACGAAGAAGCCGGCTGCCAAGGCCTGAATATGCCACTCCCTTTGTGGTAGTGCTTGCCTTGTCCGCAGTGGCTGTTGCGCTGTACGGTAATGTAAAAATGAGACCTCAGTATTTAGTAGTGTTTCTCCAGTATTTTATACCCGTTATGCTAATAATTTATGCTTTGCTCAACCGCCTGTATATCCTGAATTTTGTGATGGATTTGCTTACCAATATCACTGACAATCTCCGGAAAATTGCTGTAGTGAGCAGGATGAAAATAAACCGGTTTATCAAAAAATTACATGAACAGGAATTTGTATTTTTTTCAAAGGCCGATGACATCGCAACGCTTAACAAGGTGATGATTTATGTGCAGGAAAATGAGATCACAAAAAAAATGAAAATTGTAACGGTTTTGGCAGAACACCAGGTTGCACCGGAAAAATTTATGAGTGATTTTGAAGTATTGGACAGGGCATACCCAAATATCAAAATGGAATACATTACGGTGGTAGGGATCTTTGGACCTGAATTGATAGAACGGTTAAGTAAAGAATGGAATGTTCCAAAAAATTTCATGTTTATCAGTTCGCCTGGAGAAAAATTTAGTTACCGCGTAGAAGAATTGGGTGGTGTTAGATTAATACTTTAAATATGGGGTATAAAAAAATAAAATGACATTGCTGCCATTTTATTTAGCAAGCGACCGCTTGTTTAACGGATGCTGTGTTCAATACCCCTTCAAGCAAAAATGCAACTTGTAAATTAAAGGGGCATTAAAATCAGGTTAAAAAATATTTAAATGAGTTGGATCTTATTTAATAAAGATGTATAATAAAGTCATTCAACGT
>JACMKX010000076.1 GCA_014379905.1 Ferruginibacter sp. | reverse complement strand
ATTTCCAATATGCTTCGTTTACTGGGCGGCGCAATAGGTATTGCCGTTGCCAACACATTTGTTACCCGGAGGTTTGCAACACACAGAGGTGATCTGATCGGAAATATATCCGCATACAATCCGGAATCAAATGAACGCTTCTCTAACGTGGTACAGGGCTTTCAAAGCCAGGGAAAATCGCTGCCAGAAGCCCAGAAAATGGCTGACGCCGCAATGGAAGGTGTCGTATCATTTCAATCTGCAGTTATAAGCTATTCTGAAGGGTTTTTATTAATAGGGATTATCTGCGCAGTATTATTGCCGCTTGTGTTTTTAGCTAAAATTAAAAAGGGTGAAAAAGTAGATGTAAGCGGTGCGCATTAAAAAAGTAATGGATAAATAACAATAATGTTATTGTAAAGGTCATTGATTTTACTTTTTGATTGGTCATAAATAACATATTTCAGTTACTGAAAAATAAAAAAATTATGAAAATTGTCGTAACAGGTTCCCTGGGAAACATAAGCAAGCCACTCACAAAATCTTGTTAGAAAAAGGTCATGCAGTTACCGTTATCACCAGTAAAAGTGAAAAGCAAAAAGAGATAGAAGCCTTTGGTGCAACAGCAGCAATTGGCTCATTGGAAGATGTGGATTTCCTGGCAAAAACGTTTACCAGCGCAGATTCTGTTTACTGTATGGTGCGGCCAAACCTGGACGGAGTCAGCCAGGTGGCATAATATCGCAGCGTCGGTAGCAGTTACGCAAGTGCCATTCAACAGTCGGGTGTACAAACAATAGTTCACTTCAGCAGCTACGGTGCTCATTTAGATAAATGCACCGGGTTTATTCTCGGTTAGCATAATGTTGAGGGTATTTTAAATGGGCTTTCGAAGGTAGCTGTCACACATCTGCGCCCGGGCTATCTTTATTACAATTTGCTCAACTTTATTGGGATGATAGAGACGGCAGGTTTTATTGGAGCAAACTATGGGGGCGATGATAAACTGATAATCGTTCACCCAAGTAATATTGCCGAAGCTGCTGACGAAGAGTTAACGAAAGAAGCCCGGGAAAATAGCATCCGCTACATAGCTAGTGACGACAATAGTGCAAGAGAAACAGCTGCGATAATTGGTAATGCTATCGGCAAGCCCGGTCTTAAATGGCTCGCTTTTACCAACGAACAAAGTAAAGAAGGCATGGATAAGACCGATATGCCTGCACATGTTGTTTCCAACTTTGTTGAAATGGGGTGCCAGTACACATAGCGGTGCCATGCGGGAAGATTATGACCTGCACAAACCCGCCGTAATGGAAAAGGTAAAACTGGTAGATTTTGCACAGGAATTTGCTGCTGCTTTCAATAAAGCATAACGTTACGCAACGCTAAAAAGTAACAGTAAAACATTTGCAGAAGTACAAGATTATCTAAAGGCCAGGGGGTTTTAAACCACTGGTTCTTTTCCAGTTATTTATTTTTTAATTGGTCGATTACTAATTACCAATTACTAATTTCTAATCTCTATCCATGTAAACCACTACAGCAATTAAAAAACTCCTCACCTGTTCTTCAACGCATCAATCACATCCTCCTTCCTCCTCCGTGAAATTTCCACCCTCGAACCATCGCTCATGGTAAGCAAACCATCAGTAAGATAATTTACCACATGGGCCTTGTTTATAAAATGTGATTTATGGATCCTTAAAAAGCCATAGCTAACCAACATGTCTGCATAATTTTTTAGTGTGTAGGCGGTAAGCAGGGAAGTTTTATTGACAAAAAAGAAACGGGTATAATTCCCTTCTCCTTCGAGTCGTATGATATCTTCGGGTTTGTAAAAAAAAGTGCCCTGAAGGGTAGGGATCGCCAATTTAAAGTCTTCTTTTCTCTCCACATGAAGATTGTAAATAAAATTACTGTAAAGATTTTCGGCTGCCTGGCCAGTACTGTTTTTTACCAGAAATCTTTTAAAAGCATTTTGCAATTCATCTGCATCAATTGGTTTTAAAAGATAATCGAGTGCACTAAAGCGGATGGCATCTATGGCATATTCATCGTGGGCAGTGGTAAAAATTACACTGCAATTTATTTGCGGAACATGCTTTAATAAATCAAATCCACTCATAATCGGCATATGAATATCAAGGAATAAAAGATGGGGCTGAAAATCTTTAATAAGGAACAAGCCTTCATGAGGGTCTGTAGTTGTTTTAAGCAAATTAATTTCCGGGGCATAGTGATGAATAAGCAATGCCAGCGTTTTTACAGCTGTTGTTTCATCATCAATGATCAGTGCTTTTAAGTCCATCCCTTTTTTTATTTCCGATGAAAATTTTTAATGATACCTGGGTGCCCTGAACGGTTCCGTTCACGTCTGTAATATCTGAAATCGTTGCTTCAAAAGGTTTATCGTACTGGTGCCTGAGGAGTCGCAATCTTTCCATTATCATCGACATGCCTTTTGATTCATGATCGGGATTTGCTACTCCATTGCTTCGCCTGAGTTTTGCAGAAGCTGCTCTTCCTATCCCGTTATCCCTGATGGTAGCCAACAGAATATCATCCGTATGCAGGTCGAAGTGCACACTCAGGTTCCTGTTTGTAATCCTGGGCATCAAGCCATGCCAGATAGCATTTTCAATAAAAGGCTGCAGCATCATCGGGGGTATCTCTATTTCTACCGGTTCAATATCTTCTGTCATATTTACCTGGTAGATAAAACTATCACCAAAACGGTATTGCTCCAGTTCGAGGTAAGAGTTGAGTATGGCTATTTCTTTTTCGAGCGAAATAAATGCCTGGCTGCTGCAATGAAGGATCTCCCGTTGCAGTCTGGAGAACTTAGACAGGTACCTGTTGGCTTCAATTACATTTCCCTGCATGATATAATGTTGCACACTGTTTAGCGCATTAAAAATAAAATGAGGATTCATTTGCATTCTTAATGCCGTAAGCTGGGAGGTGGCAACATCCTTCGATAATTTTAATACCTCTATTTCCCGCTCCCTGGCTTGCTGTTCTGCCTTGATGGTTTTAATTTTTCCTGCGCAAAGGGAAGCTATGGTGCCAAGTATCTGTTTATGTCTCTCTGTGTAAAAATCTTTTTCCGAGTGCTCGCTGTCTATTACGCCAATCACTTTATTCTCCTGCATTATGGGAACAGCGATCTCTGAACTACGCCTCATATCATCAACAATGTAACGGTTATCTGTCGATGTGTCATTAATTATCTCTCCCTTGCCTGTTAATGCGATACTTCCCACAATTCCATTGCCAGGCACTATTTCGATCGGGTTCAATATTTTATTTTGATTTGTTGTTTTTGGTCCCCACGCTGCTTTTTGGATTAATACGTTTCTTTTTTCATCCAGCAGGTAAATAACACAGTCTTCAAACTTAAGCCTGGAGATACAATTTTTAGATACATCCCACAGTATCTCATCTATATTACTGAAGCTGTTCATAGAAGAAGCAAAATGATTGATGATCTGTTCTATTTCCAGCTGTTCCCGGTAATTGGCTGCCCGTATTTTTTGCAGGGCAGTTTTTTGTTCTTCTTTTTTCTTTACAAACTCAATTCTTTTACGGGTAAAGAAAACAGCTATTGCAGCAAGTGCTACCGACAGCAGTGCCGCAAACCACCAACGTTTCCAAAATGGCGGTATGATTGAAAAAGAGAAAACCGCATCCTGTTTGCTCCAGGCGCCTTTATTGTTCAATGCTTTTACCCGAAATGTATATTTACCGGGAGACAGGTTTTCAAAACCAATGTCACGCTGGTTGCCGGCGCTGGTCCAGGCGGTGTCCAGCCCATCGAGTCTGTAGTAGTATTTTATATCCTGGCTGGCGTAGTCAGCCGCAGTAAAATTAAAATGGAATGAATTATCGGAAGCTTCGAATTCATAACCCGGCGGATAAGGATGTGAGGGCTTTTCAATAACAGGATTGTTTCTCTCTATCTGCCGTACGCCCGTGATATAAACCAATGGGGGGGCTGATGAATAATTTATTTTTTCCGGATCAAAAGCTGTAATGCCAAAAGTGGTTGCAGCCCAAATCATACCATTGGCTGCCTGCTTTAGTTGTATATAGTTATAACCTGCTTTGATAAAACCATCCGATTCATTAAAGTTGATTATCCTGCTGGTGAATTGCTTTGTTTGACCAATTACTGTTACACCATTGGAACTTCCAGCCCAGATGTTATTATCCTTATCTGCCAACAGTGTTAAATAATGCGATGAATGGAGGCCATCATTTTCTGTAAATTTTTTTAAAATCTGCAACCCATTGCCCCCATCAAAGGAAGCCTGCATGATGCCATTGCCTGCTGTGGCGATCCATATTTTATCTTCCTTATCTTTTATTAAAAAATTGATGTTTAACTGCCCGTCACTTATGGAAATCTTTTTGAGCTTGTTATCTTTTAACGTAACTATACCTTCTTCGCCACCCATCCATATAGTTCCGTCGGGACCTTCTATGGCTGAAAAAAATTTTGCAAACCTGCTGGAATTGGGAGGAAAAATAAATTTTCTGAAAGCAATGCTATTGTTACTGTCGACTACTATCTCGCTTATCCCCGCATCACCCACAACGAATAGCTTATTGTCACGTGTTTCCAGGAAACTATACAGGGAGTTATCGTGCAATCCGTCTTTTACTGTAAACCTTTCTGTTTTACCATTTCTTGTCAATACCAGTCCCTGGTAACCGCTTGCCAGCCATATCCCTCCATTTTTATCTTCGTATATATTTTTTATTTCTGCACTGGGAACAACCGCCTGCTTGTACAACCTAAAATGATCCCCCTTTTTTTCGTAAACATTTCCATGATTTGCACCCAGCAACAACTTTCCATTTTTTAGTTCGGCAAAAGAAAAATAGTCATTGTCGTTGTTTATTTTTTGAACAGCATAGCTGCTGAACACAACGGGCTTTAGTTTGATAAGACCATTGTAAGATGCGATCCAGAAAAAATTATCATCTTCCAGCAACTGTTTTGCCCACGAAAAATATTGATCTGAAAAACTAATATGACGGGATACTGTGCCTGTTTGCGGGTGTAAAAAAAAAGCGCCCCTTGTGCCGATGTACCAGCTGCCTGGTAAATGGCTGAATTGCCCCGGCTTGAAAAAATTATTAAAACCTGATATTGTAACTTTACCACTGTCATACAGGGTAAGTTCTGAGGATGCCCCATCAAAAAATATACGGGAGTGGTTTACCGGGAAGAGGGAAGTAATATTATCCCGCTCACCTTTAGTTGTGTGTAGCAGCTCTGTTCTGTTTTGCCAATGCCGGTACAAATGATGTTCCCGGGAGAAAAAAATACTTCCATCGGGTGCGCTGCTTATAAGTAATACATTTTTAATGTCATTTTCCCCTTGCGGTATAATAAAACGGGACATGTCCCATTTCTGAGTTCCGGTTGTATTCACTTCCTTGCGGGCAATATGTGCAGGGCCATTTTCTGTGGCCAGCCACATACTGCCATCACGCTGTAATAAAATATCATTTATACCCTGTGGTAATGAATTTGCCTTGCTGAGCTTGATGATAGCTGAACCATTAAAATAAAACAACCCGGCTGAAGAACCGATCCATAATTTTTTACCTGTGCCGGCCCTTATACAATTTACATAACCGATGGGTTCATTTTCTTTTGTATGAAAATAATTGGTGAAATTATAGCCATCGTACATGCTCACGCCTGTGGCAGTTCCAAGCCATAAAAAACCATCGCTGTCTTTTATAAGGCAGGTAATTTCGGGCGAAGGAAGACCTTGCGAGGTATTGTAGTATTGATAAAAATAATCGCCTGTTGGCTGACCTTTAGATACCAGGTAACAACAGGATAATATAACTGTAAGAAAACAGACTTTATATGTGCATAATATTTTTCTCAATATACTAATGTAGGAATTTATGAGGGTAGGAGAAAGCTTTATTGCAATGACCACCGGGTGGGTCATTCAATATTAATAAAATACAGTTCTCCCTGGAAACTATATTTCCCTTCGGCACCCACAACTATATTAAAGCCATCCATTGCGACACTTCTTCCAAAAAGATTTGGATACATAGAAGCAGAGGCCGGCTCCGGATCTGTTAGTGTTCTTGATAATAACCAATTGCTGCCATTTCTGCCATAGATCTGCACTGTACCGGGAGTGCTTAAGTCACCTGCCCGAGACAATAAGGCATAGTCTCCATGTATGTATACATCCGTAGGCGAAAGAGACAGCGTTTTCTGGATACTCCAAAAATTGAGGTTGTTTTTCGCAAATATTTTTGCAGAACCCGATTGCCCAATAATGGCATGATTAGCATTTATACTGAGCTCAGATCCGAAACCTGCGAAAGAAACGCCGGCAGGATCGATCAGTTTCTGCTGCAATCCCCATGGCGGTAACGAGTATTCTGAATAAACATATGCACTTCCCTTTCCCGTATTATCATTGGGGCATCCCACGAGCAATAATCCATCTTTATAGCTGATATCGTCACCAAAACTATCATTTGCCGCTCCGTCGGTGGACGTTATTTTTTTCGTAAATGACCATGTCGTGCCAGACCTGGTAAATACATATACAGATCCCTGGTTGACATTGCTGCCCACATCATCCAGATTGCTGGATATGATAGCTATGCTGCCTCTTATGGACACTTTATATCCAAACTGGTCACTTATGCCGGCATCTGGTGCTACTAATTTCTGCTGCTGGATCCAGGAATTCCCGCTGCGCAGAAAAACATACGCAGCTCCCTGGTCGGTTACCGTTCCTGTATTGCCGGGTGCTCCCACTATTGAATAATCTCCATCAACTCCCACCGAAAAACCGAAATAATCATCATTGGCAGCATCGGAAGCCCTGATCTTTACCTGCTGCTGCCAATCACCATTTTTGCGGTGAAAGATATAAGCAGCCCCCTGGTTATTTCCGGGAACAAGATCTGCCTGAACAGCTCCCGAGATAACGTAATCACCGCTTATAGAAACTTCCTTTCCCAGGTAATTATTTTGTTCGCCATCAGAAGCAGTACGGGGCATCAGTTGTCCCAGCTGATTGTTGATAAAACTCAGCTGGCCCCATTGCGGCGATTGGTACATGAAGATGGTGCGCTTGTCCGTATCAAAAACCATTAACCCCGGTTCCGGATTGATAATGGCTTTTCTTTGTGCCGTTGTCATTCTTGGTATCAAAGCACCTTTGCTGGTGCTTTGTATATCCAATACTGCGCTGCTATTGGGTGAAGAAGTGCCAATGCCTACCGACTGACCTGATATTAATTTTCCGGAAGCACATAAGAATAAAAGCGCGATGATCTTTCTCATAAAATTATTTGTGATAGATAATATTTTTCCTGCCTGGCTCACAATTTATAAATGATGAAACTAAAACTGGCGTCCGTGGGTACATAATTGGGTAAACTGCTGATGTAGGTGAATGTGCGGTTTTCATTGTAGCAGTTGCAACCTATGTTTATATAATTCACATCAAATTCTCTCACATACACCGTAATTGTATTGTTGCTATTGATTGTGGTGAGCACTTCGGCTGCAAATGATTCTCCGGCATAATTCTGTTTCTTAAAAGGAGTTGCCAGTACCATATAATTATCCTGGTTGGCATAAAGGTTTGTTTCATTGGGCAGCGTGATCACATAGTTACCGGTGGCAGTTTTACTCACTGTAAAATTATTGGTGCCTCCAAGTTTGGAACCATCAAACAATACTTTGCCATAAGATAATGGAAGCATATCAGCGGTGCCTGTAATGCCATTGCGGGTAAGTTCGCCGGTGGCTTCAAAATTAAAAGTACCGGCACCGGTTCCCAGTTGCATGCCGCCCCCGGCATTTTGCATGATTAATTTTGCTGCTCCTCCGTTATTGCGTTGTTGTATCTCATTGTTGTCTATTGCAATATTGCGACCATTGGTATAACCTAATTGTATATAACCACCGCTGGCCAATTGAACATCGGTACCCTCCGCAATATGTAATTTGGTTTCCGGTTTTGTAAGGCCGATGCCAACATTTCCACTACTGTCTATTCGCATTCTTTCTTCAGGAGAACCCAGGAACCTGGATGTGGAGAACAACAGGTGCTGACTAATTGCTTCTGCAGAAAGCCCGGTAATGGCAGAAGCGCCTGCGGTTGGATTCGAACCAAGATTGATCCCTCCCAATACCAGGCCCGATTTTGTACCCGGGGTACTCGTGGAATTTCTTAACCTGATGGCGTTTCCGCCAAAATTATTATCTGTAAAAACATCCATTGGAAACCTTGGCTGTGTAGTTCTTACGCCAACACTTGAACCAGGTTCTGAGTAGGTATCATTGCCATTTTTTTTCCAGCTGTTGTTGGCTGTATCTATCAATTCTACCCAGTTGGCAGCACTCCTGAACCAAAAAGAACCGGTGCTGTTATCAAATACCAATAAGCCTGCGGGTGCAGGCGAAATCGCAGCCCTCTGTGAACTGGTCATTCGGGGTATAAGCATACCTTTTGTGGTACTTTGTATATCTACAATGGCACTGTTATCAGGTGTGCCGGTACCAATGCCAATGCCTTGTGCAGAAAGCCGGGAGTTGAATACTACACAAAGCAGGAAAATTATAGATAGTTTCATTTCGTTTTTTTTACCAGGTTTATTGTGTATTAAATTTGCCGGGTTTGATGAGATCAGCGGTGCCTACCTGTTATGGTTTTATATTTCCCAGGATCAGAAAACATAGGTATGATTTACTGTTAATATCAATGACAGCATTTATCAAACGGCAGAGAACATATATTTAGCGGGAGAAATAACAAGTGAAGAGCGGGCCGGTTAGGTTATAAAAAAAGCCGGATCTAGTCCGGCTTAAAATTAAAACGATTATTTAAAGCTTATTTCCCTCCTTAGGAAAAACGATCCATGGTTTAAAGGTTTTAGCTTCTTCAAAATCCATATTCGCATAAGAAATAATGATGACAATGTCTCCTTCGGCACCTCTGCGTGCAGCAGGGCCATTAAGACAAACTACCCCACTTCCTCTTTTACCTTTTATAATATAGGTTTCAATTCTTTCACCATTGTTCACATTCACCACCTGTATTTTTTCATTCTCGATAAGGTTGGCGGCTTCCATCAGATCTTCATCAAGCGTTAAGCTACCTACGTAGTTAAGATTGGCTTCGGTAATAACGGCCCTATGTACTTTCGATTTTAATACTTCTATCTCCATTTTTTCAAATTTTGGCAAATTTCAGTGAAATTTATTTACCAGCACACATTTTATAAGATAAATTAGATATAATATTACCGACCGGTTTGCTAAAAACCAGCCAGGCATTGTGTAATTTTCCGGTATGAAAAAAATGATCTTTTTTTTAGCTACACTGGGTTGCTTTTCCTGTACACAAAAAAGTAATAGTGAGCCACATGTATTAATAGAAACGGAATATGGTGATATTGAATTGGAACTTTACCCTGCTAAAGCCCCCCAAACAGTAGCTGCCTTTTTAGCGAATATAGAATCGGGCATATACAGGAATGGATCTTTTTACAGGGTACTCAAGAACGAAAGTGTTCCGGAAGAGTATAACCAGGGATTCGTACAGGGGGGTGTATTCCAGGCTAAACCCGAGGCGGTAGCGGCTTTAAAGAAAGTGCCGCATGAATCTCCAAAACTAAACGGGTTAACGCATGAAAGCGGCACTATTTCAATGGCAAGAACGACTCCGGGCTCTGCAACTTCAGAATTCTTTATTTGTATAGGAGATCAGAAACAATTTGACAGCAGCAGCCGTGGAAATTCTGACGGCCTGGGGTATGCAGCTTTCGGAAAAGTGGTAGGAGGAATGGAAGTGGTGAGAATGATCCAGAATACTAAAAGTACAGGCGAAAGTTTTAATAATCCTGTAAAGATAGTCACTATCAAAAAGCTATAGCCTGGTGAACCAGGCAACACCAAATTACGTAATTACATCATGCAACTGACACTTAAAAATAAGAGCGGAAGAGGAACTTTTATATTCTCAGCAATGATGCTGTTTTTTATAACGGCATGCTCAAAAGAGCATGCCGTGATTCCAATTCCGCCGGTGTTTCCTGCAGATACTACCCAACCGGCAAAAACTTACCTGGCCTTGGGAGACTCTTACACCATTGGCGCTTCTGTATCAACGCAGGAAAGATTTCCTATGCAGACATGGGCTAAATTGGCTTTAGAAGGAGTAAAAATGTCACAACCCGAAATTATTGCTACTACCGGGTGGACCACGGGTAATCTTTTATCAGCATTAGCAATGAACCCGCCCACAAAAACATACGACGTTGTAAGTTTACTTATCGGTGTAAATAACCAATATCAAAGAAGAAGCCAGGCAGAATACAAGACAGAATTTACCCTGCTACTCAATAAAGCGATAGGGTTTGCAGGCGGAAGAAAGAACAGTGTGTTCGTATTATCCATACCTGATTACAGTGTAACTCCTTTTGTTCAAAATTCAGATACGGCTGCAATATCCAATGAAATTGATCAATTCAATGATATTAACAGGCAGGTAAGCCAGGAGTTGGGTGTTAAATACCTGGACATTACCTCTATTTCAAGAGAAGGGAGAACTGATCCCGCCATGCAGGCCAGCGATGGTTTACATCCTTCAGGTAAACAATACCAGCGATGGTCAGCTTTACTGGCACCTATGATAAAAACTTCTTTATAAAGATTTTAACGTCCTGTCTTTCTTCAATAAAATGCAACGGAATCATTTAGTTTTGCTTACTCTTGCAGAAGATAATATGTTTAAGTAAACTTTATGATCCGATTAGAATATTTTGAAGAAAAGGACTTTGATCAATTGATCAATTGGATCAATACAGAAGAACTGCTCATTAACTGGGCAGGATCCCTTTTTAGTTTTCCACTCACACAAGCCAGTATGAAATGGTATGCCCGTGATACGAATGATCCGGATAAGTCGGATGCGCTTGCATACCGCGTAGTGGAAGTAGAGAGCGGAAAAACGATAGGGCATATTTCTTTGGGAGGAATAAGCAGGAAGAACCGTTCTGCAAGGATCAGCAGGGTACTTATTGGCGACGATGAAAATAAGGGTAAAGGTTATTGCAAGCAAATGATCAGAGCGGTCATTAAAATTGGATTTGAAGAATTAAAATTACATCGCATAAGCCTGGGAGTTTATGATTACAATTCCTCCGCTTTGAAATGTTACGAGGCCTGTGGCTTTAAAGTAGAAGGTACAATGAGAGACGTACTATTGTATAAAAACAAATGGTGGAGCCTTATTGAAATGGGTATCCTGGAAAATGAATGGAAGAAATAACTTACACTGAAATATGTATAAAATAATAATGCCTGCAAATAGCAGGCATTATTATTTTATATCAATTGATCCCCGGTATTAACGTGGAGCTACATAACGTTTTGCAAAGATCAACACCTCGGCACGACCTTTTAAAAGATTGCCTTTGCTGCGATAGTTAAAGTCGATGCTTCTTATGCTGCGTCCTTCCAGTCCTAACTCAAAATCCCGGCTATACTGATCTGCTTCAATTTCAGAATCAACAAGAGGCGCCAGCTTATCACCATTTTGAAAAACTACATCGAAGGATTTTAAACGAATAGCTTTATTTTCTACTTTGAATCTTAGAGCGGTATAGGCGGTACTGTTCATTACCTGTACAGAACTCCTGTCTCTTACAAAATTTACTTTCGATTCGCCAATAAGTTCCCAACCTTCCTCAATAGCAATTGTTTTACGGTTGGAGGAGCACGAAGCCAATATAAAACCCAGTGATATTAGTAAGGTGCTTAATAGAAAAGTTGTACGTTTCATCTCGTTGGTCTTTAGTTTAGGCAAAACTAATTTATTTGCTTCAAAACAGTTGTATTTTATCTACGCGGTAAGCCACCATTCAGGGAATAACAGGTTGCGATAATGTTGGGTTTGTTGATAAGCAGGTGCCTGCTCAGATCACACCAGCCAGTTCCAGGCTCTTTTTTCCAATTTCCCTATATTCTACATTTTGAACTACAGGGTTTTTTGTAAGGATCAGCGACACACCCGGTTGCTTCCACCAGTTATTTTGCTGCAGCAATGCAGACTGGATGATGCCTACCACCCAATTGTTATTTTTTTCATTGTGCCATTCTTCTATCCATGCAAATTGATCTTTATCTATTTTTTCAATATCATCTGCGCTTACAAAAATTTTCAGGTAATAATCGTTGCTCAGTTCCGGCGTATTTTCCTGCAGGTATTTTTTATACTCATACTTATAATTGTAACGTAGCGCTGCAATATCGCTCAGTACAGCGGCTGCAGTAGGATAGGCACCTGCGCCTTTCCCCTTAAAAAAATGTTTATCGGCAAAACTACTCTCGGTTATCAGTGCGTTAAATTCATTGGATACCCCCGCTAGTTCATCCTGCTCCTCTACAAATTGTGGCAATACAAAAGCCGCAATTTGAGAATCATTGATCTTTTGCGCAGTGGCTACGAGTTTTATTTTAAGATTTTTCTGCTTAGCCAGGTCAGCATCTGTTTTTTTAATGGAAGTAATACCTGTATATAAAAATTCCGATGGAGCAGCAATTCGTCCAAAAGCATGCGCCAGTAAAATGGATAATTTATTGGCAGCATCATGTCCTTCTATATCGAGGGCAGGGTTGCTTTCTGCAAAACCCAGCTGTTGCGCCTGCAATAATGCATCTTTAAAACTCAGGCCGTCATCAAATATTTTGGTAAGAATATAATTGGTACTGCCATTTACGATCCCTTTTACAGCCGATAAAAGATCATTGTCATAATATTCTTCCAGGTTACGTATGATGGGAATGCTGGCGCAACAGGCACCTTCGTACAACAATGCTGCTCCATGAATATGTTGCAGGTGCAATAATTCTTCAAAATGCGCAGCGATCATTTTTTTATTGGCGCTCACTACAGCCTTGCCTTTTTGTAAAGCTGCTTTTACAATGTTATAGGCCGCATCTGCATCGTCTATCAGTTCTACAATTACGTTGATACTTTCATCATGGAGTAATTCGTTGGCATCTGTAGTAAAATGTTCCTGTGGGATCACTCTTTTCTTATCAGCATTACGGATACATATTTTTTTGATACTTGCCTGTAATGCAGGCGTGCTGTGTAATACATCGTATAGTCCCTTGCCTACCACACCAAAACCAAAAAGGCCCAGTGTTAATTTTTTTGATTGAGGTAAAACAGGCTTGTTGTTGTTTAATGACATGATGTTTTTAATGTTTAAAGTGTTTTTGTTATTAGGTCTGCTATATGAGCTAACCCGGTTATTTCGGGGTTCTGAGTGTGTCACTGTATTAAGTTGGCCCACCCAGGACCTGGAATAATTATGCATGAACCCTGGTTAACAATTCTTCATTTTTATTTGCTGTAGTATTTTTTTCCAGTTTTTCAAATGCCTGGTCCAGGTCGCTGATAAGGTCATCGCTGTCTTCCAAACCAACGCTAAGGCGAACTAAACTATCAGCAACGCCCGCAGCCCTTCTTATTGCTCCAGGGATTGATTTATGTGTCATATTAGCGGGATGGCACAACAAACTTTTGATCCCGCCGAGGCTTTCTGCCAGTTTGAAATAATGTGTAGCAGTTACAAACTGTACAGCCGCAGCCGCTGTATCGTCTTTTAAAGTGAACGAAACGATGCCACCAAATCCTTTTGACTGTTGTTTGGCAATAAGGTGATTGGGATGCGAGGGTAAACCGGGGTAAAAAATTTTATCAACCGCGGGATGTGTTTCCAAAAATTCGGCAACGGCCTGTGCATTGCGGCAATGTTTTTCTATCCGCAAATGCAATGTTTCAATGCCACGAATGACCAGCCAACTGTCGAAGGGGCCAAGAATGGCGCCACTTGCATTCTGGATGAATTTGATTTTTTCTCCCAGTTCTTTTTCCCGTGCCACCACAACGCCTGCAATTAGATCGCTGTGGCCACCCAGGTATTTGGTGGCGCTGTGCACTACAAGATCAGCTCCCAGCGAAAGAGGTTGCTGGAGGGCGGGTGTTGCAAAAGTATTATCCACGCAAAGCCAGCACGAACGGGCCTTTGCCAGGTTGGCAATGGCCCGTATATCACTGATTTTAAGTGTGGGATTGGTGGGTGTTTCCAGCCAGATGAGTTTGGTGTTAGGCGTTAGTGCATTGAGTACATTCTCTACATCGGTAGTATCAACATAATTTACTTTGATGCCGAATTTTTCATACACCTGTGTAAAAAGGCGGAAAGCACCGCCATAGATATCATCTACTGCCAGGATTTCGTCGCCTGATTTAAGCAGTTTTACAACAGCATCGATAGCGGCCAGGCCGCTACCAAATGCTGCTGCAACCTGGCCTTTTTCAAGACCACTAATCAGGTTTTCCAAAGTTGCCCTTGTTGGATTGTTAGAGCGGGCGTAATCATAACCCCGGTTTACCCCGGGCGCTTCCTGCACAAAAGTGCTGGTTTGATAAATAGGTACACTGATGGAACCGGTTAACGGATCAGTTGGGATACTATGAATCAGTTGCGTTGCATTGCTCATAATTTTTTTTCAATTTGTCCCGGCTTAGTTCTGCAGCCGGGGATGAATAATAAAAATTAAAGCACTTTACAAGATGTGTCCGTTGAAATTTACCGGGGAAGTTTTTTACAGGTATAACCTTCGGGTTAGTACAAATAAAAAAGCTCACCCGATAGAATCAGATGAGCTTTGAATATGTTGAATAAATCTTAGCTATGTATCTGACTTATCTTTCCCAACATTGCTGTTGAGCTGGAATTGGCACCTTTTCTTTTTTGTCGTCCTGAGCTTGGCGAAGGAGTAGAAAAAAGATAGGTTGTCAAGGCTTCATAGGGCCATTACCCTCTGCCTTTCTTGATAAGTGAATTATTAAAGAACTGTAACAAAGGTAAGGGAAGAAGTTTTTCTTATCCAAATAATTTTTTTTGAACGGAAAGTTTAATAAAAACGGGGAGTTATTATTAATTATTGATTATTAATTATCAGTCTTATATCTCGCATTTGTCAAGAATTAATAATCAATAGTCAATAATTCTACCAGGAAAAGCTTCCCCAAACAAATTGCCACAGAAATCGGGCAGGCATTTTGTTCGTATCTTTATAACAAGGAGTTTTACAATGGCTACAAAAAAGAAGGCAGCTGAAGTGGCGGCCAATTCAGATGATACAATAGAGGTTTTTGGGGCAAGGGAGCACAACCTGAAGAATATTGATATCAGCATTCCAAAAAATAAGTTAGTGGTTTTTACCGGCGTCAGCGGCAGCGGAAAATCTTCGCTGGCTTTTGATACCATTTACAATGAAGGACAGCGCAGGTACATGGAAAGTTTCAGCGCCTATGCCCGCCAGTTTGTAGGCGATATGGAACGCCCGGATGTAGATAAAATTACCGGCCTTTCTCCCGTTATTTCTATTGAACAAAAAACAACCAATAAAAATCCACGCAGTACGGTTGGAACCATAACAGAATTATACGATTTTTTGCGCTTGTTATATGCAAGGGTGGGCGAAGCTTACAGCTACAATACCGGCAAAAAAATGGTAAAGTTTAGCGAGGAGGAAATTGTACAATCTATCTTTTCAAAATTTAAAAATAAAAAGATCAGCCTGTTGGCGCCCCTGGTACGTGGCCGCAAAGGACATTACAGGGAACTGTTTGAAGATATCCGCAAAAAAGGATTTTTAAAAGTAAGGGTTGATGGGGAAGTGATGGACCTGGCGCCCCGCATGCAACTGGACCGTTACAAGATACATGATATAGAAGTTGTGGTTGACCGCCTGCAGGTTACAGATGATATGAAAGTGCGGGTGAGCCAGAGTGTTCAAAAAACACTGGGCATGGGTAAAGATCTGATGTTCCTGCTCATTAACGACGATAATAAAATAGTGCAGTTCAGTAAACAGCTGATGTGTGTTGATACAGGGATCAGTTATGAAGAGCCTAGCCCCAATGCATTTTCATTTAATTCGCCCTATGGTGCCTGCCCCACCTGCAAAGGCCTGGGCACAGTTTACCAGGTAAATATGGATGCGGTGATACCAGATAAAAGCGTAAGCGTAAATAACGGTGGCATTGCGGCATTAGGCGAAGAAAGAGAAGCATATATTTTTAAACAGGTACAGCAGCTTTCAAAAAAATATAAATTCAGTTTAGATAAACCTTTAAAAGACATTTCGCCAAAAGCGATGAATATTTTATTGTATGGGAAAGAAGAAATTACGGAAGCAGATGATGATGAAGTAGAAATGGATGTAGCGCAGGAAGGATCTATCTATTATGCTACGGAATATGAAGGCATCATTAATATGCTGAAGCGTTGGTTTTCCTCACCCACCACTACGGAGGCTATGAGGGACTGGGTAGAAAAATACATGAAGCTTAAACCTTGTGAATCCTGCAACGGCACAAGGCTACGTAAAGAAAGCCTCTGGTTTAAAGTGGATGAAAAAAATATTGCAGAGCTGAGTGATACCGATCTTGATAAATTATTCAACTGGTTTGAAGGCGTTGAAAAAAGATTAAGTTCCAAACAAAATGCCATTGCAAAAGATATTCTAAAAGAGATAAGAGAGCGGTTAGGTTTTTTATTGAATGTGGGGTTGACTTATCTTACTTTGTATCGTCCGTCTAAAAGCCTGAGTGGGGGAGAGTATCAGCGGATAAGGCTGGCAACCCAGATAGGGTCGCAGCTGCAGGGCATTACTTATATTTTGGATGAACCAAGTATTGGTTTGCACCAAAGAGACAACCAGCGATTGATAACTGCGTTGCAAAATTTAAGAGATATTGGCAATAGTGTATTAGTAGTTGAGCATGACAAGGACATTATGCTGGCGGCTGATCACCTTGTAGATATCGGCCCGCGTGCAGGAACGCATGGTGGTAATATTGTAGCAGCAGGCACACCTGCAGAAGTATTAAAATCCGGTTCTGAAACATCTTTATATTTAAGTGGAAAAAAATCGATACCACTTCCATTGCAATTGAGAAAAGGAAATGGCCTGGCTATAGATTTAAAAGGAGCCACCGGAAATAATTTGCAGAATGTTTCTGTTAGTTTGCCCCTGGGTAAACTTATACTGGTAACAGGTGTAAGCGGCAGTGGCAAATCAACCCTGATCAATGATACTTTGTACCCGCTGCTGAGTAATTTTTGTTATAAGAGCAAAGCAATTCCCCTGGGTTATAAAAGTATTAAAGGGTTGGATAATATTGATAAGGTGATTGAAATTGACCAGAGCCCGATTGGACGGACACCCAGGAGTAACCCGGCAACTTATTGTGGTTTTTTTACTGATATAAGAACACTGTTTTCATCGGTACCTGAAGCAAAGATAAGGGGCTACAATGCTGGCCGTTTCTCCTTCAACGTAAAAAGCGGCCGTTGCGATGTTTGTGAGGGTGGCGGCATGCGGGTGATAGAAATGAATTTTTTGCCCGATGTTCATGTTCATTGCGAAAAATGCAATGGCAAACGGTATAACAGGGAAACCCTGGAAATTCGGTACAAAGGAAAATCTATCAGTGATGTATTGGATATGACGGTTGATGATGCAGTAGAATTTTTCAGCGCAGTTCCGTTCATCTACCGGAAAATAAAAGTTTTGCAGGAAGTTGGCCTGGGCTACATCACCCTTGGCCAAAGTGCTGTTACACTCAGTGGTGGCGAAGCCCAGCGGGTAAAATTGGCTACTGAATTAGGAAAAAGAGATACCGGAAAAACCTTTTATATTTTAGATGAACCTACTACCGGTTTACATTTCCAGGATATACAACATTTACTGGATGTATTGAATAAACTGGTAGACAGGGGTAATACCGTGTTGATCATTGAACATAATATGGATATGATTAAAGTGGCCGATCATATCATTGACATTGGCCCGGAAGGCGGTAGCGGCGGCGGTAAAATATTGTACGAAGGAACCCCCAGGGAAATGCTGAAAGTAAAAGAAAGTTTTACAGCTAAATATTTAAAAGAAGAATTTAAATAATGAATCATGGGAAGTACAGATAATCCTGGTGGATTTGTAGATAGGGAAGATTGGGACGATGATGGCGATGAGGACTTTTGGAAACCAATTAAAGTTGCAGGAAGAGAGTTGTATAATAAGTCCATCGATATTTTAAACTTATCGTCGGGAATATGTGATTTATTGGATGATGCGGAAGATGGCAAACTTACCCAGCAATTGATGATGGAAAATGCCATTCGTATTCCTGCAAAGATCCGTGGCGCAATGGCGGTGGATGATATTTATAGTTTGGTAATGGAAAATGCGGTTATCATTAAAGTTAATGTGAGTGAATTAAAAGCGCAACTTTGGGCTTGCGAACAATTGAATGGAATTGAAAAAAAATATGTAGATGTATTGAAGGAGGAAATTGAGATTTTTAAATCTCTATTTATTAACTGGGTAAAATGTTTTGACCGCGGTAATGACCTTCCCGATGACTGGTGGTTATTTAATAACCCGGATACCTTGCCAGGTGAAGAGTAAAAATTACTATAATAAAAAAACCATGGCTCGTATTCCATGGTTTTTAATTCATAAAGGATTTTATCAACGCATTTAGAAAAGATAAGGCAAAGCATGGTAACGAAGTAAAATTTGTGGTTTCAGAGGTAGTCAACGTTTAAGAATAAATCGCTGCTCCATGGGGGTTTGCTTCTGTTATATACCTCGCCGTATCAATCTGCTAAAGAACTATGGGTTAGTAAGTATTTGTGTTATCGTTTTACTTTTTTTTGTAGAAGCTGTTTCAGCTGCTTTTGCTTTATTAATGGTCATAAATAACATAAGACAAATTACTACAGCAATTATTTTGTAAATACCCGGATAAAAATTTGTTTCTCTCATTGTGATAGCTGTTTGTTTAATAAAGAAAAGGGCATCTTGTTTGTCGCAAAGCAGGATTTCTACCTTCAAAAGAGCCAAGCTTTATACCAAGTTTTACAAGTGTAGAGAAGTAAGCATCATTTTGCTCTGCGTTACCCCTCTGAGTTCCAGGGGCATACCTGCTAACGGTTGGCGTGATAATTCCAAACATTTTATCATGTATTTTTCTTGCTATGATCGCATCCGGCGCACTAAGGTATTGGTTGAAATATATGGGATCTATATAAGAAGTACTTACATCATCAATATAGTCTGTGAATGTATGCCTGTACAGCAGTTCCGCACCCATCGTTACCCGTTCTGAAATATCGTATTTAAGACCAAAACCCATAGGTAGATTCATTTGGGTAAGCTTGTACGGTTTCTTGTTTGGATACTCCGCCATGCCTTGTCCTTCAGTACGAAGCGGGTGTAGTTTATGCCAGCTTTGGGTACCATTGGCAGCAGTGATAGAACCCTCTGGATCGAAATGAAAAAGACCCACACCAACAAAACCGTAAGGTTTTAACCTGGGATCATAATCGTTGTATTTTCTAAACATCAGAGTGGGATACAATTCTATTGCACCATAGGCTTCCCACATATTGCTTCTAAAATCGAGGTTACGTTGCTTTCTCCAGGTTTCATGAACACCATCGCTGTTAATGGTATAATCTTTACCTGATACATAAGTGAACTGACCTGCAACTCGCAAACCCAACCAATCAGTTGGATAAACGGTTATGAAAGCTCCCTTCATCATTTTTGTTAATTCAAGATTTACATCTTTTACAAACTTTGTTCCTTTACCGGCGTTTCCGCCAAGATCGCCCAGGAAAAAAGTAGGGCCAAAATTAAAACCCGCTTCTACCTTGAATTTTTTATTTCCGAGAACAATGTGTTGTGAAAATGATTGCGAAGAAATGAATATGCTTAAAAACAGCATACCGATGCTTCTACAAATAAGATTGCGTAAATAAGGTTTCATCAGAAATCAGTTTTAGTCTTTCTATAGTATTTTGGATATGGGCCATACCAAAGTATAGCTTAAACTAGAAACGCAAGCTTTTGTTAAATATTGTATATATGTGGAGAATTATTTGCCCAGGAGCATTTCAACATGCGGAATACCATCTTCAATATATGGGTCACTGCTGACAATAAAACCGAGGCTGCTATAAAATTTGAGCAGGTATTGCTGGGCACCGATTTTGATGGCAGCTGTATTGAAAATAGTAAGCGTATTTTCAATAGCTTTATACATCAGTTTTTTTCCATACCCATCTTGGCGGTGTGAGGGATGCGTTACAACCCTGCCAATACTGGCTTCTGTGTAAGAAACGCCCGGAGCAAGCAATCTTGCATAGGCTACTAACAGCTCATTGTTCAGCCAGCCGCATAAATGATATGCATCCATGTCTTTACCATCAATGTCAAGGTATACGCAGTTTTGCTCTACTACAAACACTTCACTGCGGAGTTTTAATATGGTATATAATTCTGACGAAGTGAGTTCGTTCATTATTTTACATGTCCAGGTAATGCCCGTTGTCATATGGATGCATTCTTCATTTTAAATAATAGGAGCGTGGCAATGCTTGCTGCTCTTTTTTTTGCCAGGCTGGTAACAGGGCCGGCAAACCACTCATCCAATGTTTGATAAAATAAATTTAACCAGGCATCAAAATGTTTTTGTTCCAGGGGGTATTTTTTATTAATATCGTAGTGTACCGCCATTGCATTTCTTTTATATATAGGATTGTCGAGCAAAATACTTTCCCAGAAATCTACAATAATCGGAATGTGATGCTCCCAATCGATTTGCACAATTTTGGTAAAGATGATTCCTATAGTGGGATCTGTTTTTACCTTTTCATAAAATGAATCTATGAATAGGTTGATGTCTTCCCTTGTTTCTATATCTCTTTTAGTAACCATATTTATCCTTCCACCTGTCTTTTAAAAATTTCCGTATTTCCTCCTCCCTTGCATTTTTTTGTGGCTGGTAAAATGCTTTTTCATTTAGTTCCTCAGGCAAAAATTGCTGATCAATAAAATTATTGTCAAAATTATGCGCATATTGGTAGTCCTTGCCATAATTCATTTGTTTCATGAGCCGGGTAGGCGCATTGCGTAAATGAAGCGGCACAGGCAGGTCACCTTTGCTACGTACTGCCTCAATAGCATCATTAATGGCCATATAAGATGCATTGCTTTTAGCGGAAGACGCGAGGTAAATGGCGCACTGCGATAATATGATCCTGCTTTCCGGGTTACCAATTATATTAACCGCCTGGAAAGTATTGTTGGCCAGCAATAGTGCATTGGCATTGGCATTGCCAATATCTTCACTTGCAAAAATGAGCATGCGCCTGGCAATGAATTTCACATCTTCTCCACCTTCTATCATCCTGGCAAGCCAGTACACAGCAGCATTGGGATCACTCCCACGCATACTTTTAATAAAAGCTGAGATGATGTCGTAGTGTTGTTCACCGCTCTTATCATACAAAGCAATCCGTTGCTGTGCAATTTCCATTACCTCTTTATCATTAATAATATTGCCCTTCATATTTTCAGTAACAATTTCCAGAAGGTTCAATAATTTTCTTCCATCACCGCCTGAAATCCTTATGAGTGCTTCTGTTTCTTTTAATTCAATCTTTTTCTTTTGAAGAATTTCGTCACTAGCTAAAGCATGCTGCATTAGTTTCACAAGGTCGTAATCATTTAATGCCTTTAAAATATAAACCTGGCAACGGCTTAGCAAGGCACTATTAACTTCAAAAGAAGGATTTTCGGTTGTGGCGCCAATTAAGGTGATAATTCCTTTTTCAACAGCACCCAATAGTGCATCCTGCTGCCCTTTATTGAACCGGTGTATCTCGTCGATAAATAAAATTGCACCCGACAGTTTTTTAGCTGTATCAATGGCTTCCCTTATATCTTTTACACCAGCCGAAATAGCACTGAGTTGAAAAAAAGTTTGTTGTAATGTATTGGCAATAATATTGGCAATGGTTGTTTTGCCTACACCCGGCGGGCCCCAAAGGATCATAGAAGGAATTTTGCCATTGTCAATAGCCGTACGCAAAATACTTCCTGTGCCGGATAATTGTTCCTGTCCTATTAATTCGTCCAGCATTTTAGGACGCATCCGCTCTGCCAATGGGGTGCTGCTCATGCTCCAAAGTTAACCGGGATTTTTGGATTAAAGGGTGCGAACAGGATGTAGGAATGCAAATTTTTATAGTCATCCTGATCAATTGAAATCAAATTTTATCTTATAAGCCTGATCACATATCATAATAGATCATGTTCATCAGCGTTCAGCCCTTGCTTTTTCAATGAACGGAATTATATCATATAAGGCAACGGGGCGTTGTTCATCATCAATATTAATTACAATAGCATATCCATTGGAACCGCCTGCCCTTATCATTGCCTGTATCAATCGTTGCTGATCGCTTTCCTGGCGCTGACCATTTATTTCATTCCAGATTTCTTTACTGGTAAGACAACCCAGGGTGGGCGTTAAGGGATAATATGACTGGGAAACATAATAAGCGGGGTTGACCGTAGTACCATGAATAATAATTTCTGTTCTGCCCGCCTTACCTGCATAATAACTCTGGTAAATGGGATAATATACTGTCCATTCTTTAGGTAAAAGATTTTTATAATAATTTATATTCCAGGTAGTATCTGTAATACTGGAGTCGGCATAAAAGTGTTTGGGTGAACGCTCAAAAGGCATGCTTAATTGTACATTAACAGTAGGCCCGATAAAAGATGCCCTTGATACATCATATCCTTTCATTCTAAAAATTCCTTCCGGGGTATTACCGTTGGAAAGATAACCTGGTAAATTGTTGATACTGCGGGCAAGTTGCGGTACAGAGAAATAGCTGCCCAGGCTGCTATCCATAATGAAATTTCCCAAAGGATCTCTTACCATCACTATTCCCGGATAATTCCTGTTTTTTCTTTGAAAACTAAAAACAAGCGTATGCCCTTTCAAATAATTTTTTTCTAGCAGGTAAGCAAGCGAAGGAACATGTAAAGGATTTTTTCTTTGTGCAATTGAAAACAACAGTTGCTGCAAAATAGCATTATCCGGGTAAATAGCCGATAGCTGTTGCGCTTTTACTGCCAGGAAATTAGCATCGGCTTCTGCATGTTTACTTTGCAGAATATAATTGGCAGACATGGCAAATATTTTTGGATCGGGTGTCTGCATCAGCAATAATTTTACAGGCTGGTAAAATGTGTCAGGATAACTGGCGTACAATAATTCGAGTGCTGATCGTTGAAAAGAGATGGATTGGCGGTGCATTTGCTCCGCCGCAATTGTGATCCTCCCATCTATCCATAAATTCCTGTAGCGAAGTACCTCCATGGCATTGAATGCAGCCTGCCAGTTTTCTTCAGTTGAATCTGATAAGGTATAAGTTAGATTTTTATTGATGGTTTGTTGTACCAGGTTGCGATACATTTTTTCCCGGTTGGCTTTAAGGGCACCTTTAAAAAACAACTGCCCATGACCAGCTACACTAAAAAAGCAAATTGCCATAAAGCAAAATATCCGTCTCATGACTGCAAGATAAATTTTATAGCCATCTTATCTTGTTAAAAACTATTGAACAGTTGCCTGCAGAAAGGCTTGTGTTTTATCAAAAGCATCGGAGAATGTTGCTGCATTCCAATCTCCATGTCCACCGTTGGGATACAATACAAATTGGTTAACAATTCCGGCAGTTGTTAATTTATCTCTTACTGCTGCTGACTGCGAAACCTGTACCAATGGATCGGCATCACCCTGGAAAACAATAGTAGGGGAGCTTTGAGCATTAATAAAAGTTATAGGGCTGGAAGATTGATACAGGCTTGCATGCGTAGCAGGAGTGCCACCAACAACACCGGCAATGGAAGAAGGTGGGGCGAACGGTGCAGGATCATTGTACATTGCTGTCATATCTGACGGGCCAAAGAAATCAACCACCGCTTTAATTTTTACCGGGTCGGAATATTTGTACGCCTGCAGCATAGCCAAATGCGCTCCGGCACTGGCTCCAAGCAGTACAAATTTATCGGAGATATTATATTCATCTCTTTTTGAATAGATAAATTCAACCGCAGCTTTTACATCATTTTCCTGTGTGGGAAAAAGATTATTGCTGCCATCTGCCAAACGATAATTGATGTTTATCACGGCATAGTCCGGCATTCTTCTTTTTAAAGTATCTACAAAAGCATTGAATTCTGTTTTATCACCAACGCTCCAGGCGCCGCCATGGATCATGATCACCACTTTTGTTATAGCAGCAGTTCTGTTTGCCGGGAGATAAATATCTGCTTTTTGCAAAGGGTCTGCACCATAGGCAACATCAGGAAGTATAACCGCATTAATGTCGCTCCCCGGCATATCATCATCGGTGCAGGAGTTGCAAAAAAAAGAAACCGTTGCCATAAGTAGGACAAACATATTTTTCATACCTAAAAGATAATAAAAAACCCCCGCTTTTGGCAGGGGCTTTAAAGATTTTTTAAATATTTATGCTTTAAGGTCCAGTTTAATCTGTAGCTCCTCAAACTGTTTGTCATCAATGGTTGAAGGGGCATCAATCATTACATCCCTGCCACTGTTGTTTTTTGGAAAAGCAATAAAATCCCGGATGCTTTCACTGCCACCTAAAATAGAACAGAGGCGGTCAAAACCAAAAGCAATACCTCCGTGAGGCGGGGCACCATATTCAAAAGCGCCCAATAGAAAACCGAATTTATGTTGCTGTTCTGCTTCATCCATACCCAGGGCTGCAAACATTTTTTGTTGAAGTTCCCTCTGGAAAATGCGGATAGAGCCGCCGCCAATCTCATTTCCGTTCAATACCATGTCATAGGCATTGGCTTTAATATTGGCATATGGATGTTTTAAGTATGCTGCAGCATTATCGATAACAGGGTTGTTGTTGATCATAGTGTCCATATCGGCTGGTTTGGGAGAAGTGAACGGATGATGCCTTGCTACCCAGCGGTTATCTTCTTCGGCATATTCAAATAATGGAAAATCCAGCACCCACAATAGTTTATATTCATCAGCTTTGCGCAGGCCCAATGTGGTGCCCATATACATACGCAGGTCACTGGCAGCTTTGCGGGTTCTTTCTTCTGCACCGGCTACAATTAAAATAAGATCCCCTGCTTTTGCTTGCGTTGCGGCAGCAATGGCTTTTAATTTTTCTTCATTGTAAAATTTGTCAACACTGCTTTTAAAGCTTCCGTCAGTATTACATTTAATAAATACGAGTCCTTTCATACCTACCTGCGGGCGTTTAACCCACTCCGTTAGTTCATCTGTTTGTTTGCGGGTATATTCGCTACATCCCGGTGCTGCCAGGGCAATGACAGTTTCAGCTTCGTCAAAAACTTTAAAATCCACACCGCTAATCAATGAAGATACATCCTGCTGAGCCGGGTAAGTATGAGCAGGGAATTTTAAATTCGCCAGCTTTATATCAAAACGTATATCCGGTTTATCATTACCATAGGTCCACATAGCATTTTCCCAGGTCATGCGCTCTACTGTTGCGGAATAATCTATATTTTTTACGTCTTTAAAAATCCGTTTCACCAGGCCTTCAAACATATTTAAAATATCTTCCTGCTCTACAAAACACATTTCGCAATCTATTTGGGTAAACTCCGGCTGACGATCAGCTCTTAAATCTTCATCCCTGAAACATTTTACAATTTGATAGTAACGATCGTAACCACTTACCATCAATAATTGTTTAAAAGTTTGCGGGCTTTGAGGAAGAGCATAAAATTGACCGGCATTCATGCGGCTTGGTACCACAAAATCTCTTGCACCTTCCGGTGTACTTTTTATAAGGAAAGGCGTTTCAATATCCATGAAACCATTTTCATGCAAATAGTTCCTGGTACTGCGGCCAACGGCATAACGCAATTCCAGGTTTTTTTTAACTACATTCCTCCTGAGATCAAGGTAGCGGTATTTCATACGCAGCTCATCACCGCCGTCAGTATCATCCTGTATGGCAAACGGGGGGACCGCAGATTTATTTAAGATGGTAAAAGATAAAATCGTTAATTCAATATCCCCGGTTGGTATATTTGGATTTTTATTACTTCGCTCACTAACTGTACCGGTTGCCTGCAGTACAAATTCCCTACCCAACGGATTGGCTTCCAGTTGTTCATTCAATGTTTCAGAAAATAATAGCTGGGTGATACCATATCGATCCCGCAGGTCTACAAAAGTGATACTGCCAAATTTCCGCACGGTTTGTACCCATCCCGCCAGGGTTATTTCTTTATGAATGTCGGCTGACCTTAATTCGCCGCAGGTGTGTGTTCTGAACATGAGTTATTATCCTATTTTGCGACAAAGATAAGCTGTGCAGTCTTTAGGATAAAAAATACCTCTACCTGCTGTTAGGCACGCATTAACTAATTTAACGTGGAAAAAGCTGGTTATTCAATTTTGATGTCATATTGATACAGGAGTCCAGCAAGACTATCAGCAGAAAACCTGGCTTTTTTAATCTTATTGATTTCCGGGTGGATAGAAAAATGAATGGCATTGCGAAAATCTGCCTGCTCCAGGATGGTTTGTGCAAAAACGGATCCCGACAGGTCGGCTCCTTTAAAGGAACTTCCTGTAAGGTCTGCTTCGGTAAAATCTGCTTCGTGTAGTACACAATTGTCAAATGCACTTTTCTTTAATTTCAGCTGATAAAAAGAAGAATGGTTTAATGTGCAATTTTCAAAACTCATTTCTAATAAAAACGGGTTGCAATTTTCAAAATGAAGTCCCAACATTTTACAGGAGATAAATTTTACATTCCTGAAAGCAGTATCCTTCAACTTCGCATTGCTGAGGTTGCAATCTTTAAAAATACAATCGATAAAAAAAAGCTGAGATAGGTCTGTTGTAGAAAAATTGCAATTCGAAAAATTACATTTTTCATAATCTCCTTTTTGCAAAGGAGTGACGGTAAAATCTTCCTGTTCAAAATTCTGGTCGTATATATCTGCTCTTTCCATTTTCATTATTGTAGATCAAAGATAAGTTTTGACAAAATAAGAGCCTCCGCAATCCGGGAGGCTCTTTATACTAATCAACTAATTACTGATAACCTTACTACTCTACCCTAACCCTTATTCCCTCGCTATGGCTGCTAAACTCCGGAGCATACATGCTTTGAATAGTGGTAATGCCATTGCTGAAATTACCCGCATGGCTTACAAACGAAGGATATTCGAACACATAAGAACCACGGGGCAGCCAGCTGAAGAAGAAGTTGGTGCTGGCATCTTTGGTGCTTTCATAATAACCTAAACCGCCCTGCCATTTATATTGGCTCAATACATTAACGGGTTCCATGGAAGCGGCCCGCATATCTTTCATGTGTACGTATTCCATATCCCTGTCCACTTTTAATTCAATTCGCACTTTTACTTTATCACCGATCTTTAATGTTTCACCTTCTTTTAATTCACGCAGCACCGGACCGCGGTCGCTGGCTTGTTCTACAAATAATTTCTTAACCAGCTGGAGTGGAGTAGCAGCAGAAGTTATTTTATCCAGGTCTTCAAAATATTGCCAGTACGCAGCTCCCCATGAAGTGCTGGAAGAGCCTGAAGCTGCATTAGACATAGAAACTTTGATATTTCCCATTTCTGGTTTTACTTTTTCTGCACTGAAAGTTTGTCTGAAATAACCTGTACCAGCTTCGCTGTTACCAGCATCACTGTTAATAGTGGTATTGCCTAGCTGAATGGTGACTGTTCTTTCTTCGCTTAACCAGTTGCTGCCATTTAATAACAAAGCGTAAACAGCTTCTGCCGTGGCTTTGGTTGTTTTCCAGTTTTGTGTTTGTTTTTGTTTAAGCAACCATGTTTTTAGATCGTCGATCGTTTTTGTGTTGCCATCAATATCGCTGAATGCTTCAATCATTAAGGCCTGGCTTTCTACCGGTGCCTGGTACCAGTAATAGCCGCCTGTAGTAAATTCTTTCCAATGCATACCCAGCTCTTCGTTAACGATGGCATTTTGT
>JACMKX010000075.1 GCA_014379905.1 Ferruginibacter sp. | reverse complement strand
TGGCATCGTTCACATAATCTTCGAAACGCAGATCTTCTTCTTTCTTCATTGCACCTGCGCTCTGTCCAATACCGCGCTTGTCATACCTCAGGCTCGCAATTCCTGATGCAGCTAAAACTTCAGCCAGCATTCTAAGTGAGTTGTTTTTCATAGCCATATTGTTGCCATCGCGGTCGGTCGGTCCGGATCCGGCGATAATAAGCGCTACGATTCCCTGGCTTGGATCTGCGGGCAAAGTAAGACTTCCTGAAATGTCACCGGTATTTGTTTTTAGTGTCAGCGGCGCCACTGTAAAAGATGTATCCACGAATGGTGCAGGTTCCCCAGCAAAGGAGGTAATTGCGAATGCGATAGAAATGATCGTAACAAGAAATGAGGTGAATGTTTTCATGAGAATAACCTTTGCCCTTGAATATACATCTTTAAGCCAAATGACTGACGAATGCAGCGTTAAAACCTCCATCTTACTTAAACGTAAAGCCCTCCAATTTAAAATGATTTTAGCACTTTTTACAGGAAAGGAGTTCAAATGATCATGTGAACTAAGGTGGATTCAACACTACTCCTCTCGTAGCATGGGTAGTGCCTTAATGTTTTTTTATTAAACAGGCTGCCCTAACTTGCTGCGTGGCTGGAACTAAAAAACAAAAGGAAATAAAACAGCCTGTCAAATAAATCATTTTAAATATGGCTTCAGGATTTTTTGCTTTACTGGATGATATCTCAGCTTTGGTTAAAGCAAGCGCTGCCAGCCTGGATGATGTACCTGCGCAGGTCGCTAAAACAACCGGTAAAGTTTCAGGTATTGTGATCGATGATACAGCGGTAACGCCGAAATATGTTGTTGGGCTTGATCCTTCCCGCGAACTCGCCATTATTTTCAGTATTGCAAAAAAATCCCTGGTAAATAAACTCTTCATTTTAAGTCCGGCGGCTTTGTTGCTCGGCTATTTTGCGCCCTGGGCAATTACGCCGATTCTGATGGCGGGTGGCGCATATTTATGTTTTGAAGGTTATGAAAAGTTACATGCTATGTTTAGCAAGCCACACAAGGTGGAAGTTGAGGCGAAAGATCTGAAAGTAATTACCCCCGAAGAACTGGAGAAAGAACGCGTTACAGGCGCAGTACGAACAGACATTATCTTGTCTGCCGAAATTATGGCTATTGCGTATAGCCAGGTCACAGGTCAACCGATCTTAAATCAGGTTGTTGTGATGTTGGCTGTAGCCGTTTTTATTACGGTGGCCGTGTATGGGTTTGTGGGCCTGATTGTGAAAGCAGATGATATCGGCACACATCTCACCCAGGCAAAGTTTGCTCCTATGATACAAAAGTTTGGTCGTGGCCTGGTAAAATTTATGCCGCGTTTCCTTAGCATTCTCAGTGTCGTGGGCACTTTTGCCATGCTTTGGGTAGGTGCTGAAATTATAGCCCATGGCATACCATTTACAAGTCATCTACTGCACGACCTGGAAAATGCTTTGGTCCGAATGCCAGCTGTCGCTTGGATTGCAAAGGCATTGGCCTGTGCTGTTGGAGGGATTATTATAGGATTTATTGTTGAAAAAATAGTACTGGGGGTGAAGTTGCTCTTACCTAAAAAAAACAAATCATAATCGCGGATAGTTATTGCATTGAAATAGCATCGAGAATATAAAATAACTCTCTTATATTCTGTCTTCAATCCAATCCTTAGTTTTATTGGCAAGTAGTTGTATGATGTCCTGCTTCCCCGCTTTAAATGCATGATTCGCTCCTTCGATTTTTACCAGGGTGGCTGGCCGCAGTGAGGCACATACTTCTTCTATCAAATTCCATAAGGCCAATTCATCTCTTGTTCCCTGCAAAAACAACATCGGCTTTTTTATATTTTTTAAATGTTCCGCGCGATCAGTAGATGGTTTTCCTATTGGATGTAACGGAAATCCATAAAAGATTAAGCCGTCGGCCTGAGCTTCAGGATTAGCAGATATATATTGAGAACTCATTCGACCTCCGAATGATTTTCCGGCAATAAAAAGCGGAAGTGTGGGGAATAATCTTTTTGCTTTGGAAATAGCGGCTGCAATTGTTTGATGAGCCACCGCAGGAGTATCAGGCCTGCCTTTTTTATTCTCAGTAAAAGGAAAATTGAACCGCAAGGTAGTAATGCCAGCAGCTGCAAGCTGCTGCGACAAGGTTATCAAGAAGGTATGATTCATGCCTGCACCGGCGCCATGCGCAAGGGTCATGATGGAAGTGCTTTTTGTTGGAATTTTACACTCAGCGGATACGGTTCCAATTTCATGAGATATTTTGAGTGATAATGATTTCGTTTTCATTTACCATTTATTTATGCGTTAAAAATAAGCAGGTTATTTTGTTTCAGAGACTCCTGCTCCCCGAAGGCATTTTATTTCGATGTCATTTTTCCAGGAAGTATCTTTTGTCTCGGGCAGTGTTATTCTTTTCTTAAAACAGAATTCCCCTATAACACATGTATAGATAATTTCTAACATTGTCCACGGGAGCTTTTCAAATAGAATTACAGGCTTTTCTTTCGATATCACCAAAAGGATCTTTCGTTAATACGACTGCCTACGATTAATACGACTGCTTATGATCAAAAACTACATTAAGATCGCATGGCGTAACCTGCTTAAGCACAAATCTTTTTCACTTGTAAATATTTTTGGTTTAGCGATTGGTATTGCAGCGTGCCTGATTATATTTATTTATATCCGACATGAACTAACCTTTGATCAATATAATAAAAACGCCGACAGGATTGCCAGGATCACTGCTACCGTACATGCTCCTGAATCGGATATCGTAATGGCACCCACTCCCGCACTGCTTGCGCCAACAGTGCAAAAATTATATCCTGAAGTTGAAGCAGCCGTTCGCCTCGAAAGAAGCAGGGAGATTATACGCATCAATAATGATTACTTTAAAGAAGAAGATTTTTACTGGACGGACCAAACTGTTTTTACAGTTTTCAGCTTTGATGTGTTGGAGGGGACATTAAAGGGGGCGCTTGAGAAACCAAATACCATTGTCATAACTGCACGAATTGCAAAGAAATATTTTGGTAATGAGGCGCCAGTAGGAAAAATGATGATTTGTAATAACGTGAACCGGCTGGTGACGGCCGTCATCAAAGACCGTCCAGCTAATTCAGACATTAAAATAGACGCTTTGGTGTCTCATGATTATTCAGGAGTCAATGAGTGGATGGATGGGTTTTCCACTTACACGTTTGTATTGCTGAGTAAAAAGACAAATATAAAAACGTTTGAAAAAAAACTGGTAAGCCTGAGTAAAAATTACGTGCAGCCCGAACTGGATAAGGCAGGTGCCAAAAATTATAAAGCAGAATTCTTAGTGGAGCCTCTATCCGATGTGCATTTCAGCCAGGGTAAACATGACGATACACCTAAAGGTAACCGGGAGTATAATTATGTGTTTTCCATCTTAGCGATTTTTATTCTTTTGATTGCACTATTAAATTATATAAATCTGTCCACCGCCAGGGCAGCAGAACGGGCCAGGGAAGTAGGAATCCGCAAAGTAAGCGGCGCTTTGCCGTTCCAATTAATCAAACAATTTCTTTTTGAATCGTTTTTTCTTATCACTATAGCCTGGCTTCTTTCTTTTTTGTTGTTGTACTTCGCTGTTCCGCTTGTGAATAATTTACTTCAGACTAAGCTCGCTGTGCAATGGGGATATGTGCTATTGTTTACAGGAATTGTTTTTATTATAACCCTATTTCTTGCCGGGCTATATCCTGCATTCGTGTTATCATCTTTCAAACCAGTGAAAGTGCTGAAAGGAAATTGGCGTAACACTGGCAAAGGTATTTTTTTACGGAAGATAATTACAGTTACACAGTTTGCAATTGCAGCGGCATTAATAATGGGGGCAACCGTTATTAGTAACCAGATGCGATTTATTGACAAAAAAGACCTGGGTTATACCCGAGATCAATTATTGAATATATACCTACCGAGAGACTCTGCTTATCGTGGCACTGTAAACGCTTTTATAAATTCCGTGAGGCAACAACCAACAATAAAAGGCGTAACGGTCGGAGGCGGGCTGGTGGTAGCAGGTCTAATGATAGGCACCACCTTTGTAGAAGACAAGGATAAAAAAAGGGAGATAATGTGCAATTATTTCCCGGTTGATCCTCACTTTCTATCGGTTTTTAAAATTCAAATTCTTGAAGGGAGAAACCTGTCTGAAAGTTTTGAGACTGACAAGAAAGAAGGCTTCCTGGTTAATGAAGCCTTTGTAAAAATGATGGGATGGAAGTCAGGGATTGGGAAAGAGATTGACGGATGGGGCCATAAAGGTAAGGTGGTCGGCGTGGTAAAAAATTTTTACTACAAATCATTACATAACCTCGTTGAACCATTGGTAATGGTTTACAATGATGCCGCAACTAATATCGCTACGGTAAATATGAGCCAGCAAAATCTGCCGGTCTTAAAAGATATCTATAAACAATATTTTCCGGCGGTACCAATAGACTATTCCTTTTTTGACGAAATAATCAGTAAGCAATACGAGAAAGACAAAATAACAATGTCTCTGTTTAATTATTTCACAATACTGTCCGTTTTTATTTCCTGTCTCGGGTTATACGGACTGGTATCATTAGTTACTATTCACCGGACAAAAGAAATAGGAGTCAGAAAAATATTAGGTGCTTCTTTGTCAAGCCTGTTATTGGTGCTTTCCAAAGATTTCTTAAAACTGGTTTTTGTCGCGCTGCTTATTGCACTCCCCCTGGCGGGATT
>JACMKX010000074.1 GCA_014379905.1 Ferruginibacter sp. | reverse complement strand
TTCATTATGGCTCAGGTGCCAGAAAAACCAGGTAAGCAACTGCCTTTCTTTACCAGCAAAAGCAAATTCTGCTACTTGTGGAACGGTGAAAAACGATAGATGCCAATTGCTGCCAGCATGCCAATCTGGTGTGGCAGCCAATAGGGTTTCGTAACCAAAGCCAGGCAGCCCAAATTCCATTACTGCTAATTTTTCTACCAAATCCAGATGCCTCGCTGCTAAGTTATACGCCACGCCGGAACCAAGGTCGTAACCAGCCACCAGCACCTTCTCATAGCCCAATAGTTTTATCAGTTCATACACATCGCTGGCCATTGTTTTTTTATCATAGCCCGTGGTTGGGATAGATGAACCACCAGCACCCCGTAAATCTGGTGTGATTACTGTAAAATGTTCAGCTAAAATGGGTGCAATAGTGTGCCACATTAATGAGTGTTGTGGCCAGCCATGAATAAGGAACAAGGGTTTACCTGCACCAGCAATTCTGTAATGCATTTGAATACCGTTTACATTGGCTTTGCCGTGTTTAAAGTCTTGAAATGTCATGATAGCGTAGTTGTACTAGTTATGAATTAAGGTTGACAAAAGTTGTTATCTTCATCAACTGTGCATCTACATGCAGTTTTAATTTCGTGCCAAGAAAACCATGGCCATCGGGCAATTGGATATAATGTGCTATGCCAAAATCTTCGCTGTTTATTTTACCTGTGGCACTAAAGCCAGCTTTGTTATTACCTTCTCTATCCTTTCCAAACGCAGTAAATTCTACTTCTGATTCAATAAGTTTTATTATGCCCTTTAAGGTTAGGTTGTTAAATAGCAGGTAGGTTTCGTTTTCTTCCTTAACCAACCATACACTTTTGAAAACAGCTGTTGGATATTTGACAGTGTCAAAAAACACCAGCTATACCAAGCATGGTAATTCTAAAGTCGATATAATTACGTGCTGTTTCAATTTTTCAGTTTTATTTCATTCTATTTGAGTTTTGATGTTTTGTGGATTACAATTTTGTAGCTGCCAGTTTTTTAATCACATCCTCTTTTATGTTGTCGTTATTGTACGGATAATCCCAACCAGGTTCTGTTATTAAAGCTTTTGGCATCAACTTAATTAGAAAGTTTTTGATGCGAAAACGTTGGTCGGTTGTGTACCTGCCACCAATCAGTACAAGGTTTACATGTGGCAATGTTTGCAGCATTTCCAGCCCTTCTTCTTCACTTAAAACCCCATAGGCTGTAATCTCTATTTCGATACTTTCTATAAGCTTTAATACTTCTTCTCTACGAATAGGGCTGCCACCAAAAATGACTATAACAGGTGCATTAATATTGGCTGATATGATTTCTGATAACATGATTGCTAAATTTGATTATCCCTGCATTTTGTTCATGGCATCCATATCTATATCGCCAAAATATTCACGATAACCATACACTTTCCCGTCTTTAATATCAAATGACGAAGCAATCCTGTTGAAGTAAGGAATGCCCATAATAGTGCCTTCATCTGTAAATTCTATCACAATCGTATCGCCAGTTGCGGTTACTCGAATGGGATCAGAAAAAAGAAAGTCTGCTTTGGCTACTGTGATGGCATTGTAGAACTCTATGGCTTTTGCTTTGCCTACATTTTTGCCCCTAAAAGCACCTGCTGGTGCATAAAAAATATAATCGTCTGTAAGCAGGTTAATGTAGTCATCAAAGCTGCCAGCTTTATGGCCTTCTGCTAAATATTTAAACGCAAGCAAGGCTGTGTCTATATTGGTTTGTGACATGGCTTTTGTTTTAGTACTGTAATGAGTGCATTGCGATTCGTGGAAAGAGTCCTGCCACCACAGCAAACTGAACCCAGCTTGTAGCAAGGGTTTCAAGGCTTCTTGCCGTACGAAGGCCACCAGCATTAATAGGTACATAGTCACAGTCTTCTATCAAATCGGCAACAATTTCTTTAGCCGACACATCATCACCACAATAAAAGATAGAGGGTTTATTGCCATCCAGTTCCCTTGATGGGATTTGTAGAATTTCGGCAAATGTTATATTGAAGGCTTCTACCACTTTACTATTCTGTAGCACATGGCTAATATGCTCAGCAACAGAAATAGAAAGTTTGGTGCTTAAACCAATGGTGTCACCGCTAAAATCGGGCTGCAGGCCACTTACACAAGTAATAACTACTTTGTTTTGATAAATAGTTTTGTGAGCCAACACTTCTTCCATCGATGGATAAGGTATTGCCAGCATTACTACTTCGGCAAAGGCTACAGCCTCTTCTACTGTGCCCTGTGTAGTTTGGCTATTGCTGTTTGCAAGCCGGTTTAACTTGTTTGCATCTTTTGCATAACTAAACATTACCTGATGCCCTTTGCCCGCCCAAATTGTACCCAAGGCTGCGCCCATATTTCCTGAACCTACAATGCCAATTTTCATGTGTTAAATTTTATCATTAAAGAAATGCTTTGCCTTTTAGAGGACTTTGATCCAGATATAAAACATTATAGTTTCTTTGCTTGAAAAGCCATTTACCATCTTTAAATACGAGCTTATCCTGATACATGGCAAGGTTATAATTAGAATCGCCATCTTTAATTCTGGCAATTGCGTTTACATAAAAATTAGCAGTGGCACTGTCACCATCAATTTTAGTATGGTAACTGGCGGTAAGCTGTACAAAAAATTCCCAACCCCAGTAAATGTTCAAAGGCAATGTTTCTTGTTTCGTTCATTTTCTTTATTTAAACCATGAGGGATTGATGTAACCAAAATATTCACGAAAGCCAATGAGCTTGCCCTCTTTTATTTCCAGTTGAATGATGTTGTAGCCCTGATATTTGAAGCCATCTGCCACTTTACCTTCACTATCAAATTGAAAGCAAAAGCTATTGTTGTATTGATAGCTAATGATGTTTGAAAATGTTAATTGATTAGGTTTTACTTCTCTTTCGTTTAACAATGCCATCAATTTTTCGAATGCTTCTTTACCAGCGTGTTTGCCAATTAAAGGATGAGAGAAATATTGAAAACTCTCAGCCTCCAGATACTTTAAAAAACTGTTATATCCTTTGCCAGATTCACCTGTTTGCCAGCCTTTAAAAATGGAAGATGCTATTTGCTGTTGCATACTTTGTGTTGTTTTGTTTTGTGCATTACTGTTATAAGTTAGCATACAAACCGTAACTACGATGAGTAGTTGAATTATTTTCATAGCAAATTCTTTTAATCAACTGCTATTTTTTGTAATTGTTTAGTAACAAATGGCACTACTACCATGGCTAAGGGAATACCAATAGAAGCCCCCACTGCAAAAGCATTCATCCATTTTATAAAGAAGCCTCGTACCAAACCAATATTTGCCAGGGTCATTACCAAACTCATTACTAACCCCATACATAAACCCATACAAACAGCAATAGCCATTGGCAAGTATTTACGTTTTATTTTCACGCTGTTTATAGTTTATAGTTGAGTAATATATTGACCAATAAGTCAATACCACGTCCATCGGTATTGTTTTTTATAAATTGGCTTTTGTAATACCTTGATACTAAAAATGTGCAACTGAGGTTTTGTGTAAAAGCATAATCTGCTTTAGTGTACAGTTGATAGCCTAAGTAAGTTTCATTGGTATTGTTTAGCAATAATGTACCAAATGGGGCATACAAACCATCTTGTTTGCTGGCACGCCAATACCCATCTACACCACCCACTATGCTTAGCTTTTTATAATCCCACCCAAGATTTACCTGTGGATTAATCAGATTAGATGGAAAAATACCAATGGCTGTTTGATAATACAACAGGTTAGGAAACAATGAGTTGTAGGTTGTTAATTTACTATCATTTACTGAACGGTTGCCTGAAAAATAGCCAATCTTTGCAGATGGCTTTAGTACAGAACGTTTTAATTGAATGTCTTTTGAAACTTTTGCATCTACCATAAAAGCATCAATGCTATTGCTGCCAAATTGGCCAAACTGGTACACTGCTTCTGCATCGTACCCAGTGCCATTTGATACTTTGCCATACCATCTTACCCCCATGCTATGCCTGGTTTCTTTGGCTCTTGTTACTTGTTTACTAAACAGTGCAGTAGGATTATAATAACCTAGGTAATACAAATCGGCACTGAATTGTCTCCATTTTTTAGTGCTATAAAATCCCCATAAACGCTGATTATTACCAAGTATTTCATTGTCTAATATGCCTTGTTTATTATTGACTAAATAGCTGAAAAAAGCATCCCACGTAAAAGCCCCCATACTATTGTGTACACGAACACCATCATACGTGCTACGAAGATTGGGACCTTCTCTTGGGGCTATTAATCTACCCAACCCAAAGAATAATTCCTGCCTGCCAAGCCTTAAATAATTGTTGTTCTGTTTACCAAAATGATATTCGCCAAAGGCATTCAAAAAGAAGAGTTCATCTACATCTACTGGACGGGCTGGCAATACTCTTGCTGCTATAAAACCCCTTCCTACCTGAAAAAAAGTTCTGAACCGTGTTCCAAAATGTACATCAGCATGGGCCATTATACGGGTAAGCCAATAGCCATCTGTAGCACCTGTACTATCATACCCTTTTACCAATTCGTACATTTCTCTGTAATCCAATCCAACACTTACTTTAATGGTTGTAGTTTGGTTCAGGCTAATGTTCTTTGTTCGTAACCAGGGCTTTTTTTGAACAACTGAATCGGTGAGGTTGCTGTAATCTTCATCAAAGCGGAGCAGTTTGGGTTTATATTGCTGCCCATCAACTACATTGCTATAAAGCAATACTAATACAACCATAAAATTTGGGAATACTTTTCTCACAGAAACTGTTGGCTTTTGTGGTCGGTTTAGTACATTTATTTACGCTCTTCAGGATAGCTTCTAAAAGCACCCCAGCTTGCATTTTCCTGATACAGCTTACCTACAGCCTGCCCATAAGGCGATTGCCAGTCTTTCATCAACTCACTGGCCAGTGTACCCCAGGTAACCATTACTGCACCTGCCTGTGTCATACGCATCATGGCTGCAGTTTCGGCAATGGCCTGGTCGCTGCCGCTGCAATCTGTTACTACGTAAACATCATATCCCGCTCTTAGTAAATCCAAGGTTAATAATTGTGTACAGATGTCTAATGAAATGCCTCCAACAATTAATTTCTTTCTGCCTAGTTTTTTTACCGCTACCTGAAAGTTAGGTTCGTCCCATGCGCTTGGTGTGTGGCGTTCTACCCTCACTGCCTTTGATAAATATTCACCCACCAATGGATAAAATTTCCCTCTAAATCCACCTTCTTCACCTAACATAATTGTAGGTAAATTGAAAATATTGCTCATTTTAGCCAAAGCCGTAGCATTTTGATTAAATACAGCTTTTGGAATCGTATTTAATCCGGGGTCGAAGCCGGTTAAAAAATCAACCATAATTAAGCCCGAGTTTTGAACGCTCAATTTTTCGGTGTAATCCCTTTCTATATTTACCCTGGGGTGCTGGTCTGGTGCATCAGCAGTTTTGTCCTTAACAGTAAAACTATACAAAGCAGTTGCAATTAGGCCACCAATTGCCATAAGGCTAAAAGCCAAAATACCTTTTTTCATGAATTTATTGTTTGTTTAGGAGTATATGCCAAACGCTATGCCTTGAACGAAAGAATCATTATTTAAAAAGCTAAAGGCACTATGGTAAAAGGTTTCAACTGAAATTTAAGTCAGCTCAAACTCTAAGCACCACAAATAAAAACCCGATATTTCGTATAAGTACGACTATCAAGCCCGAAATACCGTATTCGATGTGCAAAATGATTTATTTGTTACTTTTAAGCTTCAATATCAGTGTATATGCAGCAGAATTACTGCCAATTACTGGCAAGCATCAGCAAAAGCATCGTTAGCAAAAGCAACAAACCGTCCTTGCTTCAATCTATTTACAATGAAGTGCTACCGATTTTTGAAATAGAAAGCATGGGGATGTTTATCATTAACGAGAAAGAAAATTATCATTATGACTTTACGGTTGTTTCTCCAGGAATAGACACTAGCTGCTTAGATCAGGAGCTTAACGATGCTATTGAAGACCAAAAAATGGTATATCACGGTACTACAGTTGCTTACCATTTTGCACAATTGAAAGAGAAGCAGGAACCCATCATTTTCAATTTTGAAAAGGATTTTAAAAAACAACCCCACCCATTTAGTGAGCCAATTTTAGCTAATGGTTACAAAGAAACGTATGGTGCATTGTTACAAACTGGTAATGAAGCTTTTGGGGTATTTTATTTAAATAGTACGCAAACAGGTACATTAAAATGTGTTGATGCATTATTCTATCAACAAATAGCAGATTTGACTGCCATTGCTCTTTCCAATATTCTTACTAAAGAAAAATTATTAGCGGAAAAGCAGTTTAAAGAAACCTTATTGGCCATTAGCGAAAGCATTGCATCTATTCAAAACAGAAAAGAATTGTTTGCTACCATCTTTCAAAAAATAGCACCAGTAATACCCATAGATGATACGGCCATTGTTATTTTAAATGAAGACAGTACCGAATGGAAAGACCTCTCAAACATAGACCATTACCATGAAAGTATAGCCTCTAATGCCTTACAGCAACAGGGCTTTGATGGGTATAACCCAATGGATGTTTTTGTGAAAAAATCACTTACAGAAACTGGTATTGTTACGATTGATGAGATATTACTAAATAAGCAAATTTTTGCCCCTGCCATGTATGAGGCAGGCTTGAAAGAGTTTATGTTTACACCCATGATTTGTCAAGGCAAAACCATCGGTTCTTTATTTTTTGATGCTAAAAAATATGGTACTTATTCACCAAAATACTTTGAGTTATTTAAAGCTATAGCAGAAATGATTGCGGTAGCTGTAACTAATATTTTA
>JACMKX010000073.1 GCA_014379905.1 Ferruginibacter sp. | reverse complement strand
TTTAACAACAAAAAATCTCCAGGAGTTTCGGTTTCTGTTATCCAAAACGGAAAAGTGATTGCCAAAAAGGATTATGGCATGGCCAATATTGAATTACAGGTTCCCTTTTCGCATCAAAGTGTAGTACGAATAGGATATTCTGAGGCGAGGGAATTTATTTCCATTGCTGCTGTATTAATGGAGAAAGATAGTATTCTTTCTTTGAATGATAAAGTCAGCAAGTATTTTCCAAAATTACCGGAATGGTCTGAGGCGGTTACCATCTGGGACCTGCTTAATCATCGCAGTGGTTTTGTAGATGAGTGGGCAACTTTATTACTGATGCATGGTGCTATGTCGAATCGTTTTGATAAGGAACAGTTTTTCCGGTTGCTATATACCCAACCAGAACCCGAAATTGAACCCGGAAAAGGATATATGTATTGTAATTCTGATTTTGGGTTATTGCGTTTGATCATGGAAAAAGCTTCCGGTAAAAACTTACCTGACTGGATCAGGCAACGGATATTCGATCCGCTAAAAATGAATGGCACAAACATGCAAAAAAATGCACTCAATATTATTCCTAATAACGTTACCAAATATTCACCCGATGGAAATGGTTTTAAACTTGATAATGTGCAGAAAACATCACCCGGAGGAAATTATTTTATCCTGACCTGTGCTGACGATCTTGCGAAATGGTCATCAACTATTAATGACCCGGGCTCTGAGTTCAATGCTGCGCTCAATAAATTATTGAAAAATGTACGAATGATACCCGGCAAAAAGAATCACTATGTTACAGGACATAGTCTTGATACCATCAATGGCCAAATGGTTGTTATTCATGAGGGCGTTAACGGTGAAAATTATCTCACCCGTATTCCTTCAAAAGGAATATCGATCATAACCCTGGGCAACGTAGGTGGAGCAGGTTTTTCCGACCAAAATAAATTGCTTTATGATTATATGCTGCATGTAAAAAAGCCCTCATTCATCAAGCCGGTTTTTAAAAAAAAACCGGTCAGCATTACGGAAGCCGAATTAAAAAAATACGAAGGCAGATATCGCTGGCTAAACCAGGTATCATCGGAAAGTTATAATGAGCGCAGGAAATTGAGCGACTTTTACGTAGAGCATGGGAAATTGAAATTAAGATACACAGGAAATTATATTATTGAACTGATCCCGGTTGGTAAAGATCTTTTTTATTACGAAGAAGGGTTTGGCATGCAGATAAAATTTATTCAGCCTGAAGCCAATGCACCCATGGTGGTCGCAACAGATTTTGATGATGGGTTTCCGGGTAACACCATGGAAAGGGAAAGTAAACAGTGGATGCCAACAACAGAAGAGCTTAAAATGTTTACAGGGAAATATTATAGCAGACATCTTGATTACTATTGGAATTTTGATTTGAATGAGCAAGGTAAAATGGTTTTGAAAAGAGCCACCATGCCAGATGTAATTATTGAACCCGACGGTAAGAACCAGTTTCATTACATTGCTGAAAAAAATCCGGGGGATGGGTTTGACCAATGGATACTTTTTAATAGAGATATTCAGGGTAAAGTAAACGGGTTAACTGTTTGGTCAACAAGGGTAATGCATCACCGGTTTAATAAGCAATAGCAACTATACGAACGCACAACGGGGTTTACCAAAATGGGGGGCTGAGGGAAGCTGCGTTTCAACTTTTTTTCAATTTGGATTCATATCCAGCTTGTCGTCATTAATTTAGCTATGTGCATATTATCAACTTTTATTTATAGATTTAGATTCAGGATGTCCGGGCGGAATGCTATTTTGCCCAATTCGGCAAGCTGTGTGCGTTGGCCAATAGCAGGGGTGACCTCCTGAATGGAAACAAACAAAATGATACCTATAAAATATTCCAGACAAAGTTTTTTAATTGTTCCCATATGTGTTATTTGGCTTACCAGTTGCAGCCAGACTCATATCCGTGATTCAAACTATCATTACTCAAAACCCAGCCAATTGGCAGACGGTATAATAATCGATAATATTTCTAACTCAAATATTGACAGCAATAAAATTATTGAACTTACAAAATTAATTTTAAAAGACACTTTCCCAAATATTCATAGTTTGCTGATAGCAAAGGACAATAAACTTATTTACGAAAACTATTTCTCAGGAAAAGATGAAAATTGGGGTTCAGGTTTAGGGTATGCAAAACATAACACAAATATTTTACACGACACAAGAAGTATTTCTAAAAGTGTTGTAGCTGCCTGCATTGATATAGCTATTCAACAACAAAAAATTGCAAGTATTGATGACCCTATTTTTAGGTACTTAACCGACTATCAGGAATACAAAACTATTCAAAATGAAAAAATTACGATACGACAGCTACTTACAATGAGCTCAGATATTCTGTGGAACGAAGATGTTCCTCACGGCACTTCCGATAACGATGAAACTCAAATGGAAAAAAGTAATAATCCGATTAAATATGTTTTAAATCGACCCATGAAAACAACATCAGAAGCGGTTTGGAAATATAATAGCGGTGGTGTTCAAATTTTAGCGGAAATAATAAAATCTGTTAGTGGTGATAACGTTGATAAATTCGCCGAAAAATATCTTTTTGAGCCCTTGGGAATAAAAAATTATAAGTGGACAAAGAGCCACAAGAAATTTCCAGCAGCGGCTTCGGGACTTCGTTTGACTTCAAGAGATCTATTAAAATTTGGAATGCTCTACTTAAATAAAGGGAGGTGGAAGGAGAAGAATATTCTTACAGAAAATTGGGTTGACGAAACTTTACAAACACAAGTTTATCGGGACGAGAAGTCAACAACAAAAGGCTACAGTTTTTTATTTTGGACAGAAACAGATACAGTAAAAAACAAACCGTTTGAACTAATAATTGCAAAGGGAAATGGTGGACAAAGAATATTCCTAAACAAAGAATTGAATTTGATCGTAGTTGTAACAGCGGGAAATTATAACAAAAGAGGAATTGTTAATGACGGACAATTTGCGTTGGATAAATATATTCTTCCGGCACTGCGTTGATGAATGCCATCGGCTAACACCAGGCTGGAAATTATAAAATATTCCACCTGTAGCAATACCTGCCCGTTGACATAAATGGCTAAATAAAATCCGTTTAATAATGAGATTGACAGAAGAGCAAGAATTAACAGATTTCGTAAATCTTTGGGATCAGGCAATGGTTAGCAATGATGCGGATGAAATATCAAAATTTATATCTGATGATTGGGTAATTGTTGGTTCGGACGGAATTACCTCAAAGTTAACTTTCTTACAATCGATTATTTCAGGAATTCTTATTCATAACAGGATGGATTCTGATGAACTCATTATCAAATTATATGGAAACACAGGAATAATAATAAGCAGGGGAACGAGTGCAGGAACATACAACAAACAAACATTTAGTTTATATGAGTGGTCTACAAGCATGTTTTTAAAAAATGAAGGAAAATGGCTTTGTGTTTTAACCATGCTAACTCCAGTTCAGAACCCACAATAGCCACATCTGCCAGCAGGGGCATTGCCGCAACGAGACGTACGAATAGCTTCTCAGCGAATATCGCTGCCAATCTTTAGTTTTCGTTTTGACCGATTACAGGCCTGCGCATTATTATCATCTTTATGGCGAAGAAGAAAAGACTGCGTCGATTAAAACGGTTCCTCACAATGAGAGAAAAATATATAATGGAAACCAAGCCAATGGCAAGTACAGAATTTGGGGACACGACATATTCCTGTTCTATAATATCTATTTAAAAAATGTCATCGCTGAACATCATCCTCCTTTAATAATTGCTCAAAAAAAGCACCCACATTATTTTCCCTGTCTACAAAATGTAGCTCCAGTATCCAGTGTCTTTTATTGCCGTCTTTGTCCGGTTGAAGTATGTCTGTATGGTTATCCGGGTGTACATCCAGGCAGAGATCGTTTGGATCGTCCGGCTGTTCGTGAGGAAATTTTCCGATTATATGCCCGGCAATTGCATTGCCGAATTCGTAGCCATAACGCTTTGCGAGGTCTGTGGCGTAATTAAAAAATGCCGCACCTGTAAGTTCTTTTTGTTTAAAATACCAGGCATTGCCTTCCTGCCAGGCGGCTTCCACATCATTTTTTATTTTGTGTTTTAGGGGGTCTGTTCCTAAAACGTAGGTTCTTCCCAGGTCTGCTTCCCAGCCTTCAAATACAGGGTGAAAATCAAAGAACAATATATCCTCTTCCTTTATTACAAGGTTATCCGGATCTGCAACATAGGGTTCAAGTGTATTAATACCCGTTCTTACAATTTTTTTGCCCCAATGATTCGTTGCTCCAAAATCTTTTGCAGCAATTTGTACAATTTCATTGCAAAGCTGTTGTTCTGTTTTCCCGGGTATGATCAAACCCCTGTCTTCAATTGCTTTGAATAATGCTATTGCCTTTTGTTGGGAAAGGGAAAGCTGCTGTGTTGTTTCTGTCATATAATTTAAACCGCCCGCCTTTTTGCAGGAAGTTCTGTACCATGACAGCCGGCAGGCGGGAAATGCTGCTCCCCAAAAGTTGGTTGGCCCTGGGCAAACTACCATTCACATATTTGGGGATAGGGGAATTAAAAATTTAATGGTTATTTGCATTTTTAAATTACCCGCGTTAATTAAAGCAGATGTATATTTCTCCTGTAAACCTTATGGCCGACAAACTGGAAGTCATTGAATTTTTGAAACGTTTTAGTTTTGCTACCATCATAACAGCAAAAGATAATCAGCCCGTTGCCACGCACCTGCCATTTCTTGTGAATGATAACGGGGAAAATATCATACTGACATCTCATTTTGCCAAAGCCAACAGCCAGTGGAAGGACATTGAAACCAGCGAAGTGTTGGTCATCTTTACTGAGCCGCATGCCTATATTTCTCCAAAAAATTATGAGAAGGAATTAAATGTGCCTACCTGGAATTATATAGCCGTTCATTGTTATGGAAAAGCTGCAGTTGTAAACGAGCCTGGAAAACTAATGCAGGTAATAGATGATACGATCAACCATTATGAAGCTGCCTACAAAGAGCAATGGGATAGGTTGCCCGAAGATTTTAAAGCCGGGATGGCCAAAGGTATTGTAGCTTTTGAAATTAAGGTAACAGATATACAGGGGAAGAAAAAACTGAGCCAGAATAAAACAGCCAAAGAACAGGCAACCATTATTGATACACTGTCTAATAGTGAAGACAGCAATGAAAAGATCATTGCAGATTATATGAAAATGAACCAGGCAATGGATAACTGCTAAAAATAAAAGGAGCCGGGTAATGGCTCCTTTTATAAAATACAATAATCAATTCTTATTTTCCAAGAACGCTGAGTTTTGCTCTGTTGTTGGAGGAATTTTGGGTATCATACCAAAAGCTTATTCTTTCAATAATGCGGCTATTGCCTTTAAGATCAACTATACGGCTGAAACTGCGCTTATCAAAATTATGACGCAGTTCAACTTCCTGTTGGCCGCCGTTTTCAAAATGAACTACACAGCGGTGCATATTGAGGGAACCGCCTTTTACCACGAATCTTAATTGCTTAAATCTGCCATCCCTCAATTGTACATCCAGTACATCATGATCAATTTTATAATTAACTGTCTTTGTGCCGAGACTGCGCCAGCCGGCAAAATTAAATGACATGGTTGTTGCAGCTACCATAAATAATAGTGCTGCCACCGCGAATAATGATCTTCTTTTCATAAAAAGGTTTTAGGTGTTTTACAATGTTTCGCTTTGGACGCTATTAGAAGACGATGGTTTAAACAGCATGATAAGAATTTGCAACATAATTCTCCGGCGCCCGCGGTATAAATTTGATTGCTTTTTATAAATTCACGTATCTTAGTTTCTTTATCCGATGCTATTAAACCAGGAAATAACTCCCGACAATCATCCTTTTCTTTCAGGAGGCGGCGAAATGGGGCAACTCATGCGATCAAAAGACTGGTCGCAATCAGCAGTTGGTGTACCCGGAACCTGGCCTCAAAGCCTTCGCACAACCCTCAGCATTATTCTAAATTCAAAGTTTCCTATGTTTCTGTTTTGGGGAAAGGAACTGGTATGTTTTTATAATGATGCTTACCGCCCAAGTTTGGGTGAAAAAGGAAAGCATCCCCAGAGTTTAGGGATGAAGGGCCGGGAGGTATGGCCGGAGATATGGACCGATATTTATCCATTAATAAAACAGGTGTTGAGTGGTGGCGAAGCAAGTTGGGCCGAGGACCAGTTGTTGCCCATTTATCGCAATGGGTCGCTGGAAGACGTGTACTGGACTTTTAGTTACAGCCCGGTAACAGATGAAACGGGTGCGGTAGCCGGTGTATTTGTTACCTGTTCCGAAACTACCGAGAAAGTAAATAACTATAAAAAACTGGAAGAAAGCAGGAACCAGTTGCAATTTGCCATTGAATCGGCAGAATTGGGAACCTGGGATTATAATCCCATCAGCAATAAATTTACTTCCAACAACCGGTTGAAAGATTGGTTTGGATTACCGCATCTTGCTGAAATAGATCTCGGGTATGCCATTAATATAATTGCGGCAAAAGACAGGCAGCGGGTAACAGAAGCCATTCAATATGCACTCAGCTATTCATCCGGTGGCTACTATGATATTGAATATACGGTCATAAATCCTTATACAAAAACAGAGATTATTGTAGATGTAAAAGGTAAAGCTTTGTTCAATGCCGAAAAGATAGCATATCGTTTTAACGGCATCATGCAGGATGTTACCAACGAGGTAATGGCCCGCAGGAAAATAAAAGAAAGCGAGGAACGCTTCCGGCATACGGTAGAACAGGCACCTTTGGGAATTACCATCCTGCGTGGGCCTGAATACGTGGTAGAAATGGCCAATCCAATGTATTTGAAAATTGTTAACAGGAATGAAAAAGATTTTGTTGGCAAACCCTTATTTGATACCTGGCCGGAGGTGCGAGAAGCGATTGAAGAAATATTGAACGGTGTATTTAAAAATGGCGTGCCGTACCATGGTATAGAATTTCCTGTTTACGTTAAACATGGTAATGAAGAAGTACTTACTTATTTCAATTTTGTTTACCAGCCATTGTTGGAAAATAATGAGACAATCGTAGGAATAATTGTAGTAGCCTTTGACATTACTGCTGCAGTTAAGGCCAGGCATACACTGGCGGAAAGTGAAAGGGGATTTCGCAACATGGTTATGCAGTCGCCGATACCAATGACAATTTTACGAGGCAAAGATTATGTTATAGAAACAGCCAACAATACAATGTTCAAAAATGTATGGCGTAAAAAAGAGGAGGATGTCATTGGCAAATCTATTTTAAAGGTTTTTCCGGAGTTAATGGACCAGAAATATCCGGAGCTGCTTAATGAAGTGTATACAACCGGTAAAATGCATTCAGAAACAGAATCAATAGCTTATGTGAAAGGAGATGACGGGATGCGAAAATTTTACCTGGATTTTGAATATGCCCCTTTACTGGATCCTGATCAAACGATAGCCGGTATAATTATTACAGTAAATAATGTTACAGAAAAAGTAGAGGCAAGATTAAAAGCAGAACAAAGTGAGCAACGGCTTAACCTGGTAATTGACGCCAGTGAATTGGGTACATGGGAATGGAATATATCATCCGACGAAATGAAATACAGCGATCGGTTTATAAATATTTTTGGGTTTACAAACCAGGGAGATATAACGCATGACCAGTTTTTGAAACGGATACATCCCGATGACCTTTCTATTAGAAATGACGCTTTTAAAAAAGCATACCAGACCGGCACTTTGAATTATGAGTCAAGAATAGTGTGGAGCAACGGCACGCAGCGATGGATGCAGGTAAAAGGAAAAGTTTTTAAGAACAATCATGGAGAACCCATCTTTTTGATTGGAACAGCAAGGGATACAACAGACGAAAAATACCAGCAGCATGAATTGGAAGACAGGGAACGTAAATTTCGTTTATTGGCAGACTCCATGCCGCAAATGGTTTGGACAGGAAACGCCTATGGCGACCTTAATTATTTTAACCAGTCAGTATATAATTATTCAGGGTTAACTAAAATAGAAGTAGCAGCGGATGGCTGGTGGCAAATTGTGCACCCTGATGACAGGGAGGAAAATATAAAAGCCTGGCAACACGCCATTGATACCGGTAATGACTTTATATTCGAACACCGGTTTCGCAGGGCCGACGGGCAATACCGCTGGCAGCTCAGTCGCGCCATTCCACAAAAAGATATACTCGATAATATCCGCATGTGGGTTGGCACCAGTACCGATATCCAGGAAATAAAAGAACTGGATGAACAGAAAGACCTTTTTATTGGTATGGCCAGCCACGAATTAAAAACCCCTATCACCACTGTTAAAGGATACGTTCAGTTATTGCAGGAAATGTATACAGGCGACAAAGATGAATTTTTAAAACATTCGCTTGATAAGATGCACAGGCAAATCGTTACATTGACGGATCTTATCTCCGATTTGTTGGATCTTTCTAAAATTAAATCGGGTCAACTGCAGTATAACAAAGAAGATGTTGACCTTATAGCACTTACAAAGGAAATCATTAACAATACCAGGGACGTAAACCCGGTGCATATTATAGAATTTCAATTTGAAAACAATGTAAAAGTACACGCTGATAAACACCGCTTAGCCCAGGTACTCATTAATTTTTTAACCAATGCCATTAAATATTCGCCGGATTCGAAAATTATAAAAGTTTCTATTACCACTAAAAATAACGAGGCCAGTGTATCAGTGGAAGATGAAGGTATTGGAATCATAAAATCTGACCAGGAAAAAATATTTCAACGTTTTTACCGGGTAGAGGGTAAAAATGAAAAAACATTTCCCGGCTTCGGAATCGGCTTGTTTATATCATCAGAGATCATAAAGAAACATGGTGGCAAAATTGGCGTTCACAGTGAAGAAGCTGTGGGTTCTACATTCTATTTTTCTATCCCTCTATTAAACCCCTGACATGCAAAAACATATACTCATTATTGATGACAATAAAGACCTTTTAATGATGCTGACAGCTATGCTAAAAACAAAGGGTTATATTATTTCTGTGAGTGAAAACCCTGAAAATGTAAAAGGGCTTATTAAAGAAATTAATCCGGATATTATTTTAATGGATATGCTGCTCTCGGGGGCTGATGGGAGAGAACTTTGTAAAGAAATAAAAGCGGATACAGCTATTGCCACTATCCCTTTATTAATGTTGTCAGCTTACCCACAGGCTGTTAATGATTGTATGGCCGCCGGAGCAGACGGGTTCATTGAAAAACCTTTCGACATGAAATCCTTGCTCGACAAACTGGCAGCTATGCATGGGTAAAGTAGCGTTTCCCGCAGCTCTTTGCGGATCGAAGACAACGCAGATTTTCCCGGTGAGTCACCCTTTCGGCAACTGGATGGCTCAACAGGGAAATCTGCGGGAATAATTCTTATTTTTTTAAAAATTCCACCAGAATTTTATTTAGTTCCGTGGTATGCGTAACATTTATACCATGCGGCCCCCCCTCAATAATATGATATTCATTGTTGGCAATGCCCTTGGCAGCTTGTTCGGCAGCAGTTTTAATGGGAACAACCTTATCATCATCTCCGTGAACGATAAGGGTAGGAACGGTTATATTTTTTAGTTCAGGTCTAAAGTCAGTGCCACCCCATGCTTCGGCAGCTTTGATGGTTGCATTTCCACCGGCCTGTGAGGAAACGATAAAATCACTGTCTAACCTTCCCTGGCTTACCGGCTTACTGATCATACCAACGCTGTAGAAATTTTTATGAAAATCCTGGAGAAAACCAACACGATCTTCATGTAAAGCTTTCATTATCTTTTCCAGTTCTTCCGCAGGAACGCCATCAGGGTTATCCGCCTTTTGGGCTACCAGGGGAATAATGGAAGCAATGAGGCCAATTTTTGCTACTCTTTCTTTTCCATAAGTCGTTAGATATCTTACTACTTCACCTCCACCCATCGAAAATCCGACCAATACAGCATTGTGTAAATCAAGTTGTGTCATTAACGCATCCAGGTCGGAAGTGAGCGCATCATAATCGTAACTTTCCCAGGGCATATCCGATTTTCCGAAACCTCTTCTGTCATAGGCGATACATCGAAAGCCGGCGTTCACAACTGCGGGCATTTGCGTTTCCCACGATGAGTGGCTAAGTGGCCACCCGTGAATCAGTACCACAGGCTGACCTTCGCCATGATCCTGGTAAAATATTTTTACTTCTTTTCCCTGTTTGTTGTTAGTGAAGAATGGCATGTGATTTTATTTTATAGATGTTGTAATAAACAGGTAAGGACAATTGCTGTGCCATATAATATAACTAAGCAGGTAACGCAGGCGTTGATGGAGATTAAAGGCTCATGAGGTATCTTGAGGAAATCTTTGACATTTTCATCTACATGCCGGTATCTTTGACAAACAAAACTATTATGAGACTTTATATTGCACTTATCTTTATCCTGTCTTTTACCAGTTGTAAAACAATCTCATATTTCAACACTCCAAACGATGTGTTTAAAGAGAATAGCGCTGTTTATCTTACAGACGGTACAGTTGCAAAGGGCATGCTTACAGTTAATTTTGAAACAGGGAGAGATGCAAAAGATTATATTATTTTGCAGGAAGGACCGGCAGATAAAAAAATCAAACTTGCCAACATTGAATATTATAAGATCGGAAATACTTCTTACCATCTAAAAAAGGTGGATGTGCTGCTAAATGATTTTCAACAATTACTTTTTGTAAAACGATTAACGCCTGATTCTTCCCGGGCACACTTTTATGAGTTGTATCAACAAAAAAGTAAATCGCCTGATGGAAGGGAATATTATTATTATTTCGTTTCATTACCGGGATATGATCGCCTGGTAGCATATAATATTGCCAGTAAATATTTCCAGCCAAAATTTGACGAAAAAGTTAGCAAGATGTTTCTTGATTGTATGCCCGTAGCTACCAGGATAAGAAACAGGGAAAGCGGGTTCTATTTACAAACTTTTACCCTGTCTGATAAAAAGAAAGTAGCTGTATGGCAGCGCATCATTAAGGAATACAATCAGTGCAGGTAAGTTGACAATTGTTATAAACCAGAAAGCCATCTCATTGAGACGGCTTTCTGGCAATTTAAATTCAAACTATATTAAGGCATCAACACTTTGTTGATAACATGAGTAACCCCATTACTTGATACTGCATCGGCTGTTGTAACCTCAGCATCATTAATCATTACTTTTCCGTCAGCTACTTTTACAGTCAGTTCTTTTCCCTGAACTGTTTTCAACTTCTGACCATCTTTCAGGTCAGCAGCTTTGTAATTTCCAGGAACAACGTGGTACGTAAGAATGTTGGTAAGGTCTTTTTTACCAGCATCAGTCATCAGTTTGTCGAGCGTTGCTTTTGGTACCGCATCAAATGCAGTATTGGCAGGTGCAAACACTGTGAAAGGACCTGCTCCACTTAAAGTTTCTGCCAAACCAGCCTGCTTTACAGCAGCTACCAATGTAGTATGGTCTGCTGAATTTGCAGCATTTTCTACAATGTTTTTTGATGGTACCATGTTAGCGCCGCCTACCATTACGCCTGTTTCCATTGCAGGTGCTGTTGTAGCAGTGTCCATAGATGTCATAGTAGTACTGTCCTGGGAGGTAGTGGTACCGTCCTTGGTTGTTTCACCGCAGGAAATCATTGTAAATGTTGCTGCTGTGAAGGCTGCAGCAACGAAGAATTGTTTTTTCATTGTATTATTTTTAGTGGTTAATTAAGCGACATACGCATAAATAGTGATCCCAGTTTTATAAAAAACAATATTTGTTAATAATTGTTCGGTATTTGACTTAATTAAATTATCACAACGCCAAACGTATTGGAACAATATTTGAATTTATCCTGGTCTAAAACAATTATTATGGCACAAGCAATTTCACCTGTAGAAAATTTAAGCAGCCAGCAGGCAGTAGAAAAAATAAAAGAGCTGGCAGAAAAGGCAAAGACATTTATGTTTACAACGTCTATCCAATCTGATTATCCAACCTCCAGGCCGATGACGGTGCAAGAAGTAGACGAAGAGGGCAGGCTTTGGTTCATCAGTTCAAGCGAAAGCCACAATGTAGACGAGATAAAAGAGAATAACAGGGTTCAGCTGTATTTTTCCAATACTGATAAGTATGAATTTTTGTATGTATTGGGTGAAGCTTCCCTTCATACCGATAAAGCACTTATAGAAAAGTATTGGACAGATTTTGCCAAGGCCTGGTTTGATGGAAAAGAAGACCCGCGTATCAGGATAATAAGCGTAAAACCCGTGGATGCTTACTACTGGGATACTAAATATTCTAAAATTATAAGCCTGGTAAAAATCGGTTGGGCTGCAATGACAGGCGCAAAAATTGAGGACGGTGGTATTGAAGGTGAACTGAAAGTTTAATCATCAACATAAAAATCCTAAACAATTAGAGTTGGGCATCTATTTCCCCGTAGATGCCCAATTTATTGCCTTTTCCAACTCCGCTTTGTCGAAACCTTTGAATTGTCCCGGCATTATTACGCTAAAGATCTCTGTAAATTTTATTATCCCTTCTTTATCAGTAACTATGGCCGCACGATTCCATTTCGTGATATTATTAATGCCCAGCAATGCATCCTGCAGCCAGGCACCCATTGTAAAATTGCTGATATCTGTATCAAGATTCAATACGTAATTTAATTCCCCATGCAAATCAACAATGGCTTTTACATGAGGGATGACAGTATGCTCAAAGTCATCTTTATTTACATCCCCCGTAGCGGTGAAGGCTGCTACATTTTCCGGGGCATTTTTAATAATTGATATCATGGTTATTTTTCTTTAGTGCGCTGAGATGGAGCAAGTATTTATTCGTCACCGGCAATTTGAAAGGGTAACCTTATTTCCAGTGTGTTTTTACCTGCATCAGATGTAATGATCTCTATTGTTCCATTTTGCGAGTGAACCCGGTCGTAGATCATACTGTCTCTTATATGTTCTCTTATTTCCTCGGCTGTGTTGGCTTCCCCGTCATCTTCAACAGATATCTCAAATTGCTTCGAGGTTTTGATCGCTATATTTACTTTACTTACAGCTTGTTTATCTGCCAATATCTTGAACCATTGTTCTAAAACTCTTATAATGGTTAATGCATTTTCCTGTGAAGCTTTTTCGTCACTTTTTTCGATGGTCAATTCAATTTTAAAATCATAACTCCCGGATATTTTTTCTAAAAATTCTGCCACCAGTTCATCAGCACTTATCCAGGGCGACGTATATGGAGTAATAGAATAAGTAAGGTTGCGCATTTCTGTGAGCACATTTTTAATTTCATCCCTGGCAATTTCTAATAATTCTGCCCGCTGGTCTTCATTGTGCTGTGCAACATCAATAAAAAGCATACTGGAGGCGAGCCTTTGAGCAAGATTTTCATGCAGTGTAAAAGCTATTTGCTTTTTATCAGCCTCCTGCTCCTTCATTACATTATTGATGGTTTTTGTTTTAAGATTAATGATCTCTTCTGCACGCTGGCGGATGATCCTATTTTTCCTTCTTAAATCCAGTAATTTTGTTACCTGCTTCGAGATAAGCAACAGGGCCCTTTTCTCTTTTTCTGATATTTTCTTTGGTTCCTTATCAATGATGCAAATAGTACCCATTTTATATCCGCCCGGTGATATTACCGGGGCGCCTGCATAAAAACGGATCGACGGATCCCCGGTAACCAACGGGTTACCAGCAAAGCGGTCATCTTTGGAAGCATCTTCCACCACGAAAACATCGTTTTGTAGTATAGCATGCGAACAAAAAGCAACATCCCTCGAAGTGCTGCTTGCTGCCATTCCATTTTTTGCTTTAAACCATTGGCGATCCTTATCCAGTAACGTAATAAGCGATATGGGCGCATTGCAGACCTGTCCGGCCAGCTCCACCAATTCATCAAAATCGGTTTCAGCAGCAGTGTCCAGTATATCGTAGGATTGAAGATCCTTCAGACGCAATTCTTCATCTACTGGTATGGCTGCAATGATCATTTAAATAGATTTTAGTTGTTTTAAATAAGCCAGGTGGGATTATTTACGACAAAAAATACTTTTGGTATTGTATAACTTCTGCCATATTTATGCCAATTGTTGAACCCGTTTTTTAACAAACGGA
>JACMKX010000072.1 GCA_014379905.1 Ferruginibacter sp. | reverse complement strand
GTAAACATCATGGCCGGTAACCTTACATCGCAGGTAAGAAATATTGCCGAAGTAACAACCGCCGTACAAACGGGTGACTTATCCAGGAAAATTGATGTGGATGTAAAAGGAGAGATCCTGGAATTGAAAAATACCATTAACACTATGGTGGAACAGTTAAGAAGTTTTGCCTCGGAAGTAACAAGGGTTGCCCGTGAGGTAGGTAGTGAGGGTAAACTGGGCGGCCAGGCTGCGGTGAAAGATGTGGGCGGTGTATGGAAAGACCTGACTGATTCGGTGAACGGAATGGCGAGCAATCTTACCGGCCAGGTAAGAAATATTGCGGAGGTAACTACAGCGGTTGCAAAAGGAGATCTGTCAAGAAAGATCACGGTAGATGTAAAGGGAGAGATCCTGGAGTTAAAAAACACCATCAATACGATGGTGGATCAGTTGAATTCCTTTGGTTCCGAAGTAACCCGTGTGGCAAGAGAAGTAGGTAGTGAAGGTAAACTAGGTGGACAGGCAGATGTGCCGGGTGTGGCAGGTACCTGGAAAGATCTGACCGACTCTGTAAATAAAATGGCAAGTAACCTTACCTCGCAGGTAAGAAATATCGCAGAAGTTACAACAGCCGTGGCCAATGGCGATCTGAGCAGAAAGATTGGTGTGGATGTGAAAGGAGAAATTTTGGAATTGAAAAATACCATTAATACCATGGTGGACCAGCTTCGTGGTTTTGCATCGGAAGTAACAAGGGTTGCCCGTGAAGTGGGTACCGAAGGAAAACTCGGCGGACAGGCGAATGTGCCTGGTGTGGCAGGTACCTGGAAAGATCTTACCGATTCGGTAAATGGTATGGCAAGTAACCTTACCGACCAGGTGCGAAACATTGCAGAGGTGGCGATAGCCGTGGCCAATGGTGACATGAGTAAAAAGATAACCGTGGATGTGAGAGGCGAGATTTTGCAGTTGAAAGAAACGCTGAATACAATGGTGGACCAGTTGCGTGCTTTTGCATCAGAAGTAACCCGTGTGGCCCGCGAAGTGGGTACCGATGGTAAACTGGGCGGGCAGGCATTTGTACCGGGTGTGGCAGGTACCTGGAAAGATTTGACCGATTCGGTTAATTCTATGACAGGCAACCTTACCGCCCAGGTGCGCAATATCGCTGAAGTTACCAAAGCGGTGGCTTCCGGTGATCTTTCAAAAACGGTGGCCATCGATGTAAAAGGAGAGATCCTGGATCTGAAGAATACGATCAATGTAATGGTGGAACAGTTGAACTCCTTTGCATTTGAAGTAACCCGTGTGGCCAGGGAAGTGGGTACCGAAGGTAAGCTGGGCGGACAGGCTGAAGTGAAAGGTGTGGCCGGTACCTGGAAAGATCTCACTGATTCTGTAAATATGATGGCATCCAACCTTACCAACCAGGTACGGGGTATTGCAAAAGTGGTAACAGCGGTGGCCACCGGTAATTTAAAACAAAAACTGGCCATTGTATCAAGAGGTGAAGTGGCCCAGTTAATTGACACTATTAATGAAATGATTGATACCCTGGCCTTGTTTGCCGACCAGGTAACTACCGTGGCACGTGAAGTGGGTGTAGATGGGCGTTTGGGCGGACAGGCCAGTGTACCGGGTGCATCGGGTATCTGGAAAAACCTTACTGAAAATGTAAACCAGCTGGCACAAAACCTAACCACACAGGTGCGATCCATTTCTGAAGTGGCATCGGCGGTAACAAAAGGCGATTTAACACGAACCATAAGGGTGGAGGCAAAAGGAGAAGTAGAAGCACTGAAAGATACCATTAACCAAATGATCGCCAATTTAAAGGAAACAACTTTGTTAAACCAGGAGCAGGATTGGCTAAAATCCAACCTGGCAAAGTTTACACAAATGCTGCAGGGGCAAAGAGATTTAAAAACCGTTACACAGCGTATCCTTTCGGAACTGGCGCAGGTGGTTACAGCACACTGGGGGGCATTTTATATCTTAAGGCAGGATGAAAATCTGCAGAATACCAACCTGGCTTTATTCTCTGCCTATGGATATAAATCAGAAAAAAATATTCCGGCTGAGTTTGAAATTGGTGAAGGCCTGGTAGGACAAGTAGCCTTTGAAAAAGAAAGAATTATTTTATCAAATGTTCCCGATAATTATATCAAGATTAATTCTGGCCTGGGCAAAGCAAAGCCATCTAACCTTATCATTTTGCCCGTGCTGTTTGAAAACAAAGTGAAAGCCGTAATTGAACTGGCATCACTGGATACATTCAGCGAAACCCATCTCGACTTTTTAAGCCAGTTAACAGAGAGTATCGGTATAGTATTGAACACCATTGAAGCCAATAGCCGTACCGAAGAATTGCTTACACAATCCCAGTCACTCGCCGGTGAATTAAAGATACAGCAGGAAGAACTGAGTCGTACCAACGATGAGCTGCAGGACAAAGCATTGCTATTGGTAAAACAAAAAAATGAAGTGGAAGATAAAAACAGGGAAGTGGAAGAAGCAAGGCGTTCCCTGGAAGAAAAAGCCGAACAGCTACAGTTAACATCGAAGTACAAGTCAGAATTTTTGGCAAATATGTCGCATGAATTAAGAACGCCATTAAACAGCCTGCTCATTCTTGCACAGCAATTGTACGAAAATGCCGAAGGCAACCTGAATGATAAGCAAATACGGTATGCAAAAACAATTCACTCCTGTGGCGATGATTTAATTCAATTGATCAATGATATTCTCGACTTGTCAAAAATTGAATCCGGGTTTATTTCTGCCAATATTTCGCCTGTGCGTTTTTCGGAGATTGCATCTTTTGCGGAAACAACTTTCAAACCTATATCAGAAGCAAAACATTTGCGCTTTACCATAGAGATTGACAGTGCATTGCCACCAGCTATGGAGACTGACCTGCAGCGCCTGAATCAAATTTTAAAAAACCTGCTTTCCAACTCATTCAAGTTTACCGAAAAGGGCGATGTGAAACTGAGCATTTTTGAAGCAAATAAAACCTGGAAGCAAGGCAATCCCAATTTGGATACAGCCAAAAAAGTGGTAGCATTTTCTATCAGCGATACCGGCATCGGCATACCCATCGAAAAACAAAATATCATTTTTGAAGCCTTTCAGCAGGCAGAAGGATCTACCAGCCGTAAGTACGGAGGCACAGGCCTGGGCCTCTCTATCAGCCGTGGCCTTGCAGAATTACTGGCCGGCAGTATTGAGTTAGAAAGCCAGTTATCGCAAGGCAGCACCTTTACCTTGTACCTGCCGATAGAAAGCGTAACCGCAGTTGTATCTAAAGAAACATCAGACAGCCTAACCGCCTTACAGCAATTTAAAATTGGAGATGATAAGTCAGAGTTAGATAGTTTATTGAGTGCTATCAGTAGAAAAGCTGCTGTTCCGGGCGAACAAACAAACCTGAACGTAGTAAACGAGATGATCAACGATACGGGCGACGACAGAACGAATATAATGCCCACCGATAAAGTATTGCTGATTGTAGAAGATGATCTGCGCTTTGGCAAAATAATGATAGAAAAAGCACATCAAAATGATATGAAAGCCGTTGTGGCCATTAGCTATATTGAAGTGTTTGATTTCATTAATCGCTTTACCCCGGTGGCCATCACGCTAGATGTAAAACTGCCCGATACAAGCGGATGGAAAGTGCTGGACATGTTGGGAAGTGACCTCAATTACAGGCATATCCCCATATATTTGATTTCAGGAGAAGAAAACAAAGCCCTGGCGATGAAAAGAGGAGCCAGGAATTTTCTGCTAAAACCATTGGATAACGAATTGCTGAATGAGTTATTTGATGATATAAAAAACATTAGCAAAAAAGAAGCAAAAAGGATATTGGTGATAGAGGACAATGAAATAGATTCTTCGCAAATTGTAAAAATGCTTTCCTTTAATAACCTTAACCTAACCATTGCCGCTACCGGTCAAAGTGGTTTGCAAAAAATAAGCGGGAACGAATATGACTGCATCATTTTGGATTTTACAGTGCCGGATATTGCCGGTACCGACCTGGTTAATAAAGTGGGATCATTAAAGCATAAACGAACGCCGGTTATTATTTATTCTGCCAAGGATTTTACCAAATTAGAGTTGAGTCATATCAATCAAACCTCCAGCAGCATTTTAATGAAAGGAGTTAATTCGCTTGAAAGTTTGCTGGAAGAAACCGTAGTGCATCTTTATTTTAATCACAAAGAACTCCCACCCGATAAGCAAAGAACCATTGAAGGCATTCATATAAAGAATGATATCTTAACGGGCAAAAATATTTTGGTAGTGGATGATGATGTAAGAAACCTGTTTGCACTCACCACTGTATTTGAAAGATTAAGCATTAATGCCATTACCGCCGAAAGTGGAAAAGAAGCCATTGAAATTATTAATGCCGATAGTCCTAAAATAGATATGGTATTGATGGACATTATGATGCCCGAAATGGATGGATATGAAACCATACAAAAAATACGAAGAGAACATAAAAACAGCTTGTTGCCTATTATTGCCGTTACGGCAAAAGCCATGAAGGGCGACCGGCAAAAATGTATTGAAGCGGGCGCTTCCGATTATATTACCAAGCCCTTAAAAACCGATCAGTTACTGTCATTAATGCGTATATGGTTTTATAAATAGACTATGAAGAAAAAAATTCTTTTGATAGACGATAGGGAAGACAATATTATCTCCATGGAAAGCATCCTGGAACCCGAAGGTTATGAATTGGTAAAAGCCAATTCTGGCAGGCAGGCATTAAGAATACTGTTGAATGAATTTGATTTTGCGCTGATATTAATGGATGTGGAAATGCCTAACCTCAATGGTTTTGAAACGGCCAGCCTGATTTATGAACGGGAAAAATTAAAACATATACCCATTGTATTTATTACTGCACACAATTATGGCGATGAAAACATGTACAAGGGATATAGAACTGGTGCTGTAGATTATTTGTACAAACCTGTAAACCCCGAATTGCTAAAGGCCAAAGTGTCTGTATTTATTGATTTATATACAAAAACCAGGCAGCTGGTGGCGCATGAACAAAATTTAATAGCCATTAATAAAAGTCTGGAGAATGAAATAAAGGAAAGAAACCTGTCAGAAGAAAAAGTAAAGGAATTAAATAAACAACTCCTGGAGAATGTTGATAACCTGGAAAACGTCAACCGCAATTTAGACCGCTTTGCATTTATGTCTTCACACGACCTGCAGGAACCGCTGAGAAAAATACGAACCTTCAGCGACCTGCTGTATTCAAAATACAAAGATGCCCTGGATGATGATGCAGTGCGGTATATAAGCCGTATACAAAATTCAGCAGAACGTATGCAAGGCCTTATTATAGATATTCTTGAATTTTCAACAGTGGCTTATGATGAAAATGCTTTTGAAAATACAGACATGAATGTGCTCCTAAAAGATGTAGTGGCAGAGTTTGAAAGTTCTATTGCAGAAAAAAATGCAAAGATAGATATTGGCCCCCTCCCTGCCTTGAACGTAAAGCCGGGCCTCATGCGCCCGCTTTTTTCTAACCTTATTGAGAATGCCTTAAAATATACAAAAGCAGCCACTGCACCGAAAATAAAAATATACGTGGAAAAAGCCGCAGCGGAACCTTTGCAAAAACATCCACCGACGGTTAATAGCAATAAAAAATACTGCAAAATATTTGTGGAAGATAACGGCATTGGTTTCGATCAAAAATATGCCGAGCAAATATTTGAAATGTTTGTAAGGCTACATGGCCGCAGCGAATACGAAGGCACAGGCATTGGCCTGGCATTGTGCAAACAAATTGTAGAAAAACACCATGGTTTCATTTCGGCGCTAAGCAAAGCAAATATCGGATCAACCTTTATTGTTTCCCTACCCATAAAATAATTATTTTTTATCTGAAGGTTCAATTATATGAAGATTATAAAGATTTTAATTATTGATGATGATGAAGACGATTTTTATATTCTTAAAGAATATATAAGCACCATTAAGGAGCAGCAGTTTATTGTAGACTGGTGTGGTAAATACGATGAGGCCATTAAAAAAGTATGTGCCCGTGAATATGACCTCTATTTCGTTGATTACCTCCTGGGCGCAAAAACCGGCCTGGACCTGATAAAGGAAGCTGCGGAAAAGAAATGCGAAGAGCCTATTATTCTGCTTACCGGAAACGGCAATCGTGGAATTGATATCCAGGGAATGCAATTTGGAGCAGTGGATTATCTTGTAAAATCTGAATTAAACACCGAAAAAATTGAACGCTGCATTCGTTATTCGCTGGAAAGAGCCATTACATCAAGAGCACTGAAAAGCAATGAAAGAAAATTCAGAAATATTTTTGAACGATCAAAAGACACAGTGTTTATAGCTGGCGATAACCTGGTTTTTACAGAAGTAAATGAAGCCTCCTTTTTTTTACTGGGATACGAAATAGACGAGCTGGTAGCTAAAAGCCTCTATAGCTTTATTGCCCATAAAAATGATGCTGAGTACATTAAGGAGCAATTGTTGGAAAATGGTATTGTAGCCGATAAAGAAATAGATGTGCTTACCAAACGTGGCGAAATAAAAAATTGTATTATTACCGTTTCGCGGGAAACGGATATAGCCGGCAATCCCTATTTCCAGGGTATCATACATGAAATCACCGCACTGAAAAAAGCCGAAAAAACAAACCTCGCCCTCGGTAAAATGGAAATGGCAAGCAGGCTGGTGCGCACTGTAGCGCATGAAGTAAGAAATCCCCTTAACAACATTATGATCTCCCTGGAAGAACTGAAGCTTAGTTCTGTAAATAAAGCAGACGATACCTTTTTTAATATCATTCATCGAAATGGCAATCGCATCAACGCTCTTATTACAGAATTGCTAAACTCTGCCCGGCCTGTGGAAATTGCGTTACAAAAGAAATCTTTACAATTAATATTGGAAGAAAGCATTGAGGCAGCACACGACCGCATCAGCCTGCATAATATACAACTGGCCCGCGATTTTGAGCAGGAGCAGGCATGGATTATGGCCGATTACGAAAAATTAAAAATTGCTTTTTTAAACATCATCATCAATGCAATAGAAGCAATGCAAAAAGACAAAGGGGAATTAATGATTTCGGTAAAGCACAAAGACGAAGCTAATTATATCGTTATGATAAAGGATAACGGATCCGGAATCAGCAAGGAAAACCTTATTTGCCTTTTTGAGCCCTATTTTACTACCAAGCAAAACGGTATGGGATTGGGGCTGGCTTCTACACTCAACATTTTACAGTC
>JACMKX010000071.1 GCA_014379905.1 Ferruginibacter sp. | reverse complement strand
GATGAGTGTGCCGCTACATGATTTTGTTGCCGGACGCCCGGCATTTATGCCCTCCGTAGAAGCATTTCTCCGATGGGCTGGCGAACACCCTGGTGTTTGGTTTGCACAGAGACAGGAAATTGCAGAATGGGCATTAGGTGACGGACGACTGGTCACTCCGCATGATGCTCCTTTTATTCCAAAAAATTAGTTTGCTTTATTGGTATGCACATTAATATTTCCATAAAATGAATTGTATTGACAAGAAATAATCTTAAACAATGAGTAAACCTGAAGTAATAATTATTGGAGGAGGACTTGGGGGGCTTATTGCAGGTGCAGCGCTGGCAAAGTTTGGGAAAAAGGTTTTACTTCCTGAACAACACTAAATTCCGGGTGGTTGTGCAACGGCATTAAAAGAAAGGATTTTGTGATGGAGGTTGGGCTTCATGAAATGGACGAACTCTCAGTCTCCACTTTTCAGCACTCCTCGTGAAACGTTCAATCCTGAATGCTGACGCGTAGAGGGGTTTGTTACTACTGCAGACGGTGGACCAGCTAAAAATCTACTGGTATATGTCAGTGACTCGGGGGAAAAGGGGCGGGCCAAAAATGAAGAAAGCACCACTGACGAACCATAAAAAATTTTGCTACGCGGAACCCCGACATAAAACCAACCTTGCAAAGATCTAAAAATGCCAACGCAAGGCCCACCCACCCCGGCTGACGAATATCTATGAACACTAAATCATCACATCATCAATCCAATCTTTTTTCAATAAACAACATGCACAAATCTACAACTAATTGAATTTTATAAATTTCACAGTCACATCACATGCTCTTTGCTTATCCCCAGCTTCACCATTCTGCTTTCCAAAGTATTTGGATGAATATCCAACAAATGTGCAGCACCACCATTACCCCTAACCCGGCCATTACAATATTTCAGGATAGAAAGAATATATTCCCGTTCATTGTCGTTCAATGTTTTTATTCTAAACTCGGTAAGTGATTTTACAGAAGAAGTTTTAGTGGTTAGTAATGGCCTTGCTAAACTAAGTTTGCTGCTTTTGCTGCTGATAACACTATGCTCTACCGTATGTTCCAGCTCCCGGATATTTCCGGGCCAGTCATAATGAATCATTTCCTGCAAGGCATCATTAGTAATGGCTGAAATATTCTTTCGCATTTTTTGTCCAAACTTTTTTGCAAAATGTAAGGCCAGTAAAGGAATATCTTCTTTACGTTCTTTTAAGGCTGGTAAATGAATAGGGAATACATTGAGCCGGTAATACAAATCGCTGCGGAAACGTTTTTCCCTGCTTTCCAGTTCAAGGTCTTTATTGGTGGCGGCAATAATGCGGATGTCCGCTTTTAAAACCGTTCGTCCACCAATGCGTTCAAATTCCCGTTCTTGTATAACTCTTAATAATTTTGCCTGAAGTTCCAATGGTAGTTCCCCAATTTCATCTAAAAAAATTGTACCGCCATTAGCCAGTTCAAATTTACCAATACGCTTTTCTACGGCTCCTGTAAACGCTCCTTTTTCATGCCCAAACAATTCACTTTCTATTAATTGTGCAGGTAGGCAGGAACAGTTTACCTTCACCATAATTTTATCTTTTCTGTTAGATAAATTATGGATAGCTCTTGCAACTAATTCTTTACCAGTACCAGTTTCACCGGTTATTAATACTGTAGTGTCGGTGCCTGAAACCATACTTGCCTGGGTAAACACTTGTTTTAATAATGCACTGCTGCCAATAATCTCATTAAAATTGTAATTGTCATTTATTTCTTCCTGCAGGTACAAGTTTTCTGTTTGCAACATTTCTTTCAGCCGCTGAATTTGATAAAAGGCAAGCCGGTTGTCCAATGTTAGTGAAAGCTGGGTTTTGATATTGGTTATCAGCTCAAGGTCGCTGGGTATATAAGAATAGGCAGTTCTGGAACCAATAACGAGATAAGCGGTACAACTATATTTAAGCTGTAGTGGTAAAAAAATAAACGATTTTACTCCTACTTTGCTGGTAAAGATTTGAAGGTATTGATATTGTGGAACAAGTTGCTCCAGTT
>JACMKX010000070.1 GCA_014379905.1 Ferruginibacter sp. | reverse complement strand
GGTTAAGAAAATTCGATTAGTTAAACGAATGTAAGTGTATATCTAGTGAATTTTGATACAATTTTATGGGTGTTTAAATAATCCTAAAGCCAGGATCAAATAGAAATTATTCAATGAGAGCTGATTGATAGTGCGATTTCACACCCAAGTTATTCAACGAGAAATTTTGTTTTACTTAAACTATCTATCCTCATTCTGTAAGCGTTCATTGCGGTGTTCCCTAACTTTTTAATGAGTTTATAATTTACCAAAACACCCACGGGCGCACCAATAAAAGGCAGCAGTTGAGCCATTTTTGCAAGGTCGATATAGTCGCGGTATTCCTGTTGGAAATTTCTCCAGTCGAATTGGTGAATGTCATCGGGCAGTAGTTTGCTTTTTTCTTCCCAGTTTTCCATTTTTAAAAACACGTCTTTCCGGTGGATATCGCTTGAAAAAGCGAGTTCGAAAATATGGAGCAGGTAGACCCGCTCTTTGTAATTATCTGTGTCAAAGCCATACAAGGCAGCAATGTCAAACAGCAGCTTTATTTTAATTCCTATCAGTAAAGGGAAATCGGCCAGACCAAGTAGAATTCCTCCTGCACCGGTAATTCCTCCTTCAATAGCGGCGGTATTTCTGTAAAACTCAATTCTTTTTTCAACACTCATTTCGCGCTGTTGCAAATCACCCGCAGTTACTGGTTGGGCAGTGGTATGCCCGGCGCCAAATAACACGGCACGCATCATCTGCTTTATGGCAACTGTGATTGCGTTGTGTACTTTCTCCGGAATCCATGTATTTATTTTATTCTGCAGTTTTTTCGAAAGCGCATTTAAAAATGAAGGTTTATCCATCATTTGCTTTTGCCACAACGTACATTCAAAACGAGCTTGATCTTCGTAGGAGTACATGTCTAAATCTAATAAATAAATTGAAGTCAACCATTATGCACTACCCCCTTTTTTAAGTTTCTGCTGTCTTCTTAACAACTTGCCGCCTTGGCACGCCAATTAACTGACTAACAAATTTAAAAAATGAAGAAGTACCATCTTTTGAGTGTGCTCTGTTTGAGCCTTGCAGTAGCCTTGCTATTCTCCTGTAAAAAAACAAACCAACCTGAAAATGCTTTAGCAGACAGCACCAAACAAGACGCATTAACAAGTGCAGCCATTTATTATGTTGCAACCAACGGAAACAACGGAAGCACAACACCCACAAACATTAATACCCCTTGGCAAACCATCCAACACGCGTTAGATAATGCACCCTCGGGTTCAATTATTGAAATTAGGGGCGGCACCTATTATGGAAAAGTATTTGCCCGGCGCAGGCTAAACGGAACTGCCGCCGCTCCAACCATTATCCGCAGTCGTGCCGGCGAAACCGCAGTACTCGACGCAAACAACACCGGCTTTTTATGGGATGCCATTTTCACTATCGGGGCAGATGCCACTTCAAGTGCCCAATGTCAATACATTCAGCTGCAACGTTTAAAATTGCAAAATGGCTATTGGTTTGGTGTTTTGATTAATTCTTATTGCAATAACATTGTGGTCGATGGTTGCTCTACCTTTAACACTCGCGCCTCTGGCGTTTTTTGTGAAAGGAGCTCGTACATTACAGTTAAGTACAATAAAATTGAGAAAGCATGCCAGGCACCAAGTCCCAGAGTTAATGGTATCGGCTCGCAAGAATGCATCAGCATATCTAACAGCCACCACTTTTATGTACATAACAACGAAGTGTTTAACGTTACTGCTTTGGGCGAGGGCGGCGAAGGTATTGATGCAAAAAACAATTCGCATACCGGCGAAATTAACAGCAACAATATTCACGATTTAGCCCGCGGCGGTATTTATGTAGATGCTTACGCTTCAGAGGCGTACAATATCAAAATTTATAGCAATAGCATTAAACGCACCATGCACGGCATTTTAGTAGCTGCCGAAGAAAATGGTTACACGCATGATATCCATATTTATAACAACCTCAGCTATTTAAACAGCGAAATGGGTTTTATCCTGCTCGATTTCGGCGGTGGCTTAATAAAAAACCTTTTTGTAGAAAACAATACCTTCTATAAAAACGGCACCAACGCCAGAACCGGTACGGGCTTCTCCAACTGGGGCGGCGATATTGTGCTATACGCCTCAGACCCGGCCAATGCCAACCTCAACGTGCGCAATAATATCTGCTATAACAGCGGCACCGCTTACGATTTTTCAATTAAAATCGATCAGCCGGGCGTAACCACCGTTAGTAATAATTTTACCTTCGGGCACAAAGCGATTGGTCCGCTTGCAAATTATCCTATAGGCAATACTGCTGATCCGTTGTTGATAGACGCTGCTGCGGAAAACTTCAGACTACAGGCAGGCTCTCCCGCAAGGAATGCTGGATACAACAATAGCTGGCTAACTACAAAAGACTTTGACCATAAAACCCGTACGCTTCCTGTAGATATCGGTGCGTTCGAGTATTAAATTATAGTTTAACCGGATAAAAAACTTCTACAAGCGGAGGTATAAGCGTTGCTTATGTCTCCGCTTTTTTGTTTATTCAAATTTAAATTAGTGAGGAATGCCATT
>JACMKX010000069.1 GCA_014379905.1 Ferruginibacter sp. | reverse complement strand
TATCATACCGGTCCGGCCAATAACGGCAGCAATCAACTTGACCTATTGGGTTTAATGGCCAATATGCTTTTGTCGCCAGCAAATGCAGCAGCGGCTAAAGGAATAAGTGCATCTACATTGTCTACGATTAATACAAACCAGATCCCTAATATCTTTTTTCCGGGAACAAATGAGGGAACTACTAATACACCCAAAGCTTATATCAACTACATTTTCCTGGATGATCAGTTTAAATATGCGGGAGGCAATGTTAGCAGGGTAGGTAGCAGCGGAACTGTAAAGGATCACTGGTATTCCGATCAACAATTGCAGGATATCGCTGTGCCTAAAAATGGTTATATATTTGTGTACGTAAGCAATGAGAGCAACGTGGATGTGTTCTTTGATAATTTGCAGGTTATACATAAACCGGGAGCGATGCTGGAGGAAACGCATTATTATCCTTTTGGGTTGGTTCAAAGTGGAATATCTTCGAAGGCTGCAGGCACACTTGAAAATAAAAAGTCAAAATACAACGGCTACGAATTAAACACCGACTTTGATATAAACTTGTATGAAAGTTTATATCGTACACATGACCCACAGATTGGAAGGTTTTTACAACTGGATCCTAAACCTACTGACATGGAAAACCTTTATGCTGCAATGGGAAATAATCCAGTTAAGAATACAGACTTTTTAGGCGATACTACTATTTACTATGCTGCTGGTGGTCAGGAGTTATATCGGACTAATGACGAACATGCCAATGGAGTAACTTTTATTGCAGATGATAATGTTGGAGGATTTAATTTACTGACTAAGGGATTAGAGCTTTTAGGTGTTAACACGAGCGGTTCTGCTGCGAGTTCATTTATGAGAGGTTTAGGAGAAACCTATAATACGCAAAGTGTTTTTGACTTTGTTGATGGAAATTCGAAAAATTACTCGACAGCAACCCATACACTGCCAAACGATGGAAAAGGCCCACTGATAAATGAAGCATCAGCTGCTGTTGAAAAGAAAGATGGAGCTTGGACAGCTAATCCTAATAAAACTGATCTTAATAACAATAATCCCGTGGCAGTAAACAAAATTGGTAACGGAGTGAATGGTATAACTTTGCATACTCATGATAATGAAGGGCGGAAAATTAAGGTGCCTTCAAAGAATCAAACAGGTACCGTAGAAAGCGGGCCGAAATCAGTAAGAGCAGATAATTCTACATTGAATGGAGGAACAGGCATTTTTGAAATGGCCGCTGGTAAAAATGCGATTTATTTTTATAATATTAATGGCGTTGTGCTAACATTAAACAGAGATGCATTTACACCCAAAAAGGAAGAAAACAAATGATAAATAAATATGTTATCCTGTCAATGCTTATTTTTTCTGTTTCCTGTAAGGGGCAAAATACTCAAATGGAAAGTGAAGAGTTGACAAATGCCAAGTGGTATTACTACAGTTATACAATGGATCTTAAAGGGTATGACAGGAGTGGCAAAGAGGTGCAGCCGTTAGCATTGGATGTAAAACTTTTAAGAACACTAAAAGTTAATACTGATACAACAAACTTGTTTTTTGTAGCATCCAGTAAGGACACTTTAAATACATGCTCGTTCAAACCACTTGACTTAGTAGGTATTACTGTAATTAGAAATAGGTTGTACTTACCGATTTATCATGCTATTGTCTTTGATACAGAGAGCGATAGTATTGTTTTGGAAAAGATGAATAAGCAAAATTTAATGCTGCAAAAGAAGGTATTAGAGAATAAAGACAAGACAAGTGCGTGGTTGCGGGCAGAGGCAAAAAGACGAAAAGAACTTTAATAGAAACAACAAGCCACTCATCAAGTGGATTATTTATTTACTGAGCGTAAGCTTTTTTAGCTTTATGATCCCGGAGAAAGGCATCCATGAGTGCAAACAAATGCGCCTTGTCATCAGCAGGTAATTTTTGTATGCCCAGTATTTTTCGTCATTGTTGGGTATGTCACGAATGATAGGACTGGACAGTTCTTTTCAATGCTGAATAAAAGATGGTAGCAGGCCTACCGCATAGGCTGTGCAGACAGCGTTTGCAAACCACCTGAAGGTGCAGCCAGTTTCTTCCCTCTCAACCCTCGCCTCCTACCGGGGCACCACGTGCCTACCTTAATTGGGTAGTGCTGGATGAAGCACATTTTAAACTGGTAACCGGTAACTATGGTGCCATTCCTGTTCCTGCAATCACGGCAGGGCAGAACAAACAATTAATGGAGGCCAATGCGGGCAACCAGATAACCGTAAATAAAAATGGATACCTTTATGTTTTTGTAAGTAATGAGAGTAAGGGGAACGTATATTTTGATGATTTGTTGGTAGAGCATTTTGCAGGGGCATTGTTAGAGGAAACACATTATTATCCTTTTGGGTTGACGATGGCGGGAATATCTTCTAAGGCAGCAGGGAAATTGGACAACAAATATGAATTTGGAGGAAAGGAAAAGCAAGAGAAAGAATTTAGTGATGGTAGCGGACTTGAAACGTACGATTTTGGTGCAAGGCATTACGACCCACAAATAGGAAGATGGCATACCATAGACCCGTTAGCGGAAAAATATTATTCTCACTCACCATACAATTATGCCCTGAATAATCCGATTAGATTTATTGACCCTAATGGAATGGAAGTAAAGAACGGACATCAGGCAGATTTAGAGGAAGCCAAAAAGAAAGCAGCAGAGGCAAAAGAAAAAGCTGCTACTGCCAAAGAGAATGGTGCATCTAAAAAAGAAATGAAAGCCTTAAATAAAGAAACCAGACAAGCAAATAGGGCTTTAAACGAAACACAAAATTTATTTAATATAGCACAAGCTGCAATAAAGTTAGTTGAAGAAGTAGACCCTGAAATGTTTAAAAAGGTTGATAATCTTGTTGATAAGGGAGGGGAGAAAGCAGATGTTTATGTATATGCTTCTAATGTTGAGAGTACAAACAATCCAGTGGATGGTTTTAATCGAGGTGAGGTTAATATACGTTTGTCAAACGATATTATGACTAATGATAAGGGGGAACAGTTTAGGCGAAATTTTATCAAGGGTAGTAATACAATAGCAGGGTACACTATCACACTTTATCCCCAGGCTATAAATTCGACGATAGCCAATGAGTTTGGCGATGTCATATTTATAAATGAAAATTCATTAACGGTATATAATGAAATGTTTGTACAAAAACTGCCTTACAAAAAGCAACAAACTACCATATATTCCTTCCAGGTGCAAAGAGACTTTGAGAAGAAATTAAAGAAGAAAAACTAAAAAACCAAATATGAAAAGCAATTATCAATGGATATTTTTTGCAGCAATTATTTTGGTGATTTTATCCTGCAAGTCAAGCAAATCTGTTATAAAAAACGTAGATAATAACTGTATTGAAAAAAAAGATGTTGAGCTATTTACCGAAGATTATAATATAAAAAAATCTGAGATAAATAAAATAGAAATTACATCAAGTTTGATTATTGATTCATTGTGCAACGGTTTGTATATAATTGAGTATAAGTTTAAGGATAAAACAGGTCTTTCCATCCCAGTGATAAAAAGTAACGGAGAAATTATTAAATATAAAGACAACGACAAAGAGGCTAATATTGCAAATCTTGAGTTATTTAAGCAAAAGTTCAATGATATAATTACTCTGGCAGATTATGAAAGGATTAAAAAGACGTTTTTGATTGGTGTCTTACGAACAGGAACTATTTAAGATTGAGGTTGCAAACATATAACAAAGCCCCTAACGAGGCTTTTGTATTTTTGGGCAAATAGGCAAGCCCTCTGGCGCATTCTATGTCAATAAAAAAATAAAATTTACTCTTACGCACCAAATTTTTGAGTATTAACGAAAGGTGTTTTTCTGTCGATAACAGCAAAAACCCTACTTAGTATTTTACACCTTATCGCATTCATTACAAGCATTTTATTTTTTCCTTCTTCCGCCGGTGGTGTTCCTGCAATCTCAGCACAAGCCCGCACTACAACCCGTGAGAGCCGCCGTCGGGGTGTTTTCACCCACGGCCGTCCATTACAAGCTTGCCAGTCATCTGCATTTAAATAGGGTGATTTTCCCCGTTGTGCCCAAGCACCTTTTTTTATAATTTACGCCATAACTTTTCCCTACCCAACCGAATGGCCTCAATTTTTCACAGCTTCCATTAGAAATTGGTTGCCACTGCTGAAGACTGATAAATATAAGACAATCATTATCGATAGTCTACGTTTTATGGTAGAAAAGGAACGGATAGAATTAAACGCCTTGGTGCAGTATTGGAGATAAGGTAAACCGGCAATACGACTATAGCTATGATGCCATGAACCGGCTGTTGAAAGCAAATTTTAAACAGTATAGCGGTGGCTCATGGAACCATTCAGATATGGATTATACGAGCTGGATGGGAGCCACGGGCGAGGATGATAGAACTGCTTATGACCTGAACGGCAACATTAAACGCATGGTGCACAAAGGTTTTAAAGTGGGAACGCCGGATGCCCTCATTGATGATTTGCAGTATGAGTATTTTGCAAATACCAATAAGCTGAAAAAAGTGACCGACCTGGTTGTAGCGAATAATAACCTCGGTGATTTTTATGATCAGCACCAGGGAGGAGACGATTACGGTTATGATGTAAACGGCAATATGATAACCGATAGAAATAAAAGACTGCTAGGTAATGTATTGGCTCCCTATGGAACAGGCATTGATGTTTCCTCTTTCAATCAAGGTTCAATTCACTACAATCATATGAACCTGCCGCAAAGTATTCTTGTCAGACCCGGTGTAAATGGGGC
>JACMKX010000068.1 GCA_014379905.1 Ferruginibacter sp. | reverse complement strand
GGTCAGACCCGTACATAATCAAGGAATTTAAGAATTTGCTACGGGTCTGACCTGCGGTCCGGAACCTGGTTAAAATGCAAAGCCATCTCCTTTATATAATCCTCATCTATTCCAAGTAATTTAAAGGCAAGATTTTTATTACATAAGGTCCCATTTCTTAAGCCCAGGTAATCCCTCAGCGAACAAAAATTCCAATCTTTAGACATTTCTACTAACCCTGCAGCAGAGGCATTGTTATGAATATAATTGAAGCAAAACAGGGCTGCATCCATATTATCACTTTCGCTTAAATCTTTAGCTTTTGTTTTCTGCCTAAACAGCGAACCAGAGCGGTTATTAGCACCATTATAATGCTGTGCATATTCACTCAATAATAACCTGAACCCATTCGAAAGCTGGTTAGTTTTCACGTTTCCTAACTGGTAAAATTCTGCCGATATTGCTGTCGCCTGTAATAAAAAATGAAAATGATTGGGCATTAGATTGTAAGCGAGTATTTCACCTACAGGATAAATTAATCTTCTTACTTTTTTCAGAAAATAGAGGTAGTCATCGGGCGAGCTAAAAATAGCTTCCTGGTTATTGCCCTGGTTGTAAATGTGGTAAATGTTGGAGGGTACAAATTTCATACTGCAAGACTAAGCATGGCATTTGGAAAATCCATGGGGAAAATACGGGTCTGACCTGCGGTCCCGACCCTACCGCTCCTGGCACAACTCAATCAACACCCCATTCGTTTCTTTGGGATGAAGGAAACAAACCAGTTTATTGTCGGCCCCTTGTTTTGGCTGCTCATTGAGTAAAACGAAACCCTCTCCAACCAGCCTTTTCATTTCTGCATGAATATCTGAAACTTCAAATGCGATATGATGAATCCCTTCGCCCTTTTTTTCGATAAAACGGGCTATAACCCCATCCGGGCTACTGCTTTCCAGTAATTCGATCTTCGTTTCTCCCTGGCGGAAAAAAGCTGTGTTTACCTTCTCTGAAACTACCGCTTCTGTTTTATAACAGGAGCTGTTTAACAGCTTTTCAAACAAAGGAACGGCATCAGCAAAATTCTTTACAGCAATACCAATATGTTCTACTTTCAGCATATTTTAATTATTTAACAGGCTTTTGTTTACGATTTGCGTAAAATGGCCAAAATGACAAGGAGGAACAACACTAAAATAGAACGTTTTATAGTAATTTTGCACTATAAGAATATTTAAAAAAGAGAATGATATGTTGAAATTGCCGATTTACCTGGATAACAATGCTACTACCCCCATGGACCCACGTGTGCTGGAAGCCATGACGCCATATTTTTTGCAACATTTTGGAAATGCCGCCAGCCGCAACCATTCCTTTGGCTGGCAAGCAGAAGAAGCTGTGGATTATGCCCGGGAACAGGTAGCTAAATTAATTGGTGCCGATCCTAAAGAAATCATCTTTACTTCCGGCGCTACAGAAGCTGATAACCTGGCCATTAAAGGCGTGTATGAAATGTATGCCAGCAAAGGCAATCATATTATCACTGCAGTTACTGAACATAAAGCGGTGCTGGATACCTGCAAACACATTGAAAAATTAGGCGGTGAGGTAACTTACCTGCCTGTAAATAACGAAGGACTGATAGACCTTAAAGAACTGGAAGCTGCCATGAAACCCACTACTATCCTGGTAGCCATCATGTATGCCAACAATGAAGTAGGAACCGTTCAGCCAATTAAAGAGATCAGCGCTATTGCCCGCAAACATGGTGCTTTGGTATTTAGCGACGCCACACAGGCTGTTGGTAAAATGCCGGTTGATGTAAACAAAGATGGTATTGACCTGATGGCTTTCACAGGCCATAAAATGTACGGACCAAAAGGTGTAGGTGCATTGTATGTTCGCCGTAAAAATCCAAGGGTAAAAGTTACTGCTCAAATGGATGGCGGTGGCCACGAAAGAGGTATGCGCAGCGGTACTTTAAACGTTCCCGGCATTGTAGGTTTTGGTAAAGCGTGTGAATTGTGTATGCTGGATATGGAAGCAGATACCAAACGGGTTATTAAGCTAAGAGACCGGCTGGAAACAGCTTTACTATTATTGGAAGAAGCTTATGTAAATGGCAGTCGTGAACATCGTTTGCCGCACGTAGCTAATATTTCTTTTAAACATGTGGAAGGTGAAGGTTTGATGATGGGTTTTAATAAAAATATTGCCCTGAGCTCCGGCTCAGCCTGTACTTCTGCTTCGCTGGAACCTAGTTATGTATTAAAAGCACTTGGTTTAGGTGATGACCTGGCACATAGTTCTCTCCGTTTTGGATTGAGCAGGTTTACTACCGAAGAAGAAATTGACTATACCGTAAAAGCCATCAGCGAAACGGTGATCAAATTAAGAGAAATGAGCCCGCTGTGGGAAATGTATAAAGAAGGAATTGATTTGAATACGATTGAGTGGGCACACCATTGATCAATTTGAAAATTGGTCAATTTGAAGATTTGAAAATGAGCCAATTCGATAACACTGTAACGAGTAAATTAAAATAAAAGTTTATATAATATAATTTGTGATGGATGGAATTGAAAATAGTAGAACGACCATAATAAATTCGCTTTCTTCATTTTCAGATCTTCAAATTACCAAATTACCAAATTAAAATCATGGCATATTCAGACAAAGTGATCGATCATTACCAGAATCCTAAAAATGTAGGAACACTGGATAAAGCAGACAAAAGTGTAGGTACCGGTTTAGTGGGTGCTCCTGAGTGTGGAGACGTTATGCGCCTCCAGATCCAGGTAGATGATGCTACAGGTATTATTACCGATGCTAAATTTAAAACCTTTGGTTGCGGTTCTGCTATTGCTTCTTCTTCTTTGGCTACAGAGTGGCTAAAGGGTAAAAGCGTAGACGAAGCAGTTAAAATTGATAACATGGATATCGTGGAAGAATTGAATCTTCCGCCAGTTAAAATTCACTGTTCCGTATTGGCAGAAGACGCCATTAAAGCAGCTATCAATGACTATCGTGTTAAAAACGGTAAAGAAGCATTGAAGTTTGAAGAGAGTGTAATTCATTAATTAGCTAATATGCTAATGTGCTGATTTGCTAATGAGAACATTCACTTTGAGGTTCTGTGGAGTAAAACATATAGTAACCATTTTGAGAAATTAGCACATTATCGAATTATCATATTATCACATTAACCATGGTAGCAACAGACAACAGTATATTCATAAGCGACAAAGCCAAGATCAAAGTAGAACAACTAATGGCAGATGCAGGCGTTTCAAATGACGCTTCCTATTTTCTGCGTGTGGGCGTGGTAGGCGGCGGCTGCAGCGGCTTAAGTTATAAGCTCGATTTTGATAATGAAGTAAAACCAATGGACCAGGTTTTTGAAGACAAAGGCCTGAAGATCGTTACCGATCTGAAAAGCTTTTTATACCTGGTAAATACCGAACTGGAGTTCAGCGACGGGTTGAATGGTAAAGGTTTTTATTTCAATAATCCCAATGCAAGCCGGAGTTGTGGTTGCGGGGATAGTTTCGCAGTATAACCCCCGGTCAGGACCACAGGTCAGACCGCGGATCGATAGTAGGTTAATAAGTCATTGAGTCATTTGTCATTAGATTGGCAAGTGGCTTTTTTTTGCCTGGTCGGGACGGAAGGTCAGACCGGTACCAGGTCAAAAGTCAACAGGTCATTCGTCATTAGGATATGGCCTTCACCCGGTCGGGACCGCAGGTCAGACTGTTTAACATATAATCCCATATATCTTCTTAAACCGGTGGCGTGAAAATTTTATTTGTGAATAAAAATAAATTCACAGTAAAAATATTCACGGCTTGCAGGTAATTCCTTTGCTATTGCTAATAACCTATTGACTAATGATTATTAACTGGTGACCAATTGACTATTGACTACCAACTCCGGGCCTTATTACTTTAAAACGGGTCTGACCTTCGGTCCCGACCCCAAAGGAAAAGCCCCCAATTGCTTGAGGGCTTTTATTAGTAGTTAGTTTGTAAACGACCTTAGTAACTCCATAGATCCTGTTCGTAGTTAAATATCTTTTCTTTGATATTCTCCCCTTCCAGTAACTG
>JACMKX010000067.1 GCA_014379905.1 Ferruginibacter sp. | reverse complement strand
GCCCGCATCTCTTCTGTAAATAATTGGGGTTGTTCCCATGCCGCAAAATGTCCGCCTTTATCTACTATACGGAAATAGATGAGGTTAGGATAGGCACGACGGGCCCATGATTCCGGAGAAGTATACACATCTTCCGGAAATACGGTAATAGCCACCGGCAATTTTATCAAATTGGACTTTTGTGCACCGGCACTAACAATTTCAGTGTTCCTGTTTTCCCAATAAATCCGGGCTGAAGAAGTTGCAGTATTTGTAAACCAGTACAACGAAATGTTGTCTAATACGTCATCAATTGTCGGAGACTGTTTCGGGTCGGCGCCATACGACCAATTGGCAAAACCAGGGTGTAAGAAAAGCCAGGCTGCAAGACCTGTAGGGGAATCATTCAGGCCGTAACCCACAGCCTGTGGCCGTGTTGTCATCGTGGTCTTATAAGTAAACCCACCTTCCCGTATTGATTTACTAAGATGATTGAAAGCAGCGAGTTCCTCTGCAGAAAACCCTTCCGGTGCAACGCCGGTTCCCAATGCCATGCCTGCTTCATTTGGTAATGTTGCCGGCAAATTACTGTGAATGCCTAATAATCCTGCAGGTGCCTGCAGCCCCATCGAATTAACAATGCCGGCACCCCAATCGCCACCTTGCGCAACATAGCGTTTGTAACCAATACGGTTCATCAGCACGGCCCATGCTTTTGCAATACGGTCAAGTTCCCATCCGGCTTCGGTTGGCTTGCCGGAAAAACCAAAACCGGGCAATGAAGGAATGACAACATCAAAAGCATCTTCAGCTTTTCCTCCGTATGCTGTAGGATTGGTTAATGGATCAATGATCTTCAGCAGTTCAATTATTGAACCCGGCCAACCATGGCTAATGATAAGGGGCATTGCTTTGGGCTCTTTAGAACGAACGTGAATAAAGTGAATGTCAACACCGTCAATCATAGTCATAAACTGTGGATAAGCATTTAGTTTAGCTTCTGCTTTTCTCCAGTCGTAATTTTTCTCCCAGTAGTTTGCCAGGCCCTGTTGCTTGGAAAGTTTTGCACCCTGCGACGCATCGGCAACAGTTTCCATATCCGGCCATCTTGTTTCCATGATGCGCCTGCGAAGATCTTTGAGGTCTTTATCAGGTATACGAACCGTGAAAGGACGGATGTCTTCAGCGGCGATTACTTCTTTATTAGAAGGGCCTTGTGCATCGGCGATTGTACCCTGCATAGCCAGTGCTCCGCTGAGCATTGTGCCGACAAGGATTTTTTTAGTTTGTGTCATTGTTTTAAAATTTATTGTTTTTAATAATGATGTAAAATTATTACCAGTAACAGGTGATCTCCAAGGATGAATCAGCGGGAACGGACTGAGTAATTGCCGAAGCGGTCATTTTGAAATGCGAAATATTCTTTTGAAATGTGCATCATAAAGACTATTGTTCTTCAATGCGATGACTTTGTTCCATTGCATAAGCCTGGTCCCAGATGTAAACCTCCTGCTTTGGTTCTTTTTCATTGGTTTAATTTTTTAATTTTTGAAATTGTTTTTCAAAAGTATTTTAACAGCAGGCCGGAGTCAAGTGTGAAACGCTTTACCCGGACTAAGTTGTTTCGGAAGCAGACATTTTTTTAATTGAATGTTTAAAGGGGAATGCTAATTGTTTTAAATAATAAAGCTATGCCTGTGAGGCAGGCATGTATTTATAGCGATGATGTATTTTCTGAATGGCCGCTTTTTATGGAATAATTTAACCAGCAGCTTGATTTTGTGTTTATTCACCAGGCTCTTTTGGTATCCCAAGTTTTTTCATTTTCGACTTCAATGTAGAAGGAGGGATATTCAATACTTCTGCGGCCCCGCCGATACCCCATATTCTGCCATTGCATTTTTTTAGCACGCTGGTGATATAATCGCGCTCATTTTCATGAATTGTTTTCATGCGGTAATCGTGATTGTTCATGACGACTTCCTTTTTTTGAGCAGTAGTAAGAGAGATATCTTCTATGATTGTTCCTTTTGTAAGTAGTACAGCTCGTTCAATTAAATTTTCAAGCTCACGGATATTTCCAGGCCAGTGATAAGTTGCCATATTTTTCAGCACTTTATCCGACATCCCTGTAATTTTTTTTCCTGCTTTGCGGTTATAATGGTTTATAAAATGATGAGCAAGCAAAGGAATATCTTCAGTTCGTTCACGCAGCGGCGGTAGTTCAATTGGAAATACATTTAGCCGGTAATAAAGATCAAGCCGGAAGCGACCCTCGGCCACTTCTTTTTCTAAATTCCTGTTAGTGGCGGCTATTATGCGAACATTGATCTTAATGGTGGATCTGCTGCCAATAGGTTCTATTTCTTTCTCCTGGAGCACACGTAAAAGTTTAACCTGCAGGTCAACGGGCATTTCACCGATCTCATCTAAAAAAATTGTTCCTCCATTTGCCTGCTCAAACTTGCCAGTTCTTTTATCAATGGCACCTGTAAATGATCCTTTTTCATGACCAAATAATTCAGATTCGATTAAAGTGGCGGGCAAAGTTGCACAATTTAATTTTACCAGTGGCTTCCCTTTACGCGGTGAAAGATTATGTATGCATTCCGCGATCCTTTCTTTACCGGTACCGCTTTCTCCCAATATCAACACGGCGGTATCAAAAGGCGCTACCTGTGTTATTTGATCAAATACATTAAGCAATAAATGACTGCTGCCAATAATCCCTTCGAACACGGGAGTACCCGCTTGCGCCTTTTCTTCTGTTAGTTTTATGCTTTGTGTTATTAAAGTTTTTTCATTGCCAATTGTATGTTCCGTGGTAAATATTTGCTGAATACTTTTGGTAAGGGTTTGTTGCAAATGCTGAATTGCTGCAATATGTTCCTGGGTGTATGCATCGGGGCGTCGGCTAAAAAAACAAAAACTACATGACGCTCCGTTTGCCAGGAGCAATGGGAGTGTCAGCAGGGACCTGGAATGAAATGTTTTTTTGAATAGTTTTTTTAACGATGGCTTCTGTGTGATCATATCAAAAGCTGCATTGTTAAAAAAAACAGCATTGGTTTCTTTGACCAGGTCAGCAGGAATTGCCATTAATTCATTCATAGTAATGCCGGCAATCGTCAATAGTTCATTCACACCTATCGTTTGGTACTCATCAAAACCAATTCTTAAAAAACAGGTGGCGTTACCCGGAAGCCTGCCCGGATCATCGAAGCCTATTGCCAGGAAGTCAAATGGAATATCCTGCTGAATGACCCTTCCTGTTTGCAATAGTTTTTCTTTCCACCCTGCATTTGAAGTAATTGTTTTCTCCAGTTGGTGAAGCAATTCCGCTTCTCTCCTGTATTTTGTTTCGCGACTGTGTTCATGACGGTACTGTGCAATTTCCAATGTAACCAACAGGTCTTTTTCACGGAATGGTTTTACAATAAAACCATAAGGTTCAGTTGTTTTAGCAGCAGCCAGTATTTCTTCGTTTGAGTTTGCAGAAAGATATATAAAAGCAATATTGTCTTCTCTTAATTGCCTGGCGAGGTCAATACCGGTAAGCTTTCCCTTCAAAAAAATATCAAGCAACACAAGTCCGGGCTTTTCTTTTTTGATCATTTCCTGGGCAATGGCAACCGAACGTGCAATACCACAAACTTCATAACCTGCTTTTATAAGCATGAGCTGGAGGTCATTGGCTTCTACAAACTGGTCTTCTACTATCAGTACTTTTTTGTTCACTTACTTAAGCTTGATTATTGGTAATTAATGATGAGGCTGGTATGTGCGGCTGTTTAATAGCCAGGTCGTGTATAAATGATATTTTTATTGTAGTACCGTTATTATTTTCCATTGCAAAGCTTCCGTCCAGGTCTTCACTTAACCCTGCCATCAAACTCATACCCAGCGAACCGGGT
>JACMKX010000066.1 GCA_014379905.1 Ferruginibacter sp. | reverse complement strand
TTGTACTCGCCAATAGCCCCCCTGCGCAGAAATTCATCCTGCCAGTCGGTATCAATTGCGGGGTTAAACTCAGTTGTAAGTGATGTAGGTACCGGTAGTCCGCCGGCCTGGTAAAGACTGGTGGCCAGCGTTTTGTATTCAGCCGTATTCATCATATCGTATTGATTGCTAACCGTTTGAATGCCACTTTTAATGCTGCCATTAACAACCATTGGCCCTTTCCTTCCTTTTTTGGTAGTGACAATAATAACACCATTAGCGGCACGACTTCCGTAGATGGCGGCAGCAGATGCATCTTTTAATATCTGGATAGACTCTATATCCTGGGGATTAAAATCGGGGGTAGCATCGCTGTACATTCCATCAATGATATAAAGGGGATTATTTGGGCCAAACGTGCCTGCACCGCGGATATCAATCTTAGCAGCACCACCTGGTGCGCCGGTATTTCTAACGGTAACACCCGGTGTAAGGCCCTGGATACTTTCGGCCAGGGTATTGGAAATATTCCGGTTAGCCGTAGAAGGGTTAATAAGGCCTACCGCACCCGTTAAATCTTTCTTTCTTACAGTTTGATAACCGATCACCACAACTTCATTCAATGATCCTTCTGTAAGATCAAGTATCTCATTGATTGCTGTGCCCGAAGATGTAATTTCCTTTGTTTTATAACCAATGGCGCTGATAACAAGTGTGCTCCCGGCGGGTGCATCAATACTGAAGACGCCTTTTGGATCTGCCACCACAAATTTTGTTGTTCCCTTAACGGTAATCGTGGCGCCGGAAAGCGGTTCGCCAGCGGGCGATTTTAGTGTGCCGTTAATAGCCTGCTGCGCAAAAATATTTGAACAAAGCAGCATGGCCACAGCGGTAAAAGTTAACAATTTAAGCAACCGTTCTTTTTGTTTCATTGTATGCAGTTTTTAGTTTTGAAATGTGCAGTTATGGTCATTTATATAAAAGTTTGAAAGGAAGTTTTTTAGGTGACTATTATATTAGCAATATTGGCCAGCCTCCATATTCAACAGCAATGCCGCAGTTGCCATCTGCAGGAACAGCAGCCAGGGAAGGAAAATAAAATATTAAAAGAGTGAAAATTAATGTTTTGGAAGGAACCTGCCTGCAGGAATTGAGGAACCACATTACTAATTTACGGGAGCGAATCATACAGCAAAAATTAGCCTGTTAGAATGTATTACAATCGTTTTTATAATTTACCGGCTTATTAAAGCCGTTTGTAAATTACACTGTAAAATAAATCCTAATCTTTTTAAACAGGCATTCCCTGCGTATCATAATTTTTACAAATTGTTTCATTTTATTTTTTTGACAGATTGCTTAATTTTTTTTGATATTTACTTGTGGGATCTACCTGCTTTCTATAACAAACATGCTTCAACTTCGTTCTACTGTTTGAAAAATAAATTACATATCATCCTGTTTATACCAATAACCGGCTTGCTGTTATTTTGTTCTGTTAAATCAACAGCACAATCTTATTTTTTCAGGAATTACACGGTGGAAAGCGGCCTGTCCAACAACACAGTATATTGCAGCATACAGGACAGCAGCGGTTTTCTTTGGTTTGGCACCAAGGATGGTGTAAACCGTTTTGACGGCTATCATTTCAAAGTGTTCAATATGAATGATGATGGCCGTACATTAGAAACCAATTTGATTGGCTGCCTGATGGTGGATAAAAAAAACACGTTGTGGGTGGGTTGTCAAAAAGGCTTATACATTTTCGACCGGCAGAAAGAACGCATGGTGAGGTTTATAGATTCATTCCCTGAAATCAATGCCATACAAATGGATCAACAAGGGCAACTCTGGTTTATATCAAGGCTTACCGTTTGCCGCTATAATTTTAAAACAAAGACGATACGGGTATTTGCACCCTCCACCTATTTTGAGGCCAGTTCGCTTTGTCTATCGGAGGAAGGTGATATGTGGGCCTCTACCCCCAACGGCCTTTTAAAGCGGTTTGATGAAGCCACTGAAACCTTCAAAAGTTTTAATCTTTTTTCACATTCGCCAAAAACTTCTTCCTACGCGATACTAAAAATATATCCGGCAGGAAAAGGGGCAATCTTTGCCGGCACCACCAACCAGGGTTTAAAGCGATTTGATATTGCCACATCCGCTTATACCGATCTGCTTACATTAAACCCGGATAAAACCACGGTGTATGTGCATGACATCAAAAAATATTCGGACAATGAATTTTGGCTTGCCACAGAATCAGGTATTTTTATTTTTAATACCAGCACAAAAAAATTTATTAACCTTAAAAAAAATTTACTGGATCCCTATTCCCTGTCAGACAATGCGGTATATACCCTTTGCATGGATATGGAAGGCGGCATGTGGGCTGGCACCTACTTTGGCGGCGTCAATTATTATTCAAAACAATATGCGGTGTTCCAAAAATATTTTCCGGATAATTCTGCAAACGCTATCAGCGGCAGCGTGGTAAGGGAAATTTGCAAAGACCGTTCGGGCAATTTATGGATAGGAACAGAAGACGCGGGGTTGAACAAATTAAACCCGGCAACAGGTGCGATAACACAATTTAAGCCTACCGGCGAAAATAACAGCATTGCTTATACCAACATACATGGTTTGCTGGCAACGGGCAACGAACTATGGATTGGCACTTTTGAACACGGACTGGATGTGATGGATATTGCTACCCAAAAAATAAAAAGACATTATGCCGCCGGTCCGGGCAAGAAAGAATTGAAAAGCAATTTTATTGTGTGCCTGTTGCAATCCAGGGAAGGAGAAATTTATGCAGGCACCAGCAATTCCTTATTTAAATTTGACCGCAGGGCCAATGGGTTCGACAGCGCCGCCAGCTTGCCATCACATACCTTTATATCCTGCCTCCTGGAAGATTACAACAAAACAATCTGGATAGGTACACATGACAGGGGCATTTATTTTTATAATCCCGTAACAAAAAAAAAGGGGCATTTTGAAAATGACCCTGCCAATAAAAACAGTTTGACCAACAACACCATCAACGCAATTTATGAAGATGGCAAGCAAAACCTGTGGCTTGCAACGGAAGGTGGCGGCTTGTGTAAAATAACCAGGGACAGAAAAACAATCGAACATTTCACTATTCAAAACGGGCTGCCAAGTAATTTTATCTTTAAGGTGCTGGAGGATAATCAGCAGAATTTATGGGTAACTACTTCAAGAGGGTTAGTAAACCTAAACCCCGAAAATGGAAATGTAATTATATATACCAAGGACAATGGATTATTGAATGACCAGTTTAATTACAATTCCGGCTATAAAGATGAAGAAGGACAACTGTACTTTGGAAGTGTAAAAGGCATGATCCGCTTTGTGCCGGGAAATTTTTTACAACCAACCACCGTACCGCCTGTTTACATTACAGGCCTGCAGGTGCAAAACAAAGAACTCGACATTGTGGTTGACAGCGCCATCTTAGGCCAATCCATTTTATACACAGATGAAATAGCATTGCCTTATGACCGTTCATCGATCAGCATAGACTTTGCTGCACCGAGTTTTATTGCTCCTGAAATGACCATTTACAGGTACACCATGCAGGGGATAGACAATGAATGGACAGAAATAAATCCAAACCGGAAAATATATTTCACCAACCTTACCCCTGGAAAATATATTTTTAAAGTAAAGGCCGGCATCAATGGCAACTGGGGCAAAGGGGAAAAACAACTGACCATACATATTTTACCGCCCTGGTGGGCAACCCGTTGGGCTTATATCGTGTATACAATAATTTCCCTGGCCATTGGTTATTATTTATTGCGAACGTATCACATCATTTCGGAGGATAAAAAAGAGAAAGAAATTTATGAAGCCAAGATTGATTTTTTTACCAACATCGCACACGAAATAAGAACACCGCTTACATTGATAAAAGGCCCGGTAGAAAATTTGCTGGAGCAGGTGGAGGAAGTGCCGTCCATAAAAGAAGATGTGGTTACAATGGAAAGAAACACCAACCGCCTGATTGCACTCATTACACAAATACTCGACTTCAGGCAGACAGAAACTAAAGGGTTCAGCATTGATTTTTTAAAAGTGGATATCACCGCACTGCTAAAAGAAAATTATGAAAATTTTTCTCCGCTTGCTAAAAAAAAGAAACTGGCGTACCACCTGGAACTTCCTTCCACTACAATATATGCACTTGCCGATGAGGAAGCATTGAATAAGATTTTCAGCAACCTGATTAACAATGCCGTAAAGTATGCCCAAACCAAGGTAACCGTCCGGCTCATTCCACCGGATAATAACGGCCCGTATTTTACCATCGAAATTGAAAATGACGGGTTACTCATCCCTGCTGAAATGGGTGATAAAATATTTGAACCTTTTTACAGGATGAAAGAAGCTGCAAAGCAACAGGGAACCGGCATCGGGCTGGCACTTGCAAAATCTTTAACACAGTTGCACAAAGGGAAGTTATATCTTAAAAATCCGGCCGATGGTATAAATGTATTTGTACTTTGCCTGCCGCTAAAACCAGCGAAGGATAACATACAAAAAAAAATTAAACGCTTTTAAAATAAACCAGCTGTTATGCTACCACTGATATTACTCGTAGATGATAATGAAGAAATACTGGAATTCCTGGAAAGGGTTTTAAAAAACAAGTATGCAATACTGAAAGCAGCAGAAGGAAAGGAAGCATTGGCATTGCTGGAAACAGAAGCGGTGCAACTGATCGTAAGCGATGTAATGATGCCGGTGATGGATGGATTTGAATTATGTAAAATAATAAAATCAACTGTGGAGTATTCACATATCCCAGTTATCCTGCTTACCGCAAAAAATACCCTTCAGTCGAAAGTGCAGGGGCTTGAGCTGGGGGCTGATGCATACATTGAAAAACCATTTTCAAAAGAACACCTGCTGGCACAGATAGCCAGCCTGCTGGCCAACCGCAACAACATCCGTGAATTTTATGCTAGCTCGCCGTTGATACACATCAAAAGCATGGCACATACAAAAGCGGATGAACATTTTTTGGAAACACTGAATGACGCGATTTGTAAAAATATGGAAGATGCTGATATGGATGTAGAAAAGCTGGCAACCATTATGAATATGAGCCGTATTACACTATACAGAAAAATAAAAGCCATTTCTGTGCTTACACCGCTGGAGGTAATCAATATAACCCGGCTTAAAAAAGCGGCTGAATTACTTGCCCGGGGTGAACATAAGATTTATGAAATAGCAGACATGGTGGGCTTCAGTTCGCAAAGTAATTTTGCCAGGAGTTTTCAAAAACAGTTTAATATAACCCCTACAGAATACATGAATTCAAAACATACGGACAACAAAACAAAATAAATTTCTCTTCACCCAAAAAAATTTATGCAATCATTCTGATGTTTACTTAAGGGCAGGTCAGGAATTCGGTCCCCTGAGGGGCCGCAGATAGTAGCAATAAAGCTTCCGTTCAATTGGAAGCCTTTGTTATTTGTGGTTGGTGCAACAAAAAGTGCATCATTTTTTAATTCCTTAGTATATCTTATACCTTTTCAGTACTTGAACTAATCCTTTTAGCTGCATCAATCATTAGGTGAATTGAGTTCAGGGCAATAATAGGTAGGAAAATAACTCACAGGTTGAAAATAACCTTGTTGTTTATTCCATTTCATTTGCAAGGTCAGTTAATATCTTTATTAGGTCAGTTACATCATCCTTATTTAAAGTGATATAACCGTTATACACGATATCTTCACCTTTAGCACCTACACCAATATAAACTTTACCTTCAATGTTAATAAAACAATCCAATTCATTCTTTTAATTCTGGAGCTGAAATGGTTAACATTTGAATTGGTAATCCACGCTATGTTTTACAAATTGACGGAGACACAATCGGACCGAGCTTAAATACAGAAAAGATAACACCTACCGACATTATTCCAGATCAGTCATTCAAAGATTTAACCTCTAAAAAGCCGCAGGTAAAAATTGTTCCCCTGCCCTCGACTTTTTACGACTAGTTCATTAAACAACCAGAGTTGTTGGCTAATAGATTGAAAATCTTCATTTCTAAAAACTATAACATGAAAAAACTTTTCTATGCTGCTTACTTAAGCCTGCTCTTATCCTTGCCTAACTCATGCGAGACCGAACATGTAACGCCACAGATTAGACAAACGCACTTTTCTCAACACCAACAAAGTTCAGGAGCATGTAGCCTTTTTCCAACTCTTGATCGGAGCGTGCTCGGTACTTCCGTTACTCGTCCAAGTGAAGATGACCTGCGTGTCATAGCTGGTTTTGTAACCACTTTTGCAGGTGGAGCTCCTCCCATTCCTTGTAATAAGCTCAATTTGGCGGTAGTCTCTGGCCGGTTTAGTTTCGACTTAAGTACGATAAATCCTGAGCGATTAGAGAGGGCATTTATCGTGGCAGACAACTTCACGCCCATAGGTGAGAATAGAATTGTGGAAGCTATACCTTGGGGAATATCGGGTGGATGGATTGGAGCGCCCGGCACGATACATGATTTCTGTAAATTCAAGGTCAAATTTGTAACTGACATCCCGGCAACAAGTAGAGAATTCCTGAGTCATCCGCCACCAACAAGAGAGCTGGTAATTGGAGATCAAATCTTTTCTATAGCAAATGGAGGCAGTGGAAGTCGCTACATTAATGTTACATCTGAGATAAGAAGCCAACTTAAAAGTGCAAGGGATAGACAGTTTTTTCTAGTTGAGCCTGCTGATATTGCGATGGCTTACCAAGCCTCAAATAGGTTTTTGGGCTTTTTTACCTTCAGGCTTATCGTGCATTTAAATCCTTGACTAAACTTATTGCTTAGTAATGCCCCCTCAGGCGCAGGGTGTGCCGTGAATTGCGTACCGAAAGATATGGGTACAAGAATGCTGTATGAAAGATGATAGTAGGTCTATCACAGTCGCTGTGCAAGCGGAGGCTGTAAACCGCCTCTCGGTGCTTGTTTAGTAATAAACA
>JACMKX010000065.1 GCA_014379905.1 Ferruginibacter sp. | reverse complement strand
GCTGGCAAAGTTTGGAAAAAAGGTTTTACTTCTTGAACAACACTATATTCCGGGTGGTTGTGCAACGGCATTTAAAAGAAAGGATTTTGTAATGGAGGTGGGGCTTCATGAAATGGACGGACTATTTGAAAAAGATTCTAAAGTCAAGATTTTTGATTTTCTGGAAGTTAATAAAAACATTCAATTTGAGCAAGTGCCCGAATTATTTCGATTTGTTACAAGGAGGGTAGATTTTGTGTTTCCGCACGGAACTGAGCATGCATTTAAAACTTTGTCCAAAAAATATCCAGCGGATAAAGCCGGCATCAATAAATTATTCAAACTCATGAATGGTGCCCTGGAAGAAATTGCCGGGTTTCCTACCAGTAAATGGAAGACGGCGCTGCTTTATCCTATACTGCCTTTATTATTTCCCAATATAGTCAAAGCATCAAAAAATAACCTTGGCGATTGGATGGATAAACACATACAAAATGAGGATCTGAAGCTGATACTCCAGGGAAATTTACTCTACTTTCATGATGATCCATATAGTATGTCGCTCCTTTATTTTTCAATGGCCCAGGCCAGTTATATAGGCGGTGGAGGACATTTTATAAAGGGAGGTTCGCAAAAACTTTCAGATTATTTGGCTAAAGTTATTAATGATAATAACGGTCAAGTATTATTGGGCAAGAAGGTAGAGCAAATCATTGTAAAAGAAGGCAAGGTTGTAGGAGTGATATTTAAAGATGCCTTTGATTTATCTCTTTCTGCAACTGAAATTTACGCCGATGTTGTTATTGCAAATGCTGCTGTGCCGCTTGTAGCTAATATGCTTCCTTCACCATTTAGAGAAATATTGGAAAAGAAGACAGCCCACCTGCAACCATCCTGTTCATTGATCTCTATTTATATTGGATTTAAAAAAGCAGTTAAAGAGTTGGGTAATGCACATTATTCAACTTTTGTGAATGGAGATGATGTTCAATCTTTAAAAGATATAAAATCAAATAACAAGGGTAGGTGGGAAAATAAAACTTTCATATTTGTTGATTACAGTCAAATCGATTCCGGTTTAACACCAGAAGGTAAAAGCTTCGGGGTGATTTGTGCCGCAGATTATTTAGCTGAATGGGAAAACCTGGATGTTGAAACTTACCGGAATAAAAAAGAAGAAGTAGCCCAAATCTTTTTTAAGCGTTTGGAAAAAATCATCCCTGGCATTGAAGAACAGATAGAGTATTACGAAGTTGGAACAGCTAAAACTATTCAACGATATACTTCAAACCCCAACGGAGCGCCTTATGGCTATGCTCAAACGCCAGATCAATCTGGTATGAAAAGGTTGCCCATGCAATCGCCGGTTAAGAATCTGTATTTTGCTTCAGCCTGGACATTTCCCGGAGGTGGTTTTACCGGTGCCATTGTAAGCGGTTTTTTATGTGCTAATGAAGTGCGAAAAAGCCTCAAATCGAAACACGAGATTGAACAAATTGATGAAATTAAAGATGAGCGCATCGTTGCATTTTTAGAAAAAAGAATTGTTGCAGAAAACACTATTGAAATAGTTTTTGAAAAACCAAAAGGATTTCATTTCAGCCCTGGTCAATATGTAGTTTTGAGTTTGAACAATCCGAAGACAAATTATCTTGATTTGCCATTTAGATCATTATCCATTTTATCTCATCCTGATGAAAATGTTTTGCGATTTGCAATGAGGTTAAGCGCAAGCAGCTTCAGTAAAAGTTGTTCTGAAATGGCTATCGGAGATAGGGTCACGATTTATGGACCTATGGGTAGCTTTATGTTAAATGACCAAAACGAAAATATTGTTTTTATAGCAGGCGGTATTGGAATTACACCCGTTGTATCATTAATTAAAGAACTTAAAAAAAGAAGCCACCAGGGAGAGGTATTTCTTTTTTATTCAAACCGAAATGAAGTTTCGGCGGCATATCATATTTTATTTCAAAATATAAGCCTTACCAATTTTAAATATATTCCCGTATATACAGAAACACAAAGTCGCATTAATGGGAATCTATTAAAAAACGAATTACAGAATTTTTTAGACTACAATTATTTCGTGGTCGGCACCTCCGGTTTTACCAAAAGTATCCAACAGACTTTGATTACAAACGGAGCCAAAGCTTCAAGTATAAAAAAAGATGATTTTGGATAATTAGTTGTCACGTATCAATCTTTTTGTTTGCAATTAGGTCAAAATTGCAGTAAACAGGAAAATTGGTTTGGTATCATTAACATTCGTTTTCAAAAATACCGGATAAGATTTTTTGCTAAAAGACTAAATAGTTACGTTACAATTGACCATTATTTAAAGCGTTTAAATATCCATTACGACAAAGTATAAAGTTAGTCTGTTGGTTAAAGAAGATTAAGCTTATTACTTATTCTATGTTACATTTCCACTATACATCCCACCTTTAGAATAAGTGCTGTTTTTATCAGTAATAAAAAGTAACGCGTCGCTGGTTTGTAGCGCAGACAACTCAATAGTTTCATTTTCCACAAGTACACTTTCGCCCCTCTTTAAGTTGACACTTTCATTCACTGTAATTTCCCCGGCAAACAAATAAATGAGGCAGGTTGCATCCTTAACAGGCATGGATGGCAAAAATTGGCTATTACTTTTTTCTATCCTTATATCATATAGCCAGCTACTGCTTCTTACCTGTAGCGGATAACTGGATTCCTTGCCTGCAATGGCTCTCCATCTTCCCACGGAGTTCCCCCGTGAAGTGAACTTCGAGTGCCCGAATTATGTTCATACAATCGCCTGTCCAGATCGTCACAAGCGCCAACACAATATTTGTGTAGCTTCTCTGAAAATAAAATGTACATGAATCGCATAAACCAAAAAAGCCGCATCGTTATGATGTGGCTTTGTGATCCCGCTGGGACTCGAACCCAGGACCCATACATTAAAAGTGTATTGCTCTACCAACTGAGCTACAGAATCTTAGTTAAATGGCTAAGAATCAGTGATTCCCTGCTATTTTACTATCCCTTTTTCGAAGGGAGTGCAAAAATAAGGTAAAAACACTTTGCAGCAAATTTTTTTGAAAAAGATTTTTAAAATTTATCTCCTCCTATTTTTTCCTAAATAGTTTTTAACAGCAAGATATTGCACCTATTTTTGCTTTAAATAATTATTCATGAGTCAATTCTTTCAAAATAAAACGGTAGCTATCACAGGTGGTAGCGATGGTATTGGGAAAGCACTCATAGAATTACTCTTGCCTATGGGAGCCAAAGTGGCTACCTGTGCCCGTAACCAGGATAAACTCTATGATCTCCAGCTGCGCCACTCCACCAGTCCCCTTCATTGCGTGGTAGCAGATGTAAGCAACTTCAATGATTGCAAAATGTTCATAGATTCTACTATTAAACAGTTTGGCGGTATTGATATCCTCATCAACAACGCAGGTATTTCAATGCGCTCCCTTTTGAAGGATGCAGAACTGGATGTATTTAAAAAAGTAATGGACATCAATTATTTCGGAACCGTATATTGTACAAAACTTGCCCTGCCTTCTATTGTTGAAAGAAAAGGAACCATAGTGGGCGTATCCTCCATAGCAGGTTACAGGGGACTTCCCGGTCGTAGCGGTTACAGCGCCAGCAAATTTGCGCTTAATGGATGGCTGGAAGCTGTGAGAACAGAATTAATGGAAGATGGGGTAAATGTAATGTGGGTATGCCCAGGTTTTACCCGCAGCAATATCCGCAACGCCGCTTTAAATGCAAAGTCGGAAGTACAGGGAGAAAGTCCCCTGAACGAATCTTCGTTAATGAGTGCGGAAGAATGTGCGGAACATATAGTTCGTGCTGTCGAAAAAAAGAAAAGAACCCTGGTACTTACCTTTAGGGGAAAGCAAACCGTATTTTTCAATAAATTTTTCCCTTCCTGGGCAGATAAACTTACCAGGAAATTTTTCTTCAAAAATGGCCAGCTGGTCAAGTAATCAATTAAAATAAAGGGAAATAATTTCCTGGTCAACACACAATTAAAGATGCCGATAGTAACTCTTACAAGCGACATAGGTATGCAGGATTTTATGCCGGGCGCTATAAAAGGGCAGTTACTACAGGAAAATCCTGATTTTAATATTGCTGACATCACCCACCTGCTCTCCCCATTTAATTACCCACAGGCCGCTTATATATGCCGGAACGCCATCCGTAACTTCCCCAAAGGAAGTTTTCACCTGGTATTGGTAAATTTATTTGATGAAAAACCAGATCATCTTTTATTAATAGAACATGACGGTCAGTTTATTGGATGTGCAGACAATGGGCTCATTACCATGATACTTGAAGAAACCCCGCAAAAGGTGGTGGCATTGGAAATGGATAAGACAGCCACTAAAAATACCTTGTATTGCATTGGTATTTTTGCCAAAGCCATCAATGCAATCACAATGGGGAAAAAAATTGAAACTGTAGGTGATGCGTCCGTTTCTATAAGAGTAAAAAATCCGTTAAGGGCCATGCTTGGACAGGATTGGATAGAAGGCCAGATCATCTTTATTGATAATTTTGAAAATGTTGTCATCAATATTCATAAAGATGAGTTTGAAGAACAACGCAAGGGAAGAAAATTTTCGATCGTTTTTAAAAGGGATGAAGTGATCGATAAAATAAGTGAAACCTATGCAGATGTTCCGGACGGAGAAAAACTGGCGCATTTTAATTCGGCAGGTTATTTAGAGATCTCCCTTAATAAGGGTAATGCAGCAGGCTTACTGGGTTTGCAGGGATATTCTGAAACGCAATTGCATAACCCGCAGATAGCCTCTATGAATAACCGGTTGTTTTACCAGACCGTAAAAGTATATTTTCAATAAACGTTTTAGATTACTCACCAAAAAATAAAAGAATGAAAAAAATAGCGATTGCTTTAATATGCTGCTTCGCTGCTGCCGGAATTACTGCACAGGTAAAAATGCCTGCACCTTCTCCCACGCAAACCATTAAGCAGGATTTTGCTTTAGGAACCATTGAAGTAAAGTACAGCAGACCTGCAGCCAAAGGCCGCAAGGTATTTGGCGACCTTGTTCCTTTTGATTCCTTATGGCGCACCGGGGCCAATGCCGCAACCCTAATAAAATTCACGGATGCAGTAGAAATACAGGGCAAAAGAGTAGATACGGGTTCTTATGTACTGTACACAATCCCTGGCAAAAACAGCTGGGAAGTGATCCTGAACAAAGGCCTCTCCAACTGGGGTGTTGATGGATATAAAAAGTCGGAAGATGTTTTGCGTTTTACTGTAAAAGCTACAGCCGCTAAAAGTAAAGTAGAAAACTTCACTATGCAGTTTTCTGATGTTAAACCAGAAACCTGTTCACTGGATATTATGTGGGAAAACACAGCGGTTTCCATACCTTTTACAGCCACCATTAAAGAACGCATGCGTGCCCAATTAATGGAAGCGCTTAAGGCAGAGAAAAAACCAAACTGGGCAGCTGCGCAATTCTACTATGAATATGATAACAACCCTGCAAAAGCGTTGGAATATGCTACAGCAGCCACAAAAGATAATGCCAAAGCATTTTGGGTTTGGATATACAAAGCTAAAATTGAGCAATCATTGGGCAACAAAGCAGCTGCTTTGGAAAGTTCTAAAACTTCCTGGACACTGGCCAAAGAAGCAGGCAATAATGATTATGTAAAAATGAATGAAGACCTGCAGAAAAAATTGAAGTAGGGATAGATTCACGGATAAATAAGATCATGCAAATTTTCACAAATACTATTACAAACTGTCGCTTGTTGCGGCAGTTTTTTTATGTGATAACCATTGGTTTCTTTTTCTTTGCCTGGTTGTATACTATGAACATTTGCAGCACCACTGCCAGTACGATCAAGGCCAGCCCGAAAAAAAATTCCTTATGTAGCATCTTACTTTCATTAAAAAATAAAAATGCCATCAAAATACCATACACGGGTTCTAAATTAAAAGTGAGGTTGGAAGTAAAGGCAGAAATCTTTTTTAATGCATTCAGTTGTAATAGAAATAATAATACAGTACAAAATACAGCCAGTATCAGTAACCATATCCAATCCTCCGGCGTAGGCAGGTAATAGGCAGCAGGAAAAAATTGGTGGTACAACGGCAGTATCAACGTAAGCAAAAGCAATCCGCCGCTTAGTTCATACAAAGTAAGCGTGGTGGGTTTAAAATCCACCAACAATTGCTTATTGAAAATGGGAAACAAGGCACTTCCAACAGCAGATAATAACCCGAAAATAATACCGGTTTTATACTGGGGATGAAAATCAAAAATGATATATAACCCTGCAATAGACAAAAGCCCCAGCAACAGTTCTATCCATGCAACCCGCTTCCTCAAAATAATGGGTTCAAGCACAGCTGTGAAAAAACCAGTGGCCGAAAAACAAACCAGGGCCACGGAAATGGTGGAATATTTAATACTGCCATAAAAAAGGATCCAGTGTAAGGCTATAATGAACCCAACCGAAGCAATTTTAATAAAAGACCGCACACTGATCTTTTCCATTTGGCTGGTAAAATATAACCAGCCAGCCAATACCATTATAGTGAGCAGGATGCGCCACCAAACCAGCATTCCTTCGTTAAGCCTTATTAATTTGCCCAATATGGCCGTAAAGCCTGCCAGGAATACGGCGATATGTAATTGCCAGAAAGCTTTTTTCATTTGCAGGCAAAGTTAGCCTGTTCTGCTAATTCTGGCAGATCAATAGTTTTCGATTGCCTATAATTTTATTTCCAACACTGCAGCGCAAAATATAAATACCAGTTTGGTTATTGGATATATTTAAATTGCCGGAGAATGCGGTCGTTTCTTTCCTGCCAACTACCTGTTTATTCAACAAGCTTCCATTTATATCAAATATTTCCAGTGTTACCGCACCCTTTTCGGGATTGTTTAAATAAATCGTTGCAGTTTTGTTTTGGCGTTGTAATGTAACATAAAAAGCTGCTTGGATATTTGTCATGTTCACGGCGAGCACATCAGAAAATTTCCTGCTGTTGTTATAGTCTGTGATTACTAACCTGTAGAAATTTAAACCTGGGGCAGGGTTCGCATCTTTAAAATTATAGATTGCACCAGTTATATTATTGTTGGCGGGCACTTTGTCCAGATATTGAAAATTGATGGCATCCAGGCTTTTTTCAACAATAAAATGGGAAGTATTTAATTCCTGAGCCGTTTTCCAGTTTAGTATTACTTCCGAGGCAGTTTTGTTGGCAGAAAATTGCAATAATGTTACCGGCAAAACAGCCAGCTGAGATTTTAGAAAGAATCCTGAGAAGCCATCCACGTCAATAATGATTTCCCACCTGTTTGCCGTGGCATTCCAAATAATAGCGGAATCATTTGGATTGATCGTTACAGATGTACTGTTATAAGTTCCGGGAAAACCGGTTAGGCTAAAGCCATGTTGCTGCTCCACTACAATGTTGGCAATTCCCGCAGCATCTATTGCTGAGGTTGGCAATTTAGGAAACCCCGATGCGGCAATATTGTAATTATCGAACTCTTCTTGTGTGTAATAAAGTGTTATGGTAGAAGTGGCCGTTTCAGGATTCAGGGAAGGCTCAAAATCGTATAGGCGCTGTACATAAGGTATGCCATCTATGATGGGCACTACTGGCCACCTGTTTACGCAAACCCTTAGTATGCCTGTGACAGGATTCGATCCGGATGGCAAAACAGTTGCAATAATTGCGCAGGTAGCGGAATCAATGTATGAAGTACCATTTTCAGGTATTGGATACTGCGTACAGAATTGTGCCGGCGAAGCCGGCAGAGTGCCCTGGATCTCAGCATTGTTGACATATTCAAATGCTCCGATATCAATCCTGCAACCTTGTACTCTTTTATTCCTTAAGATATCGGTAGTTATAAAACCAGGCACTAAACTGTTAACACCTGTATTGATGTTGGGAGAAGCATCGTTAAGAGATAAACCGTCATCAGCAGTAAAGAAAATATTGTCTATGCCTCTTATGTTAAAAATATTTTTGAAATCAGGTATTGTTCCAAAGGAATTTTCCACATATAAAGGGGCAGTAGACATGGTTGCATCTTGTGGCTCAAAATTAGAGTTAATAAGCATGAAATAATTACCCCCAATTGCATATGTGTTACCAATGAGCCCGGGATCTAATCCTATACGATTGCCTTTAAAAATACAGTTCACAATATTCACTAAATTCAGTACATTTTCAGTTGTAATAGCTCCCTTGCCAAGACCCGGTAATGGATAGCTTTCCGTTTCATTTTCAAAAAAGGTACAATTGATGATATCAGCACCTTGGCCATTCCTCAAAAGAATAGCTGCACCACCATCGTAGAAGCCACCTTTACATCTTGCAAAAACTGTGTTGGCAATTACGGGCCTGCAATTACCCTCAGCATACACCCCTCCTGCCCTTGACGCCCAAGTTTCCACAAAATAGCAATCATATATTTTAGGAGAAATTTCCTGCGAACTAGTGCCGGAGATATTGATTGTTGCCTGGGAAGAATTCCAGTTTGTACCGAAATAACATTTTCTTATCACCGGGTTGGAACTATTATTTCCATCCGCTGTTATGTTAACCGAGGAAAAAGATGCATGGGCTAAATAAAATCCTTCAATAAGGGTTGAATCATTTGCATTCTCAACTGTTATCAATTGATAAGATCCATCCCCATAAGCAGTGTAAGGAGGAGGTAGAAAAGCGTTGAGAAAGGTTTGATTGCTCCCAAACATTAAAGAATCTACCCTATCCCTGATATCAATTTCATCTCCGGCAAATCCACCCCTGAATTTAACTCCTGAATTAATTTTAAAGGTAGTCTGAAGATGTATCATTACAGGATCTGTACCCTGCGGGAAATTACCGTATTGGTTTTTAGATGCCCTGTAAATTCCTTTGGCTACCCATACCTCCGCCCCAGCCTGCACGGAATAGATCGTATCAGCAAAAATGCTGCTGCTCCACGAATTGCCCCAACTACTGCCGTCAAAATTGCCGGATCCTTGTTCGGTAACATAAATTCGTTGCGACTGCGCAGAGAAACCAAATAAGAAGATGGTAAGATATATGTAGAAAAATTTCATTCGTTGTAAATTTGTAGTAATAGAGATGCAGCCATTAACGGAATACGATCAGATATATTGTACAAATAATTACCGAAAAAATTGTAAAAATGTGCTGTATATGAAAGCTCAAGGGCAAACATCATTATATTTGCCCACTTATAACTAACATCGTATGAGTTTTAAAAGAATTAACAACATTACTGGCTGGGCTATATGCCTTATAGCCTGCGGAGTGTATATAATGACTATGGAAGCTACCGGCAGCCTTTGGGATTGCGGCGAGTTTCTTTCCAGTGCCTATAAACTGCAAATTCCGCATCCACCCGGTGCACCGCTTTTTGTTTTGATTGCCCGCATATTCATGATACCTTTTGGCCCGGCAGACGCAGCAACCGGCGGTAACCTGATGAGTGCTTTGGCCAGCGGCTTTACCATTTTATTTTTATTCTGGAGCATTACACATTTTGCCCGTAAAATTGTAAGAAAAGATAACCCCGAATTAAGCAATGCAGATATCATTGGTATTATGGCTGCGGGTGTTGTGGGCGCTTTGGCTTATACTTTTTCTGATTCATTTTGGTATAGTGCGGTAGAAGGTGAGGTATACGCGCTGTCATCCTTTTTTACTGCACTGGTTTTTTGGGCTATGCTTAAATGGGACCAGGCCGTGGAAGAAGAACAGGAACAAGGTATTAAAGGTAATTTTACCCGGGCCGACAAATGGATCATCCTTATCTTTTACCTGATGGGGCTTTCTATTGGTGTCCATTTATTGAATATATTGACCATTCCTGCCATAGTGGTGATTTATTATTACCGCAAACATAAGCCTACCAACTGGGGAACCTTTTGGGCATTTCTTATTGGCTGTGTAATAACCGGGCTTATTCAAAAAGCCGTGATCCAATGGACCATACAGGGCGCAGGCAATATGGATATCTTTTTTGTGAACAGCCTTGGCCTGCCTTTCTTTGCTGGCTTTGCTTTTTTCTTCGTACTCATGGCTGCTATTATCTTCTTTGGACTTCGCATTGCCAAAAAGAACAACTGGAATTTTTTAAAGCTCGGCCTCTGGAGTTTTACTTTTATGCTTGTAGGATACTCTACTTATTTAACTACCATGATCCGCAGCAGCGCAGACACGTCTGTAGATATGTTTAATGTAGATAACCCTGTTAACCTTGTTGGTTACCTGGGTCGTGAACAATATGGAGACTGGCCTATTTTGTACGGCCAGGATTTTACAGCAGATATTCAGGAGGTTGATTCAAAAGAAACTTATATAAAATCGAACGGCAAATATGAAAAGAACGGCCGCAAGGTTTCTTATGTATACAACGCTGCTGATAAACATTTTTTCCCCCGCATGTGGGATCAGAGTAATGACCAGGGACATGCAGATTATTACGCTTCCTGGGCAGGTATCGGCAAAGACCAGGAAGGAAACTGGGAAAGAAAACCTACGGTAGGCGAAAACTTTAAATTCTTTTTCAGTTACCAGGTAAACTGGATGTACTGGAGATACTTTATGTGGAATTTTGCCGGTAAACAAAATGATGTACAAGGTGTACACATGGGCAATGTAAGAGATGGTAACTGGAAAACAGGTATTGGATTCTTTGATGCTATACGGCTGGGTGACCAGGACAGGCTACCTGATACACTTAAAAATAACAAAGCAAATAACAGCTATTATGCCCTGCCTTTTATACTGGGCTTGCTGGGTATATTTTACCAGGTTAAAAAAGATGGCAGGGATGCAATAGTGATTGGACTGCTCTTCTTCTTCACCGGTCTTGCCATTGTTTTATACCTTAACCAGGCGGGTAACCAGCCACGTGAAAGGGATTATGCTTTTGTGGGTTCGTTTTATGCTTTTGCTTTTTGGATAGGGCTGGGCGTACTGTATGTAAGGGAGCTAATAAATGCTGCCACTAAAAATCTTAAAACTGCTGGTTTTATTGCAGGAGCTGTTTGCCTTTTGCTGGTTCCTTTTATTATGGCTAAAGAGGGCTGGGATGATCACGACAGGAGTAAGAAAAGACTGGCCGGCGATCTTGCAAGAGATTACCTGGAAAGTTGTGCTCCTAATGCTATCCTGATTTCATTTGGTGATAATGATACCTATCCATTATGGTATGCGCAGGAAGTAGAAGGTGTAAGGCCGGATATACGCGTTATTAATAGCAGCCTGTTGGGTACAGACTGGTACATTAACCAGCTGAGGTATAAATTGAATGAAAGTGATCCTATTGACCCATTATGGACGGCCGCACAAATTGAAGGATCAACCAGGGATATTCTTTACAATGCGCCTAAACCAGGTGTGGATCCAAACCAGTTTATGGATTTGTATACGATGATGAAAGACTGGGCGGGCAGTGATGATCCTTTAAAAATGGAAACGGGTCGTGACGGAAGTTCACTCAATGTGTACCCGAGTAAAAAAGTAAGCCTTCCGGTTGATATAAATTTTGTAAAACAAAATGGTACGGTAAATGCAAATGATTCTGTTGTAGCGGCTGTTAATTTTGAAATTCCAAAAGGAGTATTGTATAAAAATGACGCAGCTATTCTTAATATCATTGCTGCCAATAAGTGGAAGCGCCCTATCTATTTCACTTCACCGCAAGTGAGTTTAGGTTTTGATGGTTACCTGCGCCAGGATGGGCTTACCTATCGCCTCGTTCCGGTGGCCAACAGCGAAGTAAACCAGGATTGGATAAAGGACAAACTAATGAATAAGTTTGCTTTTGGAAGTGCAAATATCAACGGGGTATATTTTGATGAAGAAAACAGGCGCCATTTAAATTCTATCCGCCTGGCGTATGCACAAGCAGGGCAAAATTTTGCTGCATCAGGCCGCAAAGAAGAAGCCAGGCAAATGCTTAATAAAGCAGATAAAATGATGCTGGAATCAAATCTGCCTTACGGTATGGCAAGCCGCAACCAACAACATAATGTGTTTGCTTACCAGTTTGCCGTGGCTGCATTTCTTTCGGATGACACTACTTTAGCTAAAAAAGTAATATCAGCGTTAAAGAAAGATATTACCCAGCAAAAAGCTTATTATGAAAGTTTAAATGATAATAAGCGATACCAGTTAAGTGTGGAAGAAGAGCGGAATGAACAGTTGTTGGGTAATGTAATGAGATTGGAAGCTGAGTTTAATAAACCTCCTATAAACCCGGAAACCAGCCCCACAACTATTCAAACGCTGCCTCCTTCAGATACGCCCAAACGACCATAATTTGTTTTATAAAAAGCCTGCAAATAATGCAGGCTTTTTTATTTAACAACCGAAGACAACCAAAAGGAATAATTGTTTCGTAAATTACATGTTTAAACACCGGTTTGCCGGATGCCGATCCTCGATACTAGATACTGGAAGCAGATGAGAAGATGCAAAAGCTTTCAACCCGGCAGATCTCTGCCAGCATCCAGTATCAAGGATCCCGAATTTAGCGTCTCCATCCTGTTTAAAAATCTTCACCACCTAAAACGCCACCCATGCTCGGTTTTAACTTCTCAAAATATAATCCTGCAGATAATGCCCAATCGAAATTTGAGCAGTTGCTGGATATTTTTTTACAATTACTTACTTATACCAGCGGCGACTTTAATGAAGCCATGCAGTGGATGAATGAACTGGACAAGGAATATAAACTGACCGATGATGATTATGGCATGGGCGATTTTTTAGAAGACCTGAAGAATAAAGGTTATATCAAGGAAGATGCACAGGATGGTTCCATAAAGATTTCTCCGAAAACCGAACAGGGGATCCGTAAAAAAAGTCTGGAAGAAATTTTTGGCAAACTTAAAAAAACAAGGCAGGGAAATCATCATACATTCAAACCAGGCGGCGGCGATGAGATCAATCCTGAAACCAGGCCTTTCCAGTTTGGGGATACCATGGAGCAAATTGATTTTACCAACAGCATCCGCAATGCCCAGATCAATCATGGTATTGATAGCTTTAAAATGTATGAAGACGACCTGGAAATAAGAGAGACAGATTTTAAGGCGCAAACATCTACTGTACTCATGATTGATATTTCGCATTCCATGATTCTATATGGAGAAGATCGCATTACGCCGGCGAAAAAAGTAGCGATGGCCCTTAGTGAATTGATCAAAACAAAATATCCAAAAGACACATTGGATATAGTGGTGTTTGGTAATGACGCCTGGACCATTGAAGTAAAAGACCTTCCCTATTTGCAGGTAGGGCCCTATCATACCAATACGGTTGCCGGGCTGGAACTGGCAATGGATATATTACGCAGGAGAAGAAATCCCAACAAGCAGATCTTTATGATAACAGATGGTAAACCCACCTGCCTGAAAGTAGGCAACAAATATTACAAAAATAGTTTTGGGGTAGACAGGAAAATATTGAACCGTTGCATGAGTTTGGCTACGCAATGCAAAAAACTAAAGATCCCCATTACTACGTTTATGATTGCCAGCGACCCTTACCTGCAAAAGTTTGTGCAGGAATTTACGGAGACTAATAATGGAAAAGCATTTTTTGCTTCGCTGGATAAACTGGGTGCATTTATATTCAAGGACTTTGAAAGTGGGAGGAGTAAGACGGTGTTTTAAAAATACCGGGCCGGAAAGGCGGGAATAATCACATGGTTATTTGAATAGTTAAGTAGACTTTTATAACCTTAAATTCCCATTTATGTATACGCTGAATGAAATTGAAGATGTTCTGTGTAAAGAAATCAAGGATTGCGCATATCGGGTGCATAAAGAATTAGGACCTGGTTTACCCGAAAAAATTTATGAAGCGTGCTTTTGTCATGAATTAAAAAAGAAAGATATTCCGTTTAAAATGCAAGTCAAATTGCCATTCAATTATGATGGTTTGGTTTTTGACGAAGGGCTACAAATGGATGTGCTCGTAGACAATATCATTATTTGTGAGTTAAAAGCAATAGATAACGTTAATCCAATATGGCAGGCGCAAATATTAAGTCACTTAAAATTGGCTAACCTTCATGTTGGTTTTATTATAAATTTTAATAGCGCGTTAATTAAAGACGGCATGCGTAGATATTGCATACAAAAATATTAAAGCCGTTGAGGCGTGTAGGCGCCTGGCTATTAAAACAGTTTAACTTAAATAAAAATATAAACTAATTCTTGAACAGGCTGCATCAAAACGTCTTCACGTCTGAACGGCAAAAAAAAATAATATGGCAAAAAGAGAGATGGCAAAAACCTTAGGCGAACTTAAAAAGAGCGGATACATTTCAATTTCTATTAAAGATGAAATAAGAAATAACCTCATTAAAAAAATAACAGCAAAAGAAAATCCTTTTCCCGGCATTGTAGGTTACGAAGATTCTGTTATCCCGGATACCGAAAGAGCCTTACTGAGCAGGCACAACATTTTATTTCTCGGCTTGCGTGGCCAGGCAAAAACCCGCATGGCCAGGCAGATGACCGACCTGCTGGATGAATATATTCCTATTGTTGCAGGAAGCGAAATCAATGATGACCCCTTGAATCCTATTTCTAAATATGCAGTAAACCTTATTGCATCCCAAGGAGAGGATACCCCTGTTGAATGGCTTCATCGCAGCAAACGTTATGGCGAAAAACTGGCTACACCCGATGTGAGTGTTGCAGACCTTATAGGTGATATTGATCCCATAAAAGCAGCCAATCTCAAATTAAGTTTTGCAGATGAAAATGTATTGCACTATGGAATCATTCCAAGAAGTAACCGTTGCATATTTGTAATAAATGAATTACCCGATCTGCAGGCACGGATCCAGGTATCGTTGTTTAATATCCTGGAAGAAGGAGATTTGCAGATCCGTGGATTTAAATTACGTTTACCCCTGGACGTTATGTTTGTATTTACGGCCAACCCCGAAGACTATACCAACCGGGGCAGTATTGTTACACCATTGAAAGACAGGATAGAAAGCCAGATATTAACACACTATCCTAAAACCCTGGAGACGGCATTAAGTATAACAGAACAGGAAGCTAATATCATTGATGCGCAAAAAGATAAAGTAGCCATCAGTGATCTTATCAAAAGATTAATTGAACAGGTTGCTTTTGAAGCCAGGGAAAGTGAATTGGTGGACAAAAAAAGTGGCGTAAGTGCGAGGCTCACCATAGCTGCTTACGAAAATGCAGTGAGCGCTGCAGAAAGAAGGGCTATCATTAATAATGAAAAAGCTACACAGGTGTGGATCAGTGATCTTACCGGTATTATTCCTTCCATTACAGGAAAGATAGAACTGGTGTACGAAGGTGAACAGGAAGGCCCTTACCAGGTGGCTTTGAATTTGGTGGAACGTTCTATCCGCACACAGTTTATACAGTATTTCCCAAACCCGGAAACTTTTAAGAAGAGAAAAACCGGGAGTACTAAGGCTGAAGAAAATCCCTACAAAGCTGTTATTAGCTGGTTTGATGGAGGCAATAGTTTAAACCTATTTTTAGAAACAACAGATGAAGATAAAATTCAGTCGCTTTATAAAGTGAATGGCCTGCATGCTTTGGTAACAAAATATTTCAAGAACGATAATGAAAAGGAAATAGCCCTGCTGATGGAACTGGTATTGCACGGCTTATCTGCCTATTCCCTTATCAGTAAGAAAGTAATTGACGGAAAAATAGAATTTAAAGACCTGATGGGCAGTATGCTGAATATTGGCACTCAGCAGTTTGACGAAGAAGATTTTAATGAAGAAGACTATAATTAATGTATAATTTAATAAGGAATAATTCATAATTCATCCGAATCAAAAAGCTGTCCCTCAACAGGGACAGCTTTTTGATTCGTGGAACTCGTGCCTGGAATTCGTGTTATTATTCTATATGGGTGTGACCTTCGGTCCCGACCCCAGCATTAATTCGTGCAATTCGTGACTAAAACCTGCAGGCAGTCAGGTTCTTGTTATAAAATAATATTCACTTCCCTTTGCAACGCTACTGCAAACTTTTCTTTTACAGATGCAATGATGTCAGTACTCAGATCATAAATTTCATTTCCTTTTGCCTGGCCATAGTTTACCAATACCAATGCCTGTTTGGCATGGCAACCTGCATCTCCCTTGCGGTATCCTTTCCAACCGCATTGCTCAATGAGCCAGCCGGCAGCAAGTTTTGTTTTGCCGTTGTTAAGATCATGCCCAACAATGGATGGGAAATCATTTTTAAGTTGAAAGAAGCGCTCATTTTCAATCTCAGGATTTTTAAAAAAACTGCCTGCATTTCCTATAGCAGCCGGATCGGGTAATTTGCTGCTGCGAATGCGAATAACTGCAGCAGCAATATTTGCAATGCTCAAATCCTTTATACCCATTGTATCCAATTCCTGTTGTATAGCGCCATACGAAACATGAAATTGTGGCTGCTTATTAAGCTTGTAGGTAACTGATGTTATAATAAACTGGTTTTTATATTTTTCTTTAAATACGCTTTCCCTGTAACCAAATTCACAATCGGCTAAACCAAACTCCACTATCTTTTTATCGGCTATGTGAAATGCTTCCAGCGAATGAAACACATCTTTTATCTCCACACCATAAGCGCCGATATTTTGCATAGGACTGGCGCCAACATTGCCGGGTATCAAAGATAAATTCTCCACTCCTGCCAGGTTTTTCTGAATACAATATTCCACGAAGCTGTGCCAGTTCTCACCTGCCGCTGCTTTTAAATAAACATGATCGGCATCTTCCTTTATTAATTCAATACCTTTTAATTCATTTTTCAACACCAGGCCGTCAACATCTTTTGTAAAGAGAATATTACTTCCGCCGCCGAGGATGAGGGTTTGTGACTGAAGGTTGAATGTTGAAGGTTGATTAAATCTGAGGCATTCTTCTAATTCCGTGACGGTATTAAATTTTGAAAAATATCTTGCTGATACATCTATACCGAATGTGTTGTATTTTTTTAAGGAAAAATTTTTCTCAATATTCATTGCAAATATTTTAGGCTTCCTATTTTAAATTAATTACATCGCTGAAAAATTAGCACACTAGCAAATTATCGAATTAGCCAATTAATTAGCATCCACATCAGCAATCACGTGCACCGCTTTATAGAGCTTTTCACTGATCATTAAATTTATATGATTGCGGATAACATTTTTATAGGTCATGCTCATCCCCGGTTCTTTGGGCAATTTGAGCATGATCTCCATTAAATACTGATTGCGTAGCCTGCCAATAACAGGCGCCGCAGGGCCGATAACCAAATCTTTGAGATCTTGTCGTAATAACATTGCCAGTTTATCGGCAGCCGCCGATACAATTGCTTTATCCCTGTGTTTTAAGGTCAGCATTACAATACGGCTAAAGGGGGGATAGAAAAACTCTTTCCGGTTTGCGATTTCGTACTGATAGAATTTTTCATAATCGTGTTGCTGTACCAATTGCAGCACCGGGTGTTGCACATTCATGGCCTGTATCAATACCTTTCCCTGTGCATGCTTGCGACCGGCACGGCCACTTACCTGTTCCATTAATTGAAATGCCCTTTCGTTTGCCCTGAAATCTGCAAAACTTAATAATCCGTCCGCATCCAATATACCCACCAGGCTTACTTTATCAAAATCCAATCCTTTTACCACCATTTGCGTTCCTACCAACACATCAATACGATGTTGTTCAAATAGCTGTATCAGGTTATCATGAGCCGTTTTTCCCCGTACACTGTCCACATCCATCCTGGCGATCCTGTTTTTTGAAAAATCCTCCTCCAGTTGTTCTTCAATTTTTTCTGTCCCAAAATTTTTCTCCAGCCAGTCATTACTGCCGCAAGCGGGGCATGACACTAATTTTGGATAGGTACTCCCGCAATAATGACAATGCAATTTATTGCTGTATTTGTGCAGGGTGAGCGACACATCACAATGCGTGCATTGCGGAATATAACCACAGGCACTACAGATAAGGTAAGGATTATAGCCCCGCCGGTTTTGAAAGAGGATCACCTGCCTGTCGTTATCAAAAGCTTGTTGCATAGCTTCTTTTAATTGCGGGCTGATCATCACTTTACCCTTTTTCGCCACCTGCCTTGTATTCACAATTTCTATGGCCGGCAATTCAATGCCTCCATATCGTTCATCCAGGTAAACCAGTCCATATTTATTTTGCTGTGCATTAAAATAACTCTCCAGGGAAGGTGTAGCACTGCCTAATAAAACTTTTGCCCCGAACAAAGCTGAATAATAGATAGCTACATCTCTTGCATTGTACCTGGGAGCAGGATCCTGCTGCTTGTACGATGAATCATGCTCTTCATCCACTATGATCAATCCAAGTTCTTTAAAGGGCAGCAAAAGCGCACTGCGTGCACCTAATACAATCTTCACTTCCCCCGTTCTTATTTTATTCCACAATTCTATTCTTTCCTGGTTATTGAATTTGGAATGGTAGATGGCGATATTGCCGCCAAAATGTTTTTGTAAACGGCGGATAACCTGGGCCGTCAATGCAATTTCGGGTAACAGGTAAAGCACCTGCTTACCTGCACTGAAACTTTCTTCGATCAGTTTAATATACAGCTGCGTTTTGCCACTCCCTGTTACTCCATGCAGCAGGCACACATTTTTTTGGGTAAACTGATTGCGAACATCATCGAGGCATAGCTGTTGCTTTGCACTGAGCTCAAAATCTACCTTTACTGATTTTGGTAAAGTGCGGATACGATCTACGGCTCTCTTCTCCACGAGCAATATTCCTTTCTCTGCCAATCCTTTTAATTGTGCAACTGTAGCACCCGATTTGTTTAGCAGGGCCGGCTGTGTTACTTCGCCTTCCGTTTTTTGAAGATGAAGAAAAGCCAGTAACAATTCCATCTGTTTGGGCGCTCTTGTCCACTCATTTAATAATTGGCTTAAAGCATCGTCTGTAGAAAAGTCCGGATGCAGCAATACATAATTTTCTTTTTTGATCTTGTAGCGTTCACTAAGTTCTTCCCAGATAAAACAAACATTTTTATCAATCAGTTTTTTTATTACAGGATATACATGTGTAGCATCTAATATTTGTTGTACTTCTGTTAACTGCAGTTGTTTCTTTAACAACAATGCTTCTGCAACAACAAACTCATCGTCACTTAAATGAGAAAAATCATCCCCGGCTTCTTCGTTAAAAATTAAAATCGTTTCACTGCTCAGTTTAAAATTAGCAGGCAATGCAGCAGCCATCACTTCTCCTTCGGTACACATGTAGTACCGGCTTATCCATTCCCATAAAGCCAATTGCTGGTGATACAATAGTGGCGCATCGTCCAACACATTTTGAATAAACTTGGTGGGGTATACAGGTTTTTGGGTAGTGATAGATTTTATGATCCCGGCATATTTTTTATTTTTGCCAAATACAACTTCTGCCCGGCAGCCCGGCAAGGCTTTACCGAGCAAATGCGCAGGCAAGGCATAGGTATATACCACGGGCAAAGCAAGCGGCAATATAATAAGTGCCCAGTGGGTTGCCTCCGCTTCTTGAAATAATATGCCTTCTCCTGTTGCCATTATTGTATCCAGGAAGCTTTGTGTTTTATTAAAGCAGCTTCCATTGCCTCATATACTTTTTGTTTAAGAGCGGATGTATCTGCCGCGTGTAAACCGGCTGTTTTTATTTCTTCCAGGTAAATTGCCCTTGACCTGCCAGGTGTTAAAGAAAAAACGGACCTGTAATGAAGCCTGTTATAGGCATCTAAAAAAATAACTGGTTTTATGGGCGTTTGTGTTTCAATGGCTATCCTGAAAGCCCCATCATAAAATTCCTTGAGCGGCTGATGGCTCAAATTAAATGTGCCTTCAGGAGCCAGCACCACGGATATATTTTTCTTTATCACCGATTTTAAGATCATGACACTTTTTGCCCTGTTGGCCGCATTACTCCTGTCTACAGTTACTACTGCGTTTTTATATATAAAACCAAAAATGGGAATTTTGGTCATCTCTGCCTTACCCAGTACCCTTATATGCTGGTAGCGAAAAGCGGCCATTAGTATAGGTATATCTATGTAAGAAATATGGTTAAACACAAAAATACAGGGATGGGAAGGGTCGTGCGGGGCTTCGTAAAGGTTTTTATGGCGAATGCCCCAGAGCAGTAAACAGGCATCTGCCCAAAAACGGCATAATATATATATGATGTTTCCGCCTGTTTCCCTACCGAAAAAAGAAGCTATAATAATAAATGGAAAAATAAGGAACATAATAAGCAGGAAAACCGCAAAAGCATATATGCTAAAGATGAATCCAACAAAAGACCTGGCTATTTTCATAAACGGTACAAATATACGCAGAAGATAAAGGGCAGGTAATGGCATATCCAACAAACAATTTCTGTGAAAATCATCGGGTAAAACCAAAATGCCGGTATTTTACCTGTTAACGCAGGTAGAAGTTGGAGTATTGAAGGCAGAATTGGGGTTTCGGAACTGGTGATGGTACTTGAATCAGGTAGTTGTGAGCTATTAAAGTGATGGTGATTCCTTTCAAAAAAAAAAGTATTAATTACCTAATTCATTCATTTTCAAATTATTTATGATGATTTATGAACCTTGTCAACTTTTTTTTGAGTTCCGAAAAAAAGTTGACAAAATTTTTCAAGCAGATTTGTCAACAAATTTTGGAGGGGCGAAAAAAAGTTGACAACTTTTAAATTTGATCCGACCCTCACTTCCGGGCGGCAGTAATAACTGATATACAACGAATGCGACGCTAAAGTAGGGGCGAATTGCGTTATAATTGCTTTTTCTAAATGCCCATAAGCTGGTATTGTTTAAATATACGCCCGATTGAAGCGGATACCCCGGTGAGGGTAATGTGCATGGCTTTGTGCCGGAGTAGCAGCGAAAAGCGGGACCAATGCTCAAATTGGCAATGCTGTTACCGTTCAACTCCTTGATTTTTAGAATATAGAGCCGCAGAAATGAATTTTTTTGGAAATAATTAGAACAAACTTGTAAAAACGCCTTTTCAATTAAGGGTAAACCCTTACCTTTGCCGTCCTAAATTCGGGAAGTTATGTTAGCAGTAGTAAAAATCGCAGGTCAGCAATTTACAGTAAAAGCAGGAGATAGCTTATACGTTCCGCACATTGCGGGTAAAGCAGGAGATTCAGTTGAATTTTCTGAAGTATTGTTCACTTCCAACGGAGGTTCCGTTATAAGTGGTGCAGATGTAAAAGCAGTTGTAACAGCTGAAATAGTGAATGACCTGGTTAAAGGTGATAAGGTAATCGCTTTTAAAATGAAAAGAAGAAAAGGTTTCCGTAAAAAGCACGGACATCGTACACACTATACCCAAATAAAAGTGACGGGTATCGCTTAGTAATTTTTGAATAGAAACATTCAAAATTCTACATTCTAAAAAAGTAAAAAATGGCACACAAAAAAGGTGAAGGTTCCGTAAAGAACGGTCGTGATTCACAAAGCAAAAGACTCGGTGTAAAAATATTTGGTGGCCAGGCTGCTGAATCTGGTAACATCATCATTCGTCAACGTGGTACAGTATATCATCCGGGTAAAAATGTAGGTGTTGGTAGAGATTTTACCATTTTTGCATTAACCGATGGAGTGGTTGAATTCAGAAAATCGAAAGGAGATAAAACTTTTGTTTCTGTTGTAGCAGTAGAAGCCACAGCATAATTTTTTATAATATTTTTTTGGTAGTTTCAAAATAGTATTTATTTTTAAGTATTATTTACTAACCAATTAAATTTTAAAAAAATGGCAACTGCAAAAAAAGCTGCAAAAAAAGCGGCTCCTAAAAAAGCAACAGCAAAGAAAGCTGCTCCTAAAAAAGCTGCAAAGAAAGCTGCTCCTAAAAAAGCCGCTCCTAAAAAAGCTGCTGCTAAAAAAGCTGCTCCTAAGAAAGCTGCTAAAAAAGCCGCTCCTAAAAAAGCTGCTAAAAAGAAGTAATTTTTTTGTAAAAAAGAATACTATTAAAGTCCCGGTTTATACCGGGACTTTTTATTTGTAATATGCGCCGTCACTGCATTTTGTAAGATTGATCGAATAATATACATGGCTAGTTTTTAATGCCTTGTCTTGCCCGCTTCGTTTTGCATTGTGAAAAAGATATTCTGTATTTTTATGCAATGGACAACTACCAGATAGCCGATATATTTACGCTGCTTTCCAAATTAATGGACATACATGGCGAAAATAGTTTCAAATCAAAATCATATGCATCCGCTGCATTTGCCATTGAAAAATTACCTGTTCAATTAAGCGAAACGCCTGCTGAAAAAATTGCCGGCATAAAAGGCATCGGGGCTTCGGCTGCCCAAAAAATCATAGAAATACTGCAAACAGGCCAATTAATGGCCCTGGAAGAAATTATTTTAACAACTCCCCCGGGGGTGGTTGAAATGCTAAATATAAAAGGAATTGGTCCAAAAAAAATTCATACTATATGGAAAGAAATGGAATTAGAAACTGTTGGTGAATTATTGTATGCCTGCAAAGAAAACAGGTTGAAATTGTATAAAGGCTTTGGCGAAAAAACACAACAGAATGTAATTGATACCATTGAATTTTATTTTAAAAGCAAGGGTAGTTTTTTATATGCGCAGGTAGAACAGGTAGTGCCTTTAATAGAAGATCATTTACAGCAATTATTTGCTGGCAAACGGGTGGTATTAACGGGCGAATTTAAGCGCCAGTTAGAGATAATAAATGAACTGGCTTTTTTGATTGACGAAGACCTGGCTGCTATCGAAAAAGCCTTCAACACAATTGATGGTTTTGAACTGGAACAAAGAAATGATCACGACCTTTTACTAAAAAGCAGTGCCGGAATAAAAGTGCGCATTTATCCTGTAAGAGCGGATGAATTTACCCATAAACAAATAGAGACATCTTCGTCGCCTGAGTTTTTTGAAGCGTTGGTAAGTGCCCACCCAGGTTTAAAAGGTTCAAACCTGGCTTCGGAAACGGAGTATTTCCAATTTGCAGGCCTTCCGCCAATTGCCCCTTACCTCAGGAATGGTTTCGAAATCCTGGAAAAAGCAAAAAATACGGCCTGGCCTGTTGTTATTCAGCCGAAAGATATTAAAGGGATCATACATTGCCACAGTAACTGGAGTGACGGGAGCAATACTATTGAAGAAATGGCCAATGCGGCCATAGCACTTGGCCTGGAATACCTGGTTATAAGCGATCACAGTAAATCGGCTTTCTATGCCCAGGGTTTGTACGAGGATAAAATAATAGAACAGCATAAATATATCGACGAACTAAATGCAAGATTGCATCCTTTTAAGATCTATAAAAGTATTGAGAGTGATATACTGAACGATGGCAGCCTGGATTATGCGCGGGATGTACTCTCCTGTTTTGACGTGGTGATCGCATCGGTACACAGTAATTTAAAAATGACGGAAGAAAAGGCTATGATGCGATTGTTGAAGGCAATTGAAAATCCGTACACAACAATTTTAGGACATATGACGGGCAGGTTATTGTTGAGCCGGCCGGGTTATCCTGTTGATCATGATAAGATCATTGATGCCTGTGCTGCCAACAATGTAGTGATAGAATTAAATGCACATCCAAACAGGCTGGATATCGATTGGCGGCATATTGAAAAAGCGCTCAACAAAAATGTTTTGATCTCAGTTGACCCCGATTCGCATAGCGCGGGCAGTATTACAGATACAAAGTATGGTGTATTGGTAGCACAAAAAGCGATGCTTACCAAAGAGCAAAACCTGAGCAGCTTTAACTTACAGCAATTTGAAGCGTTTGTAAACGCCCGGAAGAAAGAAAAGAATATTTAAACCTTATCGCCTGCTACCGGCAGCGAAACAAAAAAACTGGTGCCTTCGCCTTCCAGTGTTTCAAACCAGATGCTGCCACCGGCCTGCTCTACAATTCTTTTGCTCATAGCCAGGCCAAGGCCGGTACCCGAAGTTTTAGTAGTGAAATTGGGCGCAAATATTTTAGATTGAACGGCTTCAGAAATTCCTTCGCCATTGTCTTTTATTTTTACCAATACATGATCACCCCTTAATAATTCCTGTACTTCTATTTGCGGTCTCCTGCTATCCGGAACCGATTGAAGGGCATTTAGGATAAGATTGGTGAATAAGCGATTGATATGTGTTTTATCAGCGTACACTATAACAGGTACCTGTTGTAATTGCCAGCTAATAGTTACTTCTTCATTAGAGTCGTGTAATTGCCGGATAGATTCCAATGATTCATTGAGGTCAAATGCTGCTTTATCTGCCTGTTCAATATTTGCAAACTGGCTAAATTCGCTGGCAATTTTACTAAGGTGATCTATTTGTTCTACCAGTGTATTGGCTACCTTGGTAGTTAGCTCTTTTACATCAGGCGCATTTGTTTCAATGGAACGTTGTAAAAACTGCATGCTGAGTTTCATTGGCGTAAGCGGATTTTTTATTTCATGCGCCACCTGCTTAGCCATTTCTCTCCAGGCGCCCTCCCTTTCGGTTTTAGCCATAGCAGCAGCACTTTCATCCAGCTTACTTACCATTTTATTGTACTCTCCTACGAGGCTGCCAATTTCATCGTTACGGTTCCATTCAATTGCTTCGTTGTGGGTGCCGAGGTTGATCTTTTTCATCTTCTCTCCTATCACAGCAAAGGAGTGAGTGATCCTGGTGGCAATAAATAATGCTACTATGCCTGCAATTAAAAATATAAATGCATTTAAGTTTATGATCGTCACTAAAAAGTTGGCTATCTCCTGCTGCAAATTACTTTGCGAGGTAAAATAAGGTATGTTCAGGTATGAATACGTATTTCCTTTAACATCATTAATTGGAACATAACTACTTAAGAATTTAAGGTTGCCAATATGTTCCTTTTGAAAATACTGCACTTCCTTCTGTGTATTTAAATGCAGGTAAGCAACGGGTTCCATCTTGATACTTACAATACCTTTGATATATGGTAAGGGTAGCGAGGAAATTTTAAGATCCCCTTTCAGATCATAGATATTTACATCTACCCCATGTATTTCCGCAATATTCAACAAAGATTTTTCTACCACCTGCTGATCTACCCTATCAACATTACTGAGTGAGTCAGTAAGTGTCCAGCCGCTCTGCAGCGAATTGTTTACCTGGTTCTTCATGATCTGTATGGCACGGCTTAATTTATCCCTGTTGGTAGTTTCATACCGGTTAATAAAGAACAAAATAGTAGCTGTTCCTATTACCAGGAAAGATGCGAGGCTGATGAAAATGATTACACCATGTATCTGGTTGCGAATGGTCAATTGCCAGTAGGTTCTGAGTTTCTGCGGATCGAACCTGGAATTAATGAATACTGATATCAGCCAAAAGCACGCCCCCAATAATAAAAAGGAGCAAAATATATAAGAGAACAGGGTGATCGATTCTATCATTACCCTGTTTTCTTTTACAATAACAATAAATTTTTCTCCGCCTGCATTGTACCACAGTTCATCATGGTCAGTGGCTTGTTTATGATAATACTGTTTGCCATGAAAAGCATTGCCAGGCAGGGTTGTAGCGAAAGGGTAATCGTTGTGGCTGCTAATAAGTTTTCCTTTATTATAAACAGCAAAGGAATAAAGGGAGGAGTTTTCAATGGCATTATCAATCCCTTTGCTGAAAAGTTCAGGATAGATCATTTCATTTTTAATCGTTTTGGGTGTAACTACAATAAAGATAGCTCCCAGGGGTTTGCCTGCTGTATCTGAAATATTTTTTTTACTGATATAACTGAAGCGGTCAAAGGATTCATCGTAATAATACAACCCGGCAATATTAGTAGACCTGGCCTGTGAATTTAGAATGGTATTTAGTTGATTGTAATCAAAGTGGCCTTCATTGTACAACGGTTGTTCGAGGTTATCGAAAGAATACACTTCAGTATCGTACCTGTTTTTATATCCGGAAAAATTATTATTGATAAGGCTGTCTTTTAATACTTTATTGGATACCGGGCTTTTCAGCCTTTCGAAATTATCTGCCAGAAAATCTAACCTGAAATCGGTCAACATAGAATTCAGTAATGACTGGCTGGTAGGATCGGCTTTGGTAGCTAATATTTCTGCATAATGATTCCGGTTGCGCAATTCTTTCCGGTTATTCTCCGAGATAATGATGATTGATATAGATACAGAAAAAAAGAAGATCCAAAATACCATTTTAGAACTTACGATCCTGGAAGCCAGCAGGTCGAGGTAACTGGTATTGAGTAAAAATAAAAAAAGCATGAGCCATATTAAAGTATAAATAGCGAAGCTCCCGATAAGACTGCCAAAACCAAAGGTGAGCGCTGTAAGTCCTGCAATACATACAGCAAGGTACAAGACCGGGAATATATTTACGAAATGTGGCTTCAGGAGGAATACGATTGTTTGACATAAGAAGTAGTAGCCGATGGCGATACAACAAAGTATGGCAAAGCCAACCACGCTGTAAATATTGAGTGAAAAAAAGTTAATCACATCAAATGATATCTGCGAATCGGCAATAAGAGATCGTATAATACTACCACCGGCAAATGTAGCAGCTACAATTATAATTGAACTTATGATTAGCAGGATCCACCGCTGGTAAGCTTCCTTTATTTTTAACCGTATACTCTTTTCGTGCAATTGCGTTCTTACAAATATTACTACCCACACAAACAAACCGGCATTGATCAGGAGGTCGCCCAAGGACCGGAGAATAAAGTTAGATCCATACACAGTTGGATCAAACAATTCAAGCTGGCGCAGGTTGAAAGGAATCGGCAAAAAGTAACTTACGATTCTTATTACCAGTATAATGGTCACCAAAAAAATAAAGCCGGTCAAAAATCTTTTATGAATAGCCAGGTACACGGCGCAAATATGGACAAATAATAGAATGATGAGGCTCCCCAATATGCGGAACAAAATGGAAAACCCATTATCCCTCACATTTGCCCCTTTGTTTTTTTCAAGCATATAAAACAGTGGGGTACCACCAAGTGTTCTGATAGTGGTTGTTTTAGACTGACCGGGAAAAATATCATAATACAATCCAATGTTAGGATCATTGGCAAAAGTGTTTTTCAGGTACTTATTGGTTATGTTGTAATTCCACTTGATTGGAACCAGCGATATAGATAAGACGCCTGCGGTATCTTTCTTATTCCACACATAAAAACCGTTGAGTAATTGTGCGAAGCCTGCTTTTTGTGGGGAGTTAATAATGCCCGGGTCGGGTAAAACATATTGGGAGTTCCAGAGAACGAGATCAAGCGAACCGCTGTCGGACTTTATGTAGGAGAATAAATAATACGATTTTTCCAATAAACTTTTAAGATATTCATCAGAGATTGCCCTGTTCTGAATTTTCTTTAGATAATCGCTGTCGTCCACCGTTTCATAAAAGTCCTTTTCTTCATCCTGCACATATTTGTTTAGCTTATTCACAACTGTTTTTTCGGTTGAATTAGCCGACCAGTAGTTATCGATGATGAAAGACAAAGTGATCAACCAGGCCGCCACCACAAGCAGGTATAAGTTGCTGCTTAATAAGCGGGGAAGTTTAAGTTGAATTGGCAATGCTTATAGCGGGTTTTGTTGTTTATTCCGTTTCATTTTGTTCCAGAGCGCATCCATTTCCTCCAATGACATATCGTGCAGCATTTTATTTTCTTCAGCAGCGGCCTTCTCCATACCTGTAAAGCGTTCTATAAACTTTTTATTGGTACGCTCCAGGGCATTTTCAGCATCTACCTGCAAAAACCTTGCAAAGTTTACAAGGGAGAACAAAACATCGCCCATTTCATCCTCCATTTTATCCTTTTCTCCCGAGGCCACGGCTTCTTCCAATTCTGTCATCTCTTCTTTTACCTTATCCCATACCTGGCTGGTATTATCCCATTCAAAGCCTACGGTCTTTGATTTCTCCTGTAAACGAATGGCTTTGACAAGGGCTGGCAAAGATTTGGGAACACCGCCCAGTACAGATGTTTTTCCTTCCCGTAACTTTATCTTTTCCCAGTTTTGCTTTACATCTTCTTCGTTATCGACCTTAACATCGCCATAAATATGCGGGTGTCGTACGATGAGTTTTTCACAAACGCCATTGATCACTTCTTCTAAAGTAAATTCATTTTTCTCTTCACCAATTTTAGCGTAAAAAACAATGTGCAATAAAAGATCGCCCAGCTCTTCTTTTATGCCTTTCCAGTCTTTACCGGTAATGGCATCTGTCAATTCATAGGTTTCTTCTATGGTAAGCTGGCGAAGTGTTTCTATGGTTTGTTTTTTATCCCAGGGGCACTTTTCCCTTAGTTCATCCATTATTTGAATAAGGCGTAAAAAAGCATCAGCAGGTGGCTGCATAGTTATAAATTTAAAAAAGAAAGTATAAAAAAAATAGACGTCAGAGCGATGATGACCACAGATCTCCAAAAGATCACCATTAGAAATTTAACAATCGTTTTAAAACGACGCTGACCATAGAAATGCCGCATCGCTTTATATTCATATATAAACAAAATGAGCAACAGGATAACCCGTACCCAGTCCAGCCAATCTCCACCAGTTATATCTCCCAACATATTCAGGAGTATCAGCAATAAAAGAGCAATAAAGTAAAATATGTAAATATGCACGGAGAAAATTCCATGACTTACAAAATAATAATCCTTATGGCGGAAATAAATAAGGGTTAAAAATATAGCGAAGAATGGAAGAGAGATAAAAAGTACCTGCGGGAAGGAGTGTGTCACCTTTTCCCATCCAATTTTTACCGCTGCAGTTCTGTTTTTTTTATATTTCTTATTAATTTCAAAATTTTTTCTTACAATCTTCTGCCATAACCAATTATCTTTCACCTCACCGGATTGCAATAAACTATCGTATTGTTTTTCACTATCGTAATGCTTTCCAATGATGGTTCCATCTCCACTGTTTGCAACACTGTCAACCCAATTTTTATATTCCGTCCTGGTTAAAGGTTTGCCATCATTTACCTCTTTTGTAAAATCAGCAAATTCGGTGCTATCCATCTTTTGTATTTCTTCATTTCCCCTTCCTGATATTACAAGCGAATCATCTGTGATCTTGGCATAAGAGTAAAATATGATGAAGAAGATAAAAGAAGTAAACACATACATTCTAATTGGATTCAAATAGCTCGCCCTTCTCCCCCGTTTATATTCTGCAGATAAAAATCCAGGTTTGGTAATTAACAATTTTAATGTGCTGAAAAACTTTCCGTCAAAATGAGTGATATCATTAAAAAAATGCGTGATCAAATGCCAGGCAGATTCTGCAGGTTCCAGGTTTTCCTGCCCGCAGATATGACAATATTTGCCGTGTACCTGCGCATTACAATTAAGGCAGTTTTTGTTTTTGCGTTCTTTTAAATGACTCAATACCTGTAATTTTTCCTAAAATTAATAAAGTTTTATCAGCCGCTAACGTTATAAAGGCTGCATAGCCAGTAACTTCGTGAATATAACAATCAATCTACATGAAAATACGGCTTGTTCTCCCTTTATTATTAATGATAATCAGTTCTGCTACACTGGCTCAATTTTATTATAAAGATATTGTAAGCAGTAACCAGTTGCAGGCAGACATGACCCGTTATAAAGAAAACAAGGTTAGATTGATTAATATCAAGAGTTTTGAGGGTGATGGCAGCCCCAGCGAAGGATTTTTTGCACAAAAAAAAATAACCAAAGATTATGGCCGCACAGAATTATTCACCCGGTCAAATATTTCTTCGCCTTCCATGCTTATAACCAGCTTTAACAATAAAGGCCAGCTGGTACAAACGCATGACAGTTCCGAGATTTCTGTTACTACCAATATTTACAGGTACAACCCAGATGGAAAGATCAGCAATATAATTTCCAGTATCCGTTCCGGTGATGATGATTTTAACAGCGAAATTCATGAAGAGCACTTGTATAGCTACGATGAAAAAGGTCAGCCTTCTAAAATGACCAGGATAAAAAATTTCAGGGATAGTACCGCCATATTATTTGCAAAAGATGAATACGGAAATATTGCTATTGAAAAAGATACCCGGAGCGGCACAAAATATTATTATTATTATGATGCCAAACAAAGACTTACAGATGTAGTACAGGAAAATGATTTTAAGATCCGCATGTATCCTGATTATATTTTTGAATACAACAACAGTGCAGGCCAACTGTCGCAAATGACCACAACAGAAGAAGGTGGAAATGATTATTATGTGTGGAAATATACGTACGACAATGGCCTGAGGGTAAGAGAAAAATGTTTTACCAAAGAAAGAAAGCTGATGGGGACGATTGAGTATGAGTATAAATAGAAGAAGGGTCACCTACAACCGGCCACCGCCTTTGACTATTGACATTGACTACTAACTACTGACGATTGACCATTGACAAAATATCAACGTTTGTAAATTAAAAAGTATTGCCGGCTACAAACCGGCCAAAATTAAAGGCCTCCCGTCATAAACGGGAGGCCTTTAAATATTATTGATTATTGATTATTACTGCAAGGGTTAATAATCAATAATTAGTAATCAATTAATAATTACGTGCAGTCATTTCAGTTCTTCTATTCTTGGCACGACCCGCTGCTGTTTTATTATCTGCTACCGGTTTGTCTTCGCCGTAGCCTGTAGATAACAAACGTGTTTCTGCAACTCCCTGTTTAACGAGGTATTCTTTAACTGCCTTTGCACGGTTCTCAGATAAAACCTGGTTGCGTTCGTTGGTACCCACATCATCTGTATGACCATCAATATCCAACATCAGGCTTTCGTCGGCTTTCATTAATGCAGCCACATCGTTTAATGATTTATTTGATTTAGCCAGTAACTTAAAGCTACCTGTTGCAAAAAATACATTTTTAGCAGCATAGTTTATTTTTTCAATTACTTCCCTGGCTATTTCAGGACAACCCTGGTTACTCACCGGACCGGGACGTGTAGGGCATTTATCTTCTTCATCATTCACACCATCAGCATCACCATCCGGAATAGGGCAACCCTGGTAACGGGTAACACCTGCAACGGTAGGGCATTTATCTTCTTCATCATTGATACCATCTTTGTCCGTATCAGGAATAGGGCAACCATTGTATTTTGCCAACCCTGCTACGTCAGGACACTTATCATCTCCATCAGCAATACCATCCCCATCCCTGTCAGGACATCCCTGCAATGATGCTAAACCCGGGGTATCCGGGCATTTATCATCTGCATCTACCACACCATCACCATCCCTGTCTTGTATAACAGGCAGTACAGGTGCCACTACCACAGGAATAATTTTTTTAGGGAATGACTTCGCAACGCCTAAACTATAATATAAATGGTATTCTATGAGTTCTGAAACAGGTACCCTATATTGAGCATTTAGCATTATAAAGGTATTTTGCTCAACTTTAAACTGCATTCCTAAACCTATGGGTAAAAAAGCGCCATAGTAGCCCCTGAATTTGGAAGCACCCACACCTGCAGTTATAAAAGGACTTAAGAAATATTTATCAGAAAGCAGTTTTAAACGGGCTGTAGCGGCTGCTTCCAATAGCAAACCATTTCTAATATTTGTTTTTTCCGGAACCGGGTATTCTAAGAAAGTTCCTGATAATGTTGTTGCAAAATCAATGTTTTTACTCACCCCCTGTATATAATCAACAGAAATCCCTGCGCTCATGGCACTTATTTTTTCCCAGTCTCCCGCTTCTATAACGTTGGACAAACCGATGGTTCTTAAATCTGAAGCCGTTTTAAAGTCAGTCAACGTAAAGTTAAACCCCAGCGTAGGCGGCTTAATATGATCTTTCTGAGCAAAGGCCATTGTGCATACAAGGCCAGCCAGCAAAGAGAGTGTAATTTTCTTCATAAAAGTTGTTTTGTGTAAACGCAGCAAAAATAGCTGCTTAGTTTTAATTCAGGAAATAATTTAATCACATTTATGTTGATAATCTTCAATTTAGGCTACAATTATCAAACCCTGATAACTAGGATGGCCTTTTCCTTATCACCTCTACTTTTACCCTGGTGAGCCCACTTTTTATAAATCCAAGTTTTTGGGCTGCCGATCGGGTAAGATCTACCAATCTTCTTGTTTTGGTATGCAGCCGGTCATTTGTTTTTACTACCACAGATTTACCGTTCTTCAGGTTAGTTACTTTTATCCATGTTCCAAGCGGAAGGCTGTTGCAGGCAGCAGTCATTTTACTGTGTCGGAATATTTCACCATTGGCTGTTTTTCTGCCTTCAAATTTGCTGGCATAAAAGCTTGCCTGGCCATACAATGTGCGGTTAGCTGATTTTTTAGCTTTGTCTGAAGTCGATTTTGCTGTTTTGTCCTTTACAGCTTGTGCTTCTGTAATGGGAGAAAGCAATAAATGGAGAATAAAAAAAATGGCAATAACTCTCCTGCTATATCTTTTTTTAATCATGTGGTATATTAAAGTCAACAATTACTTTTGAGCAAAGTATTTATCTCTCAGTTTTTTGTCTTCCCCATAAATATCATCATAAAATTTTATGGACGCTGTGCCGCCCTCACAACCAAAGTAACGTATAAAAACCGGTAATTTTTGCTTAATTACTATGCTGTGCCGCTCTTTCCGGCTTATCCAGGTGGTAATAGAATCGGTATTAGCCTTTAAAGAGTCGGGCTGCCTGGAGTTAACGCTGTCATTCCTCATGATGTAAAACGCCAGCTTTTCCCAATCCTGTACTCTTACGCAACCATGACTCAGACTTCTTTCCTTATTTTTAAAAAGATAACGCTGGTTGGTATCATGCAGGTATACAGCATATGGATTTGCAAAATTAAATTTAATAACTCCCAGCGCATTATTATCACCGCTTCCCTGGCGTACCAGGTAAGGAATGCCTTTACTGTATTTTGACCAGTTAACAGTGTACGGATCAACAGGATCTCCTTTGCTGCTATACAGCCCTAATCCTTTGCGGGCAAGATATCCGGGGTTGCGCTTGAGGCCAGGTAATATTTCCTTTACTATAATACTGTTAGGCACAGTCCATGTTGGATATACAATGAGGTCAGAAATTTCACTGTTGATCACCGGTGTGGGGGTTCCTGGTTTACCTACTATCACTTTTGATTCCATAGCCAAAGAATCATTGTCCCACACTTTAAGACTATACGCCGGGAGGTTTACCCAAATGTATTTTTCAGGCAAAGTAGCCGGCAATTGTTTATACCTGTCCAGCGTAATAGCAATACGCTTAAATTTTTCTTTATCGGTACTATTTAAAACACTGGCTAATCCTGCTGATACTTTTCCTGTTTGTTTTAAACCTTTTGCTTTCTGGTATTTTGTAATAAGCTCCCTCAACATGGTGGAATCCGGTTTTCCTGTTGGAATGTTATAACCACTCTCCGCCAATCTTTTTAATACATTCTTTAGCAAGCTGAGAGAATCCTTCCCGGGATAATTCACATAACTGTAGCTGGTACGATCCATGCTATCCAAAAAGAGAGGAATATTTTTCTTTAATGCCTGGTAATCTTTTAATGAAGGTTGAACGGAAGCTACGATGCTACTGATTGATTCGCCCTGTTGTAATTTTTTTATATAGGCAGAAAAGAATTTTTCATGTTGCCCGCCGTTATTTTTCCAGGCGATGCTATCGGGTTGAATACGCCCTTGCTTGAGATCCTGCAAAATATGAAAAAAGGCATTAGTCATTAATATATCTGCCCTTGCCCAAACATTTACATCTTTTCTTTTTAAGGAATCGGCCTGCAGGTTTTGCATGATGGATTGTAAAGCAGCATATTGATAATTGTCAGGAAACAATCCATCTTTTTCTGAAGCAGCAATATATTGTATCAGTGAATCTGTGTAAGGTTTCCATTTTTCCATACTACTCCATACAGGTTTAAAGGCTGTTGCAGCATAATAATAATTTACAACAGGAGAAAAAGAAAGTACAGTACTGTCGTCAAGTTTTGATTTTGCTGCAGTTCCTTTTAGCAATGACGCTATTTTGGCCTCAACATGATCATCCATTTCATCGGGAGATATACTCTTGTCATCGTCTTTTTTATTTCCACACCCGGCGAAAACAACAATAAAAGCCAACAGGAATATTACATGAAAATTGCGGGATTGCTTCATAGCTCCATTAATTTGATACATTTGAAAGAAATTTGCATAATGGCTTTTTCCCTGGTAATTATATACAAGATACAGAAACGTTTTATACCAACCCTTATTGTTACAGGATTGATATTCACAAATTTTCCGGCTTTTTGTCAGCCTGAAAAAGCGAATAAATATGGGTTATTAATAGTGGAAGACAGGCAGGCACTTAAAAATGCCATAGCTGCCGATAGTTCGATGACCATGGTTGATATCAAAAAAATTATTCCCGGTATACAACTTGAATTAAAGTATTGCAGTACCGCTAATTTTATGAAGCAGCGGTTATATCCCCCGGGCTTATCTACTACGTATTTAAGACTGCCAGCTGCGGTGGCTTTAAAAAAGGTGCAGGCTGCCCTACAAATAAAAGGATTGGGATTAAAGATATGGGATGCCTACCGCCCTTACTCCGTTACAGAAAAAATGTGGGAGCCGGTAAAAGACGATCGCTATGCCGCTGATCCCAAATTTGGCAGCGGCCATAATCGTGGTATTGCGGTGGATCTTACTATCATAGATATTTACTCCCGGAAAGAGTTGGACATGGGCACCCACTTTGATCATTTCAGCGATACAGCACACAGCGATTTTAAAAACCTGCCTGCAACTGTTTTACAAAACAGGGCTTTGCTGCGCAACCTTATGGAAGAAAATGGTTTTAAAGTATTGGATACAGAATGGTGGCATTTTTATTTGCCTGACTCAAAAAAATATGCGTTGTTAAACTTAAGTTTTAAACAATTAAAAAATTGATCACCTCGTTCAGTTAAGTCAACTAATTTGCAACAGAATAATTTCTAATGAAGTATTATATCATTTCCGGGGAAGCAAGTGGCGATCTGCATGGCAGTAACTTAATTAAAGAACTGCAAAAGCTGGACAGTCTCGCAGATATCCGTTGCTGGGGCGGCGACCTGATGCAGGCTACCGGAGCCGTGCTGGTGAAGCATTACCGCGATCTTGCTTTTATGGGCTTTACAGAAGTGATCAAAAACATCGGCACCATTTTTAAAAATATTAGTTTTTGTAAAAAAGACATTTCAGCTTACCAGCCGGATGTACTAATTCTTATTGACTACCCCGGCTTTAACCTGCGCATTGCAGAATGGGCAAGAAAACAGGGGTTAAGAATTGTTTATTATATCTCCCCGCAGATCTGGGCCTGGAAAGAAAGCCGTATTCACAGCATAAAAAAGAATGTAGATAAAATGCTGGTGATTCTTCCTTTTGAAAAGGAATTTTATAATAAATGGAATTTTGAAGTAGAGTATATAGGTCATCCTTTAATAGAAGTAACCGATCGTTTCAAAGAAGAGAATACCGGTCTTCCTTTAACCGGCAATGAACAGGTGGTGGCATTGTTACCCGGCAGCCGCAAACAGGAAATCCTGAAAAAACTTCCAATCATGATGCAGGTAGCAAAACATTTTCCCGGCCATATTTTTATGGTAGCAAAAGCGCCGGGTTTAACGGATGATTTTTATAAAGAACTGTTAGCACCTTACAGTAATGTAAAATCCGTTTCCAATAAAACCTATGACCTTTTACTTTCCTCCAAAGCTGCATTGGTAACCAGCGGAACAGCTACATTGGAAACAGCTTTATTTAATGTGCCGGAAGTGATCTGTTACAAAGGCAACAAAATATCTTATCTTATAGCAAAGCAATTAATAAAGATCAAATATATCTGCCTGGTTAATTTAATTATGGACAAAGAAGTAGTGAAAGAATTAATACAGGATGAATTAACGGTTGAAAATCTTGTATCGGAGTTGAATAAACTCTTGCACGATGATGCTAAAAAATTACAGCTGCAAAGGGATTATAAAGACCTGAGAGACCTGCTCAGTGCGGGCGGGCATGCTTCTGCCAATGCAGCGGGGTTGATTTACAAAATGTTAATAGCGAATGGATCATAGATCATGGTTCATAGAAGCGATCTACACTATGCTATCAAGTACTTGTTATCGCAGTAATAATTTTATGACAATAAAGATCAGCGCTCCTAAAAAGAGAAAAATCGACAAGCGATTGATGCCATGCATAAATTTCACTGATTGTGAATTATACAAGTCGTTCGAATCTTGATTTTCTCCGTCAGGCCGCCTGGCATCCTGCTTTTTCAGGTAAAGGTATTCTGCTATTTGGTTTAAAATTCCCATGCTGTTGAATTTGAAATGTAAGTTACAAAGAAGCCTACGTTTTACCCATAGTTTGTTTTATCAGCAGCATTTCCTTTTGAGAAAGCGTCAGCCTGTCTGCCCCGCAAATGCGTGTGAGCTTGTCGAAGGCGGAGTTGAGAAGTGGGTATATTCCGGTTTCGTCCCGATCGCTATCGGGACAACCTGGCAACTATTTGTATTATCCATTCCAAAATAGGCGGCTACCTTTTTTTACCGCTAGAAAACCGGTGGCATCATTGGATACTAAAGTGATAAAATTCTTATATTTACCCGCTACAAAAATTAAATTATGACCCGTGAAGAAAAATTTATGCAGGAAGCAATTGCATTGTCGCGTACCGGCATAAACAATAATGACGGCGGCCCCTTTGGTTGCGTAATTGTAAAAGGAGATAAAATTGTTGGCAGAGGAAACAACAAGGTAACTTCCAGCAATGACCCCACTGCTCATGCCGAAGTAGTAGCGATAAGAGATGCGTGTAAAAATTTAGGAACCTTTCAGTTGGATGGTTGCGAAATATACAGCAGTTGCGAGCCCTGCCCTATGTGCCTGGGAGCGATTTACTGGGCACGCCCGGAAATCATTTACTTTGCCAACAACAGGATAGATGCCGCGGATGCAGGTTTTGATGACTCCATGATCTACTGCGAAATGGCGGCAGGCATTGAGAAAAGAAAAATTCCCATTAAAATGCTGGGCAGGGAAGACGCTATTAAGGTTTTTAATGAGTGGAAAGCAAAAACAGATAAAACTTCTTACTAGCTTTTATTACCTGACCGATGCGCACGGATAAATTCATTCCTTCTCCATTATTTTACCGCATCACAGCCTTGTGGGTGATCTGCGAAGCTTTTGCAGGCGGCATCATGCATGGTTTCAAAATCCCTTTTTCCGGAATGATCGTTAGCAGCCTGGCGGTGTTTTGTATAATACTTCTTGCCCGTTATGTTCCTTCAACAACAGCTATTTTAAAAGCAACAGTAATTGTTGCAGTATTTAAATTAATGCTAAGCCCGCACAGCCCTCCTACTGCCTACATCGCAGTGTTGTTCCAGGGCTTTGTGGGACAATTACTTTTTTTAAACAATCGCTTTTTTACCTTTTCTTCTATATTACTGGCGGTGCTTGGCCTCGTAGAATCGGCCATACAAAGAATACTGGTGTTGATCATTTTATACGGGAAAGATTTTTGGCAGGCAGTAAATGAATTCATTAAAAAAATTACAGGTGATAAAAATGTCAATAATTACAGCCTGTTAATAGCCAGCGGTTACGTCATCATTCATGCTATAGTGGGAATCTGTGTTGGATACTTTGCAGCCAAACTGGTAAAAAATTCCGGTAGCTGGAGAGAACAATTGCCACAGTATATTATTAAAGAAGACAGCTACTGCAACGATCCACTCATTTCAAGATCAAAGAAAAAAAAGAAAAAAGGGAAACTCGTTTTTTTAATAGCATGGCTACTTTTACTGGCTTTCTACATTCAATCTTTGCTGGACCCGGCGGGCGCTCTCTTGCCAAAAACTAAAGTATTGCAGATAATCATCCGTTCTGCCCTGGTTGTTATTGCCTGGTACCTTTTTTTATCCCCGCTTATTATGACGGGCATTAAAAAAATATTGCTCTTAAAGCAATCCCACAACAGGGAGGACATGAATAGTACCATGAAACTATTACCCGAAATAAAAATGATCTTTCAGAAAAGCTGGCAATTTTCTGCTCCACTAAAAGGTTTAAACCGGTTGAAGTTATTTATGAAGATCTTGCTTATGAATGTGCTGGAAGAACAGCATTAAAAAATTTATAACCGCCAATTTTCCCGCTCAAAAAACCACCATTTATTTTTTCGGTACTGTTCCTCGTACTTCAGTTCAAAACGACTAATACTTTTTTCCTGCAGATGTTTAATAGCTTCTTCTACGGAATCAGTGAAAAGACAAAGATCAAGATCTTCCGGTGAAATAGTACCGGCTTTCTTCATCATCTCAATATGTTCAATCAAATCCTTATGAAAGTTTGTATCAAATATAACAATAGGAAACTGGCTTATTTTACCGGTTTGGATTAAGGTAAGCGCCTCAAAATACTCATCCAGTGTACCAAACCCACCGGGCATTACAACGAAAGCATAGGAATATTTTAGCAGCAATGTTTTGCGTACAAAAAAGAATTTAATATTCACCCATTTATCGAGGTAGGGATTGTGGTGTTGCTCATGTGGTAATTCAATATTACAGCCTACGCTCCTGCCGCCCACTTCTCTTGCTCCCCTGTTGGCTGCTTCCATTATACCTGGTCCACCGCCGGTCATGATAGTAAAACCCAGCTTAGCAATTTCGCCGGATATCTGTTGTGTTTGCTTGTAAAATTCATGATCTTCCTTAAACCTCGCTGATCCAAATATTGTTACACATGGCCCTACAGAATGCAATTTTCTAAAGCCTTTTACAAATTCAAAAAATACACTGACTGCAAATTTTAGTTCCTGCCATCGGCTTTGCGGTCCTTCTAAAAATTTTATTTCTTTCTTAATGTCATTCGGTGTGGTCGTCATAATTCAATTTAGCAAAAAAATATAATCACTGCTGCAAGTTAAAGTACTCTGCTGTTTCTGCCGGAGATTTAACATTAAGCCTGTGAAATAAAAAAGCGGCACTTACAAGTAAGCGCCGCTAAAGGCCCGCAACGGCCATTCCAGAAATATTTATGCCCAGGTTATATCACCGGGATTTACTGCAGCTATAAATTCGCCCGTGACTTTTTGACCCGCTGCGATCATTTTTTTCATCTCAGCAGCTTCAAATGTCAACCCGCCGGGGCCACCGCCCAGTGGCTCTTTTGGCCTGAAAGTGAAAAACTTTATAGGCAGTTTATCTTCAAAAGGATTTTCCTTCCCTTTAATTTTAAAGTATTCGTTTACCTGCGCTTCATCAATGCCTGCCTTCTTCATTTTGTTTTTTACTGCATCAATGTATACCAACGCTTCATTGTATTGAGAAGGAATGATAAGGTCATTTTTTCCGACATCTTCTGTAAAAATATCTATGGTCTGTTGCAGTATGGGGAAAATGGTTTTGAATTCTGTATCCATGATCACTTTTTGCCCGGTTGACAAAAGAATGGTAAATACTTCTGTGGCACCATTATCAATGGCCATTTCAACCCCGGCATATTCTCTTACGCCACCATCTACAAACTGGTGATTGGGATTGGCTTCGCCGGGCACATTTTTATTCACTTTAATAGGCGGCATAAACACGGGCTGACAGGCAGAAGCCATAACGGCTTTTCTAAAATGATCCGCACTCACCCATGTCCGCACTTCATAATTATCCGGGGTTGCAGGATTGAGATCATTAGTAAATACTACCAGTTCACTTGTCTGCAAACAGGTAGTAGTTAAATAAATTTTTTTGCCGCTATCCTGTAATATTTGATAGTTGTCGTCATTGTAATATTGTTCAATGAGTTCCCATAAAGGATTTGCATCAAAAATGGAATGCTGATTGAGGCGATCGCCAATATTGCTTTTGGTAATAATGTCTTCTGTTTTTTGGGTAGTATACAATTCTTCCAGCAGGTCGTAAGCGCCCATTGCTGCCAATGGAGCAATGAGCGAGCCGGTGCTGGTACCCACATATGAATCAAATTCCATGTTGGGATATTCCTTCAATAATCTTTTTATAACGCCCACAGCAAAAGCGCCTTTGGAACCGCCACCGCTGATGACTAATGATCTGCTCATAAAATTTATTTTATTCGTTAAACGGTTCTCTGGTTTTTTTGATCTTGCTGATTCGGATGCCCAATGCAGTTTGCAGCCACCAGGTATTGTACTCATAATCCCTGTGTGCAGTAAGTCCGAGCACTAGTTTATTGAGCAGGTCAACATGCACACCTCCGCCGGCCAGCTTTTGTTTATCTGTGCCCCATATGTGATCCGCTGTTAAATGTAGATTGGCGGCACTTCCAAATGGCCCTGCATTAAAGGTTTTTAATTTTACAGAAATGGTGGGACCAAATTGTGCATCCCATCTTTTGTTGGCATAGAAGCCGCCAACAATGATACCAGCCCGAAGTTTTTGAGGAATAATTCCAAATTGCGGAATTACCTGCAGGCCACCGGTATACAGATCAACTCCCTGGTGAAAATTAGTGATAAGACCGTTGTGCAATTTTGCATGCATTACAAATCCTTTTGGAAATTCAGGATCGTTCTGTGCAATTAAACCTTTACTGATACACAGAGATGTGATCGTAAGCAGTATGATAATGGTATTTTTCCCTTTCATGCAGTGCATTTAATAACATAAAATTAGGCAAGCATTTTATCACATGCAATACGCAATTGTGGTAATTGGAGGGGAGACTGGATGCTGGATAATGGTTACTGGTTACCGGATTGGGCGGTCAGCATTATCCAGCGGTATGTGGTATGCTGTAACTTTATTGGCCGTTTTCCTCATGCTTAAATAAAAAAGCCACAGCATAAATCTGAAGCTTTGTGGAGCGTATCGGGTCGAACCGACGACCTTCCCGATTCAATCGGGACGCTCTAACCAACCTGGCTAACAATTTCCCCCGATAAAAAAAGCCACAGCATAAATCTGAAGCTTTGTGGAGCGTATCGGGGTCGAACCGACGACCTTCCCGATTCAAGCGGGACGCTCTAACTAACCGGCTAACAATTTACCCCAATAAAAAAGCCACAGCATAAATCTGAAGCTTTGTGGAACGTATCGGGTCGAACCGACGGCCTTCCCGATTCAACCGGGACGCTCTAACCAACCGGGCTAACAATTTACCCCAATAAAAAAGCCACAGCATAAATCTGAAGCTTTGTGGAGAGTATCGGGGTCGAACCGACGACCTCTTGCATGCCATGCAAGCGCTCTAGCCAACTGAGCTAACCCCCCATTAAGAATTTTTACCTAGCCTCCATCCAACAGAGCTTATCTCAAATTGGATTGCAAATATAAAGGATTGTGGAAACCTTCAAAAAGTATTTTCGCAGAAAATATTTTTGTTATATGACAGGGAATTCCCCATAAACATTTTTAATGACCAGGAAAAGTGGGGAAAGCATACCATGCCGGGCGTATGTTTACGTTTAAAATTTATGGCCTAATTCATGATGGAGAGTTAACGGTTTTTCATAGGATATTGGATTTTAAACGGGGCTGGATTTTTATCCTGGTCCCTTTTTTATTTAACAGCTTTCGTCGCATAATCATATTACAAATAAATTTTCTATTGAAATTTATTTTATAAAAGATAAATTAGTCACCCTATCTGACTGGTATATCGAAACCAAATTCGCTTCCCTGGCCAATGTTACTTTTTACCCATGTATTTCCCCCCATAGCCTGTATCATTTCTTTGCAAATAGCTAACCCTATTCCAGATCCTTTTTTATCCAATCTCCCCGGAATTTGATAGTAACGTTCAAAGATCTGATCAAAATAAGCGGCGTCTATTCCCGGTCCTTCATCTTTTACTGATACAGTTATACTTTTAGCTGATGAATACGATCTTATAATAATTATCCCGTTTTCTGGAGAAAATTTTATAGCATTGTTTAAAAAATTGTTTAATACCCAGGTTATTTTATCTGCATCGGCTTGTATGATTTGCAATTGTTGCAAGTCTAAGTCTAGTTTTATATCCTTTTCCCTGATCGTATGCTGTAGTCCTGCAACAGAAATATGTACGAGCTCATTTACATTTACTTCGTGCAGCTTTAACTGAATTTTTCCGGACTCTACCTGGCTCATGTTTAATAGTTCACTCAATATTTTAAGCATGCGTTGGTTATCTTCTTTTAACTGTTGCACCAATTCCTTTTGTTCCGGACTTAATTCTCCTATACGTAGGTCTTCCAGGAGTTTCAAACTAAAATCTGATGAAGCAAGAGGTGTTTTTAATTCATGAGAAACGGTGGCAATAAAATTTGTTTTTGCTACATCAATTTCTTTAAAAGAAGTAATATTCTTTAATACAATTACTTTATTGAGGCCATCCCCCTGCTTCACTTCAATCAATTCTTTTACATAATAATTCTCTTTGTTATCCACGACTATTTTAAAAGGAGTTTTACTGTCATTCAATAAAAGATGATGTAAGAGTTCATTTTTTAACGCTACACTCTCAGCATATTTATCAACAATATCTGCCCTTACCAGGCCAAGCAAACTAAGTGCCTGTTCATTTGCAAACAATACTTTCCCTTTATAATTTATTCCTATACTCGCATCTTTCAAACTATTAATAACTGCTTCTGCTCTTTCTTTTTCAATAATTATTTTATTAAGATTGCTGTTTTCAAATTCCTGTAACCGGTCTGTCATATTATTGATGGAATCACCCAGTTGCTGAAATTCATCATTTGATGTTAAATGAATGCGATGACTGTAATTTTTAGCCGAAATAGCAGCGATGGCCTCCGTAAGCTTTTGGATAGGTGTAACAACAATAGAAGGAAAATTGACGAGGAATACGAAAGCTATCAAAAATATAACCACGCAAATTGCTATTATAATATTAAAGGCCCTTTGAGAAGTATTGGCAACCTGTAAATTTTTTCTCTCAATAGCTGTCATATTTAACTGCAAAATATTATTCACTTCTTTTTTAAAAGATGGCAAAGCAGTTTTTGCACCGTCAATATTATTTATATTATTAAAATGGTTTCTTAAAGAGAGGGTAACTTCACGTTCCCCGGGTTCTGTTATATTATTCTCCTGCAAAGTAATAAGAGCATCTATTTTTTTCTTGACAGCAGGACTGTTTAAATCTTCATCAGATAATTTCAATAACTGATGCGAATACTCTAAACTTTCATAATTATCTCTAAGAATGTTCAGCGCATCTTTTCTAAGATTAATAAAATAGAATAAGCTTACTCCGCCTGTTACAATAAGAAGAAGGAAAAGAAAAAATGTTCCTGAACGGATCTTATTTTTTATACTTATTGCCATTAGGATAGTATGATGATATCAGCTTCGTTTTGAGAAAGCGTTTTTAATAACTCGTTGAAAACATTTGTTTTTAATATTACCTGGAACAAATTAAAGTGTGGTTTGCCAATGCATACGGTTGTAATTTCTTTTTTTACAACCGTATCAATAATGCCCCTGGCAATATTTTCCTGTTTTAACTGTATGATAGTTGCACCTAATTCTGTAGCCATTTTAAAGTTATTGATCAAATGCCTTTGTGCTGCCAAAGGTATCTTATCTGCTGCTTCTTTAGGTGTTTGCACATATAATAAAAACCACTGGCTGTTATAATAGGAGGCCAACCTGCCGGTTTTCCGGATTACTTTTTGTGCGGTAATGTAATTGGAAGAGATGCAGGCCAGGAATTTCTCATGCCGGTAAGCATTTTTCTTAATCGTTACTTCATGGTCCACTTTTCGTTCCACCTGGCCAGCCACTTCTTTTAATGCCAGTTCCCGTAACTGTAATATTTTTTCTGACTGGAAAAAATTTTCCAATGCCTGTTGCACTTTTGCCGGGTCATATATTTTTCCTTCCTTAAGTCGGGTTATTAGTTCTTCTGCCGTTAAATCAATATTCACTACTTCGTCTGCCAATTGTAACAACTTATCCGGCACCCGCTCCTGCACCTCTACCCCGGTAATTTCTTTTACCTCTCTGTTTATACTTTCAATATGCTGAATATTTACTGCAGAAATTACATTGATACCTGCATCCATTATATCCAAAACATCCTGCCAGCGTTTTTCATTTTTACTTCCCGGAATATTACTGTGAGCCAGCTCATCTACTATCACTACCTGCGGCTGCAGCAACAGGATAGCCTGCACGTCTAATTCTTCTAATTGTTTTCCTTTGTAAAAAACTGTTCTGCGTGGTATTATCGGAAGGCCGTCTATCAGGGCCTGTGTTTCTTTTCTGTTATGGGTTTCAACAAACCCTATTTTTATATTAACATTATTGTTTAATAACCGATGCGCTTCCTGCAGCATACGATAGGTTTTACCTACACCCGCACTCATTCCAATGTAAATTTTTAATTTACCTTTTTTATCATCTTTAATTTTTTCCAGCCATTTGTTGGCTGCTACTGCATCGCTCATAAAACTTAGGTTTCTCTTATTAATGGCGGGTGTTGCACAGGGGAAATAACCAGCGGATACTTTTCCAGTACAAGATTGCTTTTATCTAAACCAAAATTGATGTGTTCTTTTACACTCATGTACCTTAGGTTGTAAAAACTTTTCATCACAAAATTTTTCCAGGCCGGCATATCATTTTCAAATGATAAAAAACTATCCATCACTACAAATCTAAAATCCCCCATTTTACTCAACTGATAATCATATTCTGACCGCCCTGATATATCCACCTCCTTTTCTTTAATCATATTATTCACCACATACTTAAAATAATAATCTATCCGGGGCTCAATTCTAAAACCAAGATTAAACTCAATAAAGTAAACATCATTCTTTACTACTGTATCTACCGAGTAACGCATGGCATAAGGTTCATCCAATACATTTACATGAATAAACCAGTAAATATCTGCCCGCTTGGGTGTACCATTGTGCAGTATAGAATTCAAAACAGTTTGTTCTATTTTCCTGGGTGTTGAAGAAGAAGTAAGATATACCAGGTTGGTGCTAAACTTTGGGATATCCTCATCAGTACTTAATTGCTTTAGTATAGACAGGTATTTTTCAATAGGTACCAAAGGCATTAATTTTTCCTTTATTTGCTTGCCCTTCCACCATATAAACATGGCTGTAAACAGTACAAATCCTATCACTAAAGTAATCCAGCCACCCTCGGCAATTTTTTGCAGGTTGGCAATTAAAAACGAAGTTTCAATGCAGAGAAAAATTCCTGTTATTAAAACGATTAGCACTGCATTTACCCTTTTAGCATGAAGGTAAAAATTGATAAGGATCGTACTCATCAGCATGGTAAGTGTAACGCTTAATCCAAATGCGGCTTCCATTTTTGTACTTTCTTTAAAGTACAATACCATGCCAATGCAACCCAACATGAGCATCCAGTTTATAAAAGGAATATACAACTGGCCTTTTATTTTACCAGGAAACAATACCAGGTGCCGGGGCCATATATTCAACCTGATGGCTTCGTTTATTAAAGTGAAACAACCGCTTATTAAAGCCTGACTGGCAATGATGGTGGCCAGTGTGGCAATGATGAGCGTAGGCCAATAAATAACTTCCGGGACTATATGATAAAAGGGACTGATGTCTCCTACTGTTCCCCCTGCATGATTGAGCAGCCAGGCCGTTTGCCCTGCATAACAAAGTACTAAAGTAATTTTTATATAAACCCAGCTTACACGAATATTGTTTCTACCGCAATGGCCCATATCACTATACAAGGCTTCCGCACCGGTAGTACAAAGAAAAATACCTCCAAGCATCCAAAAAGAGCCGGGCTCATTTTTTAACATGAGGTAACCATAATAAGGATTCAAGGCTTTTAAAACATCCCAATTATCTTTTAAAGCCATTATACCCAAAACAGCAATAAACGTAAACCAGATCATCATTAAAGGGCCAAATATTTTTCCAATTTTTTCTGTACCAAATTGTTGAAAAACAAAAAGCCCTATTAATATTACAATAATGATGGGAACTGTATTTATTTCGGGGGCCACTTTTTGCAACCCTTCAATGGCTGAAGCCACAGAGATTGGCGGTGTTATAATTCCATCTGCAATTAAAAAAGCACCCCCTGCCATGGCAGGGAAAATAAGCCACTTGCCCCAATACCTTCTAATGAGTGCATATAAAGAAAAAATACCACCTTCTCCTTTATTATCTGCCTGCAATGTAATGATGATATACTTTAAGGTGGTTTGAAAACAGAGTGTCCAGAAGATTAAACTTAAACAGCCTAAAGCTGCCACTTCGGTAATAACCTTTCCGTGAAAAACCGCATTTAAGGTGTAAAGAGGCGAAGTACCGATATCGCCAAATACAATACCAACCGCTATTAATGAACCAGCAATGGTTATTTTTTTATGAAACTGTGAATGATTAATTGTACTCATAATTTTTAAACCACGTTAAAACATAAAAATAAAATTGCCTTGTTTCCAGTGGCAATTTTACAACATTATTTTTTTAGCCGGGCATTACCCTTTAACTACATTATTTTAATTAATATTCTAATGCCGTTTTGTTAAGCGATCACAATTGGCGGGTGGCGCCTGTCCACTGCTACCCTCCGGGGTTTATGCCCCACAAATACCTTAACTGAACGGCATTCATTAATGATATGCAGTCTTCAAGTCTTTTTAAAAACTAATAGCCAATGCAGTTGAAATAGTAGTACTATTATCTGTAGCACTAAAATTTCTTTTGGAGAATATGGCATCTTTGCTGTTCATCGTTCTTACTTCTAAACGCCACACGGCATTGCTGCTAAGGGCACGATCATAATTGATGCTGCCGCCGTAAGTTTTAAAACCATTGGGTGTACCAGTGCCAATTATAACTCCGTTCTCATCACTGTAATATTCCCCTCTTATTGCAAATGTATTTTTAGCATCAGGAGCGTAACGCAATATTACCACAGGGCTGTACCATGTATTTACATCACTGCTACCCTTTGCAATTTGCTCTGCACCAAAATCAAAACCAGCGGTAATACCAAACTTATTATTCAATTGAAAAATTGCATAGAAGTTATTGAAGTACCTCATCTGCCTTACACTATCCGGTTTATCATTGCCTACAAACGTACTGTAATTAAGGGTTACGGCTGATGTTGGTTTGTAAGTAATTTGTGTACCAAAAGCAGGTGTTGTATTGCCATCTACCCTTTGTATGCGCTGCCAGCCATTCAAATACATAGCAGCAAGGTAGAGTTTACTGCCTTTGCTTGTATAACCCAATTTTACTCCGGCTTCATAATAAGGCGAATTATCTGCGAGTATGCTTCGGGTAGGCGTCCAGTTATCTTTGCCAATTGCACTTTCAAAACCAATATGCGATGGCATGATACCTGCATCTATCCATATGTCTGCCGTTTTAGAAATTTTTACACCAACATTTGCTTCGTAAATATTTTTTAATACACCCGGCTCTGCCGCAAGGTTCGCATTCATATAAGTACCTGCTGCCAGCGCAAGGTTGGCCCTTATTTTATCGTTATTAAAATTTGCCTTTAAAAATGCAAGGTTTATAGTGGCCTCATTAGCCCTGTTATGGCTATATACAAAACCTGGTCTTGTATTATTTAAAGGGCGGTTGAAGTCGTGGGTGTAATAGGCTTCGGCGTAACCGCTGATGGTAAGACTATTTTCTTTTTTTGTTGAATCCTGTGCGTAAGAAAATTGAACACATACAAGCGCTGCTGCACTAAAAATTATTTTTTTCATTGAGGTGTTTTTAATAATCATTGCATGAATGATTTGTTGATTCTTATTTTTTTAATTGATCTAATGCGATATTAAGTTTTAAAACATTTACTGTTGCAGGTCCAAACATTGACTCATTTACGTGAAATTTTACAAGATTGGTAAGGGCTGCTGCGTTGATATTTCTGATGGCTGCAATTCTTTTTACCTGCACACGAGCGGCAGCGGGAGAAATGTGCGGATCTAATCCGCTGCCGGAAGCAGTTACCATTTCTGCAGGTATTTCTGCTTTGGTAACCCCGGGATTGTGTACCAAAAATGTATCAATTCTATCTTTTACTATTTGTATATAATCAGGGTTAGAAGGTGCCTTGTTGCTACCTGCAGATCCTGCTGCATTGTAATCCACAGCCGATGGCCTGCCCTGGAAATATTTGTCTTCTGTAAACTTTTGCCCAATGTTGGCATAGCCTACCACTTTGCCATTTACAGTCAGTGTTTCGCCTTTGCCGCTGCCGGGTGTAAGCTTTCCTACTGCTGCTATCAGGATAGGGTAAAGCACTGCCAATAAAATTATAAATACCGCGGTTAATTTTAAGGAAGGCAATAAATACTTTTTCATTTTTTTATATTTTAATTAGATAAATTTTGATCTTATCTCTACCCTCTTCAAGGGGCAAGAACATTTTTACATAAATAATCCCACTACTATATCAATTAACTTGATACCGATGAATGGCACTATCACCCCTCCAAAACCATAGATAAGGAGGTTGCGCCTCAGCAAGGCTGTTGCACCTATCGGCTTGTACGCTACACCTCTCAGTGCAAGTGGTATAAGAAAAGGTATGATAAGTGCATTAAAAATAACTGCAGAAAGAATGGCCGATTCCGGACTTTCGAGCCGCATGATATTTAGTGCCTGCAAAGCAGGAATAGAAGTAATAAATAATGCCGGCACAATGGCGAAATATTTAGCTACATCATTGGCAATTGAGAAAGTAGTTATGGTACCTCTTGTAATTAGCAACTGTTTTCCTATCTCTACAATTTCTATTAATTTGGTAGGATCATTATCAAGATCTACCATGTTACCAGCTTCTTTAGCAGCCTGTGTTCCGCTGTTCATGGCTACGCCTACATCGGCCTGGGCCAGGGCTGGTGCATCATTGGTACCATCGCCCATCATAGCTACCAGCTTTCCGCTCTGCTGTTCGTTAATGATGTAATTCATTTTATCTTCTGGCTTTGCCTCTGCAATAAAATCATCTACCCCGGCTTTTTGGGCAATGTATTTTGCTGTAAGCGGATTATCACCAGTAACCATCACTGTTTTTACACCCATTTTTCTAAGCCGGTCAAATCTTTCGCTAATGCCAGGTTTGATAATATCCTGCAATTCTATTACACCTTTTACCTGGTTGTTTACATTTACTACCAGCGGCGTTCCGCCATTCTCGGCAATGTATTTCACCTGTTCGTTTGTTTCATCCGGCATCTTGTTTCCTGCTTTTTCCGCCAATACTTTCATACTGTCAAAGGCACCTTTCCGTATGGTGATGTTATCGTAATCCACACCGCTACTTCTTGTTTCTGCGGTAAAAGGAATAAAAACGGGCTTGCTAATTTGGTATGAAGAAGGCAGTACTCCTGCCAGTTCAATAATAGATTTCCCTTCAGGTGTGTCATCTGCAAAAGAACTGAGCACAGCATACTTTATAAAGTCTTTTTCATCAATACCAGGTGCAGGATAAAAATTGGTGGCCTTGCGGTTACCAATGGTAATGGTGCCGGTTTTATCCAGCAGCAATACGTCTATATCACCTGCTGTTTCTACCGCCTTACCGCTCTTAGCAATCACATTTGCACGCAATGCCCTGTCCATACCCGCTATACCTATGGCAGATAAAAGGCCGCCAATGGTTGTAGGAATTAAACAAACAAACAAAGAAATAAATGCTGCAATACTAATAGGCGTATTGGCATAATCTGCAAAAGGCTTTAAAGTAACCACTACAATTAAAAAGATTAATGTGAAGGCAGCCAATAAAATAGTAAGGGCAATTTCGTTGGGTGTTTTTTGCCTGCTTGCACCTTCTACCAGCGCAATCATTTTATCTAAAAAGGTTTCGCCGGGCTGTGTCGTTACTTTTACAATAATTTTATCACTCAATACTTTGGTACCGCCGGTAACAGAAGATTTATCACCGCCTGCTTCTCTTATTACCGGGGCAGATTCGCCGGTGATGGCACTTTCATCAATAGTGGCAATACCTTTTATAATTTCCCCGTCCATAGGTATAGTATCACCTGCTTCGCATACAAATCGGTCGCCTAGTTCCAATTGAGAAGAAGGCACTACTGTTACTTCATCCACATACATTTCTCCGATGACGTTGATTTTCTTAGCGGGTGTTTGCTGCCTTGTTTTACGCAGGCTTTCGGCCTGTGCTTTTCCCCGGGCTTCTGCAATGGCTTCAGCAAAATTTGCAAATAACAAAGTAAGAAAAAGTACAATAAAGATGGTAAGGTTGTACCCAAAATTCCCGATGGTAGCGTCCTGTACCGAAAAGGAATAAATGGTAACAATCAGCATTACAATAGTTCCCAATTCTACAGTGAACATTACCGGGTTACGGAACATTAACCTGGGATTTAATTTTATAAATGATTGTTTAAATGCAGGGCCTATTAACTCTGCAGAAAACATGGAAGTATTTTTATTATTACTCATGGAATAAATTATTTGATGCTGAAATATTCTGCAATTGGGCCAAGGGCAAGTGCAGGAAAAAATGAAAGCGCGGTAAGGATAAGGATCACCGCAAAAGTCATTAACCCAAATGTCCATGAATCGGTTCTAAGCGTTCCTGCAGATTCGGGGATGAATTTTTTATTGGCCAAAATGCCCATAATTGCTACTGGTACGATAATGGGTAAAAACCTTCCAAGTATTAAGGCAATGCCTGTACTGATATTCCAGAAAATGTTATTATCTCCCAGGCCCTCAAAGCCGCTGCCATTATTGGCGGTAGCAGATGTAAACTCGTACAACATTTCGCTGAACCCATGATAGGATGGATTGTTGAGCCATGATCCCGGTTTAACGGCCCAGGCCATTTCTGCATGATGAGCTACAAAATAGGCTGCCAATGCGGCTCCGCCTTTTATTAAAAATGCAGATAACAATGTTACAAAAGCTGCCAGTTTTATTTCTCTTGCTTCTACTTTGTGGCCCATAAATTCCGGGGTTCTACCAACCATTAGCCCTGAAATAAATACAGCTATAATTACATAGATGAGGTAGTTTAAAATGCCTACGCCACAGCCACCATAAAATGCATTTACCATCATTCCAAGCATCTGCATCATACCACTCAAAGGCATACTGCTATCGTGCATACTATTTACAGAACCCGTAGAAATAATGGTAGTAACAATACTCCAGTAGCCCGAAGCTGCCGCACCAAATCTTACTTCTTTTCCTTCCATGGCGCCAGCAGTTTGATCAATACCCAACTGTGTAAGGAGTGGATTGCCATTTATTTCATACACAATAGTTGGTATGAGTAAACAAAGCAAGCCGAGCGACATTACGCCAAAAATTACATAAGAAAATTTTCTGCGTTTTATATAAATACCTAAAGCAAATATTAGTGCCATTGGCACAATCATTTGTGCTACTAACTCCAAGGCGTTGGTAAAGTAATTTGGGTTCTCCAATGGATGTGCGGAGTTTACACCAAACCAGCCACCACCATTTGTACCCAGGTGTTTTACAGCAACCATACCAGCTGCAGGCCCACGGCTTACACTCACCGTATCTCCCTGCAAAGTAACAATGGAGTCTTTACCATCGTAAGAGGTGGGCGTACCATTAAAGGCAAGCAACACTGCAATTACAATGGATATGGGCAATAAAATACGGGTAATACTTTTTGTAAAAATCACCCAAAAATTTCCGAGGCTGTTGGTTGTTTTTTCTTTTAGTGCATTAAACACACCTATCAATGCTGCAATACCGGTAGCTGCACTTACAAACTGTAAAAAAGTAATTACAAAAAGTTGTGTAAGGTAAGTAAGACCGCTCTCACCAGAATAGTGCTGCAAATCGCAGTTAACCATAAAAGAAATAACGGTATTGAATGCTAAATCACCTGTCTGTGCCGGGTTTCCATCGGGATTCATGGGTAGCTTATCCTGAAAGATCAACAGCAAAAAACCATATACAAACCACAACATATTAATGGTAAGCATGGCCTTTAAAAACTGTTTCCAGTTCATAGGCTCTCCCGGTTTTATGCCGCATACCCGGTAAATAAAATTTTCTACCGGGGCCATAAAACCAAGCATGGTTTTTTGCCCGGAAAAAACTTTGGCAATATACATACCCAATGGTATTGCAAGTGCTAAGGTAATGATGTAAATAAAGATTACTCCTATAATTTCATTGTTCATAAAAAAAGTTTAAGCGTCAGAATTTTTCAGGTTTTATCAATACATATACCAGGTAAATAAATACCGCTATTGATAAAATGAATAATGCGTTGATCATTTGAGTTAAATTTTATCGAGAAAATCGATTGTTTTAAAAAATAGCCAGAAGCATATAAGGCCGATGGCTATATAAAGAAGTACTATCATTGTCTTTTTTTTAGTATGCAGATGTGTTTACTTGTCTTATGTATGCTGAATAAATTCCAATTGGAAACAAGGCATGTACTTTCTGCCGGCAATCCTTTGTTTGCAGGCTTACAAAATCGAAAAAGGAAAACACAATAATATTTTCAACACAATGTTGAATCTTACTATTTCCTTCTGCGTATAATTTTTCAATTACAGCAAGGCTGTGTTTTAGTGTAGGAAAATTTTGATTGATTACCTGTTTTTTTAATGCAGCATTAAGTTGACCAAATAATTGGTAAAGGCTTTTTTGGACAGACGCATTATTTTCTTCCTCATTGAAAATAATTTCTTTGTTTATTAAGAGAGCTGCTTCCTGTTCCTGTATCATGATGTTTTAATTTGCCGACATATGCCAAATGCCATGCCGCTCATGCTTCTCTTAAATAAAACGACTCAAACCCTTTACCGCAAGGACTTTCAGTAAAAATCTAATAAAATAAGTTATGAAAACAATAAAAAACCCTTTCAAAATGAAAGGGTTTTTTATCATTTTGAAAAAGAAAATTATTTGGGAATATGGTATTCTTCCATTTTTCTATATAAGGTAGTAAGTCCTATACCTAAAGTTTCCGCCGTTTTGGTTTTATTATAATTATTGTATTGAAGCATTTTATGAATATGACTTTTTTCTACACCGGCCAGGGATAAACCCTTATTTTTATTGTCCTGTTTTTCCTGTATTTCATAGGGCAAATGAATGGGCAATATAATTCCATCATCTTCCAGTATTACAGCCCTTTCCATAATATTTTTCAATTCCCTTATATTTCCTTTCCATTCATACTGCTCCATCAATGCCTGTGCAGCATCACTTAACACAGGAATAGTTTTTGACTCCTTTACTGAAATTTTCCGGATAAAGTGATTTGCCAGTTCCTTAATATCTTTTATCCTTTCTCTTAAGGCGGGCAAATGAATACTGAATACGTTTATCCTGTAATAAAGATCCTCCCTAAAAGTCCCTTCCCCGATACTTTTTAACAGGTCCCTGTTAGTAGCGGCTATCAATCTTACTGAAACATTTGTTGTTTTCGTATCCCCTAATTTGATAAACTCACCATTTTCCAATACCCTTAATAATTTTGCCTGGAGTTCAATATTCATTTCGCCGATCTCATCCAAAAATAAAGTGCCTTTATCCGCCATTTCAATTAATCCTTTTTTATCCTTCACAGCTCCCGTAAAAGCACCGGCTTTATGTCCGAATAATTCTCCTTCTAAAAGTTCTCTTGTGAATGCACTGCAATTAATAGCTACAAAAGCATTGCCATTACTTTTACTCTCCTCATGAATCGCATTGGCAAAAACTTCTTTCCCGGTGCCTGTTTCACCCAGCAATAAAACAGTAGTTTCAGAAGGAGCAATTTTTTTAGCCAGTAGTACAGCATGCTTTATTACCGGGCTGTTGCCAATTATAGATTCAAAGTTATAGCTGGTTTGTTCTTTAATTGAAATGGCTTTTGCTCTTGATGATTTTACTTTTTCCATTGCCTGGTTTACAAGAGGAATGATCCTGTCATTATCATCTCCTTTGGTAATATAATCAAAAGCCCCTTGCTTGATGGCTGTTACCCCGTCGGCAATATTTCCATAGGCGGTCAATAATATAACTTCTGCAAGAGGGTCTTTTTGTTTTATTTCATAAATAAAATCAAGCCCGTTTCCATCGGGCAATTTTACATCACACAAAACAACTGCATAGCTTTTCCTGTTTATCAGCTGCCGTGCAGTTTTTATATCTGCAGCTTCTGTAATGTCAAAACCTTCCAAAGAAAGTATACGTGCCAGCAATTTGCGCAACTGGTCTTCATCATCGATAATAAGAATGGATAAATGATTCATGTATAAAGCAAAAATAAATGGTCTTTGCCAATAAGGAATGTGTTTTTTTAATCAACATATAATGTAAGCCGTACTGATAACGCGTATGTTATTTACAACTACAGGCTTTCATTTTTCGTTCAACTTATTTTTCTATCTAAGTTCATCCGGTGAATTCCAATTGCTTTTATTTTAAATCTCAAAATATTCCCTAATTTTAGCTGCACTGTTACAAGCAGCATTACATATGCGTTATATTCTTTTTCTTGTCATCTTATTACTGGCTAATTGCCATTCATATTCTCAGGCAGACCGGAGGCTCACCATTCCTGATATTAATGCAGCTATCGCAAAAGCGGCGGGCTACGACCAGCAAAAACAGATAACAATTGATAATTTAAAGCGAACCCTTTCAGCAGGCAACAACCTTATTACACGTTTCAACACCTGTTTATTGCTGTACGAGGAGTATAAAGCTTTTAAATATGATTCTGCTTACGCCTATGCAACTAAACTGCACGATATAGCGCTGCAACTGAAGGATCCTGCCCGCATAGAACAGGCAAAACTTAAACTTGGTTTTACATTGGTATCTGCTGGTTTATTCAAGGAAGCTGCAGATTCACTTAGCCGCATTTCTGCACAAGGAATGGTTGACAGCATGAAAACAGAATATTACCTGCTTGCCGGGCGGTTTTATTATGACCTGGCCGATTTTGGAAATGACAGCTATCACAAACCTGGTTATGTAGAAAAGGGCAACCGTTACCTGGATTCCGCATTGCAAATTTCACCTAAAGGTTCTTTTCAACATGCCTATTTCAGTGGCCTGAAGGACATCCGTTCCGGGAATAAAGAAAGCGCTTTGGTTACTTACAAAAAGCTGATGTTATGGCCCCATCTTTCGCAACATGAAATTGCTTTAACAGCTTCCACACTTTGTGATATCTATATCCAGAACCAACAAAACCAGGAAGCGATCGAACTTTTGATCCAAGCTGTTATTGCCGATATACGTTCTTCTACAAAAGAAACTTCGGCAGCATTTAACCTGGCCAATCTATTATATAAGGAAGGGGATGTAAAAAATGCTTCAGCTTGTATTGAGCTGGCTATATCCGATGCAACGTTTTATGGCGCCCGCCAAAGAAAGGTGAGGGTAAGTGATATATTGCCACTAATTGAAAGTGAAAAACTCAGCCTTGTGGAGAACCAGAAAAAAACCCTGATTGCATATGCAGCTGTAGTAACCTTATTGTTAATTGGTGTGGTACTGCTCATTATCATTGTAACGAGACAGGTCAATAAATTAAAAGCTGCGAAAAAGATCATTACAGAAGCTCACCTGCGGGACCAGGAAATTAATTACCGTTTATCGGAAGCCAACAATAAGTTATCAGAGGCAAATAAAATTAAAGAAGAGTACATAGGCTACTTTTTTAATGTTAACTCCGAGTTCTTTGATAAGATAGAACGTTTTAAAAAATCGCTGGAGCAAAAAATAAATGACCGTAAACTGGATGAAATCAAATTCCTGGTGAATAATATCAACCTCCGGGCGGAAAAAGAATACCTGCTACAGAATTTTGACAGGATCTTCCTGAAACTATTTCCAAACTTTGTAGCTGAATTCAACGCGTTGTTTGCCCCGGAAAATGGCATTGAATTAAAAGATGGTGAACTGCTTAATACCGACCTACGCATTTTTGCGCTCATACGCATGGGTATTCACGACAATGAAAAAATTGCCCGCATACTGCAATATTCTGTTCATACCATCAACAATTATAAAACAAAGATCAAGAACAGGTCTTTTGTTGTTAATGAAGATTTTGAAAAAAAAGTAATGGAAATAAAAGCTATCTAACAGCTTTCCCAAAAATTCCCCCCATTTATTTCCAATAAACGTCAACTTTCTTAAGTTAATGGAAACGGAATCATTATATAGTTAAAATTTATATTTGATTATAAATGGTTGATTATAAAACTATTAATCGCTCATTTATTTCTTTATCTCCACTTATTTTTTGTATTTCACTTATATAACTTGGATTTGCCTGCTGCAAGTTTTTATTTTGGTTCATAGAAGTTCAGGTGCATGTGATTACCCGAGCATTTGAATTTTGCCAACTATTTGCTTGTAATATGATGCATTGCCAATGTCATTCCGGGAGTAATTACTCCATTCAATCGCTGGTTTCCCACCCGGAAACTGCACTTACTGCATTATCGCTTTTGGGTAACCATTTCCTTTTAAACTGCCATTACTCATCTTATCAAATTTTTAAAAACTACGCTTTATGATGAAAAAACGATTGCTTAAGAATTGCATACCGGTCTTTTTGCTGGTGCTGTTCTCACAAATTGCCTATAGCCAGACCAAAACCGTAACAGGTTTGGTAAAAAATAATGACGGGTCGCCCCTGCAGGGAGCAAGCGTTGTTCCAAAAGGACAGGGAGGTGCTGCGGGCACCACAACAGATGCAATGGGCGTATTCCGGCTTACTGTTGCTGCCGGGGTAAATACACTGATCATTTCTTCTGTAGGATTTGAAACGCAGGAGGTATCTATCCGGAATCAAACCAATGTAGCTGTATCGCTAGGTATTGCTAAAGGCGATCTTAATGAAGTAGTGGTAATAGGATATGGATCGCAAAAACGAAAAGACCTTACGGGTTCTGTTTCTTCGGTAAAAGGGGAAGCTTTCAAAAGCCAGCCTATTACCAATGCCACCGAAGCATTACAGGGAAGGGTGGCAGGTGTGAACGTGGTTAAAAATTCAGGTGCACCCGATGCCACTCCTTCTATCATTATCAGGGGCCTGGCTTCATTAAACCAGCCTAACCCTTTATATATAGTAGATGGTATTCGGGTAACAGATGCAAGTAATATTAATATTCAGGACATAGAAAGTATTGATGTTTTAAAAGATGCGTCTGCAGGGGCTATCTATGGTGCTGCGGCCGCTGGTGGCGTAATTTTAATTACCACTAAAAAGGGTACGACTACTAAGCCATCGATCAACTACAATATGCGTTATGGTACAACAACCCCAAAAGTGGGTGAGTTACTTGATAAAGATGGTTATATCGCTTTACAGGATATCATCAACCCCGAGTGGTTTGCCAACAAGGCCGGCATTGATACCCTGCCCGATACAGACTGGATCAAAGAAACCTTCAGAGATGCCACCGAACAGAACCATAATATTTCCATGAGCGGAGCAACGCCATTATTAAATTACCTGGTTTCGGGTTTTTACAATAAACAGGAGGGTGTGGCAAGAAATAATTATTCGAATATTGGTGGTGCAAGGATCAATACTAACTTTAATTTGGGAAATATCCTTAAAGTTGGCCAGCAACTCGCTGTTTCAAAAAGAAAAACTTCAAGTCCGCAGGAAGTTGGTGTGGAAGCGCAGTTGCACAATGCCCCATTCCGTACATTACCGATTATTGCGGTAAGAGAAGCGGATGGCGACTATGGCACCATACCAGCTGGCTATATGGGTCTCGCCTTTGGGGGTACTCACCCGGTGGGTGCCATTGACAATGCGCTGGTAGAAAATTTTAAAAATAACCTGCAGGCGAATGTTTATGCAGAATTAAAACTTCCTTATGGTTTCGGATTCAGAGCCAATGTTGGTTATTCTTATTATACAGAACTGCAGAATTATTTTCAAAAAGCATTCCTGATTGGCGGTGTGGGTTCCCCTTCCAATTCATTGAATAAATTAAATATTGAAAGCCAGTCGCTGCTCACCAACTATATACTATCCTACAATCAAACTTTCGGAAACCACAACGTAAGTATTATTGCAGGGTACGAACAGATAACCGGCAAATACAACCAGTCCATTATTAAGGCAAGTAATATTGATCCGTTTGCGGGTGAAAAATTCTCTTTCATACCCACCGTAGAAACAAAATATGAATTCAAGGGATTGACAGATAATAATCAACTGATCAAATCTGTTTTTGGAAGGGTCAATTATAATTTCAAAAACCGTTATTACCTATCCGGGTCTTTAAGAGAAGATGCCAACTTCACTGTTTTTGGGCCTAACAGGCAACGGGGCGTATTCCCTGCTGCTTCTGCTGCCTGGAATATTTCAGAAGAATCTTTTATGCGGTCTGTTAAAAACATCAATACCTTAAAGATCAGGGCCAGTTATGGTGAATTAGGTAACAGTAATATTGGTGCCTACAGGTTTCTCTCCCTTTACAAACCTTTCAACAGTTTTGGAAATGGTTCTGCAGGCGGTGCAAATTTTTCACAGAACGGAGATATTATTCCCGGTGTAACATTAGGCTCTATTCCTAATCCCGACCTGCACTGGGAAACAGTAACAGAAGCCAACCTGGCGCTCGACGGTGAAATGCTGAACCGCAAATTGTATTTCACGCTGGAATATTACGATAAGAAAACAAAGGAGATGTTGTATGAATTGCCACTGCCGCCAAGTGCCGGTATAATAGGGAAATACCTCACCAACATTGGTAATGTTAGTAATAAAGGATTTGAATTGATGCTTGGCTACAGGAATAAGACCAAAGACTTGAAATATGATCTAGCATTTACCGCTGGCTGGAATAAAAATAAAGTGACGAAGCTGGAAGACGATGTTGATGCTGTAATATATGATGGATATAATTTTTACAACAACGGTGATGTAGGCTTTCAGCAAATGGCCAACCAAACGATCACTATCTCAAAAAAAGGAGTACCCTTTGGTTCCTTCTACGGCTACAATGCTTTAGGAATTTTTAAAACAGATGCTGAAGCTGCAGGCCAGATTCTTAGCAGTGGTGATACCGCAAAGGCAGGTGATCTGCATTTTGAAGACCTCGATGGCAATGGTATTATCAACGACCAGGATAGAAAGATAATCGGCAATCCAAATCCTAAACTAGTGTATGGTTTCAACATCCGTTTGAATTATAAAAGATTTGATGCATCCTTCCTTTTTAATGGCGTGGCCGGAGTAGATATTTTCAATGGCGTAAAAGCTTATGAAATGCGTCCTTTCGTGGATGGCAATGCTTCCCCTAAGGTATGGGGCGCCTCTTTTCTGAATGGCAATGGCCTCACAGGTCAGCCAAGATTGGGGATAGAAAATCCAGGCGGATTCGAAATGGATCCGAATGGCAACTACTCTTCTGTAAACAGTTATTTTGTTGAAAAAGGTGACTACCTGAAATTGAAAAATGTGCAGATCGGTTACAACTTCTCTGCGGAACTGTTGCGAAAAGTAAAACTAAAAGGCGCAAGAATATTTGTAATGGCCAACAATGTTTTTACCATTACCAAATATTCCGGCATTGATCCGGAATTAGGCGCATCCTTCTCGCCATCCGGGTTTGCGGGTGTAACAGCGAGAGGTATTGATGTGGTTAGCCAGTATCCCCAGACAAAAATTTACTCATTCGGAATTGATATCACTCTTTAATCATCTACTAAACTGAACGATCATGTTTAAGAAAATATATTCCATTTTATTTTTAACGCTTGCCCTGGCAGGTTGTAAAAAAGATCCCGATAATGTTGCACCTAATGACAATGTTTCCACCGGTGCTTTTCCAAATTCACTGGCAGAATTAAATACTGTTTTAAATCCTGCCTATGGCAATTTAAAAAGTATAGGACTATGGGGTTTCGAACTGATGCCAAAAGCGTTGGAGAACAGCGTTCATGCAGGGGAAGCAAATTACAATGGCGATGGTGCCTGGAATGAGATGACTGCCAATAACCTGAGCGTAACCAATGGTAAATCTCAGAATGCCTGGGTAGCGTTATTCGCGGGTGTTTCTACCTGTAATGTAACATTGGACGCTGCAGATTTTTTTGAAAACAATAAAGCCACCGCAGAACAAAAAACGGATATTGATGCAGTAAGAGGCCAGGCAAAATTCTTACGGGCATTCTATTATATGCACCTGGAAATGTTGTTTGGGGAAGCATATTTAAAAGCAGGCGGAGCCAACGACAACAAAATGGGCGTTCCGCTTTTTATACAAACGCCGAAAACCGTTGAAGAAACACGGCAGCCAAGGGCTACAGCAAAAGAAGTGTGGGATTTCATTAAGGAGGATCTGCAGGAAGCTGCGGTATTACTTGATAACAGGGCCTGGCCTGCCAGTGAAGTGGGAAGGGTAACAGAATGGTCGGCCAAAGCATTGCTCGGCAAAGCATATGTATTTACAGAAGACTGGGCAAATGCAAAAACAACTTTATTGGAGGTGATCACAAACAGCGGAAAAACACTGATGCCTTATTCAAAATATAAAAATGCATTCAATGGCAATCCTGCAAATGAATTCAACGAAGAATCTTTATTTGAATTGAATGTTGATCCGGACAATCGTGGTAACTATGGCCCCTGGGGTAACACACCGAATGCTTCAACATTAAATGGTGTGATATGGTCTCCATATATTTTAAGTGAGGCAGGTACAGAAACGGGTTCGCGTCCTTTAGGCTATGGCGGAAATCTTGGCGTACACGATAAAAATATTAAACGCTTTGGTTATCCATTAGGCTATTACACTTTAGTTGCTAACCCTGCATTTAATAATGCTCTACCGCCAAGTCCCTCCAACCCGGCACAAATAATGGATCCGGCGTACAGGGCACAGGCTGAAGCAGTAAGAACAAATAAAACAGCTGATCCACGCTTATATGTAAACCTTGTGCAACCCTGGCTGGATGTTCTAAATACAAATTGGAATGATGGCCCAAGAATGGATGTTCCCGTTTCTAAGCCCGACTACCTTGCAGGGCAACCCAATACCTATGGCTGGGGTTTTAGAAAATATGCTGCAATAGATTATCATTTAAACAGTGTGAACTTCGACAAATGGAACTGGTATTTCATTCGCATGGCCGATGTGTATTTATTATATGCAGAAGCATTGATCGGTGCCGGTGATGGGCCGGGTGGGCTGGAATATTTAAATAAAGTTCACCGCAGGGCATACGACCTTCCCATCAATAATGCTTCACCAATAGATTACGCTTCCTTAACAGCAGCTACCCCTGCTATTGCAGACCCTGTGCTGGGCAACAACCCGTTAAGATATGAGCGTTGGGCAGAATTATTTCACGAAGGTCATTGGTGGTTTGATGTATGCCGCTGGCGCCTTGGGCCACAGGAGGCGAGCTTCTTTGGTACAGCAAGAAACCTGACCACGCCACTTACTTTTAACGAAGCCAAAAATTATTCATGGCCAATTCCATTGATCGAATTCAATGCGAATGCCGAAATAGCAGGCCAGCAGAACCCTGGCTATTAAAGCAGCAATGTGATGAAGTGCCAGTTTGCAATCCTGGCACTTCTCTTTTTTACTCCTCAATCAATTTCTCAATGCAGTTTATTTCTTATAAAGCTGGAATGCTCGCTGTTATAGCGCTGCTGTTTCTGAGTCCGAATCCAAAAAGGGAAAGAGACATGCTGTTTGCAAAAGATGAACTAAAAAACAGGGCTGAACTAAGTTTGCCGTTAACGGATAAAAAACTAGTGATCGCTCATTGCATGACAAACATCATTCGTTACAAAGGTCATCCATTTGAAGACAGCTGTAATCCTGATTATTATTCACCTACCGGGAACATTTCATCCCCGCTGGGAGGGTTGACACAGGTAAAAATAATGTCAGATTCTTTTTTATCAGGCAAAACACTGGAAGAAGCAGTTGAATTTGAAATGCGTTCTGCCATACAAAGTGGTATTGATGGTTTTCAGTTTTATTACACCTTAAACAATGATAGCTGGGATGACATCATTAAAGCTTACCTGCGGGTAGCCACTAAAAAAAATATAGATTTTAAATTCACATTCTGTATCTCCCACCCTTCGGTATCAACGGAAGCTATTCGTATAGCAAGCTTTGCCGGCAGAATGAATTCGATATTGGATGAGGCAGGCAGGGATAACCCGCATTGGCTCAGAACGCCTGATGGAAGGCTAATCCTATACATGTGGTATGGAGAACAACTGGCCGATATTCCCGCAGGAAATACAGAAGGTAACGACCAGTACTTTGTTGCCAAAGCTTATGAAAAACTGGAAAAAGCAGTGACTGAAAAATTTGCCTGTGTTTATTCTATCAATGAGCAGATCAGCAAGGAAAAATTAAACCAGGTACTTGATTATTTTCCTGCGGTATGGATCTGGACATTGCCCTACAGCAACAATTATATCGGTGAAATGGTAGCGCAGCAATGTAAAAAAAGAGACCGCATATTTACTGGTTCTACTTTTCCTGGTTTTTATACTTCCAAATTACTCAAGAAGAATTCCTGGGATATGTATCACCAGGCAAAAGATGCCGTGCAGGCCGGTATTAAGAATACAGAAAGAAAATATATTGTAACAGGTTTATCCTGGAATTTTAGAAAATTATTGGAGTTTGCGATGCAGCAGGATGCACCGATCATTAATATCATCACCTGGAATGATTACCCGGAAGGACATCACCTGGCCTGGGAAGTAAACCACAATGATGGCTTTTCTGTTTTACTCAATTACTACAAATCGAAGTGGCAGAAAAAACCCTTCATTTTTAACGATAAAGATGTGGCAATTGCTTTTTATAAAAAATACCATCATAGCATCATTCCCTCACCCTATAACTTTAAACTAGTGGATATTGAAAAACCGGGTATTGCTTTGAGTGTAGAAGATTCGCTGGAAGTGATCACTATCTTAAACGAAAAAGCTGACCTGGTTGTAGGAAATAAATCGGTACAAGTATTGCCAGGACTGCAATGCACCAGGTTTACTGCAATAGCAGGAGAGGTAATTATCCTGCTAAAAAGAAAGGGACAAATTGTTTCGGAAACCATTTGTCCGGAATGGATCACAGATAAACCTTACCGTACAGATCGCCTGACCTATTCTTATAGCAACCAGTTTTTGCAAATGTACCGGGAAAGTTTTGGCAAAGATTACCCTGTTCTGAAATCAACAGAATATAACACCCGTTCCAATGATAACCATGTGACATTGTACCAGGAGAAGAAATAATATTTTTTACAATAAGTAAAGTATGATGATAAAAAAAGTAGTCCCTTTGTTTGCTGCGCTGTTACTAACCCTGCAGCTATCTGCAGCACCAACTGTAATTTCTGTTACAAAAGGGAAAGTGGATATTATGTTTCGTTTAAATGAAACAGGCCAACCACAATACAGCGTCCAATTCAATAAAAAAGATATTGTAAAATGGTCTTCCATGGGTTTTTCCCTTGATAAGGATAGTACATTTTACAAAGATTTTGAATTGATCGATACTCAGAAAAAAGTGGTCAATGAAAACTGGCAACCCGTTTTGGGTGAAGTAAAGAACATCAGGAATAGTTATGAACAATTAACTGTTCAGTTAAAAAAGAAAACTGCACCAGGTTATTTTCTCAATATAGTATTTCGTGTATTTGAAGACGGTGTAGGTTTTCGCTATGTATTTCCAAAACAAAAAGGGCTGGATTATTTTGTAGTTACCGATGAATATACTCAGTTCAATTTAACCGGCGATCATAAAAGTTTTTGGATCCCTGGTGATTACGATACCAATGAATACCTGTACAGTACTTCATTGCTGAGTAAAATAGATAATACTTTAATGGTAAAGAACTCAACAGATATAGCTGTAAGAACAGTAAAAGATAAATATGCCGTGCAAACACCGTTAATGATGAAAACTTCGGATGGTTTGTACATTAACATACATGAAGCTGCACAACTGAATTATCCTGCTATGCAATTGCATGTTGACAATAAAAATTTCGCTTTATCATCCAGCCTGGTTCCTGATGCCGTTGGCAACAAAGCTTATTTACGTGCCGCAAGCCACACTCCGTGGCGCACCATTATTGTGAGTGACAAATCCACGGAGATTTTGGCATCTAAAATGATCCTGAACCTTAATGAACCATCTTTCATTAAAAATACTTCCTGGATAAAACCCATGAAGTTTGTAGGCGTGTGGTGGGAAATGCAAACAGGAAAAAGTACGTGGAGTTATTCTGAGTATGCAGACAGTACTACTATTAATGGAGAATTAATTCCCAACAACCGGCATGGCGCCAATACTGCCAATGTTAAAAAGTACATTGACTTTGCGTCAAAACATGGTATACAAGGTGTGTTGGTAGAGGGCTGGAATGTAGGTTGGGAAGACTGGTTTGGGAACTGGAAAGAAAATGTATTTGATTTTGTAACACCCTACCCCGACTTTGACCTGAAAGCCATTACAGCTTATGCAAAATCAAAAAATGTAAAAATGATCATGCACCATGAAACTTCGGGCGCAGCAACCAATTACGAAAGATACCTGGATACCGCTTTCCGGTTCATGAATAATTATGGTTATACTTCAGTAAAAACAGGTTATGTAGGTAAGATCATTCCACGTGGAGAAACTCATGACGGGCAATGGATGACCAATCATTATGAAAGAGTGGCACAAAAAGCCGCGCTGTATAAGATAATGATTGATGTACATGAACCCATGCGGCCCACCGGTATTCACCGCACTTACCCCAACTGGTTAGCCAGTGAAGCTGGTCGTGGAAATGAATACAATGCTTTTAGTATTGGCAGCCCGCCGGAACATGAAACGATTTTACCTTTTACAAGATATATGGGTGGACCGATGGATTTTACTCCCGGTATCTTCAAACTTAAAAATTATGCAACCGGTGCGCCCGATCGCCAGATGCACAGCACACTGGCAAAGCAGCTGGCCTTGTATGTTGTATTGTACAGCCCGTTACAAATGGCGGCAGATCTTCCTGAAAATTATGAAGCTAAACCAGATGCTTTCCAATTTATAAAAGATGTGCCAACCGATTGGGACGATACCAAAATAATTGCCGCAGAGCCGGGCGACTTTATTGCAACAGCGAGAAAAGAAAAAGGAAGATCCGATTGGTTCATTGGTGCAATTACAGATGAAGAGAATCGCACCATTGATATGCCACTTGATTTTTTAGATAAGGGTGAAACTTACAAAGCAACCATTTATAAAGATGGGCCGGATGCAGACTGGAAAAACAACCCGGAGAGTTATACCATCGAAAATTTATCTGTACAAAATAATACTGTATTAAAAATAAAATTAGCTGCCGGCGGAGGATGTGCCATTCGCCTTCAAAAAATCAGGAAAAAATAGTTTTGCGTTTTAGAATTTAAAAAGGCCGGATCAATTAATTGATCCGGCCTTTCTTTATTTCTTTGAGTGAAATCAATCGCCCCAGATATTATCTTTTCCTTCCACCCACAATTTAACCAGGTTGGTAGTGATTGATTTTGGTCTTTCCAGCGGGAAGCCCAGGGCCCTGTCCCAGCAAAGGCTTGCCAATACACCGAGCGACCTGGACACACCAAACAATACGGTGTAAAATTCATATTCAACCATTCCATAGTGTACCAGTAGCGCACCACTATGTGCATCTACATTGGGCCATGGATTTTTAATTTTTGCAATGGATCCTAAAATGTTAGGTACTGTTTCGTAAACATTCCAGACAGTGTTTACCAAAGGATCATCCGGCATATGTTTTTTCCCGAATTCCATCTGGGCGGTAAAACGTGGATCTGTTTTGCGCAAAACTGCATGGCCGTAGCCAGGCACTACTTTTCCTTCACCCAGTGTTTTCTTTACATATTCTGCTATTTGTTCTTTAGTTGGAGACTCACTTCCTATCTGCTCTCTTAATTCAAAAATCCATTTAATTACTTCCTGGTTGGCGAGTCCGTGTAAAGGACCCGCAAGACCATTCATACCCGCAGCAAAGCTTAAATAGGGATCACTAAGGGCAGAACCTACAAGGTGTGTAGTATGTGCACTCACATTTCCACCCTCATGATCTGCGTGAATGGTCATGTATAAACGCATCAGTTCTTTAAAGCCTTCGTCTTCGTAACCCATCATATGAGCAAAGTTGCCGGCCCAGTCCAATAGCCCGTTTGGTTGAATATGATCACCGCCTTTATATTTCCTGCGATAAATATAGGCGGCAATACGGGGTAATCTTGCTATAAGGTCCATTGTATCGTCGAACACTGCTTCCCAATAATCCTTTTTGTTCATGCCTTTTGCATATTGTTTTGCAAACTGGCTTTCTGTTTGCAACGCCATTATAGCAACTACAAACTGGGTCATTGGATGTGTTGAAACAGGCAAGGCTTCAATGGTTGCAAACACATGGTTGGGAACATGACTGCGACGTTGCCACACACTTGTAAGATGTTGCACATCTTCATCCGAAGGTAATTCACCCAATAACATAAGGTGGAACAATCCTTCCGGCAGCGGTTCAGAGCCGCCCGCAGCCTTGGGTAATTTTTGTTGTAATTCAGGAATTGAATACCCCCTGAAGCGAATACCTTCCTGTGCATCTAATAAAGAAGTTTCGGTAACAAGACCTGTCATGCCACGCATACCCTGGTATACCTGCGAAAGTGTTACTTCACCAATTGTTTTTTCACCGTGCTCTTTCAGTAATTCCTTTATTTCCGCAGCTGTTGTATCTGCTTTTTCCTTAAACCTATCTTTGATGATTCCCATTGTAAAAAATTGATATTATAGATGTACTGCTAAGGCCTTAAGCTAACGGTTGCAGGCAAAAAGATCGCAGTTATTGATTGTAACCGGTGTTTGATGCGCAATCTTGTAATAATATGGCAATGCTGATATCGCTCACGCTTAAAATCGCCTTAAAATTACGATGACCGCCTTGGTTAAACAAAAATTTTGTGGAAAAGTTTGGTATTCAATCGAAGAGTTTCCCTATTTCGGTGCTCTCTTATATAAATAAAATGCAATAAGGCCAAAGAAAAAATTAGGTATCCATGCTGCAAGCCAGGGAGAAAAACTGCCCTTGGTAGCAAATACAAGGCTTACCCTGCTGAATAATATATATACAACACATAATAACACCCCTATTGCCAGGTGCATACCACTGCCGCCCCTCACTTTTCTTGAGGCCAGGGATACACCTATAACAATAAGAATAAGTACAGAGAATGGTACAGCATCCCTGTTGTAACGCTCTACCAATAAAGAGCTGAGGGTTTCAGATCCCCTCATTTTTTCCATGCGGATAAACTGGTTCAATTCCGGTGTAGACATCTGGTCTTTCAGGTATTCATCCTTTCCTAAATCGATTGGCTTGAAATTGTAAGTCATCACCAGCTTTTCAGAATTCTTTACTGTTTCGCTTTTTTCTAAAAATCTTCTTTCTGAAACCCCCTGCAGGTGCCATTTTTTCACTGCTGTATCCCAGGAGAAATTAGTAGCCCTGAGATTATACAAAATTTTATTGTCTTTAAATTGCTGCACAAAAAAACCAACACCTGTTTTGGAAACAGTGTCATAGCCTTTTATACCAACATAAGAATCGCTGTTCAGTTTAAAATAAATATCCTGCTTGTAACTGTTGTTGGCATTGTATCTTCCTTTATTAACGTCCACATATTTTTTTTCAAAATTTCCCCATATAAAATTTGCTTTTGGCACAACATATTGATATCCTACCCATAAAATGGAAGCCAATATCATGCCTCCCGCAAAAAAAGGAAGCATAAATCTTTTATAACTAACACCGCTGCTTAAAATGGCGATCACTTCTGAACGGCCTGCCATTTTTGAAGTAAAGAATATCACAGAAATAAAAACAAATAATGGAAAAAGCATGGCGTCAATTCTTGGAATAAATCCAAAATAGTAATCAGTGATGATTCGCCACACAGGCAACTTTGACTTTACAAAATCATCTGTATGTTCACTAATATCTACCACTACTACTATTGTTGTAAGCAGTATCAAACAAAAAAAGAATGTGCTCAGGAATTTGAATAATATGTAGCGGTCTATTTTCTTCATCTATATGGCCGGCAAGTTAAACCAATTTGGGCTTCATTGATGGTGAATGACAGTTTTAGCATTTGTTTTGGTTGCTGATAACCTGTGTGACCTGAGTGAGTCACCGCAAGACGGTGGCCCACTCAGGTCACACAGGCCGCTCAACATTCTTCGCAGCGATCCACCCTGTTGTCCATGCATTCTGAAAATTAAATCCCCCTGTAACACCGTCAATGTTTAATATTTCTCCCGCAAAACATAAGCCGGGAATGAGTTTGCTTTGCATTGTATTCACATCTATTTCATTTAAAGAAATGCCACCAGCTGTAACAAATTCTTCTTTGAAAGTAGTTTTCCCTTCTACTTCCATTTCCTGGCCACACAGTATCTTTATTAATTTATTCTGTTCTTTGCCCGGCAGGTCTGCCCATCGCAAATCCATATTAATATTGGATTGAAGCAAAAAATATTCCCATAGCCTGGAGGGTATTCCAAATGGATTCCGGTTGATGATTTTTTGCGAAGCGATGTCAAACCGAAGTTGTTGTATCTTATCTTTTAAAGTATTTTCATTGTATTCAGGTAACCAGTTCACATGAATGGTAAAATGATAATTTTTATCAGCCAGTTCCCTGGCGCCCCAGGCAGATAATTTCAAGGCTGCAGGTCCACTCAATCCCCAATGCGTAATTAATAAGGGGCCGCTCTGTTGTAATTTGGTTCCTGCTATTTTTACAACAGCATTTTCTACACTAATTCCCATCAATGCAGTAATATTATTCTGAGGAATATTAAATGTAAATAAAGAAGGAACAGGGTCTTCAATACTGTGACCTAATTTTGTGAGCCAGTCAAATTGCGCCGACTTTGGAAACCCGCCGCAGGCAATACATACATAATCCGCAATGATCGCTTTTCCATTCAATAAACTCAATTCAAATTTATTGGTAACACCTGTTGACCATTGACCATCGACCATTGACCTGACCTCTTTCACATCCGAATTCATTCTTACATCTACCTTGTACCTGTTAGTTTCCTGCAACAGGCAATCAATGATAGTTTGTGAAGTATTCGATTGAGGAAACATCCTTCCATCTCCTTCCGTTTTTAATGGAACGCCTCTTTTCGCAAACCACTCAATTGTATCCGTTGTAAAAAATTGATGAAAAGCTTTTTTTAGAAAAGCATTACCCCGTGGATATTTCTTTATCATATCTGCGATAGAATAACAGGCATGCGTAACATTGCACCTGCCGCCGCCACTGATTTTTACTTTGCTTAAAAGTTTGGAAGATTTTTCCAGGAGAATCACCTGCAGTTGCGGATGCATTCTTGCAGCATTTACTGCACAAAAAAAACCTGCTGCTCCGCCGCCTATAACTACCAGTGTTTTGTTTTGTTTCATAAATGTAAGTCAATGGTCATTAATCATTAGGTCATTGCGTTCATCAATGACGCTGCCCATTGGCTTATTGACTAATTGACGACTGACCTGATTTTTAGTAACTCCAGCTAAGATTAGTATTTGCCTTTTCCGCTATTTCGATTTCTTCAAACGACGAAAGAATATCCGGCGCACCCTTGGTGATATATACATCATGTTCAAAATGTGCAGAGGGCTGCCCGTCGTTGGTGCGTATGGTCCAGCCATCTTCTTCCTGGTATACTTCTTTAACACCCATATTAATCATTGGCTCAATGGCCAATACCATTCCGGCTTTTAATTTAGCCAAGGTACCGCGTTTACCATAATTGGGCACCTGTGGTTCTTCGTGCAGGCTGCGGCCAAGGCCATGCCCCACCAGGTCTCTCACCACGCCATAACCATTTTTCTTTTCTGTATGTTCCTGTATGGCAAATGCTATGTCACCTACCCGGTTTCCCTGCCTGGCTTTGTCAATGCCTTTGTACAATGATTCTTTGGTAACTTTTAGTAAACGTTTTGCTTCTTCCGTTACTTCACCAATTGCATAAGTATATGCGCTGTCGCCGTGAAAACCATTTTTATAAATACCTATATCGAGCGAAACAATATCGCCGTCTTTTAATTCATGTGTGGAGGGGAAGCCATGCACTACTGCATCATTCACAGAAATACAGGTTGCGAAGGGATAAGTTCCCCCGTAATTTAAAAATGAAGGAATGCCGCCGTTATCCCTGATAAAGGTTTCTGCCAGGTCGTTTACCTGCTTGCTTGTAATACCGGGTTTTAATATTTTTGCAAGTGCTGCATGCGTTTTACCCACAAGCAGGCAGCTGTGGCGCATGATCTCGATCTCTGCGGCTGTTTTATAATGAATCATCAGGAGGTAAAATTAAAACAAACCCCAACGATTTTGTCGTCAGGGTTTGATAAGTTTATTGTAAATTATTTATTATTAAAGACCCGGCGTAACAGCCTGCCTGCCCTGCACTCTTCCGCTACTCATTAACCCATCATACTGGCGCATTAATAATTGTGTTTCTATTTGTTGTAATGTATCTAAAATTACACCTACCATGATCAGCAATGAAGTACCGCCGAAGAAGGTAGAGAAGTTCATTTGCATTTGGAATACCAATTGGAACAATCCTGGCAGGATACCTACAACGGCTAATAAAATAGCACCCGGCAAAGTGATTCTATCCATAATGGTACCGATATAATCAGCAGTTGGCTGACCTGGTTTTACACCTGGTATAAACCCGTTGTTTCTTTTTAACTCGTCAGCCATTTGCTTGGGGTTAAATATGAGTGCGGTGTAAAGGAAAGTAAAGGCAATTACACAAACAGAATAAACGATCATGTAAACCCAATGTGTATGATCCGTAAAATATCTTGCCCAGCCGGAACCGGTGAATCCTGTAAATACGGTTGGTAAGAAAAGGATGGCTTGTGCAAAAATGATCGGCATTACACCTGCAGCATTTACTTTTAAAGGAAGAAAATTACGGGCTCCACCTAACTGGCGGTTACCAACAATTTGCTTCGCATAATTAACAGGCACTTTTCTTGTTCCCTGTACCAGCATAATTAATCCCATGATGATAGCCACCAGGAAGATTAGTTCTACCAATACAAATAATAAACCGCCTACGCCATACTTAGCCATTCTTGAAGACCACTCTTCCATGAATGAATGAGGCAGACGGGCAAGGATACCCACCATGATGATGATAGATGTACCGTTACCCAGGCCTTTATCGGTGATCTTTTCACCCAGCCACATTACAAACAAAGTACCTACGGTAAGAATAACAACTGTAGAAACCCAGAAGAAATTACCATAAGCCGGTATCAACGCTTCTTTAATACCCGGGCTGTGTAAATAACCGATATACGCTGCTGCCTGGAATGCTGTAACAATTACAGTGAGGTAGCGGGTCCATTGGTTGATCTTTTTTCTTCCGCTCTCTCCTTCTTTCTGAATTTTTGCCATCTGTGGAACGAGGATGGTCATTAATTGCATAAAGATGGAAGCAGAAATGTAAGGCATGATGCCTAATGCAAAAATGGATGCCTTGGAAAAAGCACCACCTACAAAAGCATTTAATAAGCCTAGCATACCGCCTTGTGCACTTTGGTCAAGGCCAGCTAATTTATTGGGATCAATACCGGGTAAAACGATGAATGATCCTAAACGGTAAATGAAAAGCAGTAAAAGGGTGAAAACGATTTTATTTCTCAGTTCCTCAATGCTCCAGATATTTTTGAGTGTTGTTATAAACTTCTTCACAGAATTTTAATCGATTTAAATACTAAAGTAAAAAGACCCCGCATAAGACGGGGTTGCAAATATCGGGAAATTTATTTAACAATTTCAACTGTACCACCGGCAGCTTCAATTGCAGCTTTGGCTTTTTCGCTTACTGCATTTACTTTGAATGTAAATTTGCCTTTTATTTCCCCGTTGCCTAAAACTTTCACAACATCATTTTGACTTACCAGGCCATTGATATATAAGTTTTGCAGGCTGAATTCTGTAATGCCATATTTTTCTGCGTAATGATCAACCTGGCCTACGTTGATTACTTTGTAATCGATGCGGTTGATATTGGTAAACCCACGTTTTGGAATACGACGCTGAATGGGCATCTGTCCGCCTTCATGAGCTTTTTTACTTTTGTAACCGGCACGGCTTTGTCCACCTTTGTTACCTTTTGTTGAGGTACCACCTTTACCACTTGCCTCGCCACGGCCTAACCTTTTTTCTTTGTGCGTAGCGCCTTTTGCAGGCTTTAACGAATGTAATTTCATTTTTATTTGATTTTATACTTTCGGGGAATCACCCCTCGCTTTAATAATTTGATGATTTGAAAATTTGATGATTTGGTAATGAGAAACTCCGTTATTGAAATGGCTTTTTATTTGGCACATTTTCAAATTACCAAATTTTCAAATTAAGCCAGCTCCTCAACTCTTACCAGGTGGCTAACTTTGTTAACCATACCCAATACCTGTGGAGTAGCTTCTACTTCAACAGTAGCGTTCATTTTTTTCAAACCCAGGGCGATCATAGTTCTTTTCTGACGCTCAGATCTGTCGATTACGCTTTTTACTTGTGTTACTTTAATCTTTTTCATTTTAGTTTGGTTGATGGTTCATGGTTAATAGTTCATGGTAATTAATACTGCAATGAACTATCGGCTATAAACTATGAACTATTTTTATCCGTTAAATACTTTTTTCAAAGACACGTTACGTGTTTTGGCAACCGCAATTGGTTCACGTAAAGAAGCCAATGCTTTTACAGTAGCTTTTACCACGTTGTGCGGGTTAGCGGAACCAAGGTTCTTAGCCAACACATCGGTGATACCTGCGCTTTCCAAAACGGCACGCATGCTACCTCCGGCAATAACACCGGTACCTTGCGCTGCTGGTTTGATCAACACTTTTGCAGCACCTTCTTTGGTTAATTGTTCGTGCGGAATAGTACCATGCATTACCGGAACTTTGATAAGGTTCTTTTTTGCATCTTCAATTCCTTTGGTAATAGCTTCCTGCACCTCTTTAGCTTTACCTAAACCATGACCTACCACACCAGCTTCGTTACCTACCACAACAAGCGCAGAGAAACTAAAGGCACGACCACCTTTGGTTGTTTTTACAACACGGTTAATAGCAACTACCTTTTCTTTCAGTTCCAGGTCGCCGGCTTTTACTTTAGTTAAAATTATGTTTGACATGTATATATCGATTTACGATTTTTGATTTTTAATTTTTGATTTGGTTCGGAATGCAGATAAATCATAAATCTGCAACTTGCCTACCGGCAGGCAGGGGTGAAATCTAGAAATCCAATCCACCTTCTCTTGCTCCTTCAGCAACCGCTTTCACACGGCCATGATAGATATAACCACTGCGATCGAAAATAACCTGTTTGATACCGAGTTCTACTGCTTTTTTAGCAATAGCTTCTCCTACCATTTTGCTTTTTTCAGATTTAGGAGCTTTTTGTGCACTGATATCTTTTTGTTTGGAAGATGCAGAAGCAATGGTTGCACCATTGTCGTCATCTATCAATTGCGCATAGATATCAGCGTTGCTCCTGAATACGCTCAGACGTGGCTTAGATGAAGTACCAGCAATTTTTTTGCGGATACGATACCTGATCTTTTGTCTTGCTGTTGATTTATTGTTACTCATTGTTGTTTATTTACATTCCCCGATACTGCCGGAGAACAATTTGATAATTTGATAATTAGCCAATGTGATAATAAACTTCTGAAACTATAGAACTCAATTATTGAATTGGCTAATTGGCTAATTGGCCAATTATTTACCTGCTGCTTTACCTGCTTTCCTTCTCAATACTTCACCTACAAATTTCACACCTTTACCTTTGTATGGTTCTGGTTTACGCAGGCTGCGTATTTTAGCACAAACCTGTCCGAGTAATTGCTTATCGATACTTTCTAAAGTAATGACAGGGTTTTTACCTTTTTCCTGTGCAGTAGCAATTTTTAATTCCTTCGGTATTTCCAGCACAATATTGTGAGAATAACCTAAAGCAAGGTCTAAAAGATTGCCCTGGCTGGATGCTTTGTAACCCACACCCACTAATTCCAGTTCTTTTTTGAAACCTTCTGTAACACCTTTAACCATGTTGCTGATCAAAGAGCGGTACAAACCATGCATTGCACGGTGACGGATCTGATCAGTAGGACGTGAAAATTCAACCGTGTTGTCTTTTACTTCCACTGTGATATCCCTGTCAATGTTTTCTTTCAATTCACCTTTAGGACCCTTTACAGTAACCACGTTATCTTTTCCCACGGTAACTGTTACGCCACCTGGAATCTCTACCGGCTTTTTACCTATACGACTCATTTTTCTTTAATTTGAAAATTTGGAAATTTATTATTTGAAAATGTGTGTCGATTGTGTTCAGCTATGTATAGAAAGCTTAATTCAATCTTTATGTTACGACCCGAAAACCATCTTCAAATTTTCAAATCGTCTAATTTTCAAATTAGAATATGTTACAAAGTACTTCTCCACCTACATTTTGAGCTTTAGCTTCCTTATCAGTCATCACACCTTTAGAAGTAGAAACGATCGCTACGCCCAAACCATTTTTTACCCGTTTGAAATCACCTGGTTTAGAATAAGAACGTAAACCCGGACGGCTAACTCTTTCCAGGCTCTGTATAGCTGGTAATTTAGTAGCCGCATCATATTTCAACGCTATTTTGATAACACCTTGTTTGCTGTCATCTTCAAATTTGTACTTAAGGATATAACCTTTGTCGTACAATATTTCAGTAATACGTTTTTTTAAATTGCTCGCAGGGATCTCAACGATACGGTGATTAGCCATTTGTGCGTTGCGAATACGAGTTAAATAATCTGCAATTGGATCAGTAACCATTGTTATTTGTAGTTAATTGATTTAATAATTTGTTTACAATGCGATATCCATTAAGGGATACTTGATACTGGTTCCTGGATCCTGGCTGCGCTCTTATCAAGCTTCCCGTATCCTGTATCCAGCATCCGTCTGCTACCAGCTGGCTTTTCTTACCCCTGGAATTTTGCCCTGCAAAGCCATATCCCTGAAAAATATACGGCTCACACCAAAGTGACGCATATAACCTCTTGGGCGGCCACTCAACTGGCAACGGTTTTTTAACCGAACAGGAGAAGCGTTTTTTGGAAGCAAATCCAATGCTGCATAATCACCTGCGGCTTTCAATGCTGCACGTTTTTCTGCAAACTTTGCAACCGTTTTTTCTCTTTTTCTTTGCCTGGCCTGGATTGATTTTTTTGCCATAATTTTTATTTATTGGTGGTAATAATTATTAATTATTACCGATAATTATTTTTTACTTCTTAACGTTCTTAAAAGGCATTCCCAACTCTTTCAGCAATTCATATGCTTCTTCGTTGGTACCTGCAGTTGTTACAAAAGTGATATCCAGACCTGTGATCTTGTTCACTTTATCAATATCAATTTCCGGGAAAATGATTTGTTCAGTAACACCCAGTGTATAGTTTCCACGGCCATCAAATGCTTTATCATTGATACCTTTGAAATCACGTACACGTGGTAAAGAAACGGACACCAACCTGTCGAGAAATTCGTACATTTTTACACCACGTAAAGTAACACGTGCTCCAATTGGCATGTTCTTACGCAATTTAAAGTTCGAAATATCTTTTTTAGACATTGTCGGAACAGCTTTCTGACCTGTAATGTTGCTTAGCTCATCAATAGCGATATCGATTAATTTTTTATCGTTTACCGCACCGTTCACACCACGATTCAAACAGATCTTGGTGAGTTTTGGCGCCTGCATTACAGTTTTGTAACTGAATTTTTTCATTAAAGCAGGTACAATTTCTTTCTTGTACTTATCTGCCAGCCTTGTTGTATTAACTGTGCTCATTATTTGATTACCTCCCCTGATTTTTTAGCTACACGAACTAGTTTACCATTATCACGGGTGCGTTTAACTTTAGTGGGCCCACCCGTTTTAGCATCCCATAGCATTACATTGCTGATAGCAATAGGTGCTTCTACTTTCAAAATACCGCCTTTGGTATTTTGAGCCGTAGGTTTTGTGTGTTTGGTAACGATGTGAACACCTTCTACCAATACACGTGCTTTATCCAAAATAACTTCCAACACTTTACGTGGCTTCTTCAGATCTTTATCCGCTCCAGCAATCACTACAACCTGGTCGCCTTTTTTAATGTTGAATTTGGGTTTAAATCTTGTACTCATTTTAAATTAATTTGCTAATTTGATAATGTGCTAATTCATCAAACTAAAACCTGTTTTTATAATATCGAAACACTTTAGAAGCTGGTAATTAGCATCCCGATAGCTATCGGGACTAATTAGCATATCAGCTATTTTTTTACAATACTTCCGGAGCCAGGGAAATAATTTTCATATATCCTTTATCCCTTAGTTCACGGGCCACCGGGCCAAAAATACGTGTACCTCTTGGTTCATCTGAATTGTTCAACAATACCACGGCATTGTCATCAAAACGAATGTAAGAACCATCTTTACGACGCAGTTTGTTTACAGTACGAACTATAACCGCTTTGCTCACCGTACCTTTTTTAATACCACCTGCAGGCATTGCGTCTTTTACAGTAACAACAATCTTGTCACCGATCCTTGCATAATCCTGTCCGCTGTTACCCAGTACACGAATACACAATACCTCTTTGGCTCCGCTGTTATCCGCTACGTTTAGTCTGCTTTCTTGCTGAATCATTTTTTTGTTATTTGTGATTTTGAATTTATGATGTTTGATTTTCTTAAATCCAAAACAATTTTCGAAATATATAATCACACTGACAATCGGAAGAAATCATAAATCTTATTTTACTTTCTCAACCACCTCAACCAATCTCCAACGTTTTGTTTTGCTTAACGGGCGGCTCTCCATGATCTTAACCGTATCACCAATGCTGCACTCGTTCTTTTCATCATGCGCATGAAAGCTGGTAGTTTTTTTAAGGAACTTACCATAAAGCGGATGCTTGATTTTTCTTTCCACTTTTACCACGATCGTTTTATCCATTTTATTACTGGATACGATACCAACCCTGGTTTTTCTTAAATTTCTTACAACATTTGTTGTAGTTACTGTTGCTTCCATCTTTTATTTATTTATTGGATTAAGCTCCAATTTGTGTTTTTCTTAATTGAGTTTTCAAACGTGCAATATCCCTTCTCAGTGAGCGGATGCTTTGAGGATTTTCCAACGGGGAAATAGCATGAGCAAAGCTCAGTTTTTTCATACGCTGTTCGTCTTCTTTAATTTTTGCCGCTAAGTCTGCCTCACTCAATCCAGTAAGGCTTCTTTGAAAATCTACTTTTTTAGACATCTTTTTATTAATTTGATAATTTGCTAATTTGCTAATCTGTTAATATAAAACCCAACAGTTTAGCTATCTGATTCCCTTTTCTCTATTAGCACATTAGCACATCAGCTAATTAGCTAATTGTTCTTATGCTGTGTAATCCCTGCTGATGACAAATTTTGTTAAGATCGGCAGTTTTTGTGCAGCCAGGGAAAATGCATGTTTTGCAACTTCTTCTGTAACACCATCTGCTTCAAACAAAATACGGCCTGGCTGTACAATAGCAGCCCATCCTTCGGGGTTACCTTTACCTTTACCCATCCTTACCTCTGCAGGTTTTGCAGTAATTGGTTTATCAGGAAATATCCTGATCCAAACATTACCTTCTCTTTTCATAGCACGGGTCATTGCCTGACGGGCACTTTCAATTTGACGGTTCGTTAACCAAACGCTGTCCAAAGCTTTTAAACCGAATGTTCCGAAAGCAAGGGTTGCTCCACGTTTGGTATCGCCCTTCATTCTTCCTTTCTGAGTTTTTCTGTGTTTGCTTCTTTTTGGTTGTAACATCTTATTTTAATTTGTCAATTCGATAATTTGATAATTTGATAATTGCCGTGTACTCATTGGCACATTATCACATTGGCATATTGGCTAATTACCTTCTTCCGCCACCGCCGCCACGGTTATCACCGCCACGACCTCCACCACCACGGTTATCTCCACCGCCTCTCCTGTCATCTCTTCTGTCGCCACCACGACCGCCACGGTCATCTCTCCTGTCAAATCCACCTTGTGGCCTGTCTGGTCCGTCGTTTTTGCCACCGGCAATTACATTTGGATTCAGATCTCTTTTACCCAATACTTCACCTTTACAGATCCATACTTTTATACCGATCTTACCATATACGGTTTGAGCAAATACATTGGCATAATCAATATCCATACGCAGGGTATGAGTTGGAGTACGACCTTGTTTGATCTCTTCGCTACGGGCAATTTCAGCACCACCCAAACGACCACCAACTTTTACTTTAATCCCTTCAGCACCCATACGCAATGCAGAAGCAATAGACATTTTAATGGCACGTTTGTAGTTGATACGATTTTCCAATTGACGGGCAATGGTATCAGCAACAATGTTTGCATCCAGTTCCGGGCGACGGATCTCTAAAATATTGATCTGCACATCTTCTTTACCACACAGTTTTTTCAACTCTTCTTTAATCCTGTCAACCTCGCCACCACCTTTACCGATGATGATACCAGGCTTAGATGTATGAATGGTAACAATTAGTTTGTTAAGCGTACGCTCAATAACGATTTTAGCAATACCACCTTTGTTGATACGGGCATTCAGGTAATTCCTGATTTTATCGTCTTCAATCAATTTGGTTGCATAATCCTTTTTGTGAGCATACCAGTTGCTATCCCAACCACGTATGATACCTAATCTTGCACCTATCGGATTTGTTTTCTGACCCATTTTTTTAATTTGATAATGTGATAATTTGCTAATTAGCCAATTCCACAGTTTTATAAAATTTTATCTATTATCCCAAGCCCATTGCCCTATTGGCTAATTGACTAATTGTTTAATTATTTAGCAGCTGCAGCTTTACTTGCAGGAACATCTTTCTTAACTGTTTCTTTTTTAGAAACTTTTACTGGTTTTTCTGTCGGACCAGCTGCTGCATCAACGATCACTGTTACATGATTGCTGCGTTTGCGAACACGGTAACCACGACCCTGCGGAGCCGGGCGCATACGTTTGATAACCCTTGCACCATCTACCATGATCGTTTTTACTATCAGCGCATTTTCATCAGCACCTTCGTTTTTTACTTTCCAGTTATTGATGGCAGAAAGTACCAGCTTACGCAAAGGAACAGCCGGGTGCTTTGGATTGAATTCCAGAACGGCTAATGCTTTTTCTACCTGCATACCACGGATCAAATCAGCCAGTAAACGCATTTTACGTGGTGATGTCGGGTAATTATTCAATTTTGCTACTGCTTCCATTTTATCTAGTTTCTTGATACTTGATACTTGATACTGGTGGGTTCCATCAATTTTGAAACATCTTACCAGTGACCAGTATCCAGAATCGGTTTTATTTTATTACATTTTTTTGCTTGAGTGACCTCTGAAATTTCTTGTTGGTGCAAACTCACCTAATTTGTGTCCTACCATAAATTCAGTAACATACACCGGGATAAATTTGTTTCCGTTATGAACTGCAAAAGTGTGCCCTACAAAGTCAGGAGAAATAGTACTTCTTCTGCTCCAGGTTTTAATAACACCTTTTTTTAATTTTCCTTCCGTCATCGACAAAACTTTCGTTTCCAGTTTTGCTTCGATGTAAGGACCTTTTTTTAATGAACGAGCCATGTTTGTAATTTGATAATGTGATAATATGCTAATTATCTACATCCAAGTTTTAAATTTTGTTTATTTGCCTCTTTGGAAAGAGACCATTTTAACTATCATTATCTAATTGGCCTATTGGCTAATTATCAAATTGTTCTTACTTATTAGGTAACTTCTTACCGTTTCTGCGGGTCAGGATCATTTTGTCAGAACCTTTTCCTCTTGTCCTGGTGATCTGGCCTTTAGCATATTTACCTTTACGGCTACGTGGGTGACCACCGGAAGCTCTACCTTCACCACCACCCATCGGGTGATCTACAGGGTTCATCGCTACCGCACGTGTGCGTGGACGAATACCTTTCCAACGGTTTCTACCAGCTTTACCCATGCTCTCCAGGTTATGATCGCTGTTGCTGGTAACACCGACAGTTGCGTAACAGTTGATAAGAATTTTTCTTAACTCACCACTTGGCATTTTTAATACTGCGTATTTACCTTCTTTGTTATTCAGTTGTGCTGAAGTACCTGCACTTCTTACCAAAATACCACCCTGACCAGGCTGCATTTCAATATTGTGCACATTGGTACCCAACGGCATATTTTTAAGTTGTAATGCATTTCCTAATTCCGGAACTGCATCATCACCACTTATTACAGTTTGTCCAACCTGTAACCCTTGCGGAGCAAGAATGTAACGCTTTTCACCATCAGCATAAGCCAATAAAGCGATGAATGCTGTACGGTTTGGATCGTACTCAATTGTTTTTACAGTAGCAGGAATATTTTTCTTATCCCTTTTAAAATCTACCAAACGGTACATGGTTTTATTACCACCACCCATGTAGCGCATACTTCTTCTACCTTGTGCATTTCTGCCGGCAGTATTCTTTTGCGCTTCAAGCAAAGATTTTTCAGGTAGGTTGGTAGTAATTTCTGCATATGCATTACCAATTCTCCAACGGGTACCTGCTGTGGTGGGTTTGTATTTTCTAAGTGCCATTTAAATTAGTTTCTGGTTCCTGGTTTTTTGTTGCTGGTTATGAAGTCTGTAACTTTTAACCTCTCTGCTTTAACCTGTAACCTTATTTTATAATCACTGCATTTTGCGGTAGCAGCATTACCATTCGTTTTTAAATCTTATACTGTTTGACTGTAGATATCGATGGTTTCACCTTCAGCTACAGTTACAATCGCTTTCTTCTTTGAAGGCTTGCGGCCAACAATAAATCCTGCTTTAGTGTATTTGGCTTTCAGTTTAGAAGGCATTACAGCCGTATTTACATCTTCTACCTGAACACCATAAAACTGTTCAACAGCTTTTTTAATTTCCAGTTTGTTGGCCTTTTTGTCCACTACGAAAGTGTAACGGTTCATTTTTTCTGATTGCTTGTTGGCTTTCTCAGATAAAACAGGCTTTATTAGAACATCAGACAGTTTCATGTCGTTTAAATTTGATAATTCGATAATTTGATAATGTGATAATGAGCTTTACAATTGGCTGATTGGCTAATTGGCTAATTATCAAATTTATTTAAGCTTCCGTTTCCGCAGCTTCCTGAGAAAACAATTTCGCTGCGCTTTCCGTCATCACCAGTACACTTGCATTCAGGATATCGTATGTATTCATATCGCTGATTACGGTACCATTAACACCCTGGATATTACGTAAGCTCAAGTACAAGTTGTCGTTGTATTCAGGAATAACAAACAAAGATTTTTTACCGGCAAGGTTCAGGCTGCTGAGTATACCAGTAAAAGCTTTTGTTTTAGGAGTATCCATATTTACATCTTCCAATACCACGATGGCATTTTCTTTAGCTTTATAGGCAAGTGCACTCATTTTAGCCAGGTCTTTTACTTTACGATTCAGTTTGATATCGTATTTATGAGGTTTTGGGCCAAAAATGGTACCACCACCTTTATAGATAGGGCTACGCAGGTTGCCTTTACGGGCACCACCGGTACCTTTTTGTTTGTGCAGTTTCTTAGAAGAACCCTGAACTTCCGAACGTGTTTTTACTTTGTGTGTTCCCTGGCGTTGTGCTCCCTGGAATTGTTTCACAGCAAGATAAATAACGTGGTCGTTTGGTTCAATTCCAAAGATCTCTTCCGGAAGTTCTACTGTTCTGCCGGTTTTCTCGCCTTTTGTATTTAATATATCTAGTTGCATAAATTCAATTTGATAATGTGATAATTTGCCAATGGGCCAATTAGACATCCTATTTAAAATTGTGTTCTGTCTTCTTCAATTGGCTAATTATCAAATTGGCTAATTAGCTAATTAAACCTATTTGTTGATTAAAACTATTGAACCGTTGTGGCCGGGAACCGAACCGCTAACCAGTATGTAATTTTTTTCAGCGAAAACTTTCACTACTTTCAGTCCTTTCATTTTCACCCTGTCGTTGCCCATACGGCCTGCCATGCGCATACCTTTAAATACACGGCTGGCATCAGATGAGTTACCAATAGAACCCGGTGCTCTTGAACGATCATGCTGACCATGAGACTGGCCACCCACACCGCTAAAGCCATGGCGTTTTACAACACCCTGGAAACCTTTACCTTTTGTGGTACCCACTACTTCAATACTATCGCCTTCAGCGAAAATATCTACTGTAATGCTGTCGCCAACATTTTTATCTGAGTCGCTATTGCGGATTTCTTTTACGAATTTTTTAGGAGCTGTATTAGCTTTTGCGAAATGGCTCATTTCGGCTTTGATGGAGTGCTTTTCTTTCTTGTCGCCGAATGCGATCTGGAGAGCATTGTAACCGTCTGTTTCTACGGTCTTCTTTTGTGTAACCACACATGGGCCAGCCTCTATAATGGTAACAGCGGTTTGCTTACCGTCTGTTCCAAAGATACTGGTCATCCCAATCTTCTTACCAATAATACTTTTCATTGTATCTGTTTTATACCCAGCGCTCCACGTGGGGAGATAGGTGTTCAATATTTTTATCTTTATAAGATCTTAGCCGGTGCCTTTCCCTCCCGATATCTATCAGGACGGGCGGTTCATCAGGCTTTGATTTCAACATCCACACCACTTGGCAGATCCAGTTTGCTCAAAGCGTCAACTGTACGGCTACTGCTGGTGTAAATATCTAATAAGCGTTTATGTGTGCACAATTGGAACTGCTCACGGGCTTTTTTATTTACGTGCGGCGAACGCAACACGGTAAATATCTTCTTGTGAGTAGGTAAAGGAATTGGACCTGTTACTACTGCCCCTGTACTGCGTACAGTTTTTACAATCTTTTCCGCTGATTTATCAACTAAATTGTGGTCGTAAGACTGTAATTTGATTCTGATTCGTTGTGACATATTTAAAGAACTTTAGAATTCCGTTTTTTTAATTTGGAGTGCAAAGGTAAGGGCTATAATTTAAATAGCAAAGAGTTAGGGGAAGTTTTTTTGGCAATTTCTGCCCAAAAAAGGGCTTTTTTTCAAATGTTGTTTCAATAAAGTCCAATAAACGGGCTTCAATGAGTGATTCATAAGTATTACTTAAAAAACGATTTCACTATCCCTTTCTGATGTGGGCAAAAAAATTAGATCGGCCATCCCGATCATCTGTTAATCCTATAAATCCCAATCCGGAACAGTTTTTGGTAAAATGCTTACTGCACCTATCACCAAACACTCATCAATGAAAAATCTTTTATTGGCATGCTTAGGCTTGCTGACTTCCCTGGTTGTTAATAGTCAACGACTTAATGCTGATATTTATGCCGGCGTAGCCAACTATAGCGGCGATTTGCAGGGCAAAAGACTCTCCTTTAGTAATGCAGGGCCTGCCCTCGGGCTTGGTCTCTCCTATAATATTAGTCAGAAGCTGGCTCTGAGGGGCGCAGCCAGTTATTTTAAGCTCTCCGGGTCTGATGCATCGGCGGATGTTGATAAAACTGACCTGAGTTTCCGCAACCTTAGCTTTAAATCTACCGTTTGGGAGGCACAGCTCGCATTGGAATATACCTTCCTAGACCTCGAAGAACGTTCCATCTCCCCCTATGTTTTTGGGGGGATAGCTGCATTTCACTTTAATCCATACGCAAAAGACTTCGCCGGTAATAAGGTATTTTTAAGGAGCCTGGGTACCGAAGGCCAGGGCCTTTCAACATATCCTGATAAAGCCCTTTATAAAAATAACCAGTTTGTCATTCCATTTGGTGGTGGGTTTAAATTCGCATTGAACGACCGGACACAGATAGGTATTGAACTGGGTTTAAGGAAATTATTTACCGATTACCTGGATGATGTAAGCGGAACTTATGCCGATTCGGCTGTTCTTGCCGCTGCAAGAGGCCCGCAGGCTGCTGCCTTTGCTTTCAGGGGTAGAGAGGTAAATGCTACGGCAGCTTACCCTTTGGAAGGACAAATAAGAGGAAATCCAAAAAACAAGGACTGGTATTATAGTACCGGCATCAAACTCAGCTACAATCTCGGAAGCATGGGTAATGGTGGTGGTTCGGGCAGGCGCAACGGTACGGGTTGTCCCACTAATATATACTAAACAGCCTGATTCACTTTAATCCTTTATGAATAAATACATAATACGATCGAAAGGGTACAACAATACATTTGAAGTTCCTGAAGTGGGGTCTAATTTATATCCATCGCTGAGGAAGCTGGTTGCAGGATTTGTATGACCTCCAAAAACCAGTAACTGGGCACCGGTCCATACAGCACTGTGATCTGTTCTGAGGTAAGGGGAATTTGCATAGTAAGAGATAGCATCCGTTGCAGGGTCAAATCTGTAACACATGTCTGTACCATCCTGAAGAAAATTCTGGCCTCCGTAAATGATAACTTCTGTGCCCGTCCATACAACTGTGTGATTACTGATCGATCCATTCCAGGGAACTTCGTTGCCAGGCAGGCGGTTGAAAGCCGGATCCCATACATTAGCCGCAGGATTATACTGATAAATACGGCCATCTGTAAATGAAGTAAGATTCCCTCCTACCAGTATCATTTCTGTTCCCGTCCATACAGCTTTTGAATTGTACAGCCCTGCCGGAGCGTTAAGCGCAGACATGATGGACCATGTATTGGATACGGGATCATACATGGCCCCGCTATTTAAGGCAGTTCCACCGTTTTCGCCGCCCCAGATAATCATCTTGCTGCCTGTCCATATGGCTGTATGATTTGACCTTGCAGATAAAGGCGAAGCCGGCAAAGCTGACCATGAATTAGTAGAAGGGTCAAATGAACCTCCATTGTTATAATACCCGGCGAGATCCCGCCCGCCCCAAACAAGCATTTTGCTGCCTGTCCATACCGCTGAATGATAATATCTTGCAGTTGGTGCCCCGGTAGTATTTGTTGCAATCCAGGAATTACCGCTATTATTGTAAATGCCTCCGGCGGTAGCAAGTACACTCGGCGCCGAACTTCCGGATATGGCGGTAACACCACCCCAAACAATCATTCTTTTTGCCACATCGTCCCATACAGTACTATGGCCATACCTTCCGACAGGTGCTGAAACCAGTGAAATATTGGTCCAACTATTAGCAACAGGGTTATATTTAGACCCAAAATTTGAAAAAGTAGTCGAACTCCCCTTACCCGACCATATAAGCATTTCTGACCCCGTCCAAACACAGGAATGTTCTTTTGCGGCAATTCCTGTGGCGGGGATATTGCTCCAGCTTCCTGCGCCCACCCCCAGCATTTCCTGAACATTCGGAGAAATAATTCGCCCTTTTAAAGAATAACCCGGCATAGGCAGATCTGTTTCTTTATAGATAATAGCGCCTTTGGGGACATTACCCTCGCCATCCACTATCATTTTTTTCCATTGAGATCCATTCCAGAAATAATATCCTGCGCCCTTGCCGTTGTTAATATTTTCATTGATATTATAAACCATGGTCGATACAGCTGGTCCGGTCAACGGAAAACTGTTAAATCCATCAATCAAACTAACCTGGGGTATAAGCAAACCTTTCGTAGTGCTTTTAATTTCGAGCATGGCAGAAGGATGCGGCGGGGTTCCATCACTATTTATACCAACCTGCGCCCGGGCACCTGCAACAACTGAATAACACAATACCCAACAAAAACAGCTCCTGGAAAATGTTTTCATTCTTTTGGTTTTAATATGGTAAAGGTACCCCTATTAATCAATCTTACTAACACTTCCCCCGCTATTTTCTTCTTTAGAAACAGTTGGATCTCCCCGGTAGCTAACGGAAGCCCCGCTGCTTGCCTCCCCTTCCAGTTTTAAACTGGCGTGCACCTGTATAGACGCACCACTGCTGGCCTCTGCCCTGGTGGTTTCTGACAATAATTCTTTTGCTTCAATGGAGCCTGCACTGCTGGCCTCGGCATCCAGGTTCTTGGTTCGGCCTTTTAAAACGATCTTGCCCGAGCTGTTGGCATCAACACGGGCTGAAGGGGCATCTATTGCTGCCTGTATAGTTGCAGAACTGGAGGCCTCAAAATGAATTGTTTTATCGGAATTTAGAACCCCTTCCACTTTTACAGATGCAGATGCAGAAGCTTCTATTGACTTTAATAAGGGCGTTTCCAGGTATATTTTAATATCAGCATTGTTGATATTCACCCCATTCCTATATTCAATGCTTAATATACCTTCCGAAACTTCCGTTTCTATATCTTCCAGGATATTATCATCTGCATCAATTCTTAACTTGTAGCTATTCCCCTGTTTTATCGTAACATTAAAACTTCCACCAACGTCTACTGCGTTAAATTCACCCACTTTACGATCCTGCCTTTCAACATTCCCACTGCCGTTCTTGTTTTCGCAGGATGGTAAGATGCAGATGGATAATAATACCAATAAAAGATTTTTCATGTTGCTTACTTTTTGAAAAGTAAAATTAAATAAAAAAATAAATATGTGATAAGCTAAGTTATAATACTTTAGGTCTATTGTCATTAGTAAAAGTCCTTAAGTCAGTAGGTAAGCATCATCATGGCTCATGGCCTTATTGACTTAACTGACGTTTGACCCATTGACTTATAAAGTGTTGACTTATCAACTTAATAACCTACAGCCTTTTGAACCGTGAACTTTTCGGTTTACCTTTGCAGCGCTATGACAGAAAAGATCCTGATTCTCGATTTTGGCTCTCAATACACCCAGTTAATTGCCCGCGTGGTAAGAGAAGCCAATGTTTACTGCGAAATTGTTCCATTTAACAAACCAATAGAATACGACGCTGCTTTGAAAGGAATTATTCTTTCCGGGTCACCGTTTTCGGTAAACCAGGAGGATGCGCCAATGGTTGATATAAAAGCAATGGCTGATAAATTACCCGTATTGGGGGTTTGTTACGGCGCCCAGCTTACAGCTAAGATTTTAGGCGGCCTGGTGGCTAAAAGTAATAAAAGGGAATATGGGCGGGCAAGTTTTAACATAACTAAAGCCGATGCCCTGCTGGAAGGCATTTCCGATAATTCCCAGGTATGGATGAGCCATAGCGATACCATTAAAGCATTGCCGGAAGGTTTTGAATTATTGGGCACTACCGAAAGTATCCCGGTGGCTGCTTTCAAAGGCAGCAAAACCGCCGCCAATACCATTTACGGATTACAGTTCCACCCGGAAGTATATCATTCTACCGAAGGGAAAAAGATCCTGAAAAACTTCCTTATTAATATATGTGGTTGTACACAGGACTGGACATCAGCACACTATATAACCGAAACAGTAGCAGCACTAAAAAAACAATTGGGTCACAGTAAAGTGGTAATGGGCCTCAGCGGCGGTGTGGACAGTACCGTTGCTGCTACTCTAATACACAGGGCTATTGGTGCTAATTTATATGGCATTTTTGTAGACAACGGCGTGTTGCGCAAAAATGAATTTGAAGAGGTACTGGAAATTTACAAAAAGCTTGGATTGAATGTTACCGGCGTTAATGCCAGGGAACATTTTTATACCAAACTTGCCGGCAAAGTATTGCCGGAAGATAAAAGGAAGGCTATTGGCAGTTCCTTTATTGAAATTTTTGACCAGGAAGCGCAAAAGTTAACCGGTATTGAGTGGCTGGGACAAGGTACTATTTACCCGGATGTAATAGAAAGTGCTTCGGTACATGGACCCTCCGTTACTATTAAAAGCCATCACAATGTAGGTGGTCTGCCGGAAACAATGAAACTGAAGCTGGTGGAACCACTCAGGTCATTATTTAAAGATGAAGTAAGAAAGATCGGTGCTGAGCTGGGTATACCCGGTGAAATGCTGGGCCGCCACCCTTTTCCCGGTCCGGGGCTGGCCATAAGGATACTGGGGGAGGTTACAGAAGAAAAGGTACAGTTATTGCAAGATGCAGATAAAATATATACAGACCTGCTTAAAAAAACGGGTGAATATGATAGGGTTTGGCAGGCCGGCACTATTTTGCTTCCTGTAAAAAGTGTGGGTGTTATGGGCGATGAAAGAACGTATGAATTTACGGTTGCACTCCGGGCTGTAACATCGGTAGACGGCATGACGGCAGACTGGGCTCATTTACCGTATGAATTTTTGGCTGATGTGAGCAACGAGATCATAAACAATGTAAGAGGAATAAACCGCGTAGTATACGATATAAGCAGTAAGCCTCCGGCAACAATAGAATGGGAATAAACCAAATTGAATTGTAAACCCTTAGTATGCAAAAAAGAACCCGATTTATTTTTATGGCTGTGTTTTTACTGGCAGGCCAGATGGCTGTACAGGCTCAACCGGCTCCCCCCAATAACTTAAAAACATATAGGGTTGGTATTTTCGCCCCTCTTTATCTTGATTCGGTATTTAGTGATAATGGTTACAGGTACGGCAAACATTTTCCAAAATTTGCAGTGCCGGGACTTGACTTTGTACAAGGTGCACAAATTGCACTGGATAGTTTACCGATGCTTTACAGTAATATTGATGCGAGAATTTTTGATTCAAAATCAACTTTGAAACCAGTTGTTTCACTTATACAAAACAAAGAACTGGATAGCATTGATCTTATCATTGGGTCCGTAAAAGACCAGGAGTATTTTCAACTGGCAGATTTTGCGAAGCAAAAAAATATACCTTTTATTTCTGCAACTTATCCAAATGATGGCGGTATTACGGCCAATCCATTCCTGGTAATTGTTACTTCTACATTGAAAGCTCATTGTGAAGCCATATACAGCCATTTATTGCAAAGCAACAGTACAGATAAAATCTTTTTGATAACAAGACCAGGTACTCAGGAAAAATCTATTAATGATAATTTTAAACTCATTAATGAACCTGATGGTAAACCATTGCTTAAGATAGAAACCATTACTGTAGGCGCTGATTTTAGTATGATAAAAAACAAATTAGACAGCAACCGTAATTCAGTATTTATAGGTGGAAGTTTAAATGAGACTTTTGCAAACGAGCTGGCCACCTACAGCCAGTCCATCAGTAAAACATACCGTATTAAATTAATCGGCATGCCTAACTGGGAAGGATTCCGATCTATATCAGGTAACAAAAAACTAAAAGATTTTCCTGTTTATTTTACCACCCCTTATTTCAATAATAAGTGGGATGCCTTCAGCAAAAAGATAAAAGATATTTATTTGAAAAAATACCGGGGTATGCCTTCAGACATGACCTATAAAGGATATGAAACAGTTTTTCTTTTTTCAAAATTATTGTCCCGTAATCCCGACGATTTTATGAACCATTTAAATGAACAGCCCTATAAAATTTTCAGTGAGTATAAATTTAAACCGGTGTTCACTACAAAGAATACAGAAGTTCCTGATTATTTTGAAAACAAAAATCTCTATCTCATTAAAATATTGAACGGAACGTTTTCAAGGGCGTTGTAAGGGGGTAGTGGATACTTGATGCTGGATACTTGATGCTGGATACTGGTTTCCGGAACACGCGGGTAATTGGCACCTGTTATCCGTGATCTCCTGTTTCTTTTTCTTCTGCTGCTTCATTCTTTTACATTCGATAAAATAATAACAAAGGCCGCCACAATTGTGACGGCCTCTTTATTATTTTATACCTTTTGCAGTATTAGCGTTGTATCAACACATTACCTGCCGCAAGGCGTTTACCATTTTTATCTCTCACATCTACTTTGTATACACCTGATGCATTTTTGCCAAGGTCTACAAGCAGTTGTTCGTAACGGTTTGTTACAGGATACTTTTTCGTCCATACCCTGCTTCCTCTTGCGTCATATACATTCAGTGAATATTCAGTAGTGGCGGCACTGTAATACCTTACCTGGAACACTCCTGTACTTGGATTTGGATAAATAAAGATCAGGTTGTCAACAGAATCAGCTACTGTTACTTTGTTAGAAGTGCGGCTACAGCCACTCTGGTCGGTTACCGTTACATCATATTCTCCAAACCAATCCACATTTACGGGTAAGGAAGATGCCGTTGCCCCTGCTACCACTGAACCATCTCTTTTCCATAAATACGTGTAAGTGCCTGTTGGAGGACTCACTGTACTATATAAACCTGATGGTGTGTAGGGTGTTAAGTTGGCATATTCAGCGGCTACCAGTACTACGCCAGGTAAAGCATTCACGGTAAGTGATGCCGTATCTGAATTAACTGATCCGCAAGGCACGCCTGATACCACCACCCTATACTCTGTACCACCCAGTGCGGATGTAGCGTTGGTTATGTTAAGCGTTGGGGTAGTAGCCCCTGTATACGGACCTGCGTTGGTAACATTAGTAAATGGTCCGCCGTTTTTCCTCACCTGCCATTGGTAGGTAATTGTACTACCTGTAGCTGTTACTGCAAACGATGTATTATTGCCTTCGCAAACGCTTGCATCATCTGGTTGATCCGTAATGGCAACCGGCGAATTTACTGCAAGCGTTGCCACATTCGAGTTAAAGCTTGTGGTACATGTTCCTGCTATTACTACCCTGTATTGATAACCATTCATGGCCACTGTTAAACCATTAACTGTTAAAGTAGCTAAAGTTGCAGCTGCCACGTTGGTCCAGGTGGTACCGCCATCGGTACTAACCTGCCACTGATAGGTTGGTGCTGTACCTGTAACGGCCACGCTAAAGGATGTTGTACTGGTAGGTAAACATACTGATGCGTCTGCCGGTTGTGTGGTTACAACTATTGGGGTATTCACTGTTAAAACAGCGCAGCCTGAAGTTACTGCATTACATGTGCCGGTTATAACAGCACGGAACCCATACCCGCTAAGTGTAGCAGCAGGTGCAGTTATGGTTAATGTTGCCGTATTAGCTCCTGAATAAGGAGCTGCGTTTGGAACGGTAACCCATGGTCCGGAACAACCACTTACGGAATATTCCCATTGATAAGCATTTGCAGTTCCTGCTGCAAAAACGGTAAATGTTGTAGTTGTTCCTGCACAAACCACGCTATTTGTTGGTTCGGTGGTGACTGCAGTAACCAGGTTTACGGTTAAGCTTACTGTATTCGACGTAATTGGAGTAGGTATACAGCTAAATACATTTACCCTGTACTGGTAACCATTCATAGCTGCTGTGGCAGGGCCTGCATTATAAGTGGGTGCTGTTGCGCCCGCTATATTTGTAAAGCCTGCTCCGGTATTCACCTGCCATTGATAAGTTAGAGAGGAACCCGTTGCTGTAACACTAAAGTTTACAGGATTAGCTCCAACGCACACTATTTGGTTTACCGGCTGGCCGGTAATAGCTGCTGAATTACCCACGTTAAGGGCTGCTGTAGCCGAAGTTACCGGCGATCCGCAGGTACCGGTTACAATAACCTGGTACAGGTGACCGTTTTGGGCGAGTGTTACCGCATTTATTGTGTAAGTGGCAGCCGTAGCTCCTGCAACGTTTGCAAAACCAGCGCCCGAATTTAGTTGCCATTGATAGGTAAGGCCCGCTCCTGTTGCAACAACACCAAAACTGGCATTATTACCCGCACATACTACCTGTGTAGCAGGCTGAGTTGTAATAGCGGCTGCAGAATTTACAGTAAGGGTAGCAGCTGCTGAAGTAGCTGTTCCACACTGACCTGTTGCTATTACCCTGTATAAGTATCCATTCATAGCTGCTGTGGTAGCAGCTGTTGTATAAGATGCAGAAGTAGCTCCGGCTATATTTGCAAAACCGGCACCGGTATTCACCTGCCATTGATAACCTGTTACCGCAGGACCTGAAGTTGTTACGCTAAAGTTTGCCGTTGCGCCCGCACATACCGTGATATCAGCGGGTGCTGTAACGGTAGGAGCTGTACCTGCAGAAATTACGAAACTCACCGTGCTGGTTTGCGTAATTACACCTGCCACACCTTGTACGGTAACGTTGTAAGTACCGTTAGCCAGGGCATTGGCGTTGTTAAGTGTTACAAATGTGGCACTGCCTGGTGTTAACGGATTAGAAGAAAAAGTCACCGTAGTTCCTGCAGGTATTGTTGCCGGTAAAGCTGTTAAAACAATAGGCGTATTAAAGCCACCGGTTGAAGTAGTTGCAAGACTTGCAGCTACTGTTGCAGGAGAAGGGCAAGCCGCCGTAGCAGCAGCGCCAGGTGTAAACGCAAAACCTGAGGCCGGGATAGCAATAGTAAAGTTAGTATTAGAGATATCAAAGAAGATATTTCCAACTGATTCTACTTTAATTCTTGCAGTAGTAGATGGAGGACCCGGGATAGTAACAGCTTCGCTGCCATCATTAGGGGTACTTGCCACTAATTCAGTAGGGAAAGTGAAACCACCATCTGTAGACAACAGTATGCGAACATTTGCGCAGCTAACCGGTGCAGCTGTAGTATTGTTTACAGACCATTGTACATTTTGTGTGCTGCCTGCTTCCCATGAAACATTGGTATTGGGGCTGGTAACAGCAAAAGGACCTGAACCTGCATTAACTGTTACAACCATATCGGTAAAAGCAGTTTGGCCAACTTTGATCGGGGCTGTAGAATTATAGAGTGAATTATCCCTCACGGTTAACCTGAAGTTCAGGGTTCTTGCAACAGAACTTAGTGCTTCGATATTGATATTATTTCCCGCAAATAAAGTTCCCGATGTGGTAACCGCACCCGCTAAGATGGATTGAATTCGGGGAAAAGTTCTTGTTGGAGAAACTGTTGGGACAAATGATAGAAAGTTTGGTCCGGCCGTTTTGGTTGGACTTGCCACACTGGCATTACCCGTAGTACCTGCAGCTCCGGCATTATCATTTTGCTCCCAGCAATAGGTAAGTACATCAGCGGCATTGGCATCAGTTGCCGAACCGGTAAGGGCAAAAGGTGTGCTTATTGGAATAGTATAGTTGGCCACAGGCGCTACAACCGGTGTAGCGTTGTTCGCTGTTATATTGGTTGTAACCGGGCATGTTTTTGTAGCGAGGTTATTTTGAATTTGCTCAATTGAACTCTGGTGAAAGATATCTATTGAATGTGCAGCTGCATTTAAGCCAGGCACGATACCTGCGTACCCCATAATAGTGATACCAGAAGCAACCTCTTTATTTACACCAGTTCCTTCTGTATTCATAGAGAAAGTATGATTGGCTCCCAATTGATGCCCTACTTCATGCACCACGTAATCAATATCAAAATTGTCTCCTTCCGGAATACCATCAGCTGGAGAAGTGATACCGCTTCCTTTTAATGTTCCGCAAACGCAGCCTATACAGCCGGCATTGCCACCACCACCACTTGCGCCAAACATATGACCAATGTCATAGTTAGCCGCACCAATAACAGCATTTAAAGTTGCCTGAAGTTGTCCATTCCATGCACCAAGCGTAGTATATGGATCGGTAGGAGGATCATAATAGATAACATCTGCTGTATTAGGAATAAGGTTTAAATGCAGCGCCAGGTCTTTTTCATACACTCCATTACAACGGGTCAGGGTTGCATTGAATGCTGCCAATACCAATGCTACCTGGGTGTTATTGAAGGCACCAAAATAATTGGAATATTCACCATTGCAGGATTGCGCCAGACGCATGGTTTTTAATTCGCCTGCTGAGCTTTCGATACCATTGCCACGGGCAGGGATCTCCCTGTTAATACCTGCAAACATTTCATGATCCTGAGTAGAACAGGTCCATGGAAGTTGCCCTTTATCTCTTACCGATTTAAAAACAGCATATACAGCATGATCTTTTGAATATGCTTCAATGAATTCATTCACTTTTCCGGTTCTGAAGATCATTGTCTGAATTCCCTGCGGAGAAATACTCAACTTTAAGGTTGCATACTTATCAGACAACCCCTTACCGGAAAATGCCCTGATCTCGGGGAAACGGGCCTGTAGCGCAGGTTCAAAATTTGAAGCTTCAAAAACCTCAAAATTCTCCAGCTGTCCTTCAGCATTGGGTAAAGAAATGATAGTGGAATGTTTTTGCGCATTATCCACTACCTTGAATAACTCTTGTTTTAATGAGGAAATATTCAAATTGAATAATTTGAACTCCTTTGGAAAAGACTGTCTTGCAACAGCTTTGTCAGTAGTGATAGTAGTTTTGCTTTCGTAATTGGGCGACCAAAACTTATCACTTTGTGAAAAGCCGAGGATGGTAAACGAAGCAAACAATACTGTAAGTAGTAAAGCTTTTTTCATATTTCAGTTAATTTTTTTAAACAACGAATATAAGAAAAGAACGTATAGAAAATATGCAGGCCGTAAAATGATTTGAGAAAGCTGTAACGGAGGAGTTAATTAGCCAGCTTAAACCCCTTCCTTTGACTAAAAATAAAAAAAGACAACGCTTTAAACATGACGATAAACAAAAATATTTATTATTAAACAAAATCTTTCCGGTTCTGTAGTAATAAATAAGGAAATTGTGAAAATAATGAAGGAACCATCACCGGGAGTGGTAGTCATCAACAATTGGCTTGGCACCAGAAATATAAGTCCATTTCCTTTTCAGGCAGATGCGTGGAGGGCTATTTCTCAATCCTCTTCCGGACTTGTAAACGCACCCACCGGTTCCGGCAAAACTTATGCTGTCTTTTTAGGCGCCCTCATCCAGTTCATTAATGAATATCCCAAAGAGTTCACCGTAAAAAAGAACAATGGCCTCCGGTTATTATGGATCACCCCCTTGCGTGCGCTCGCAAAAGACATAGGCCGGGCAATGGAAGAAGTGATTTTGGAACTGGGCATGCAATGGCAGGTGGGCATGCGCAATGGCGATACGGCCCCCAATGAAAGGGCCCGCCAAAAAAGACAGATGCCGGAAATTCTCATCATTACCCCGGAAAGCCTGCATTTATTACTGGCGCAAAAAAATTATGCTGATAATTTTAAGAAGCTTCGCATCATTGCAGTAGATGAGTGGCATGAATTATTAGGGAGCAAAAGAGCCGTACAGGTGGAGCTGGCAATTACCAGGCTCATCGGCATAAAAAATAAGTTCATAAGTCAGGAGTCAGAAGTCAGTTCTGTCAACCTTCAAACTTCAAACTTCAACCTTTCGGTTTGGGGAATTTCAGCTACCATCGGAAATTTAGAGGAAGCTAAAGAAGTATTGCTGGCTCCGCTTAAAGAAGAAGGCATCATTATAAGAGCAGACATTTATAAAAAAATATCCATTCACCCGGTAATGCCGGATGAAATTGAAAAATTTCCCTGGGCTGGCCATCTGGGTATTAAACTGGCCGATAAAGTTTTACCCATTTTAGAAAATAATCAAACTACGCTCATCTTTATTAACACAAGAGGTATGAGCGAAAGATGGTACCAGCAACTATTACTCATTGAACCCGAACTTTCCGGCGCCATTGCACTCCATCACGGCAGCATAGAACAGGAATTAAGAATTTGGGTAGAGGAAGCTCTGCACACCGGAACGCTTACCGCGGTAGTGTGTACCTCCAGCCTTGATTTGGGTGTGGACTTTCGACCCGTGGAAACAGTAATACAGGTTGGATCACCAAAAGGTGTTGCACGCTTTTTACAAAGAGCGGGCCGGAGTGGCCACCGGCCCGATGCTGAAAGTATCATTTATTTTTTACCTACGCATTCATTGGAATTGATTGAAGTGGCTGCATTGCGGGAAGCCATAGAAGAATCGTTTATTGAAAGCAGGCAACCACAGGTAATGTGTTATGATGTATTGCTGCAATACCTGAGTACACTGGCAGTGGGTGATGGTTTTTATCCTGAAGCTATTTATGAAGAGGTGAAAACGAGTTTTTGTTATTCATCCTTAACAAAGGAAGAATGGAACCAGCTATTGCAATTTCTTACCCAGGGTGGGGTTGCATTAAAGCAATACGATGATTATAAAAAAATAGATATTATTGATGGTTTGTATAAAATTACCAGCCGTCGTATGGCCATGAGGCACCGCCTGCACATTGGTACCATTGTAAGCAGCCCCATGCTCAAGGTAAAATTTATAAGCGGTGGTTATGTGGGCGTGATAGAAGAATATTTTATTAGCCGTTTAAACCCCGGTGATGTGTTTACACTTGCCGGGAGGAATTTAGAATTTGTTGGCATTAAAGACATGACTGCGCTGGTTAAAAAAAGCAATGCCAGCAAATCAATTGTACCCAGCTGGGATGGAGGCCGTATGCCACTGAGTGCCAATCTTGGTTTTATGCTGCGCAAAAAATTATCGGATGCAGGAAATGCCACAGCAAAAAAAGACCCTGAATTACATGCATTAAAACCTCTTTTTCAACTGCAGGAAAAACTATCGCATCTTCCAAAAGAAAATGAATTACTAATCGAACACATTGAAACAAAAGATGGTTTTCATTTATTTGTTTACCCGTTTGAAGGAAGACTGGTACATGAAGCTATGGCGGCATTGCTGGCTTACCGCATCAGTAAATTAATTCCTATCAGTTTTTCTTTTGCCATGAACGATTATGGCTTTGAATTACTCAGCGACCAGCCCATACCGCTAGACGACAGCAATGCCTATGAATTATTTTCTGAAGAAAATTTGTATGAAGAAATAAACAAAGCAGTAAATTCTTCAGAAATGGCCCGCAGAAAATTCAGGGATATTGCTGTAATTGGTGGTTTGATATTCCAGGGCATGCCGGGAGAAAAAATAAAAGCAAGACATTTACAATCTTCGGCTTCGCTCCTCTTTAATGTATTTGCTGAATATGAGCCCGGTAATTTGTTGCTGCGCCAGGCCTACAATGAAGTAATGGACCAGCAAATGGATGAGCCCAGGTTAAGACATATGTTGCAACGCATTCAGCAAAGTAAGATCATGATTGAATTTCCGAAACAACTCACCCCGTTTTGTTTCCCCATAAAAGTAGATAGCATGAGAGAAACTTTGAGTTCAGAAAAACTGGAAGACAGGATTTTGAAGATGCAGCAGCAGTTAAAAAAATAAGCATTCTATTACACGAATTTGATCGAATTACACGAATTATTGTACACTAAATTTGAGGTGCTTTTGACTAAATGTAACCTTCAACTTTTGAACCTTTGAACGCTTCAACCTTCCACCTCCTCCCTCAACCCTTCCCACGGCGTTTGTTTTTCTACTAGCCTGTTATAGGTTTCCATGTCAATTTCATTCTCGCTTTTTGCAATGATGACTGTGGCCACAGTATTACCGATGAAGTTAATGATGGCCCTGCCCTCACTCATAAAACGATCCACTCCTATCAGCAACGCAAGCCCTTCAATTGGAATAACTTTTACTGCGGTAAGGGTAGATGCCAGTACCAAAAAGCCACTGCCGGTAACGCCCGCCGCCCCTTTGCTTGTTAATAATAAAATTCCAATAATGCTGAGTTGCTGCCCGATAGAAAGATCAATATTAAAAACCTGCGCTAAAAAAATTATACTCATGCTTAAATAAATGGTTGTTCCATCAAGGTTAAAACTATAACCAGTGGGTATTACCAAACCCACCACTTCCTTTCGGCAACCTGCGGCTGTTAATTTTTGCATTACAGATGGCAACACGGCTTCACTGCTGCTGGAACCCAGTACTACTAAAATTTCTTCCTTGATATAACCCAGCAACATCCATAAACTGATCTTATAAAAACGACAAACCAGGTAAAGCACAACAAATACAAATAAAAATCCCGTGATGTAAAAAGTGAGTAAGAGTTTGCCAAGTAATGCCAGAGACCCAAATCCAAATTTACCGATGGTATAAGCCATGCCGCCGAAAGCACCCAGCGGACTAAGCTTCATGATGAGCTTTAAAACATTGAACAATACTTTATTGATCTTTTCAAAACTTATCAACAAACTATTACCGCCATCACCCATCATTTTTAAACCGATGGCAAATAAAATACTGAAAAATAAAACCTGCAGAATATCGCCTTTGGCAAAAGCATCTACAACATTGGATGGAATAATGTGCGTAAAAAATTCTGCCCAGTTGATATCGTGTGCCTGTTGGGTGATCTCCGTTACTTTTGCGTCTGCACTTCCTGTAAATTGTACACCTGCCCCCGGCTTCACTACATTGGCCACCACCAATCCAATTACCAGTGCCAGCGTAGTCATCACTTCAAAATAGATCAGCGATTTCAAACCAACCCTGCCCACCTTTTTCATATCCCCCGCACTGGCAATGCCGTGCACAATGGTAAAAAAGATGACCGGCGCAATCACCATTTTTATCATGTTAACAAATGCATCGCTGATCAGTTTAGCAGTCGGGTGGAATGCAGGAAAAAGCCAGCCCACCAATACTCCCAGGGCTATACCGATCAATACCTGTATATACAAAACTTTTAAATACTTCATCTATACTTCGCAGTTAATTGCAAAGGATAAATATAAAGTTTCTTTCTTAACCATAAGCGCATTGAAGCCGATGGTCAATAGCTCAGGCTGGTAATTCAAAACATTCATATGCATACACTGCCTTACGCTCATGCGCCTGGTTGTTTACAAATCTCCACTCCTTACCTGAATCCCCTGGAGGATGATGTGCAGTGCCGGCAGCTTCACCTACACCCATGTAAGTGTCATCACTTTCTAACTTAAAGCCATAACTTTTTCATTTGTTAAGATGGAATCCTTTTAAATGGAGAGGTATGCACCTGCCGTTGCTGTGTTTGGTGAATTCCACATTGGCAGCGCCCAGAGAAGCACCCATTGATTTTGCTGTTCATCAAAATCATACAAGGTCCCCTTTATTAAGCATCTCCTATTTCAGCTTTTCTTCATTCCACTTATCTAACCATCCAATTTCCGTGGTCTGAGATGTCATTATATCTTCACTCATTTTTCTTAAACCAGGATCGTTTCCAAATTTCAAATATGCTTTTGCCATATCCACGGCACTTTGATGATGCGGTATCATCTGCGCTACAAAGTCTTTATCAATATCATGATAGATTTTTACATCTGCATTCATCATAGTTTGCATGGATGCATCCAATGCTTTTTTAAATGCATCATTACCGGGAGTTGTTGTGGAACTGCTTCGTGAAATAAATTCATCCATCAAAGTGATTTCTTTCTGCTGATCCGCTATCAATTTTCCCGAAAATGTTTTCAATGCAGTATCGCTCCCTTTACTTAGTTGCAATTTCGCCATATTAACGGCTCCCCGGTGGTGCTCCAGCATCATACCCGCATAATCTACATCATTATTGCCTGTTAATTTTTGCCGGTGCATTTTGGTCATCATCTCATCCATTAGCTGCTTTATTTCATTGTTTTCATTGGTACCTGCGTGGTTGGTATCACTGGCACTATCCATTTTGGCATGATCACCATGCTTAGCTTCCTGGTCGCTACACGCATTGATCATACACATTATTACCGCGGCAATTAATAATTTATTCATGATTTGGTTTATAGTTGTCTAACAACAACGATACCATTTTTTTTAATAAATATTTTTCAGCTGCTGTGCACAGGCTACAAAAAAAACATGGGTTGCCGGCGAATATGGCAACTGGTAAACATTTCTATAGTAATTTTACCGGAACTAAACCATCACCACTGTAATAATCTATGAATTTTCAAGTGATCGATCCCGGGAAACCAATATCATTATTTGTTAAAAATATTTTGGTATTTGAGGACCAACAACCATTACAAAAGACCGTACTGCCATTTTTTGCAGATGGCTACCCCGGAATAATATTTCATGAAACAACCAACGGTCTTTTGGTAAATCCATATAACGTAATGATGGCCCCTCTTTTCCTGTATGGCCAAACCATTAAACCTATTGAGCTGGAAATGACAAGTGCCTACAAGCTTATCATTTTCCAGCTATGTCCCTTCATGATAAAAGGCCTTTTAAACATAATGCCCAGCCAGCTTACCGACAATTGTTATGACCTTCACCAGTTACAAAATGGGGAGAAGGTGGTCAAAAATTTACAACGAACTACTTCAACAAAAAAAAGGATTGAAATAATAGGTACATTTTTACTTTCTATACTGCAGGAGAAACAAGAGGGAATTGATAGCGCTATAACTTTTGCATTAAAAAAGATAATTGATCAAAAAGGGCAATTGTCTGTTAAAGAAATTCATGAAGAGCTGAACCTGACTGAAAGAACTTTCGAACGGCGTTTTGTAAAAGCAGTCGGCATACCTGCAAAAAAGTTTGCCAGGATCATACAATTTCAGGAATCGCTCGAACAACTTACTGTAAAGGAATATACCAGGCTAAGTGATATTGTTTATGAAAACGGTTTTGCAGATCAATCTCATTTTATAAAAGTATTTAAAGCATTTACCGGTAAGACGCCGCTGGCCTTCAGTTCCCGCAAATAATTTTGTCGGTTTTATTCTATTTAATGACCTGGTTCCATTTTAGTTTTGTTGGATCATTTTTAAATTATAGACATGAACAACAAAATTCTGGTACTGGGAAGTACAGGCAAAACCGGGAGGCGGGTAGCCGAAAAATTACAACAATTGCATTTGCAGCTTAGGCTGGGTTCAAGAAATGCAGACCTTTCATTCAATTGGGATGAGCCAGGCAACTGGCACCAGGTATTAAATGGTATTGAAAAAGTGTACATCGCTTTTCAACCAGACCTTGCAGTACCGCAGGCGGTGGAGAAGATCATATTATTTACCCAAACAGCGTTACAAAATAAGGTGAAAAAACTCGTCCTGCTATCAGGCAGAGGTGAGAAAGAAGCAGAAGAATGTGAGCAGGTTGTTATTAGTTCCGGCATGGATTGGACGATCATAAGAGCGAGTTGGTTTATGCAAAATTTCAGCGAAGGTTTTTTTCTTGATTCCATTCTTTCCAATGAAATGATGTTGCCGGTGATCAATGCAAAGGAGCCCTTTATTGATGTGGATGATATTGCAGATGTAGTAGTTGCATCGCTTACGGAGGAAGGTCATTCTCAAAAAATTTACGAATTGACCGGGCCGGAATTATTATCCTTTAAAACGGCTACGGCTATCATTGCAGGTAAACTGGGCAGGCCGATTGAATTCAATGAAACAACTATGGAAGAATATGTTGCCCTATTGCAATCATTCCAGGTACCTGCTGATTTCATCTGGCTGATCCGGTATCTTTTTACAGAATTATTGGATGGCAGAAATGAATCGTTGACCAACGATATAGAAAGAGTATTGGACCGTAAACCAATAACATTTGACGAGTATGTAACAAAAACAATAAAAACGGGCGTATGGAAAACTCAATTAGTATAAACATACCCCCACTTGTTCATGTGCTTGCTGTATTACTTACAGGATTAATAGCGGGTTTATTTTATGGCTACGATTGTTCGGTAGTAACCGGATTGGGAAAGCTGAACAACGAAACCTATTTACAAGCTTTTCAATCAATAAACAAAGTCATCCTGCGACCTTATTTTTTTATAAGTTTTATGGGTAGTCTTGCTGTGCTCCCGGTGGCTGGCTGGCTCAGTTATACCAGGGGGAGCAGCACAGCTTTTTACCTGCTGTTGTTTGCCACAATCATATATACTGTTGCGGTAGTTGGGGTAACCTTATTTTGTAACGTTCCTTTGAATGAACAGTTGTCAAAATTTAACGTAACGGCAGCAACACAAAATGAAATTGCAGGCATGAGAGCATTGTTTGAAAAACCCTGGAACAGGTATCATACCATCCGAACCGTGGCAGCCGCCTTTGCATTTGTGCTCACCATTTTATCACTTTTAAAAGGAAAACAGCTCTATGAAATATAGCATCCTGCTTTTTCCGGGGATCATTATTATCATGATCTCCTGCAGTAGAAAAATATTCGATACCAATGGGGAAACGATTTACAGAACCGGCCGAAACCTGCAGGGTGAAAAATTACTGGATAAAGGAGCCTCCTCCATTAAAATAGTGAGTAGCTGCAAAACCTGTCATGGTAAAAATGGTGATTCGATGAAAAGGTCATCCATTAAATTCAGTGTGCTTTCCAATCCACGAAGGTTTGCAATCCCTTACACAGATAGCCTGTTCTTTCGTTTTTTGGATCATGACCTTAAAAGTGATGGGAGCAAAGCGAATATTGGTGTAATCTGGAAAATGAGCAAACAGGATAAAGTTGATTTATTGGCCTACCTGAAAACTTTATAATGTGCCCCCCATTAGTGGCGGGAAAATTTCCTTAAACAAACCTATTGTCATTGATAATTTTTCATCAATGGAGTGAGACGTTTGAATGAACATCAAACCAAATAATATGCTTTGTACCATTTTACAAATTCGCCTAATCCTTGTTCGATACTGGTATGCGGCCTGTAACCAATGGTAGCATGTAAGTCAGCTATATCTGCAAAAGTTTGCTCCATATCCCCTTTTTGCATGGGAAGAAATTCTTTTACCGCCGTTTTTCCAATAAGCTGCTCCAACACCTCAATAAAATGAAGTAAGCTTACGGGCTGGTTGTTCCCGATATTATAAATATGATAAGGTGCGTAGCTTTCTGCAGGTGAAAAATTACTGTCGTCCATCCTGGTAGTATTTGGCACCGGGGGCTTATCCAATAAAAGACTGATTGCCGATGTAATATCATCTATGTAGGTAAAATCTCTCATCATTTTTCCTTCATTAAAAACCTGTATAGTTTTTCCTTCAACAATATTTTTAGTAAAAGAAAAGTACGCCATATCCGGCCGGCCATATGGACCGTACACTGTAAAAAAGCGAAGGCCTGTACAAGGTATATTATACATCGCCGCATAACTATGCGCCATCATTTCATTGGCTTTTTTTGTTGCCCCGTATAATGACAAAGGATGATCAGTAGATTGCGAAGTAGAAAAAGGTATCTGCCTGTTGGCCCCATACACCGAACTGGAGGAAGCGAATATTAAATGTTTAACCGGGTAATTTCTGCAGGCCTCTAAAATATTAATGAACCCGATCAGGTTGCTGTCAATATATTTTAACGGCTTATCTATACTGTAACGCACGCCTGCCTGGGCAGCCAGGTTAATAACGTAAGTAAATTGTTGTTCTTTAAAAAGTTTATCCAGGTCTTCTTTTTCGCAAATACTGGTGGCCAGGAAGCGAAAACCGGGCAGCGCTTTTAAAATGTTTAAGCGGTCCATTTTAAGGTTTACATCATAATAATCATTCAATGTGTCTATACCCGTAATATCATGACCAGCCTGCACCAATAATTTGCTTAAATGAAACCCTATAAAGCCTGCTGCACCTGTTATTAATACTTTAGCCAATGGTTGAATATTGATGGAATGATAGAAATGATTTTATGTGCTGTAAGCCGGAATAAATATATAAAGATTATTGTTACAACCTGTACTTTTTAGCTTTGCGTATAATTTACAGGCTTCGGAAAGGTTGCTGTTGTTTTACTATGTTCTTTTAAATACAGCAATCAATTGTTTGAAGGCAGATTTTTGTTTCAAAGCGAAAGACGCAGAAGGCTCCGTTAAAGGTCCTGTAAATTTTTGGCCTCTTCGTAAGTAATATTTGGAGAAGGTTCCGTTTGTCATACCCCATTTAGAAATAAAAGTATAATAGCCTTTGTTTTTTTTAATTCTTTTTACGGATAAGGACCCGAAATGATATACCCGGCTTTTTGAAACCCCTTTAAAATACCGAACACCGGCCTGCCATAGTTTCATCGAAAAATCAGGATCGCTGTACATTCCGGGCGAAAATTCTATGCTGTAACCTCCTACCAGGTTCCATATATCTTTATGCACCACATTGGGTGGCCAGGTTGCGCCCGACCAGTCTTGCATGGGCAGATCTTCATACTCCTTCAACAATTTTTGTTCATCAAAGCTGTTGATATCTCTTCCAAAATTATAAGCAATGCTGCACCTGCTTTGCGGAACAGCTTCTATGGCGGTGCCGGAAATAAAAAAATATTTATGCCCAACAGCGGTGATTTCATCCATCAAATATTTATCCCAGTTGGGGCAAGTATACATATCATCATTGATGTATAAAATGTAATTGGTATGAGCGAGGGATGCCAATGCATTGAGTGTATAACAAACGCCCAGGTTTGTTTTGCTGTAGGTGTAATCAATATCGGGTTGTTGCTTTACCCATTCCAGGGAACCATCTATTCCTTCATTAATATGCACCAATACCTGGTGGCGATGAAAAGAATTTTTCCGGATTGCTTCCACACACAATTTTAAATAAGGCAAATTATTCCAGCTTGGAATCAATATGGAGAAACACTGGCCCGGGGCGGTGGTTCGCTGGCAATATTCAATATTCATTCCGTCATTCATACTCAGTTGCGCTGTTTAAAAAATTTTCTCATCCTGTATTTAAAAAGGCTATAGTATAAATTTTTATCGCCTTTGCCTGCAGAATAAAAATACGGGTTGCCCCGCCGGCTGTCGCCTTTTAAATATTCAAATTGAAAATTATTTTTCCAGGCAACATAATTAAAGCTTAACTGGTCTCTTTTGCTTTTTGTCAGTACCGTTTGCCACCAGTCATTCATCTGCTTTATTACATCGGGTTCATTGTGGTTTCTTATCAACACACCGCCAAAGATGAGGCCGTTGTGTTCAGGATAATTATCTGCCCTGAAACCGTCTACCTGCTTCCGCATGGTTTCAATATCATCCTTTACAATTTTCTTTTTCTGCATATCAACCAATGCTTCAAATTCATCATATACACAATCACGTGGATCGCTGGTATTTTGTGCATGATCAAACAGCAACATATTTTTCCCTTGCATAAGGGCCGTAAAAAAATCAGGCGGCAATTTCATTACTATGATGTTGGCATCAATGTAAATACTCCGGTCATACTTCGCCACCACTTCATGCGGTTGCAATTTAAAGTAACGGTTGCTGCGGGTAAGGTCGCCGGGTATGGGTGCTTCCACCATTATTTGTTTCCAGCCTTTGGCATCGCGTTGCCGGTCGGTAAAACAAATAAAGTCTACGCCTTTAAATTCTTTCTGCGGCACCAGGCGTGCCACATCATTGCTTCCAAACGCAGCGGTATATACAACCCATTTATTCATAATAGTGTGTAAGAAGATTCAAATTGAATGAAACAAAAGTATTATCAATTTGGGAGGGTGGGAAATCTTTTAATGGGGGGCTGCTAACCAGGCATGCCTTTATGGATTACGTTTTTTAACAGAAGCCCCTCAAATCACTGACTGATCTCCACAGCAAGCCATTTGATCTGCACAGAAAAGGCTTAATTTTAATAAAGCTATAGATTTGGTCAAAACAGCGCAAATGATTATCGACCTGCACAAAACGATACAGGAACATCCTGAGTATTTCAGGCAACTGAAATGTGGTAACTTGTTGTTTACCCAATACGACTGCCCGCAGGAAGCCATCAACCAAAGGCTGTTCAGCGATTGTAATTATATCGCCTATGTATTAAGCGGCAAAAGAATATTTCATTTACCGGGAGAAAAGCATATAATGACGGAAGGCAAATGCGTATTTGCAAAAAAAGGAGGGTGGATAGCTGAAAAAGAACCGGCAGAGGGCTGGTGTGTATTGGTATTTTTTATTCCCGATGAATACCTTAAAAGTTTTATAACTGAATATCGCCCTAACCTCCCCATAAAGAAAGCAGGCAGCCTACCCAATGAACAAATGATTGACCTGGATATCAATACCACTTCACAAAGTTTTTTTTATTCCATGTTGCCTTATTTTGTACAGGATCCGCCGCCACCGGACTCCCTGGTAGAATTGAAGTTCAGGGAACTGCTGTTTAACCTGCTGATTAACCCGCTTAATGAGGGATTGCTTTCCTGGCTCTGTTATACAGCCGACTGCCAGAAGCAACCACTGCCCAATGTAATGGAAGCTAATTATACCTACAATCTTTCTTTGGCTGATTATGCTAAAATTGCAGGAAGAAGTATTGCCTCTTTTAAAAGAGAATTTTCAACCCTGTATAAAACCTCCCCCGGTAAATGGCTGCTTCAAAAAAGGCTGGAATATGCAGGTATGCTGCTAAACAATTCTGCCCGGCCCGTTAACGAAATTGCTTTTGAAAGTGGTTTTGAAAACATCACTCATTTCAACAGGGTGTTTAAACAAAAATTCGGTGCTTCTCCTTTACAATTCAGGCAACAAACTTCCGGGCAAACTATTTGAGCTTTGCAACAAATCCCACTGCCTGGCATCAGCTTACTTTTATTTCCGAATCAAATAAATTTCTACACTTAAAAATTACCATCATGAAAAGGATCATTTTTTTTATTGTATTATTTCTCGGGGTATCACAAGCCAGGGCACAACAAAGCAAGGTATTGGTTGATAATGAAAAGCTAAAAGTAACCGAATACCTTAGTGAGCCGGGCAAAGATGTTTGTGGCATGGGGAAACATAGTCATGGAGAACACCTTACTATTTTACCGGGCGATGCCAATGTAAAAACAACCAATGCAGACGGGAGCATACAAACCGAAAATTATTCGGCTGAAAAACATTCCTTAACCATTATTAAGAATGGCGTAACGCAACAAATAACAACGGATGGTACTTTTTGGATTCCGGCAGACACGCATACGGTTATCAATACCGGCAATAAAACTTTGAAGTGTTATATTATTGAAACGAAACATTAAGAAGGATAATTCATCCAAATAAAAACCCTGGAAGGAAAACTACCAGGGTTTTTTGGTGCCCGGAACTGGATTCAGACACTCCCCTACAACGTAGACTGGTATTGACTTTCATTTTTTAAAGGTAATTTACTACCCTATTACTCCCAAATTTGTATTTGGATTAGGTAAATTTGTAATTCATTACCCACGATTAGCAATGTTACATACCCCAGAATTCATGAATCTTATGGCTAAGAATTTTTTAGAAAACGGTAAACTTTTAGCTGAACCTCTAAAAAAATTAGCTTCCAATGACGGTCTACATGCATTCACTCAGACAGTAGTTCCTGCTACCAATATCAGTTTTGCCTTAGAATTGTCCTTAAAAGGATTATTACTTTTAAGTGACGAAAAGAAGGTTTTTAGTCATAAGTTGAAATCCTTATTTGATTTACTACCGGATGAATTGAAAGATGAAATTTATATCGATTATGGCAACAATGCTTATGCAGATGACTTAGTCTCCATTTTAATGGTTCAGTGTAATGCAGAAACATATAGAACTCAACATAATCCTTTGCCAACCGATTCAAAAGATTTAATTCAATACACATTGGATAAGCATGATGATGCATTTGTTGTATTTAGATATCTTTTTGAATTCGGAAAGCCAACTGAAGAACATTTTGAAGAAAGGTTCTTTAATTACAAGCTAATGGCTAAACTTGCATCATCCTGTATAAATGTTCTTGATAAAAAAAGAAAAAACTAAGCATGTCTATAAAAGATAAACCACTAGCTAAAAGAATCTTGCTTAAAATACGGCTTAGTAAAAATTATCGGTCTTGGAAAATATTAAAATCGAGATTCACAAGTTTAAGCAGATGGGTAAAGCTATTAGCTGTCATATCCTTGGTATCAATTTTATCCATTGAATTTTATCTTAACACAATTCCGGGCATTCAATCATCTTATATGGAAATTCAACTAATCTAAGTCAAAGTTCTTACAATGCGGTACTTAATGGAGCTTTGGTGTATCTTTCTCCATTACTACCTAAGCCGTTTTTTCCAAACGGGACACCAAATCCGGCTGGAGACCCTAACTTTGCAATAACACAAGGGATAACAAGTGCCACCCAACTTATTCCAACAAATCAATAAATTATGACTAAGAATATTTTAAAATTTCTAATCATCGCCAGTTTTGGGATATTGATTTCATGGAGTTGTTCGAATAGCACAGTATTAACTTTTGACAACAAGTCAAATCTCTATATTGATAGTGTTGTTTTTGCTGTTAATAACGCTCCATATACAATCAGTAAAATTGGTCCTAAAACAACTAAAAGTGAAAAAGTTACTTTCGATACCATTAAGCTGAATAATCATGATGTAACGGTTGTGGCTAAAATATTCTTAAAGGATAGTCTTTTTCGGGGCGGTGACCACTACACCGATTTATCCGGAAGTCTTCGAGCCGAATATATATTGACATTGAAAGAAGATTCTACTACAGTCTTACATTCGAAGTAGTTTAAACTTTGTGTTTAGAAAAGCACCTTCAATTGAAGGTGCTTTTCTATTTTAGAACTTAAATCATTTAGCTCATCTTTTACTTCCTTTACCCTGCTTAACAAATGCTTGAACATCTGGAAGAAGTTTAATCCATATACAGCTTTGATGTTTTCGTTGATGCTTGTCAACTCAATGAAGCAAAAGAATGCAGCAACTATCTTGGTAAGTAGATATGGAATGCTGGTGAATAGCAACACAAATTCACCCAACAGGAAGAATTCCAGAATGAAGAATGTTATCAATGCAACCTGATACAATACCATCTTCGAAATAATCTTAGACAGCTTTTGCCGGTTGGTGTTCCAATTCTTTCTAACCCATACTTTAGCCAGCACACGGCGCCGGTTGGGTGCCTGCCGGTAGGCAGGCACCCACGGCCCTCCCTACGGACTTAACAAATTTCCTCCCTTTAAATCATCTGATCTGTTTATAAAAAGAAGATCCTGAAAAAAACTTATTGAAAACTCTCAATGTAAACTCTTTCCGCAAAGGCATAATCTAAGGATACAACCCTGCGGGTATTCACAGAAATATAGTTAGTGCCATCCTTAAAAATATAGTAAGGATACAGATCTGATGTAAGTGTCCTAATATGAGAATAATCTAATACAGAATATACCTCAATTGTTTTAGAAGTGGTTGCGCAAAAAATTTGTTGCCGTACGTCGTCAACGTAATAGCCTCTATATTCCGGCAAACTATTGTAAAAGGGTAATCTACCCAGGTATAACAGGTCTTTATTGTAAATCCCGCCTTTAAAAGCACTAATGTATTTTCCCCCGGAAGGAAAAACCTCGAATATGCCCGGATCCAGCAAACTATATCCGGGATCAATGCCATGCTTATACATTAAGAAATTACCATTGCTTTCAAAACTGTAATAATGATGAGCAGTCGGAGCGTATAGCTCTGAAATGCCTATCAATTCTGTAGCGGAGTTTGGTATTTTTTTAAATCTCAATCCAGCTGTCTGTACCACGGATGCTGAAATCAAATTCTTTGTTCCCCGGCTATATGCCTGAATCGGCTTTTGCAGACTTCCTGAGGAAACATATAATACATCGTTGTTAAAAACAACACAGTGTAAACTGAACCCTATATTTAACTGATCAATTAATTCCAGTGTTTGAGCATTATATATATACAACTGGCCATCTTTGCCTGGTACATAAAGCTCCTTTATTCCGTTGTATGTTCCCAAATCACAGTAACCGAATTTCGATGCAATGTTTATTTGTTTTGTAACCTGACTATTCTGCAAGCTATAAATGGTAATACCCCCGGTTTGTTCAAAAAAGTATAAAAGCCTGTTGGTACTATCAAAACGAACGTCAAAAGGTATTACATCAACGAATTTAATTTCAGGGCGTTCATATTTTACAATATTACTTCCAACTATTGTTCCTGAAGATAAGGTCCCAAATACCTGGTATTCCACGCTGGAATTGTAGGGAACACGCGTATCTCTGAATTGCAAAAATTGGGGATCACGTCTCCGCAGTATTGTATCGCTAAAATTTATTGGACCCGCCCTCCGAACTACACTAAAACTGGTAAAACCGGCGTTCCCCGAAGCACTCCAGGTAAGCGTCGCCGTATCTTTTAGTGTCTGTAGATTATTAAGAGTAATGGTAGCATCGCCGGTATCAGCTGTATCTGATTTTTTGCAACCAAAAAATAAGAGCATCAGAATAAAGGTCAAAAATCTTGTTTTCATGTAATGTATTCTTTTAAAGGCAGCTAAGCTGGAAATGACCGGCTTTAGAATTAATGTGAAATTTGGTTTCATCGCAAATATAACCGTAATTTCTTTCATGTTATGGCACCCTGCTTTTTTTGCCGGTTCGTGTTCCCAAATTCTATTAAACAAATGCTTCAGCCAGCACACGCCGCCGTTGACAACCTGCCTGCAGGTAGGCAGGTTGTCACCCACGGCTCCCATTAAGACCTAACAAATTTTTCCTTGTAAACAAACTCATTTGTTTTAAGAAAGAGATGATTAATTTGACTACTCAGGGTGTGAGATCATTACTGGTAACATTCTCCAGGTTGGCGCTGGCCGGAGACAACTCCGGCAGGGGCTTGTGCCGGTTGCGGTGTTGGCGGATGAGCATTGGAAGACATGCAATGGCAGCAAGACAAGCGCGGAGAAGAGAAATTTATTATTATTTCAACCCTAAAAAAATGAAAGAAGTAGCAGATTGGGTTAGTCAATATCAACAATATTGTGCTAATAAACTTGACTCATTAGAAAGTTATTTGGCTAAAATTCAAAAAAAGAAGAAATAAAGAGATGGAAAAATACAACTCATTCAAACAAGAAGCTGCAAAAAGTTAGCGGTAAGCAGTCCGCAGACTCAAGAATCTAACGCAATTTTTGAATCAAAAAATGACAGAAAATTGTTTTATGAAATCTGTAATTCCTTTTGACGTTCCTTTACAAATTCATAATGAGCTAATCCCCATTCATCCATTTGTGCCAATAAAGGCAAAATACTTTTCCCTACAATAGACAAACTATACTCAGATTTTTTTGGATATGTATCTTCTGAACTTTTTTCAATGATACCATAAAATAGCAATTCAGCTAACTGCATTTCTATTACTCTTTTGGAGGCATCAGGAATGTAACTGCATATATCCACTGGACGGGCAATACCGCGGTTAATAGCATCCAGAATACAGCATTTCCATTTACCTCCAAAAACCCTGGATGCCAAATAAATACCGCAATCTAAATTCTCTTCTATTTTTCTTTCGTACATAGTAAATTTTTTAAGTACAAAATTATCAAAATTAAACGGGCTATTAAAAACCTATTATACCGAATCTTTTTTCGGTTATTGTAAAAGGAGAACAGAAGTTTGACCTTTGAAAAAAATTATTTGATCAATGCAGAAAATTAAAGAATTCAAATTTAGTACAACAGACATCACACCCATTGTCATTTGGCTTTTGGTCATCCTCACTACGTGGACTTTTATGCACGGTGCCGGTCATTTTCTTGAACTGACGCCCGAAGCATTAGGTAAATACTACAACTACAAATGGATTTTGATATCACACATCACAGCGGGTGGCGGTGCTTTGATTTTAGGTATCGTTCAGTTTTGGAAAAAATTAAGAACTTATAGTTGGAAAATACATAGAATAATTGGGTTACTCTATCTTTTGGCAGTTGTTGTCAGCAGCTTTTGTGCAGTAGTTTTAGCATTTACAACTTCCTATGAGGTGAATTTGGCTTATGCCTTCTCGTTACAGATTTGGGTAAGTGTCTGGATAAGTGCTACTGCACTCGCCTATTTTTTTGCAATTAAAAAGAAATTCAAACTACATCAGGAATGGATGACAAGAAGTTATATCGTAACCATGGCTTTTGTCATTTCAGGCCTGATTCTTAAAACTCCTTATGTGAAAAATTTAGGCAGTTTTGAAGACATTTCGCCATCACTTTTTTGGTTGGGTTGGTCAATTCCTTTATATCTCTATGAAATCATCAAAAGCAGTAAACAATCAGATAATAAAGAACAACGAGCCGCTAACAGCACCTAAAAGAAATTGTCAGTTCAGTGCTCCGCAAACATATTTGTAGTTCAACAAATATTAGTGCTTCGTATGAAGTTTAGTGGTACAAATCGCCAACTTCTTGAAGCTTCAAACCGTCAGAGGTTATTGTATCGGACAACCTATACAGAAAAGGGACACTTCGACATTTTAGATTTCCAAAATAAATTGAAAAAAAATGAAAAAATATTTGTGCAGTCAAATAACTGCATTATATTTGCAGTCAAATAACTGCATAAATGGAAACACGAAGAGATATATTTCAAGCGATTGCTGACCCAACTCGTAGGACAATATTGAGTTTACTAGCACTTCAAGCAATGACACCAGGAGCAATCGCTGAAAACTTCAATTCTTCCAGACAAACAATTTCAAAACATATTCAGATTTTGACGGAATGCCAGCTTGTAAGGCAAGAACAAAAAGGAAGAGAAATTTATTATTATTTCAACCCTAAAAAAATGAAAGAAGTAGCAGATTGGGTTAGTCAATATCAACAATATTGGGATAATAAACTTGACTCATTAGAAAGTTATTTGGCTAAAATTCAAAAAAAGAAGAAATAAAGAGATGGAAAAATACAACTCATTCAAACAAGAAGAGAACATTATTATACATACAAGAATTCTTGATGCCCCAAGAGATTTAGTTTGGGAAGTATGGACCAACCCAGAACATATAAAAGAATGGTGGGGGCCAAACGGCTTTTCACTAACTACAAAATCTATGACTGTAGAACCAGGCAAAATCTGGGATTTTATTATGCACGGTATGGGTCGGGATTGGGATAACAAAATTGAGTATGTAGAAGTGAAAAAGCCTTCCCTATTGTCCTATAAACATTCTGGTGAAAGAAGCGAAGACTACAACTTTACAGTTTCAATTTTATTTAAGGAGGTAGAAGGAAAAACTTTATTGACAATGAAGTCAGTATTTAAGTCAAAAGAAATTATTGAAGAATTAAATAGAAAAGTAAATGCCATTGAAGGTGGCAAGCAGACTTTAAATCGACTTGCAAACTACATTGAAATATTAGTGAAGCGTAACTAAAATTTTACGACAATTAAAACTAATAAAATTATATTCTGGACAACAACAGGCTTATTAGCCTTATTAATGGCTTTAGGTGCTATTCCTGATATTTTAATGATTGACGAAGCAAAAAAAGTCGTGGAACATTTAGGCTACCCTATCTATTTATTGCCTTTTCTTGGAGTCGCAAAAACGCTTGGTGCAATTACTATATTAATCCCAAAATTTGACAAATTAAAAGAATGGGCTTATGCAGGTTTAAGTATTGATTTAATAGGGGCAACTTATTCTATTATTCAAGTAGATGGTTTTTCAAATATCCTAATTCCTGTATTACATATTCTCTTACTTACAGTTTCTTACATTTTTTGGGGTAGGATTAAAGCAATTCAAAATCAAGTGTAACAAAACCAGGATTAATTAATAACAGATAAATATAAAAATATGAGCAAAATCATTTTTGACAGCGGAATATCACTTGACGGTTTTTTCGCAGGAGACAACAGAGGACCAGGTAATCCAATGGGTGGAGTTTCCGGAAAAATTCATAAGTGGATACTTAATCAAAAAGCATTTTGGGAATACTTTGGAGTGGAAGGTGGCAAAGAAGACAATTTTGAAGGACAACTTATTAGAGATGTTAATGCAAGAACAGGAGTGTTTATTATGGGGAAACGTATGTTTGAAGAAGGTGAAGCCAGTTGGCCAGAAGACTTATACAAAGCAGACGTTTACGTATTGACACACGAAAAGCGAGAGCCTTGGATTCAGAAAGGGACAACAACATTTTACTTCATTAATGATGGAATAGAAAGTGCATTAGAAAAGGCAAGACAATCAGCCAAAGGCAAGGACATAAGAATACAAGGTGGAGCAAACACCATTCAACAATTTCTCAATGCCGGACTTGTTGACGAGTTTTTCATTCACATTGCACCTGTTTTTTTAGGAAGTGGCATCCGACTGTTTGATGGTATTGACAAAGACATTTATGATCTTCAAATCACAGAAGTAATACCTTCTGACTTAACGATACATTTAAGATACAAACTGACTAAGAAATAAAAACAGCGACCTGCTAACAGTAGCTGCATGCAAGCAAAACTTGACAAACTAAATGAAGTATCTGAATGGGTTCAACAATATCGCCAGTTCTGGGATATCAAATTCAATTCACTTGATAAATACTTAGCTAAAGTTCCAAAAAATAATAGAACAAATAAAAGGTAAAATGGAATATCAAAACAACAAAGCGGAACTAATCATAACGAGAGAGTTCAACGCACCGAAGGAAATTGTATTCAACGCTTTTGCAGATTCAGAAGCATTAGGAGAATGGTGGGGACCTCCAGGCGTTCCAATTACAGTAGTAAATTTTGACTTCAAGACCAATGGAGTTTTTCACTACAAAACAGCTATGCAAGGACAAATTGTATTTGGCAGATTTCTTTATAGACAAATTCAGGAATTTGATTTAATTGAATTCATAAGTTCATTCTCTGATGAAAATTGTGGTATTACAAGAGCCCCGTTTAGCGACAAATTCCCTCTTGAAATTTTCAATCATATTGAATTTACAGAGCAAGACAAAAAGACAACGATAACACTTTCGGGGCACCCGGTAAATGCGACAGAAGATGAATGGCAATTTTTCGCTCAAATATCGGCAGGTATACAACAAGGTTTTGCAGGAACATTCGACCACCTCGAAAACTACTTATCAAAATTAAAATAACCAAAAACGTTAAAACACTCTATTGGATTTTAATAATTCTTTTAGTAACACATAGACAATGCGGGCACTTGACAATTTAAAACATTATTCAAATAGGGCGGCCGCTAACAGCCCATTTGCAATAAGTGGGGTTTCGTACTCCGCAAACAGTTTTGCGGTTACAGAAAGCACTGTACTCCCTATAAAAATTGGGGCTGAAAAGCCCGCTCATCGAAAATCTACAAGCCGTTACCGGTCATTTTGTAAATTGCTGAATTAAAAACAAACACCTAATGGAAGAAATAACAAAACAAGACTTCGGAAAATTGAAACATGGTATGGCAGTGATTGATAGTTCACTTCGTATTCATTATGTTGAAGCTGGGGAGAGTGAAAAAACAATTGTATTGATTCATGGTTTCCCACAAACCTGGTGGGAATGGAGATTCATTATTCCTAAACTGGCAGAAGCCGGCTTTCGGGTGATTGCAGTAGACTATCGGGGTGCGGGTGATTCGTGGCGGCCAACCACAGGGTTTGATAAGCGGACGATGGCAACAGATATCCATGTGTTGCTAAAAAAACATCTTCAAATTGAAAAGCCGGTAATTGTGGTTGGACATGATATCGGGCTTATGGTTGCTTATGCCTATGCACAAGAATACCGGGATTTAACATCCCACCTTATCGTAGTAGATGCACCTTTACCAGGAACAAAAGCATTTGATAAAATAAGAACTGACCCTAGAGTTTGGCACTTCGCGTTTCATAATGTGCATGATTTACCAGAAATGTTGATAGCAGGTCGTGAACGACAATACCTGCAATCTTTTTTCAACTACCGAATATATAATGTTGGGGCTATAAATAGCAACGACATTGACATTTTTACCAACGCATACGCTGCGCCGGGGGCAATCCGGTCGGGTTTGGACTTATATCGGGCTTTTGACCAGGATATAATTGACAACAGGGAAAGTTTAAAGAAAAATGGAAAACTTTCAATTCCTGTTTTAGCCGTGGGGGGTGAAATCAGCACAAGTGGTCCTATTATGAACGAAATGATGATGGAAGTTGCTGATAATGTTACCGGCGTACGAATTCCCCAAACGGCTCATTGGGTAATTGAGGAAAACCCTGATGTGTTCTTATCGGAACTGCTGAATTTTTTGAAGTGATTTTTTAGTCTGTTTTTTAAACCTTTATTTGATAAAAAAGTAAAGTTGAAACAGAAATGAATAATCGGCGAGAAGAACAATTCAAAAATTATGATAGCCGAAGATAATGCAAAATGGAATAACAAAAGTCCGCAGACACCTGGCGGTTCACCTGTGTGCTTATGTCTGTACGTAGAGAGTGTAGATATAATATTTGCACAGGCACTTAACGCCGGAGCAAAAGTATCGGGCGAAATGTAAGTGAAAGATCAGTTTATGGCGACCGTGCAGCAACTCTTACCGATCCTTTTCAACATCAATGGTCTATTATAACGCACATAGAAGATGTGTCATTTGAAGAAATGCGGAGACGTTCCTACGCGATGTTTGCTGAACATAAGAAAAATTCTTGATGAAGAACTAAAGTTTTAGATAAATATACCCAGGTAGGCAGGAAAAATACGATTGTAAAATTACTTCGCTACGAGAGGAGATGAAGCAATGGTCCCTTAAATATTACTTTTACAAAACATTTTTATGAAAAAAAACATTTTAGTATCCTGGATATTAATGATAGGTATGCCCGGTTTTAGCCAACACAATGACAGTATTACTATTAATGCATCCAACATTAGTATAAATGCCCTGCGTTCCGGCACCAGCCGGTACCTCGTGTATTACAAAATGGGTGAAGGCAGTAGCCGAAAACTGTACGAACTGTGGTCACGAACAATAAGCTTTGTAACATACAATGGAAAAGCAGCCATAAAGGTTGCCCAGGAGTGGGAATCAAATGATACTATCTTTCACACAGCTTCCTCCATACTGGATAAAAAAACTTTTTCCACCCTCTATCATCAAAGTTGGTGGAAACGAAATGGCAGAACTGTGAACTCCTCTTTTGATTTTACTACAAAGGAAGCATTAAAAAACGGGTCAACATTAAAGGATCAAAAAGATTCAGCCAGTGTAGGGCAATGGCATGCATTTGAACGGGCCAATACCCAATACTTTCTCAACTGGCACCTCGACCTGGAAACTTTTCCCTTGTTCCCATTTAAAGACGCAGCGGTTTTTAAAGTTAACTTTTACGACCCGGGTTTTGGCGAGCCGCGCTTTGTAGCCTACACCGTAATTGGCAGCGCAATGCTTACAGGGTTTGATGATCAAAAAATTGACTGCTGGTTGCTCGTGCATGGCAGCCTCCCTAAAAACAGGGAAGTATTTTGGGTAAGTAAAAAAACAAGGGAAGTGCTTAAGTTAGAACAGGAGTTTAATGGCAATTTCAGGTATAAATTAAAACTGGGCTTTAATGAATAAAGACTAAGCTATCGCCCGGGCACACGACGGTATTGTTTACCTGCAAATTAATAGAGATGGACTGGATGGAACTACCACGTCGGGGCTTTTTAGAATGCCGGAAATGCGGAACGAGATTAACAGGAAGTGCATCAAAAGGGACCCGCGGAAGGTATTTTTTGCCACCATTGGTGTTCCCTAATCCTTTCAAACCCATACTTCAACCGTCACACGCCGCCGGTTGGGTGCCTGCCTGGCGGTAGGCGGGTTCTAACCCACGACCCTCCATTGAGACCCAACAAATTTTTTCCTTGTAAACAAACTCATTTGTTTTAAGAAAGAGATGATTAATTTGACTACTTAGGGTGTGAGATCATTACTGGTAACATTCTCCAGGTTGGCGTTGGCCGGAGACAACTCCGGCAGGGGCTTGTGCCGGTTGCGGTGTTGGCGGATGAGCATTGGAAGACATGCAATGGCAGAAGGTAATTCTACAAATTTGAGTGCACGTTGCTACTCAGCGGTTACAAGTGGTATTTTAAAATATCTTCACCCAACGTTACCACCTCTATTTTTTCCTAATCAAACGCCCAATCCAGCTGGCGACCCTAACTTTGCTACAACACGTGGAATAACAAGTGCTACACAAATTATTCCAACAAATTTTTAAGCTATGTTTAAGGAAATTTTTAAATTAATTATCATTGCTGGTTTTGCGACTTTACTTTCATGGAAATGTTCGCCGAATAGCACAGTACTTACTTTTGAGAATAAATCAGGTCTTCATATTGATAGTGTTCTTTTTACTATCAATAATGCCTCCTATAAAATCAGGAAAATTGGCCCAAATACGACTATCAGGGAGCGAGTTACATTTGATACTATTAAACTTAATAATCACGATGTAATGGTAATGGCTAAAATATTTTTAAAGGATAGTTTTTTTCGTGGAGGATTTCATTACAATGATTTATATGGTGGCCTGGATGATGAATATATTTTGACATTGAAAGAAGATTCTACTACAACTTTAGATTCCAAATAGTTTAGACTTTGTTTTCAAAGAGCATCTTCAATTGAAGGTGCTCTTTTTCCTTTAGCCCTCAAATCAGACAAATCATCCTCTTTTCTTACGTTGGCGTGCCCTCCCCTTTTAATTATCACCCTTGCCCGTTCTCCAATCAGTAATCTCAAAAGATCAATCAAAAAAAACTCCAAATATGATGAGAGGCTTAGCGCCCAAAAGTAGATAACTCTGTGATCCAATACGTTCTTCGAGGGGCGTACCCAAAGGCCTTGTCCCGCCGTTAGCAGGCCTGGTCTTTTTGTTTTCTGCGCATATGCAAGCAAGCTTGCAATGCTCCAAAAACAAAAAGCCCCGACACTCTCGTGTCAGGGCCTTTGTGCCCAGAACTGGATTCGAACCAGCACATCCTTGCGAACGCTGCGACCTGAACACAGTGCGTCTACCAATTTCGCCATCTGGGCATTTTTTCAGTTCAACCGTTCAACGTTTGAAAAGTTCCAAAGTTATGAACGGTTGAACGGTTGAACCATTTCAGGGTTGCAAATATAACAGCTTATACCGAAACATTAAAATCTCTCAGCGCCTCATTCAAACTTGTTTTTAAATCAGTACTCGGTTTGCGCTGGCCAATAATGATGGCGCAACCCACGCCAAATTCGCCCGCAGGGAATTTTTTATTGTAAGTTCCCGGTATTACAACGCTGCGGGCCGGCACAATACCTTTCATTTCTATGGGTTCATTGCCGCTTACATCAATTATTTTTGTACTCTGGGTGAGTACCACGTTGGCGCCCAGCACTGCTTCCTTTTCTACCCTTACACCTTCCACCACAATGCAACGGCTGCCCACAAATACCCCGTCTTCAATAATTACGGGGCTGGCCTGCAAAGGTTCCAGCACACCCCCGATACCAACGCCACCACTAAGGTGCACGCCCTTGCCAATTTGTGCACAGCTGCCAACTGTTGCCCAGGTATCCACCATGGTGCCTTCATCTACATAAGCACCAATATTTACATAGCTTGGCATTAATACCACATTTTTTGCCAGGTAAGCTCCGTAGCGGGCTACAGCATGGGGTACGGCCCTTACACCTAATTCCTTGTAATTTGATTTGAGTTTCATTTTATCGTAAAACTCGAAAGGTGGCAGGCTGAAGGTTTCCATCTGCTGAATACCAAAATATAGTAGTATGGCTTGTTTCACCCATTCGTTTACCTGCCAGCCAGCATCGGCTGGTGAGGCGGTACGCAGGCGGCCCTTGTCTACTTCTTCAATCACATCCCGTACTGCCTGTGCATATTTTTCTTCTTTTAATAACTCCCTGTTGTCCCATGCCGCTGCAATCATTTGATCAAGACTCATACTATATTTTTTTGCAAATATAGGCAGCCTGCTATTCTATCATTTAAGAATTTTATTGAGCCTGCATTGCACAAACACTGGTTTGCCTGCACACAAAATATTGTAGCTTTGCGGGCAGCCATCCCATTTTTTTATGCGTATAGGTTTTGATGCCAAACGGGTATTTCACAACAGGTCTGGTCTCGGCAATTACAGCAGGGATACTATTCGTGTGCTGGAAAAATTCTATCCTGCAAATAATTATTTTCTATACAATCCCAAAAAAGGAAAAATAAATTTTGATGGAGGTAAAAACAGTAAAATAGTTTTCCCGGGTAGTTTTATTGGCAAAATTTTCTCTTCCCTGTGGAGAAGAAAATGGATCACCCATCAATTGAAACAGGATGGGCTGGATATTTTTCATGGGCTTAGCAATGAATTGCCTTCGGGTATAGCTCAAACAGGCATTGTATCGGTAGTTACCATTCATGACCTTATTTTTTATAAATTTCCGCAATGGTACCGGCCGGCAGACCGGGTTATTCACCAGCAAAAATCAAAACAGGCGGCTGTTGATGCCTCGCATATAATTGCTATCAGCGGGCAGACAAAAAAAGATATCCTTGAATTTTTGCCGGTTAGCTCAGAAAAAATTTCTGTACTGTACCAGGGATGCCATGACGCTTTTAAAGCGCAATACAACGATGCAGAAAAACAATTGTTAATAGCTAAGTTTAATTTACCCGGGCAATTTATATTAAGCGTGGGCACCATTGAACCCAGGAAAAATTTATTGACCACAGTACATAGTTTGTTGCACCACAATTTACCGCTGGTGATCGTTGGTAAAAAAACAGCTTATTTTAATGAAATAGAAAAATTTATAGCAACGCATTCATTAGAGAAAAGAGTATTGCACCTGGCAGCTGTCAATATGAAAGAATTGGCCATGCTATACCAGCTGGCATTTGTATTTTGTTATCCTTCCGTGTATGAAGGATTTGGCATTCCAGTTATTGAAGCATTGTACAGCGGCACACCCGTGGTGACAAATAAAGACGGTTGTTTTAGAGAAGCAGGCGGACCGGGTAGCTTTTATATTGATTGTTTTGACTTTAAAGCAATGGGTGATATTATAATAAATTTACAAAATGATGAAGCTTTGTATAATGATTGTATTGAAAAAGGAAGATCCTATGCTGCACAATTCAATGATGAAGTTATTGCCGGCAACCTGGTGAATCTATATAAAAAACTGGCAGGTAACCACACTTTTCTTTAAAACAAATAATGATAATTTACAAATGCAGATAAGAGACGATATTCAAAACTGTTTAGCAGTATTAAATAGCGGGGGAATTATTCTTTACCCCACGGATACCGTATGGGGCCTGGGTTGTGATGCCACCAATGAGACGGCGGTGGAAAAAATATTTGCATTAAAAAAAAGAAACGAAGAAAAAAGTATGATCATATTAATTGCAGAAGAGAAAGCTATTTTGCAATACACGGATCATCCCAATGCAGTGGTATTCGATTATATAAAAGGCATACACAAACCCACTACCGTTATTTATGAAGGAGCCAAAAACCTGGCAAAAAATCTTATCAATAAAGATGGCAGCATTGGTATCCGCCTGGTGAAGGATGAATTTTGTAGTGAACTTATTAAGGCATTTGGTAAACCAGTTGTTTCCACGTCTTCCAACATTTCGGGCTATCCCGCTCCTTCTTTTTTTGAAGATATAGACATCCAAATAAAAAGCGGTGCCGACTATATAGTCCAGCACCGCCGGGATGACTTAACACCCTCCTCACCAAGTACAGTTATAAAGCTGGATAGGGAGGGGGGAATTCATATTATAAGACCGTGATCAGTTAAGGGGTTAATAAGTTGATCAGTTGATTATTAATAGAGAAGCCACCTACTTATCAACCAATCAACTGGTGAACTGCTTATAAAGTTAGCCCCAGCCCTACCTGTATCGTCTGATTCTTCCATTTTTGCTGGTTATCTATATCATTGATATTATTTAAGCCCACAGCATAACGGCCATAAATTTTAATTTTTGAAATATTCAGCTGAAGGCCACCCAGTAAACTAAAGTCGCCTTTTTTAAATGCATCCCGGCCATTTTCTACCAAAGTATTATCACTGTCCATAAGGATACTATATTGAGGACCCACCTGCAGGGTAACAAATTCATTCGCCTTATAATTCAGGAGTAATGGAATTTGCAGGTAACTCAGTTTTACTTTAGAAATATTATCAAAGTCATACACATCGCTGAACTCATTGCTGGTATCAATATTTACCTGGCTAAATAAAACTTCCGGCTGAATGGATAATTTATTACTCAGGCCAATTTCTGCAAAACCACCCAGGTGGTAACCAAAACTGAATTCATTTTTAAAAGACTGGCCTTCAAGTTTGTGAATATTAGCACCAGCTTTTATACCCAGCTTTAATTGTGCAAAGGATGCTGAAGATACCAGGCCAAATACCAGGGCCAGTGTCAGGATCTTACTTTTCATTTGTTGTAGGTTTTAGATTTTTTACTTTACTCAAGATATATGCCAATGCGTTAAAGAAGCCCTAACCGTAAATGAGTTAACAAAATATTGTGGAGCATGTTTGATACTGGAGACTGGATTCTGGATGCTGGATACTTGATTATGGATACTGGATATTGGATACTGGATAACTGCACTTATCCCGTTATACAGTACCTGCTATCAGGCATCCGGCAACTAGTATCAAGCAACTAATATCCAGCAACTAGTATCCAGTATCCAGCATACTTTTCAATTTTTCTTAATTCTTTCCCATAAAACCCCTACCTTTGCGGCGATTTATAATTTCTGAGAATTACATGATATGCTCAGATGCTGTTGACAGCAGGATATAAAGCTTCTTACTTTTCTCCTCACTATTAGCGATACAACGGCCCATAGCATTACATGTGACCAGCAATTTTTTGTTTGACCACATGTTATATGCCCAGGCATTTAGCAGGTCCTTATTTTTAAAATATTTTATACAATGAATGCATTTGAAGCATTAGGTCTCAACGAAAACATCGTTAAGTCCATCAATGACCTTGGGTTTACTGAACCCACTCCTATTCAAACACAGGCAGTTCCCGTGTTATTATCAGGCACTACAGATTTTGTTGGCCTGGCACAAACAGGTACCGGTAAAACCGCCGCATTTGGTTTGCCTTTGTTACAATTAATGAATGCTGCTGATAAATTTCCGCAGGCGCTTATTGTTTGTCCTACCAGGGAATTGTGTTTGCAGATCACCAATGACCTGGTTTCTTTCAGCAAATACAGTAAAGGTATTGTTGCCGAAGCTGTATATGGTGGCGCCTCCATCGTAATGCAGATCCGAAATCTAAAACGAGGTGTTCAGATTGTAGTAGCTACCCCTGGCCGCCTGATTGACCTGATCGAAAGAAAAGCCATCGACTTACAAAAAGTAAAATACGTGGTTTTGGATGAAGCAGATGAAATGCTCAACATGGGTTTCCGTGATGACATTGACTTCGTTTTGAAAAATACCGTTAACAGGGAGAGCATCTGGTTATTCAGTGCTACCATGCCACCGGAAGTTAGAGCCATCTCTAAAAACTTTATGGATAACCCTAAAGAAATTACGGTTGGTAAAAAGAACAGTGGTAACGTAAATATTGATCACCAGTTTTTTGTTTCGCCTGCGCATAGCCGGTATGAAACCCTTAAACGCCTGATTGATTTTAATCCCGGCATGTACGGTATTATTTTTACAAGAACCAAAGCCGATGCACAGGATATTTCTGAAAGATTATCTAAATCGGGTTACGAAATTGAAGCCCTGCATGGTGACCTTACGCAACAACAGCGTGACCGTGTAATGGGTCGTTTCCGTACAAAAGCCCTGCAGTTATTAATTGCTACAGATGTGGCTGCACGTGGTATTGACGTGGATGGTATCACCCATGTGATCAACTACGAATTGCCGGATGATATTGAAGTGTACACGCATCGTAGCGGCCGTACCGGTCGTGCAGGTAAAACAGGTATCTGTTTATCTATCTGCCATAGCAGGGAAACTTTTAAAATAAGAACCCTGGAAAAAATGGTGAATGCCACTTTTCATAAACTGGATATACCCAGTGGCAAAGATGTTTGCCGCAAACAATTTTTCCACTTCATGGATAAGCTGATCAGCACTGATATTTCTCATGGTGATTATGAAACTTATTTGCCGGACTTAATGGCCAAGTTTGAAAATGTAAGCAAAGAAGAAATCCTCCAAAGGGTTGCTGCCCTTGAGTTTGACCATTTCCTTAAATACTACGAAAATGCAGAAGACCTGAATGCACGTGATGCAGGCCGTGGCCAGCGCACTATGGAAGTAAGCAGGGACGGTAGCAGGAGAGAAAGAACCGGCGGAAGAGACAATGGTTTTACAAGATTATTTGTAAACCTTGGTACTAAAGATGGTTTTTATAAAGCAAGTTTTTTACAGTTTATTTTAGACGAAAGCAATCTTAAAAAAGAAGTGCTGGGTAAAATAGATATGCGTGATATGAATAGCTGGATCGAGGTTGATAAAGCCAATGCGCCTAAAATGATCAAAGCTTTGGATGGCAAACGCTACAACAATCGTACAGTTAGAATGAATGAAGCCGATGGCGGTTTCAAACGCCCGGTAGATGAAGGCCGTGGCGGTGGTGGTGGCAGCGACAGGAAAAGAACTTATGGCCCCCCAAGAGAAAGAAAGCAATTTTCTTAAAATACAAATCCCGGTGTAATAACCGGGATTTTTTTTTGCCTTGTAATTTTTTTGAGCCACCAAGTCACAAAGTCACGAAGGAACACAAAGAACTTTTTAACTTTTGAACCTTACCCCTTCAACACATAATTTGTACTCCACCCTCCCGCTGCTGGCTTTTATCGCCTCTTGCCAGCTGCAGGTTGGTAATGGCCCGTGCCATACGGCCATTTCCGTCATCAAAAGGATGTATCGTTACCAACCACAGGTGTGCGATGGTTGCTTTCATTACCGGGTCCATATTATCACCGCGGTTAAACCATTCGCAAAAAGCTTTCATTTCACGGGGGAAGCTGGTCTGCATCAGGTACCTGGTAATATACTTTTTCTTTTCTCATAACACCGGATATTACCTGCATCGTATCATCTTTTGAATTGTTTCTCCAGGCACCGATAACCATTTTTGCCGCCGGTGGTCTTCTTAAATTACTATAACCCCCACACCCTAACCATCACACGCCGAAGCAGGTGTTGTCACCTGCTTCACAACTATTGTAAACTAACAAATATGTTTGAAAACAAAAATGATTTTAATTGATCATCTCAGCAGCAGCAATTACGAGGAGTTTTATTAACGTTGATGCCGGTGGTGACAACAGCACCGGCGGCGTGTGCTGGTTGTAGTGCTGGTTACACGCATTGGAAGAATAGCATACTCAGAAAATAGCGAACACCAACCGGTGGCAGCTATGGTGCGGAACAGCAACAGCGGCGAAAGATCAGTTTTATTTGGATTAGCTGTCGAGGCTCCATCTTTCTGTATTGGCGTAAAGTATTGTCTTATGTCAATGGGGGGTTATTTATTGCAAGGTGTGGTTGCTTAAAAGGTCCGCTAAAGGCTACGGCTCAGCAATGTGGCCGTATCTTAAAATCCAGTCGGAAACCGTTGCTAATTTATAAATAAAAGTTCATTGTTTGTTCCAAACTGCTGCTGATGCCTGCACAATGCTGATGTTATAATGTCCAGTCATGCCTTTGCAAATACTATATCAGGCGTTTGTGCTTGTTCACTTAGCTGTATGGTTGTAAGGAATGTATCCTTGCCATTTCCAGGGTATGCAGGTCTTGCCAATCAAGGTTTCCAGGAGCTCCTGAAATATCGTTTCCCCATTTTCACTATTAATCAAAATGATAATGGAAATGCCTCTGTCTATGAAATTAATGTTGTAATTTTTCCATGCGCCGCCATTGCCTTCCTTAAAAAAAGCTTTACCGTTTGAACATTCTAAAAGCCCCCATCCTAAGCCATAGGACAAATGAATAGCATTATTTTCGGCTGTTGTTTCAAATGTTATGGGCGGAAATTGAGTTAATGAATGGATGTTAATCTGAGGACGTATCATTTCCTGAAACCACTTTTTTGTTAATCCCTTAGCCTGCATTATGTGTTCGATAAATCTCGAATAGTCTGAAATGGTTGTAACTAAAGAACCTCCTGCTACAGCTTCTGCACGTTTTCTTTTTTTATCAATATCCCCATTATTCATGTGCCCCACAGCCACATTATCATCACCAAATGAATTGTGCCACACATAACCTGTCCTTGTCATACCTATTGGTTTAAAAACTTTTTCGACTGCCAACTCATCAAGCGGCTTTTTGGTGACTTCCTCTTCAATTAATTGTAACAACTTAAATCCTTCCCCCGAATAAGCATATTTTGTTCCTGGCTTAAAGTATATCTTCATTAAGCCTATTGTATCTTGCTCCGACGTTATTGGGTTAAACCATCTTACGTTTGGCAGGCCCGTTGTATGGCTTAAACACATTCGGGCAGTGATTAATTTCCATCTGTCATCATTTTTTAAATCGGAAAAATATTCATACGCTGCAATGGGTTTACTTAAATATTGATATAGTGGTTTGTCTAAATCCAATATTTTCTCCTCTACTAATTTCATGGTAAGATACCCAAATACAGCTTTACTAAAAGAAGCACCATACATAATTGAAGCCGTATCAAGCAATTCGTTTTTGGGTTTATTTTTATAACCATAAGATTTAATAAAGACTGTTTTCTTGTTGTTTAAAACTGCTAAACCTACACCCTGAATATTTGCTGTATCCATTAATCTGTTAATGATTTTGTCAATTTCGGAAACCGAAACTTTGCTTCCATCAAGTTTCACAATTTCCTCATTTTGTCCAAATGTTAAGTTGAATAAAAATAAAAGTCCGATTGTAATTTTATGCCTCATAAATTATCAGGTTAATTTCTCTTCCGCTGTTGGTATTCGCCATCAACTCATAAACCCACACCACAACCAGCAGATGCCGACCCAGGTGTTGTCACCTGCGTCACAACTATTGTAAACTAACAAATATGTTTGAGAACAAAAAAGATTTTAATTGTATAACTCAGTATACAAGACACTTTATTGTAACATCATTAACTTTGATGCTGACCGGAGACAACTCCGGCGTGCGTGCGGTGGTTGTAGTGCTGGTTCCAGGCATTGGAACACCAAAGCCCCGGGAGGGGCTCTGTTTATTTAATCTCCTTTTTGTATATAAATACTGTCATTGTATCTGTGGCTAAATAAGTATTGCCCTTCAGTATTATACACCAGCAAGACTTGCCAGCCAATTTTGCTTTTTTTATTATAAAGGTATTTATGAATAGAATGGATCGCAGTAGTGTCAATATGCTTAGTAGTTATTATTACATTAATGTAATAAAACTCACAAGGAATATTCTCTGCTTTTACACTAACAGTAGTTGCATTTGCTCTTTCAAACTGCTCTTTCCACTCACCGCTTAATTCACCACACATAAAACTATTGCAAGAAACCCCAAAAACTGATAAACATATTATTACGATAGTGATTTTCATATTATCTAACCATTTCAAATTCTAATGTACCAGGTTGAGGTATCATATCTGGATAACGAACTAAACCATGATATTTATACCATTTATTAATGCCTTCATTATTATTAAATAAATCTCTCCATTCGAATGCTGTACCACCTCTACCATCAATTGCATTTCGCATGTTTCCACTCTGTCTATCATTTATTAAAAGTCCCCGCCACTCATTTGCAGCACCAATATCAAACGCCCTATTGGGGCCAAATTTTTCTGCCATTAAAAACATTCCGATATGATGTTCTAATTCATTTCTTTGCTCGGTAAAACCTGCACCTGCTCCAACCCAATCATGGGTCATTTGAGATAATCTAATTGCATCACCAACACCATCAACATTATTTACCATAAAAGCCATAAAGCCTGATGCATTGTCGTTGTAGTCTCTATTAGCTGCATTGAAGAAATAATCTGTACCCAAGGCTTCAAAATATTTTATAAATGTTTCAAACCCACCTTGCATTATATCGGCTCCTACAACAGAAGGTGTCGCATTAATAGCTGTCATAGCTTCACCATTAATTGTAAATGCTCCATCACTTCCAAGAGCAATACTTCCTTGAGTTTTATTCTGCCATTCAAATCCAGGGGCTCGGTAGATTGAACCATCTCCATAGTGTTGCGTAGCAGTTTCTTGATTAGTTACTCGATCGTCCCAAAACGTTCTTCCGTTAACCTGGACCCATTCCATACCATCTGGGTCAATACAGTTTATTGGATTATTCGCAACATAGACATATGGACTTAGGCCCGAAAACTTACTTGCTTTAGGGTCTATCGTAGGAAAATGGCCAGTTTGATTATCATACATCCTCGCTCCATAATCCAACCACTCTAATCCACTTCCATCAGAAAATTCTTTCGATTGTTCTTCTTTACCATTGTATTTCACTTTATTTGTTAACGAACCCGCAGCCCTTGAACTTATTCCCGCCATCGTCAACCCGAATGGATAATAATGCGTCTCCTCCAGCATCGCTCCCGGCTTATGTATCACCTGCAAATTATCAAAGAACACATCCACGTCGCTCTCATTGCTTACGTACACAAATATATAACCATTTTTAGGCACAGGGATATCCTGCAATTGTTGATCGGCATACCAATGATCCTTTACAGTTCCGCTGCTACCTACCCTGCTAACATTGCCTCCCGCATATTTAAACTGATCATCCAGGAAAATGTAGTTGATATAAGCTTTGGGTGTATTAGTAGTTCCCTCATT
>JACMKX010000064.1 GCA_014379905.1 Ferruginibacter sp. | reverse complement strand
TTCAATCAGTAAAAGACAGGATTCTTTTTACAACAGGGTCTTCGGTTAATAAAAATTTTTGCTCATAGATATCACCTTTATAAGAATACCGGCTTAAATAGTCTTTTGTGGTAAGCATAAGCGGAATTTTTACTTCATTGTGAAACAAATCCCCCGGGCTTTTTACATTGGTGAAATCGATTAGCGGCTCCGTCCAGTATAGTATTTTTGAGTGTGGCAAAATAAATACCCAGGGCATAGAACCAAAGCCACCAAACCAACCGGTGGAATTACCAATATTGATTAGTTGATCGCTAAACTGGCAGGTAGAAATTAAATCGCCGGTAGCCGAAAAACAATTTTCATTTTGAATGACATATATTTTACCCGAGAACCTGAGTTTGTTTTTGTAAGGTAAAATAGTATCCGGCGCGTTGATAGCTTCGGTAAATTCACTGTTTTGAATAAGCGGGCTTTTAAAAATCCTGAAACTATCTGCATAAATGCGTTGTGTAAAAGGATTATGGGGATTCAAACATTTTATAATGTTACGGATCACAGGTTTTTGTAGAAACCTTGTTATGATACTCACCCAATCGCCGTCATTACCGCCGGCATTGTCCCTCACATCCAGTAATACTTTTTCAATACTGTTGATGGGCAATACATTTTGTAAAGAATCAATTTGCTGAAGGTAAAATGCACTGTCCCACATGATTGGCATCCGAATGTATAAAATTTTCTCGTCAGCAAAATAAGCCACTTTTTTAATTTCCTTATCCTTTACATATAACAGCTTAGTGGCGGCGCTTACCGAATCGGCAAGGCTTAAAGACAATGGCAATAATTTTTTTCCAGCCTTGAATTCAAACCGGATTTTATCGGTCAGCGGTATATCAAAACTATTGTAAAAATCATCTGCATAAAAACGATGGTTATTAAAATCCCAGTGGAGGTCTTTTTTATGTTGCAATTTTGTTCGTACAAAACTATGCACAGGCATCCCATTAACATTTATGAGAATAGCATTAGCAGTAACCGCTATCTTATTGAAAAAAAAAGTTTGAAGCGTGATGTATTGCCCGTTAATATATTTTATCGGCAAACTAAGTTTTACGGATTGCAATCGCTCCCCTCTTATCCTTGAGTATTCATCAATTACAGCTGTGTCTGCCGGTGTTGATTTCCATTTCTGTTTGTCTTCATCGGTAATATAGTCGTAGAAGTATTTTCTCATAGGCGATGTATGCCCATCCTGGCAAAGTATTAATGCCCTGTTGATGAGCCAGTAAAAATTTTCTGTGGTATGCACTTGTTCAATTTCTTTCCGCAAGGCTTTAATACTGTCCAGCATGGCATATCCATTTACTTTCTTGCGAACATAATCATGCGGATTTATAGTGGATAGCACCAGGTAAAGTGTGTCAAAGTCATCAAACATTTGTTGTCTGGTGAGGATGGGCAAATTATTCTGGCAGTATGCAGTTGAGCAAAAAAAAAGCAAAAAACTCAGATAGATGTACCTCATGTGGCCGGGTTCGTATATTTTGCAGTTGAATAATTGTAATATCCCGAATAGTTAATCTCAAACCGGTTCTCTTAAATATTCACCAATCTCTATGAGATTTCCATCGGGGTCTTGTAAAGAAATAAATCTTATAAATCCTGGTGCTTCTTTAATTCCTTCAGGAAAATTTAGCCCTCTTGACTGTAATTCAATCATTGTTTCCGAGATATTTTTGGTACGAAAAACCACATGTGTATTTGTCAAGTCATCCATGCTGGCTGCTTGTTTCCTAAACCCACCAAAAATAGAAAGTCTTACACTACCTGCCTTTAATGCTAAAAGGCTGATTGCTGGTATTTCTTCAATTACCTGCAGGCCCAATTTGTTTGCATAAAAATCCTTTGCCGCTTCAAGGGAAGATACCCTGATTTCAACATGCTGAATAGATAGGTTTAACATAATGCTGATGTATTTGATTATTTTGATACAATGGGATAATCTTTTGAATTTTTAATCTCTTTAATTTGTGCAGTGTGCCTTTCGCAGTGGGCGGAAATGAGTAACACCGCCTGGTATAAGTCAATTACGCCCGTTGCAGGGTGCTGCCAGTACCTGTCTCTCAAATCTTCCTGCGTGGTTTGTATAAATTCAATGTTTTTATTCCTGGCATCGGTGAACAAACCAATCGCCTGTTTAATGTCTGTAAATCTTCCTGTGGGCTTTATTATTTCGGGAGATTGAACTTTGCCGGAGCGGTTGGTAAGCCGCTGCCTTACCTGCTCATCTGTTACTTTAATTTCTTTTCGTTTGGCAGAATCTGGCTGCGTTTTCAAAGTTTGTTGTACAATTTGTCCGATACCCATTTCTGCAAGGCCAATATGTTCCATCACTTCGGCAATACTCCATTTGTCGGGCGATGGTTTAAATTTTAGCTGGGCTTCGGATAAACCTTCTATTTCGGCGAGTAACTTTTGGCTGCTGCTTTGTAACTGAGCTGCTGCGTAGTTACGTTCCTTTTCGGTTAGGCCGGTGGTTTGAAACAAATTGGGACTAAAAAGCATGGCTGTGAACAACAGGATGAGTTTCATAATCTTGAGTTTTAATTTTTGTGATACCTGCAAGATGCACTGCTAAGAGGTGTGAAACCTAAAAAAATAGGCACTAAAAGAATCAATGGTAGCCTTTTTAACATGAATGGTACCAATACCAAACCGAATTTCAGAGCCGTTTGGCAAACCACTGCTTCAGCTCCTGGCTTCTGTAGCGGCTTACTGTAACGTTTTCTCTTTTGCCAGTTGATTTTACGGCAGCTAATTCGACAATCAATTTCCGGTTGCTATCATCTGTGATGGAAACAATACTTTGCAAATGGGTAATAAACTGGCGGCTGAGCTGAAAAAAATTATCGGTTGGTAGTTTATCGGCTATCGGCGTGAAAGAGTTAAAATTTGTGGTAACCTTTCTTCCATCATTCAACACCAGTATCACAATCCCGTCGCTGGAAAACCAATAGGCCATTTCACTAAATGGGATGCTGATAGTTTTAGAGCCGGTTTCAATAATCATTGATTTCGGCCGGTGGGTGCGTTGTGCTGGTTCAACAGCTTTTTCCTCAACAAGGTTATTGTTTTGTTGCTCCAGTGCTTCCAATAACCTGTTCAGTTTTTCCGTACTGATGGCTTCTTTATACAAAACCGTCGATTGCAGGTAGCGTATAAAGTAAAGTGAATTAATGATGAATGATATACCCGTAGCCACCAATAAAAAGAAAAAGAAATTACTTTGGGAAAAATCTTTTAACCCACCGCCCTGTGTAAAAAGGGTGATAAAATACAGTAATACAAAACTTATCCAGGTAGCCATACTGCAGGATATGATTTGTACCAGCAACCTTTTGCCCGGGTTTTCGTAAAAAGCCATCCGTTTATCCAAAACACGATAGCTGATAAGGTTGGCCTGCCAGGTAAAAAAAGTAAAAATGCATAAGGTGATAAACAACCGCCAGGGGAAAAAAAATCGGCCAGCCTCGCTATTGCTATTGTATGTAATCAACAGCGAAACTATCAGCGCAATTAGGGGTATAAGAATGAGCTGCCATTTTTTGGTGTTGATGCCGGGATTGAAATGCATATCCAATTATACAAAATAATTTCAAAATGACATACTTGTGTTGAATGATATCCTATCCTGTAGTAATTTTTTTTCAGCCAAAGAATGGGTGAGTCGCATTGCCTTGAGGTAGTTTTCAACAGCCAAAGCCGGTTGGTTTAATTGTTGGTAAAAGATGGCGATACTACTGTAATACAAATGGTTTTTTTCAAGTCCTGGTAATTGCAATAAATGCGGCAGTACGCTTTCGTGCCCGTCTATTCTTGCCTGTACAATCAGGCGGTTTAATAAAATCATGGGGCTAGGGTCGAACTGAATGAGTAAGTTGTATAAGTTGAAAATTTCTGCCCAGTTGGTACCGGCTAAATCCTGCGCAACTGCATACCAGTAGGAAATAGCAGCTTCTACCTGGTATTTGCTGATAATTTCCCGGGTGATGGCATGTGAAATATAATAATGCCCCTTATTAATTAATTCCACATCCCATTTATGCCTGTCCTGGTTTTCTAAGGTAATAATATGGTTGTCGGCATCCATCCTTGCGTCAAACCTGGAAGACTGGTAACACATTAATGCCATCAAAGCATTGGTAAAGGGAAGATTGGTGAGCGGTATTTCAATCAGTAGTTCACAAAGGCGCATAGCTTCGCCGCTCAAATCTTTGCGGATAACCCTATCTGGTTGAGAGGAGTTGTACCCCTCATTAAACAGCAAATAAATAGCCCGTAGTACTGCATCTAGTCTTGCCAGCAGCTCTTGTGGACTTGGTATAACCAATTGGATATTCTCTTCCCTTAATTTTTTCTTTACCCGGTATATCCTTTTCTCCACCGCATCGGTGCTGGTTAAATAAGCCCTGGCAATTTCCGCTACACTCAGGCTACACAAGGTTTTCAGCATAAACATTACCTGGCCGTCTTCGGGCACTGATGGATGGCAGCATGCAAAAAGCATCTGTAGCTGGCTATCTTTTATTTCATCGTCTAAAAAAATATTGTCAATCTCTTTTTCTATTGCGTTTGCACTATTAGATAACTCACTAACGATTGTATCCAGGTGTTTTTTTCTTTTGAATACATCAATAGCTTTATTTTTTGCTACCCGGTAAAGCCATGCTTTCGGGTTGCCTGGTATCCCATTTACCGGCCAGTTGGCCAATGCATCCAGCAGTGCTTCCTGTGCAATATCTTCGGCCAATTGTAATTGTTGCAGCCCAAATAGTTTAGCCAGCGTAGCAATAAGCCTGCTTCTTTCGTTGCGAAAAAAATGCTCTACCAATATATTTGTGCCTTCTGTATGCATACATAAATAATGGGCTGGTATATTATTCATTGCAAGCCAGATAAAATGATGAATTATCCCTGAACCTGTATGGGCCTTACTTCTACGCTTCCTTCAAAGTTCAAAGCGGGGCAATCGCTTGCAATTTCAGTTGCCTTATCCAGGCTTTCTGCATGAATGATAATATAGCCACCAACCAATTCTTTCGCTTCTAAAAACGGGCCATCGGTGACCGATTTTTTACTGGTGGATACTACTTTACCGCCAAAATGTAGTTGATCGGCACCCGCCAGTGTTCCGCTGGCACCGAGCTGGCCCATCCATTGCATCCATTGCTGAATATTTTGCTGAATGGCTTCGGGGGCAGCCTGTTGAAACATGGCAGGATTGTTCCTGAAAATTAACATATACTTTTCCATGATGTAGGTTTTTTGATTGTTGTGACTGTTGGTTTAAAATTAATTTTGTTGCGACTGAATTTGCCTTATTTCTACACTGCCATTAAAAACAAGGATGGGACAGTCCTTTGCAATGGCCTCTGCTTCTTTTACATCCTTTGCATTGATGAGCAGGTAGCCGGTTACCATTTCATTGTTGGCTACCACCGGCTTATTAGCTACCTCTTTTTTAATACCGCTGATGGTGGTACCGCCAAAGGCAACCTGCTC
>JACMKX010000063.1 GCA_014379905.1 Ferruginibacter sp. | reverse complement strand
GGCCGGCTTCTTTTGCGTAAGCATCAAAGGAACTATAAGTGCGGGCTCCATAAGTAGCATCATAAGTATGGTCAGTAAATGAATAAGATGCTCCAAATAGCTTTTCAAGCACTATCGCACTTGCTGCAGAAATGCCTGCATGTGCCGCAACATATTCAGGATGTGGCGGTGTAGGTATAACTGTATTCCAGGTTGAATGCCCCATCACGTTGCGTATATAAGTAGCTGGCCGAAGGAGGCTGTAATGGTATTTTGTTTTCCAAATAGAAATGCTGGCATCATTTAATGCAATGCCATGCAGGGCATAAGCGGCCGCTGCTTCACCGAGATCAAGGTCATTCATAACAATCAATTGAGTGAGGATATTGGTGGCATGCGCAGGCACATTAAGGTTGCCGGGCTGGTCTCCCCAAAATTTTGCAACAACAGAATCTTCATGGCTGAGCGATAAGGAAATCGTATACAATTCATTTGCCATATTGTAAAAAGGGGAAAGATTTGATTCACTGTAGGCAACTGGTGGATCAGGTTGAGTATTGGTTGCAATATTGGCAATAAAAGTTCGGTTATTACCCCAATGCGGATGTACAGGCAAAGCAGGTGCAGCAGGGGGTAGCGTAGTTGATATCCAGAAGCCATCATGACCGGTGCCATCACCTCTTGGGGTAAAGGTTGGGTCAACAATATGGCTGTAAGCCTGGTGTGCGCCATCTGTTGACGACCAGGTGAAAATACTGTTCGCCACCTGTTGTCCATAAGCTACAGCATTCTGAATTTTTACAGCATCTGATTCCGCTTGAAATTTGGTGCTGAAGGATGCTTCCAGCGAATCAATACTGGCCCTATTAGCGACGGAAGTTGTTTCAAAAAAACTTTTTGTAAGCTTTGCCATAGCCGCATTTACACTGGCGGGCCAGTAATATTGATGACGGTCTTTATCCGTTTCTATAGCAGTTCCCCCAATTTGTGGCAGCAGGGATTTGCCATTTGGTATTCCCGCTACCAGCGACTCGTACATGGTTATGCCTGCGTAGGCAAAAGAGCGGTCGCTTACAACAGAGTTATACCCGGGTGTGGTTCTTGTAAGCCTGATGTGCATTTGCATCCATGCATTGGCCACATCAGATGAGTATTTATCAACGGGCCCCGGGGTATCGTCTTTTTTGCAACTGATCAATGCGATAATGAATGCCGCAACAGCTAAAATAAATTTGAGTTTCATAAAATTATTTAATGATTAATTATTTGTGTGTTGTAAAAGTCTTTAAGAGGAAGATGATTACATATACAGAACGTGTAGTTGGAGGAAATGGCTTATAACTATGCTATTTTAGTAAATACCTGGCAGCACAAAAAAGCCACTTTTAATAAGTGGCTTTTTTTACTGGGTTATGTAATGTGATTATTTTTTGATCTTTTCAATAGCCTGATCCAGTAATGCATTGAATTCTTTTGGCTTTTCAATCATGGGATAATGACCGGTACTACCGATATTAAACAGCACGTAAGGCACTTTCCATTTTTTAAAAGAAACCGGGTCATTGGCTGCAAAATCGCTGTTTACCACGTAGATCGTTTTCTTCAATTCCAGTATTTTTTTATCGAGGGGATAAAGATCGCTTTGCTCAGTGGCATTTACTGCAATAACAGAATCACCGGTCAGGATATCTTTCATCACTCTTTTGCGTACAGTACTATCTGTAGACGGGGAGAATAATCCTTCGTTAAAATAACTTGTTACCACTTCTGTAAAATTGCTGCGCATCGATTTGTATATTTCCGCCGTTGCTTCTTTCTCTGAGGTTGTCATGGTATCGCCGTAACTTTTAAAATTATCAATTCCAATCAAACCGATCACTTTTGAAGGGTTGGTGAGTGCTGTTTCCACTGCAACAGCACCACTCATTGAATGACCGATTACAATTATATTTTTAAGGGCAAGCGTATGGATGACAGCGGATACATCCCTGCCAAAATCTTCTGTTGTCCAGCTGCTCCTGTTTTTACCCGATTGGCCAAAACCCGCCAGGTCAAGTGCAACTACCCGGTAGTTTTTTGAAAAAAAAGCCGTTTGGTCTGCCCAATAAGTTTTATTGATACCCCAGCCATGAATAAAAAGAAGTGTTGTATCGCCCGTGCCGGTATCATCATATGCAATGTTTACGCCGCTGTTACCTGCTTTCTTTTTTTCTACAGGTGCAATGGCTGTTTCCGTTACCGTTTTTTTATCATTGCTGTCGCAGGATGCAAGAATAGTAACTACTGTTGCCAAAAGGAAACTGTTCATAGGGTTCATAAAATAAAATTTTGATAATAGAAATTCGTTCTCTAAAGTACAAAAAACAAGAGATACTTTCTGATGCTTCTATCCTGGAAATCTTACAATGGTATGGGTTACCAAATAGAGAAAAGAGTATTAAAACCAGCACAGGTAGGTTCACCTGTCACCATTATCAATCGCCAGTTATGCTAAAGTTTTTAAAGCGTATTGCAAAATATGCCGGTTATTGTATGCTCTTCCTTGTCTCTTTTTTGCTAATGTATTTGTTGTCTGCCTTTTGTTTGTCGGGGATAACGGTAGAAAAGGAGGCAGCTGCAGGCAATGATATTGCAATTTATATTAAAACAAACGGTGTACATACAGATATTGTAGTGCCTGTAAAAAATGCAACCTACGACTGGAGCAAAACAGTACTTTTTTCCAACACACATTTAGCAGATACTACCGGTATTCAATGGCTGGCTATGGGATGGGGCGACAAAGGGTTTTACCTGCAAACCCCTACCTGGAATGACCTTACATTCAGCACTGCTTTTAAAGCTGCTTTTGCCTTGAGCAGCACTGCTATTCATGCAACATATTATAATTCCATAAACGAAACAGCAGCTTGTAAAAAGATAATGATCAACACTGCCCAATACCAGCGATTGGTTGATTACCTGCGTAGAAGCTATGAAGAAAATAGTTCAGGGAATATAGTACCGGTGATAACTACCTCCAATTATGGAAACAATGATGCTTTTTATGAAGGCACCGGGCGTTATAGCATGTTTAAAACCTGTAACAGCTGGGCCAATGCAGCATTAAAAAGCTGCGGGCAAAAAGCATGTTTGTGGACGGCATTTGATACAGGTATATTTTTGAAGTATGAGTAACGGGTTACCCCTTGTGTAACTTGTGTAATTTGGGGCCTGCACAAGCTTGTGTATAGGTTAACCACAACAAACATAAGTATTTACGTTTGTGAAAAAATGAAGAAAATTCCTGTTTTTTTTGTGTTTTCTTCATTTTGTGTAATTAGCACGCTACTACACCGGTCTTAGCATTTCAGCTATTCCTTTGCATCCCTCGGTAATTGCATCATAAACCCTGTATTATTTCCTGCAACAGTAGTAGGTACCTGCCCGCTCCATTTTTGCACTTTTATATAATCAATATAGAGGGGTGTTAAACTTGTTTGTTCTTTTTTAATGGCTTCAGCACGGCCGGCTGCCTGGATTACTGCCTGGGCAGAATCGCCACGGGCTTCGGCAATTTTTCTTTCTGCATCGGCAACAGCCACCTGGCGGCGGTTTTCGGCTACCTGCACTTCCTGAATTGCACGGGTTTTGGCTACGATGCTTTCTGAAATCTCCTGTGGTGGTACAATGTTGGTTCGCAGCTGCGATACATTGAACCACTTGCTCACCCGCTTGTTACATTCCTTTACAATATCACTTTCAAATTCTTCCCTGTGATTAAAAATAGAGTCAACGGTGTAGCGGTTGGCCACATCATTTACCGAACCAACTATAGCATTTTTGAGCCAGCCCTGTTCCATTTCCTTTACACCTATGCGCAGGTTGCTGAACATGTCTGCCACATTACCGGCATTAATGCTGTAGTTGAATGATGGCTTAATGGTGGCACGAAAACCTCCCTTGGTTACAATATCTGCTGCTTCATAATCTATATGTTGCTGGTGAATAGGAAATTCAAATATGCGGCTTATCCAGGAGTTGTATAATACCCAACCGGTAACATATTCTGTTTTACCAACGCCCCGGTTGTCGCCAACATTGCTCACTTTAATGCCTACATGGCCGGCATCGATCCTTTCCACATTAACAGGGTTGATAGCTACCAATATAAAGGCGATAAGAAAAGCACCAACAGGTCTCAAGAACCCACCACCTTTTATTTTTCCACTCACATCCCGGTAGTTGGATCTTTTAAATACACCTAAAAAAACTGCAGCAAGAAAAAAAGCAAGTACAAATAAAATAAAGGAGATCATATAGTTTAGTTTGATTGTAAATATCGGATAAATGAAATAAGGTGTTTGGTAAACAATGCGAGTAACACGAGGCAGAAAATGATAAAAAGGAAGAACCACCACCAGGAGGAAGTAAGGTCATATTTAAAGCACCAGGAAACGGCAAAAAAATTAGCCAGTGCATGCAGCAGGATCATTAAAGTACGGAAGATCTTATTATTGGCTAGTTCGCTCATGGCAGATGTAAGGGCTGGTATTGATCTGGTAAATTACAATTTTTTTGAACCACAATGACACGAAGACATAAAAGGTAGAAGAAATTTTTATTTAAAATGAAACCGAAAACACTGCGGGCCAGCCTGCCGGGAGGATGGGCTTTGCAAACACCCACAGGTTTTCTTTTGAATAACCTCAACCATCCGGCATTAATTCTTATTTCAGGCTATACCTGATTCCCACAAAACCTCTCATACCCTGGTTGGGCGCAAATACATAAGTGGGATCAAAGCTTAGTGCCCTGGGGTTAAGAAGTGTAGGAACCACCTGCCCGTTGCTGCCATAATCGACATCCTTATCAAAAGGATCATGACTGCGGGCAATGATAAACGGATTGCCTTTATTGGGTGTCCAGTTCAATAGGTTCTTTATGCCGGCATACAGTTCAAATTTTTTAATACCGCCATAAGTAAACTGGATATTCTGTATACTCCACCAGGGCGAATACTCTTTGCGTGGATCCAGGTCTCCCAGCAATGGCAGGCGCATAGGACTGTACACATTACCGGTGTAGTCAATTGCCAGGTTGAATTTTTTAATTTTGTAAGACACCGACCAGGTGCCGGTAAATTTTTCTGTAAGAATTTGTTGCGCTGTTTTACCATCTTGCGTCAACGTATTTCCCATAAAGGTGGCGCCAGTAATTATTTTGATACCGTTGCGCAAAGCAATATCTATATTCAATGTAATGCCCTTACTTACTGCGTAACCATTTAAGTTATCATAAAAGATAGTGTCGGGGCTTGTATCAAAATCTCCCACGATCCTGTTGTTGAAATAAGTATAAAATGCAGACGCATCTATATTAACCGCACTTCCGTTGCGGGTATGGAATTTTTTAATGTAGTTGATATTGGCATTGTAGGAACGCTCCGGTTTTAATTCATTTTTTATTTCTACTACTCTTGCACCGGTGAGGGCAGCATGATCTTCTGTAAATAAATTAACCACCCTAAAACCCGTACCGGCGTTGAGCCGCAGAATATTATGATCGTTGATGCTCCATTTATAGGCAAAACGTGGCGTAAAAATATCGCCATGGTAATTGTTGTGATCGTACCGGGCACCGAGCAGCAATTTATGTTTTGTGTTTATTGCAATTTCATCCTGTACAAAAATACCGGGCAGCCATGTTTTTTGTGGCTGGCTTGTTGGGTTAGTGCTGTCAGCAGATGCAGTACCCGGCGTATTATCATCATAAAAAGTATACCGCAAGGCAGCACCAAATAAAAAGTCGTTGCTGCCAATTTTTTTATCCCATGTTAATTGTGTGAAAGCAATTTTTTGTTGGGCTATGTAGGCAATTTTACCATACACGCTGTTTTGGTAATGTTCGTTGTAGGAAAGGGAGAGCATTAATTTCTCTACTGTAGGTAATTGGTAGTTGCCCAAAATTTCCCAACGGTTGGTATAAATGCTTTCGCCGTAAATGCTGTCTCCTCCACGAAAACTTTTGTTCCAGCGCATATCCCCGCCCCAGCGGTCTTCATACATATACCTGCCGGCCAGGCTAAAAGCCCTGTTGTTTTTCCTGCTGAAATTCCATTTCTGAAAAACAGAGATCCGGTCCTGCAAAGTCATGTCGGTAAAATGATCATGGTTATTATCTACCCTGTTTTGAAAATTAAAATAATTAATCCCGGTTAATACACTGGCATGTTTGCCTGCATGGAGTTTAAAACTGAGGTCGGTATTGAGTTCGCCCCAGGTAGTACTAAAAATATCTGCAGAAAAGCGGGGCGCATTTTCCGGCTTTTTTGTAATGATGTTGATGAGCCCACCTACCGCTTCACTTCCATATAAGGAAGAAGCCGGGCCCTTTACAATTTCAATTCTTTCTACCAGTGAATTCGGAATGCCTGATAAACCATACACCGTAGAAAGAGAACTTACAATGGGCATACCATCGAGCAATACCATTGTATATGGACCTTCCAGCCCATTGATATGTATATCGCCGGTATTACAAACCTGGCAGTTGAGTTGAGGTCTTACACCATTAATGTTTTGCAGCGCATCATAAATATTAGGCGTTGGATTCTTTTTAAAATAGGCCGGCGTATATACTTCTACTGAAACGGGACTCTCTAATCTTTTTACTTCCTTTAAAGTTCCGGTTACTACTACATCTTCCAATGATCGTTCCCCGCGGGTTAGTTCAATAGCTAACTGAATCGTAGAGTCATTTTTCAAAGTAATTTTTTTCTCAAAAGGAAGATAACCCGAAGCAGTAGCCTTTAGTTTGTAAGCAGCAGTTGTTAACGCAGTGAATTGGAAATAACCAACAGAATCTGTTATAGTACCTTTTGCTGATCCGGAAATAGATACACTGGCAAAGGCAACAGCTTTACCATCGGCAACAACATGCCCGGAGATGCTGCCCGTTTGCCCGGATACCAGGCCGCAGACAAGTAAAAAGAAGATAGATAAGGTGACTCTCATTGTTAAATTATATACTGCAAAACTATAAAGTTAGATTCATCTAACAAAATATATTTTATTTTATAATTGTTGAATGGGGTAAACGATGGGTTATTAAATACATTTGCCCTATGCATTCTTACACAGAAGAAAATTATTTAAAGGCATTATTTAACCTTGCTAACGAAAAAGGCGAAGTGAGTGCCAACGAGTTAAGTAAAAAACTCGAAATAAAAATGCCTACGGTGAACAGCATGATGAAAAAACTGGCTGATAAAAAACTGGTGCATTACGAAAGCTATAAACCACTCCGGCTAACAGAAAAAGGCAAAAAGGAGGCAGGTCTTGTTATCAGGAAACACCGGCTGACCGAAATGTATCTTGTACAAAAAATGGATTTTGGCTGGGAGCAGGTACACGAAATAGCTGAGCAGATGGAGCATTTACATGCACCTGATTTTTTTGAAAAGATGGCTGAGATGCTGGGCTATCCCACCATTGACCCGCATGGGTCGCCTATACCAGACAAGAGCGGCAAAATTGACTGGCGCCACTATGAAAAACTAAGTGATTGTAAAGCCGGCGATACGGTTAAACTTTCAGCCGTTATTAACGGTACGGATGAGTTTTTAAAATTTCTAAATACCCGTGAACTACAATTGGGTGTAAAAATTAAAATAAAAATTGTTGAACCTTTTGATGGCAGCATGCTGGTGAGCTACAATAAAAAAACCGGGGAAACATTGAGCCATACAGTGGCTGAAAGGCTATTGGTAGAACTGGTTAAATAAACCATAGGCAGGTAAATAAGCTTAGTAGTTTCTTAACATCCATATCTATATATTTGGATATAACGACATTTATGGGAATTTTTAAACGAAACTACTGCTGCTTTTTCTTCTGTTGTTTATTGTCCGGTAGGTTATTGGCGCAGCCTCAAAAATTATATCTTAATCCTGCCACTGCGGGACCTGCAGCTCAATCTAATTTTATTGAAATTACCAGGTTCATTCCCATTGATGCGGCTACTGAAAAAATAAGTACCAACACTTCTCTTTTTATTACTAAAAATTATTGGGTGGCATATGATTACATCGAAAAAAAATTATCTTTTTTTACCAAACAGGGAAAATTTATAAAGTTTATTGCAATGAAGAAGTATGGCGAACCTGTTATTGTATACGATAGTAAGGCGGAGTTGTTGAAATTCAATATTAAAAATAAAAATTACACGCTTACCAATAATGACCTTGTTGCCATAAGAGCACATTATGCTAAAAAAGCCAATCAAAAATATTTTAAAAATTACGAGATCAATCTGAAAGAGGAAAGTCTTCAAATAAAAAGAACAACAACAGATCCTTACTTTATCATAAATGCCCGCCCGTTCTACGATGATTATTATTATCGTTCTGATATGAGTATACAACCGCGGGCAAAGGATACCTCGGGATATGAACTGCAATTACTGGAAGATCATAAACCTGTGAAGTCTTTTTTCCCTTTTAACAGAACAGGCAATCATATTTTCAGGTATGCCAATGCACAGATGTACCTGTCAGATACTGACACGGCTTACATTAAATATACTTCCCGGCCATTTAGCCCTGTAATTTATAAAATGAATAAAAACAGTATATCACCTGTTTATGAAATTGTGCTACCGTTGGAAAATGCCATGCCTTCATCCCGGTTTATAAATGGATTTAAATCAAAAGCAGATTGGGATAATTTTCAAAATAGCAACGGCGCTATCTTCTTTTCTTTCAACAGCATCAGGGATATGGGCAGGCATTTATTTTTTGGTATAAGGTTCCTGCGCAACTATGAATCTTTTTTATATGATAAAAACACGGCTAAATTTTATAAATCAAAAATGATAAAAGCAGATAGTAGTCAATACAATATCCAGCTCTTACAAAATGGATTGGGGCAATATGCTGATTCACACTATTACGCCCTCATTCCCGCCCAGAGCTTTCTTGATTTTTATGAAAAAAATAAAGAAAAGAAAATTGTCTATCCGCCGGAACTGGAACGCTTTTTCAAAACGGCCACAAAAAATTCCAATCCTGTAATGGTTGAGTATAAAATAAAAGACTGATCGCATGCTTCGATATCTTTTCCTATTTATAGTGTTTTTTGGTGTGGCCTCCGCAATGAGCCAGGTATCCAACGGGAAAATATCCGGTATTGTAATTGATTCTGTAAGCAATACTACTTTGGAACTGGCTACTATAAGCATTTTTGCAAAAGATTCAACCCTGGTCAATTACCAGCTTACCGATAAGTACGGAAATTTTTCTTTTCCCAAACTGCCCCTGAACAGGGAGCTGCGTTTGGATGTTTCCTATGTAGGCTACAGATCTTACAAACGACATTTTAAACTGGATAGTATAAAACCTGCTCAAAGCTTTCGCATTGCTTTGCCTGTAAATATTGATGACAGCAATGCGGTTGTGATAAGGTCTGTTGTTCCTATCAGGATGAATGGAGATACATTGGAAATTAACCCTGCTGCTTTTAAAATGGAAAAAACTGCCGTTGCGGAGGAGCTGTTAAACCAGGTGCCGGGCATAACAATATGGGCAGATGGAACTATTACAGTAAACGGCAGGCCTGTACCTAAAATTTTAGTGGATGGAAAACCCTTTTTAAGTCAAACTGACCCAACCATCGCTACACAAAATCTGCCTAAAAATGCTATTGAAAAAATACAGGTATACCAGGAAGTAGATCGTACAAAAGAGCAGAGAGATAATACCGAGCAAGACTCTGTGTATACAATGAATATTAAATTGAAAGCGAATAAGAAGAGCGGTTATTTTGGAAAAGCAGGCCTGGGTTATGGTACCGATAACCGGTATGAATCTGATGGCTCATTCCAGTTGTATAATAAAACCAATAGCCTGAGTATAGGTGGAGGAACCAATAACATTAATAAAAGTGTGGGAAGTATACAGCAAATGCTTTCCAATAATAGTTTTCGTAAAATAAATCCCAATAATTTTAATGTAAGCAGTTTTGGCAGAAGCGGTATCAGTAAAACTTTTTCACTGGGGGCGGTTTATACCCATGACTTTGTTTATTCTGAAAACGGTAGCAGGTATAACAACATTTCCTCCAATTACAATCATACTGGTAACAATAATTTTGTATCAGGCAATACTGTCCAGGAACGCACGACAAAAGATTTTTCTCAATTTATAGAAAGCAGTAATAGTAATAATACCGATATCCGGGGGTATTCGGCCGGCATTACTTATACAAAATCAAACAGTAGTTCAAAAAATTTAAACTTATCTGCAAACAGTAATTTTAATGACAGCAGGTCTTTCAGCAATAATTTTACGGCTGTAAAAGATAGCAGCAAAGCACTGCAAAGTACCAATGAGGGAAATTCGGATAGCAGAACGAATTCCCGCTCAGGAAATATAAGTCTTGCATTGAGTAATTTCAGCAATGTAAATCCATTGACAAGATTTAACCTGACCGTCTCAGGCAATTTCAATAACAATCAATCAGAAAGAAATACTCGCAGCATATTTAATTCCTATGCGAACCCGGCTGCGGATACAAGTTACAACCGCCTTTACAATAACGACCAGGAGAGTATGGGTTTAAATTTCAACCTTAATTATTATGGGTTGCGCCGTTTATTATTCCGGCGCTTCAATCTTTTTGGGGTGGATTTAAACCTGTTACAGGCATTTACTTATGATCAAAATAAAAGCTATGCGATTGTAAATGATTACGACAGCAATGCGCAAAAGTTTATGGTCAATAACGGGTTAACAAACAACAACAAATTGCAAACAATACGATATACACCTGGTGTTGTTTTTCAAAAGTCATTTAATAAATGGGCGGCCAGGTACAGCAGGAATGTATCTTTATCTCTCAGACTGGCACAGAGCATCAGAAAAGAAATGAACAGTTCTTCGCTTGCCATTCGTAATGTTGACAGGTCTTTTTCTTTTTTTACACCAAGCCTGGGCTTGAATTACAATTATGGCATAAAAGATAAAATGATGTATAATTTAAGCTTCGGTTTCAACAGGAATTATACTTACCCGGCAATTGACCAATTATATACAATTACCGATAGCATCAATGTGTATAATGTAAGATTTGGAAATCCTGATTTAAAAAACACCCGTACCGATAATGTCAATTTCAATTTTTCTGTTAATAAAAGAAAGCCAAAAGCAAAATACGAAGTAAACGCTTCCGTAAGTGGCAACATGGCTTATAAAACAAACCCGATAGCCGACAGTGTTATCAATGATATTTCCGGTAAAAGATTGCAATATACTATCAATGCGAAAGACGGGGTAGATTATAGCCTGAATTATTCCGCCAATGTTTCGAGGAAGATCAGAAAAAATTCGCTTCAGTTACAATACAGTGGTACTATAGGGAATAACAGAAGCACCCATTTTATAGATGGAATTATATCTAATAACAGGAGCCGGAGTTTTACGCACAATGTTAATCTTCAATATTCATTAAAAACGCTGCTCATATTAAAATTGGCAGAGGTTGTCAGCACCTATTCTTCCAGTCAAACGGGAAGCGGGCTGTCATCCTATAAAGTAACCAACAGCTCCACACAGTTTGGCGCCACAGTAAACTATTCTAAAAATTTAAGTTTCAATACTACTGTAAGTACAACAGACAACAGCAATGTTTCCAACACGGTAATATTATGGCATGCTTTCAGCTCCTACAGGTTTTTAAAAGGCAAACAGGGAGAATTAAAGTTTTCTGCTTTTGACCTGCTGAAAAAATTTCAGAATATAAATACCAATACCAATATTGACGGAACTTCTACTACTATTACCAATGGATTGCAGCAATATTTTTTGCTCACTTTTGCCTACTATCCACGGAAATTTGGAAGAAAAGATTCAGATGATTGACCCTTTCTTTACCGGATTATTTCAGCTATTTTTGAACACCTGTTCACTATCAAATTAGCCTGATGAAATTTTTGAGATCTTTTGCTGTCCTGTCTGTTGTATTATTTTTTTGCAATAATATATTTGCCCAAACAAAAAATTACGCCTTCATTGTAAATCCATTTATTGGTACAGGTGGGCACGGCCATACATACCCCGGCGCCAGTATGCCTTTTGGTATGATGCAACTAAGCCCGGATACAAGGCTGGAGGGTTGGGATGGCTGCGGCGGTTACCATTACAGCGACAGCCTGATCTATGGGTTTTCGCACACACATTTAAGCGGTACCGGCATTCCTGATTACTGTGATATCTTATTAATGCCCTTCACCGGCGAAGTTAAATGGAACAACAAAGAATATGCGTCTGTCTTCTCACATAAAAATGAAAAAGCACATGCAGGATATTATGAAGTGTTGCTGGATAAATATAATATCAAAGCAGCGCTTACCACGACAGTTCGGGCAGGTATGCATCAATATAGTTTTCCTGCTGATGCAAAGGAAGGGAAAGTTTTGATCGACCTGAAACACAGGGATGAAGTATTGGAGTCTTCTTTAGAAATAGTAAATGAATATGAGGTACGTGGCATGCGCCGGAGTAAAAGCTGGGCCAGCAACCAAGTGGTTTATTTTTATTTAAAATTTGAAACCCCGATAAGATCTCACGGGTTTGAACTACAAAAAGGGCTTCTTTCAAATTCTGCAAATCATACAAAGGCTTTTTTCAGTTTCGATTTGGAAAAAAACAAAACCATCAATGTAAAAATCGGCATCTCCGGCGTAAGCATGGAAAATGCGCATATGAACCTTGACACAGAAATTGTGGGCTGGGATTTTAATGAAGTAAAAACAAATGCCCAAAATGCCTGGAACAGGGAGTTGGGGAAGATAGAAGTAAAAGGTGGAACAAAAGACGAACAAACCGTTTTTTATACCTCATTGTACCACACCTCCCTCCATCCGAATGTTTATACTGATGTAAACGGCGAATACCGGGGAACAGACAAGCAGGTTCACAAAGCCAGTGGGTTTACTAACTATACCGTTTTTAGTTTGTGGGATACTTACAGGGCTTTACACCCGCTCATGAACATTATTAACAAAAAAAGAAGCGGCGACTGGATCAATACTTTTTTAGCGCAATACAAATATGGCGGTATGTTGCCGGTGTGGGAATTAAGTGCCAATGAAACTTTTTGTATGATCGGTTATCATTCCATTCCTGTAATTGCAGATGCCTATAACAAAGGCATTAAAAATTTTGATGCCCAATATGCATTAAAGGCAATGACAGATTATGCAGAGAGTAACCGCTTTGGATTAAATGCCTACCAGGCCAAAGGATTTATTAGTAATGACGATGATCATGAGAGCGCCAGCAAAACCATGGAGTATGCTTATGATGACTGGTGCATTGCACAGTTTGCAAAAAATATTGGCAACGATACGGTGTATAAAAAATATATGCAGCGGTCTTTGAATTATCGAAATCTATATGATCCTTCTACAGGTCATATCCGTGGCAAAGTGCAGGGCTTTTGGTACTCGCCATTTAAAGCCGGTGAAGTAAATAATTTTTTCACAGAAGGAAATTCATGGCATTATAGTTTTGCCGTTCCGCAGGATATTAACGGCCTGGCAAAATTATACGGAGGAAGAGAAAAGTTTGCTGCCAAAGCGGATGAACTTTTTACTACCAAAGAACCATTAAGCGGCCGTGACCAGGCAGATGTTACAGGCCTGATAGGCCAATATGCACAGGGCAATGAACCCAGCCATCACATGGCCTACCTGTTTAACTATGCGGGCAAACCCTGGCGTACACAGGAACTGGTAAGTAAGATCAACAAGGAATTTTATTTGAATAGTCCCGAAGGATTAATAGGCAATGAAGACTGCGGACAAATGAGTGCCTGGCATATTTTTAGTGCCATGGGGTTTTACCCGGCTACGCCTGCAAGTGGTATATATACTTTGGGTACCCCGGTATTTGAGGAAGTAAAACTGCATCTGGAAAATGGTAAAACCTTTACCATTGCTGCGAGGAATTTAACCAACAAAAATTTTTATGTACAGGGTATAGAGTTGAATAGAGTTGCATATAATAATACTTTTATCAAAAGTGAGGATATAGAACAGGGCGGGACTATGGTTTTTGAAATGGCATCAGCTCCCAATTATCAAAGAGGCATAAACGAGAATGAAATGCCGGTGGCAATGATAGATGATGCTGGTTTTGTTCCTGTTCCTTATTTTGAAATAACTTCTAATAAAATAAAGGAAGCCCTGACAGTTGTTATGAAAGATATTGATAAAGAAGCAACCGTCTTTTATAGCATTCAACCCGAAGGAAAAAAGGAAGGCACATGGACAAAATACACAAAACCATTTGTTTTACGCAATGCATCCCTGGTAAAATATTATGCACAAAAGGGCAGCAATAAAAGTAAAGAAGCCAGTCAGCAATTTTATAAAGTAGTATCAGACCGAACCATAACTATTAAAAGCAAAGTACACTCCATGTACACCGCCGGCGGTCCGGAAGCTTTGATAGATGGAATTACAGGTACCAGCAACTGGAAAACCGGCGAATGGCAAAGTTATTACGACCAGGATTTTGAAGCGGTAGTTGCATTTAAGCAACCGAAAAAAATCGACTTTTTAGGTTTGCATGTATTGGAAGATATCAGCCCCTGGATAAAGTTTCCGAAAGAGATATTATTTGAAGTGAGCAACGATGGAATTAATTACCGCAAAGTCTCAAATATTATTTACGACGGCTCATCGGAGGAGCGGCCTGCACAGGCGATAACAATGGGTGGAGATGTGAAGGAAAATATTACAGCCAGGTATGTACGCATTATCGCAAAAAGCGGGGGTAAATTACCAGCCTGGCATGAGAGTGCCGGCTATCCGTCGCATTTGTTTATTGATGAAATAATAATTAAATAATGGAATTTCTCTCTGCTTAATCTCCTGCGCTTCTTTTCTTTGCGTTGAATATTTCATTGCAAAGATCAACCGAACGAAGGCAGCGCCGGGAGGTACTTTAAAATTAAAAACATGAAACCTATAATTTCCTTGTTTGCTTTGTTACTTTCCCTTAACGCTTTCTCCCAGTCATCGCAACAGAATATCATTATCATTACTACTGATGGCCTTCGCTGGCAGGAAGTATTTAAAGGCATGGATACCGGCATTGCCAATAACAAAAAATTCAACCAGGGAGATAGTGCTTATATCTATAAAAATTACTGGGCAATTTCAGAAGAAGAAAGGAGAAAAAAAATCCTGCCATTTTTCTGGAGCACGATTCAACAACAAGGTATCATATACGGCAACAGGAATGCTAATAATAAAGTGGATGTGGCCAACCGGTACTGGTTTAGCTACCCCGGCTACAATGAAATAATGACTGGTTATCCCGATACATTGGTCAATAGCAATGGCTATAAACCAAATCCTCATATCACGGTATTGGAATTTTTGAACAGCCAGCCATCCTTAAAAGGCAAAGTAGCAGCTTTTGGCGCCTGGAATGCTTTTGACAGAATTTTAAATGAAGCAAGAAGTGGAATACCGGTGGTAAATGGTTTTGATGATTGCGGTGGTTCAAATCCTACTGAAAAAGAAAAACTGATCAATGCCATGCGCAGCAATGGGCACAAACCCTGGCATGATGAAGAATGCCTGGATGTATTTACCCATTACGCAGCTATAGAGCATTTAAAAATCCGCAAACCAAGGGTGCTATATATTTCCTATGGCGAAACAGATGAATGGGCGCATGGTGCTCAATACAGAAATTATTTAGATGCGGCAAGGCAGGTAGACGAATGGTTAAAAGAGATATGGACCTTTTTACAAAATGATCCGCAGTACAAAAACAAAACAACTTTATTATTTACCGTGGATCATGGAAGAGGCGATATCAATAAAGAGCAATGGACAGATCATGGCAGCGATGTGCCGGGAGCCAGCCAGATATTTTTAGCGGGGATTGGTCCTGCAATCAAAAAAGAAGGGGAAGTAAAAAGAGCACAACAGTTATTCCAGATGCAGGTAGCACAAACCATTGCAAAAATTATGGGTTATACTTACAAAGCATCTCATACGATAGCACCTGCGGTGGATGATATGTTTAGGAAATAAAAATATAAATTACACGAATGTAGTTGTTACTTATTAATCAATAACTAGTCAACCTTTTCGCTTGCCTTTTTCAAGGAACGGGTAATAGCGATCAATATTAAACCGGCAACTAAAAAAATAGCGATCATTACAGCGATGTTGATACCCACTTTTGTATAACCCAGTTCACCCGCATTTAAAAATGGGTAAGGATACCATTCTATGGCTGCACCACGTACCATGGAATAAATAAGATAAACAAGTGGGAATAATAACCAGTAGACACCATTCTTATATTCAAGATTTCCTTTGGTTCTCATATATCCCCAGAATAATAAATACAAAACCGGCACCACTACGTGCAGCATGGTATCTACAAACAAACCCCAGCCGGCTAAAGGCACCAGCCCACGTAGCACAGTATTATAAACAAGCCCCACAATAAATATATACAAGGCAATTGCCGATTGCACAGACAGATTGGTAAAAAATTTCCCCCCGTTTGTGGTAGGAGAAATTGCCGTATAGGTCATGCTGATGGCTACCAGTATATTACATTGCACAGTAAAAAAACTAAAGAAGTTAATGGTGCTTCCTTTTTGTAAGAAGAATTGCATTATTACAGAACCCCAGGCAATCAAGGCCAGCAGGCCGGCAAAAACCTGTTGTTCATTCCATTTTTTTTGTTCGGCCATATCTGTTGATTTAGGTTTCTAAAGCTAAAGTAAAAAAGGCTTTTTTACAATGGAGCAGATTTTTTCTGGCTTTATCCGCGAAAATCTGCGGTATTTAATCTGCGCAGATCTGCGGGAAAAATGTACTGCATTTATTTTTTACATTTAAATCCTTCCCACAACACCTTAAATTCATCCCAGATCTTATTTGTGAAAGGTTGTGGAGATAGTTCATGAAAAACAACCGTCTTTTTTTCTATTGTGCATGCTTTAAAGTGTACGAGGCAATTCAGCGTGATGGGTTTCCGCTGCATATAGTCCAGCATGTGAACTGTGCCGGTGTAAGTTTCAAGATCTCCGTTGGCCGTAATTGTTTTTTGAAAAGTAGTGGTAGCTATTAGCTGCTCTGCGGGGATATTGTATTTTTTTGTATCGATATTCACTTTCATTAATCCTTTGTAGTACGCTTTTAAATTAGCCGCCACGATGCTTGCATTGAATTCCGGCTTTCCGTCTAACCACCATAAAAATGTATAACTCCAGTATTGTTCACTTTCTTTATTTGCCCAGCCGGGTGCAAAGCGAATATCTTCCACACCTTTGTAAGCAATTTCAGGTGCAAAGCTGATGGGAACAAGAAAGCGTTCGAATGTCCATTTTTCCGGGAGAGGCAAGTGGTAGGGTGCTTCCCATTTGTGGCCGTCGAAAGGTTGGGTTGAATCCTGTGCCGAAGCATTGAAAGATGAAAGTAATAAGAGGTAGATAAATATTCGTTTCATAACGGTAAACTAATTGCCCGGTAAAGGAACGAAATACCTTTCATTAAAAAGAAAAAAACAGGCCCCAACACATGAAAAACCGGCACTTAATGAAGAAGAAACTTTCTTATTGCTTTATAATCTTCTGCGTTAATACCTTCTTACCCGTTTTCAACCGCAGCAAATAAACACCAGCGGCTAATTCAGCTCCGTTAATGTACAACTGGTTAATACCATTAGTTACGGTAAAGTTTAATTGTTTCAACAATTGACCTCCGCTGTTGAAATATTTCCTTCTACTTTCTCCGGTGTTGTACTTTCATATTGCATAGTTAGTGTGCTGGTAGAAGGATTTGGTGCCAGTGAAATGATCCTGTTGTCAACTACTACATCTTTGCGGAGCTGGATGATGTTGCTGTAACTGTAACGCCCATCCGTATCTATCATTTTTAAACGATAGTAAAGCAATGATCCGCATTTTAATTATAGATGATCATCCCTTAGTAATGGATGGTGTGGCAACCATGGTGAAGGGTGTGGATTACCTGGAAGTGATGGGCCCCTGCAAATCCGGTGCAGCTGCGCTGGATTTTTTGTCAGCCAATGAACCGGAGATCATTCTCCTCGACATTAGCCTGCTTGATATTGACGTACTTGAACTTTGCAGCCAGATCCGCAAAACAAATACATCGGTTAAGATCATCGGCCTTACTTCTACGAACCAAGCCGGCATCATCACACAATTTTTGGCTAAAGGCGGTAACGGCTATCTTTTAAAAAATATGGAAAGAGAAGAACTTATTGACGCCACTGATGAAGTGATGAACGATAAAATATTCTTAAGCAAGGCAGCCAATCAAAAAATACTGGAGCAGTATCAAACAGTGAATGACGCCTCAAAAAAGCACGCCGATACTCACCCGGAGAGAAAAACAGATCAAGCAGTTGTTGTATGAAGGGCTTACCGGGCCGCAAATTGCGGAGAAACTTTTTCTAAGCCCTTTTACTATAAAAACGCCTCAAAAAAACCTGCTTCAGAAATTAAACGTGAGCGGTACCCAGCTGATGCTCCGTTATGTAAAAGAAAATAAACTCATTTAATTGACCTTCTGTTTTAGCCAGGCGAGGTTACTAAAATTAAAATTTTCCGGGTAAACAATGGCGGTGTGCGTTAGTTTCGTTAATTTATAAATTCATTCTTAAAAACGACGCATGTTTTCTGTAAATACAAAAGAAGAAGATGGTTTTGAGATAGTAGTTCTAAAAGACGAGCTGGCGAATACCAACGTGAAAATTATCCCGGCATGTGGAGCAATTTTGCATGCATTTAATATTAATTATGGCAAGGATACGCTTAATATTATTGATCATTATAACAGCAGGAAAGAGTTTGAGGAACAAGTGGAAACGAAGGGATTTAAAGGTTGCAAACTTTCTCCATTTGTTTGCCGGCTTAAAGAAGGGAAGTATGAATTTGGTGACAAAGAGTATATTATTGAAAAATTCTATCTCGGCAATCATGCATTGCATGGCATTATTTATGATGCCTCTTTTGATATCGTAAAACTGGATGCAGGTGCAGAAAGTGCAAGCGTAGAGCTATTGTTTGCCTATAAAGGAAAAGACAAAGGCTTTCCTTTTAAATACGATTGCAGGATCATTTATGAATTGCAGAAAAACAATTCTCTTGAAATTACAACCGTTATAAAGAATCATGAAAGCTTTGCCATTCCTGTAGCTGACGGCTGGCATCCTTACTTTAGTTTTGGCGGACCTATTAACGACCTGCAGTTGAGTTTTAAATGCGAGCACATGCTGGAATTCGATGAGGAGTTAATTCCTACCAATAAAAAACTGCCTTACCCCGCCTTTAAAACATTAACGCAAATAGGTGATACCGTTTTTGACAATGGATTTCTGGTTGATTTTAATGACACCATACCTGTTGTTATTTTACGTGATGAGGAAAAAGAATTGCAGCTGGAAATTCAGCCTGATCCTTCTTATCCTTTTCTGCAGATATATACACCGGGCCACCGGCAAAGTATTGCCATAGAAAACCTTAGTGCCGCACCCGATGCATTTAATAATGAAAACGGGCTTACTATTTTACCGGCAGGCAATGAAGCGATATATAAAACTAATTTCCGCATCAGCAATTCCCAATAAAATGAATGACTTAACTCAAAAAGTACAACAGGTTTTTGCGGAAAAATTTTCTGCAACGCCATCGATATATTTTTCGCCGGGGCGCATCAATTTAATAGGAGAACACATTGACTACAATGACGGCTATGTGCTTCCTGCCGCTATTGACAAGGGAGTATATTTCGCTATTGCTCCAAACAAAAGCGACCTTGTAAATTTTTATGCAATAGATTTTGACGAGTCATTTTCGGTTAAGATCGCGGAAATAAAAAAAGACAGTAGCTGGAAGAATTACCTGCTAAGTGTAGTGAATGAATTTTTGATACTCAAACAAAATATCAGGGGATTTGATTGTGTGCTCTCAGGAGATATACCACAGGGAAGTGGCATGAGTTCTTCTGCTGCAGTAGAAGGTGGGCTTGCCTATGCCCTGGATGATATTTTTGATTGCAACCTCGACCCGGTGACGCTTGCATTACTTTGCCAGCGGGCAGAGCATAATTTTCCGGCGGTTAATTGTGGTATTATGGACCAGTTTGCCAATATGATGGGAAAACGGGACCACGTTATATTACTTGATTGCAAAAATATTACCCACCGTTATTTTCCTTTACAACTGGAGGGTCATGAAATAATATTAGTGAACAGCAAAGTAAGTCACTCTCTTGCCAGCAGTGCTTACAACGAGCGCCGCCGGCAATGTGAAGAAGGGTTGAAAATTATAAAAGAAGCAACCGCTGTGCAATCATTCCGGGATATAGCAACATGGGAAGATTTGTTGCCTTTTAAAGATAAGATGGGTGACATAGTTTTTAAGCGCTGTAAATATGTAGTGCAGGAAATGAAACGTACTGTTGAGGCAGCTGATTTGCTTCAGCAACAAAAGCTTTATGAATTTGGACAACTCATGTACGAGGCACATGAGGGCCTGAGTAAATTATACGAAGTGAGTTGTGCGGAGCTGGACTTTTTAGTTGAGTTTGCCACACAGCATCCGGCAGTTATTGGTGCAAGATTAATGGGCGGCGGTTTTGGGGGCTGTACCATCAACATAGTACACAACAGTTTGGTGGATGAGTTCAGTAGCAAAATAAAAAATGCGTACCTGGCAAAATTTACTATTGCTGCAGAAATATACCGGGTAAAAACGAGTGACGGAACAGGAAAATTATTGTGATTTTAAAAACCCGGCTACTTCAGCCCTGCGCCTGCGGCTTATTTCAACTTTACTTTTGTCTGCCATTGTTAGTATACCATCGCCGCTCAGGTTGGTAATGTGTTTTTTATTTACCAGGTGACTTTTATGAATGCGTACAAACCCATGCGTGGTTAAAATTTCCTCAAACTCTTTTAATGTTTTGGAAGTAAGCATCGGTTTTTTTTCGGTGAAGTAAAAACGGGTATAGTTACTTTCTCCTTCCAGTCTCACGATTTGGTCGGGGTTAAAAAAAAAAGTTCCTTCGCTGGTAGAAAGGGCCAGTTTAAAATCTTCTTTTTTCTGTGCAGTGATATTGTGCAGGAAATTATTGTACAATGACTGGTTGCTCATTTGCAGCACTTCCTTTATCATGTATTTTTCAACAGCCATCTGGAGTTCATCGGCATCAATTGGTTTTAGTAAAAAATCGAGGGCCGAAAAACGGATGGCCTGAATAGCATATTCATCATAGGCAGTAGTAAAAATAATATTAAAAGGAAGGTTGGGGAAATGTTTAAGCACATCAAAGCCACTCATTACCGGCATTTGGATGTCTAAAAAGAGGATTTGCGGCTGGTAGGATTTAAGCAGGTGAATACCTTCTGCCGCATCAGTGGTGCTTCGCAGTTCCTCTATTTCCGGTGTATACCGTTCCAGCATTAATTGGAGGGTTTTTACAGCAGCCGGTTCGTCGTCTATGATAAGCGCCTTAATCACCTTATAAAAGTAGAAAATAAAACAGGTATATTGTAAAAATTATATTTCATCCCCTATAAATATCTGCAGGTTGATGCAGGTGCCTTTTACCTGGTTATCATTATCCAGTATATCTGTAATAGCTGCCCGAAAGGGTTGATTATATTGCTGCTCGAGTATCTTTAGTCTTTCCGATACCAGCGAAAGTCCTTTCGACGGATGCTGACCGTTGTTTATATTATTCTGTTTTAAGCGTTTGGACGCGGCTACACCAATACCATTGTCTTTAATAGTGCAATTGAGTATATGTTCGTTTGTGAGAGAAAATTCAAGCCTGATTTCTTTATTACCCTGCCCCGGCATGAGACCATGCCAGATGGCATTTTCTACATAGGGCTGCAATATCATGGGCGGTATTTTTATTTCTGAAGGGTCTATATTATTTTCTAAAAAAATACAGTAGTTAAAATTTTCGCTAAACCGTAGCTGTTCAAACTCCAGGTAACCCTGCAACATTTCAATTTCTTTTTCCAGGCTAATAAAATGCTGATCGCAATGATTGAGTACTTCTCTTTGCAGCCTGCTGAATTTTGTAAGATACCGATTGGCCTGGTCCACATCACCGGAAAGAATATACTGCTGCACACTATTTAGTGCATTAAAAATGAAATGAGGATTCATTTGCGCCCGCAGGGCTGTAAGCTGGGAGGCTGCTAGGCTTTCCTTTAAAGAGGCCAGGTGTAATTCCTTGCTCCGTATCTCGGTATCGGCAGCTATTTTTTGTAACCTGTCTGCACAAAGTGCTGCAATAGTCTCCATTATCTGCAGATGGCTTTGAGAATAAAATCCTTTTTTGGAATGCTCGCAATCTATAACACCAATTACATTTCCCTGCTGAATAATTGGCACGCAAATTTCGGCAAAGCGCTGCTGGTCATCAATAATATAGCGTTTATCTGTGCTGGTATCATTTATAATTTCTGCTTTGCCTGTTTCTGCCACAGAACCAACAATGCCGGTGCCAATGGGTATTTCCAGCGGGTTCAGTATTTTATTTTCTTCTGTTGTTTTAGGCCCCCAGGCAGCTTTCTGAACCAGTACCTTTCTTCCGGAACCAACAAGGTAGATCACGCAGTCTTCGAAGCCGAGTTTTGAAATACAGTTTTTAGTAACATCCCACAATGTGTCTTCTGTAGTATGATGACTGTAAATAGAATGGGTGAAATAATTGATCACCTGCTCCATTTCCAGTTGGTGGCGATAATGGGCTGTTTTATAGATTTCAAGCTCCTTATTCCTGGTTTCCTGTTGCTTTAAAGAAACAACTTTCCTGTAATAATTGAAAAGAAAAACAAGCAACAGTGCTATGAGTAAAAGGGAAATTGGCCACCAGTAGTGAGGCTCATTTAAAATTTGCAACAATTTTGTTTGCGACATACTTACATAACTGCAACATACACCCGCGACAAAGAACCCCGTTTTTTTCATTACAAAATAATTGAACACCCGCTAAAAATAACGAGCAACTGTTTTGTTGGCTGGTATAATTATCCAGGTGTGTTTATTAATTATTAACTGGTAAAAATTATTTATACTTTTATATAGATCTTCTTTTTATCCAGTATCCAGGCCAGCAGCCACATGAAGCCAATAAAAAAGAGCGCATACATCAAAGAGGCGTTTCTTGCGTCATCAAATAAAGGCTTGCAGCATTTTTCATAAAACCAGGCAAAGGGTGCCAGGAATTTTTGTTTGCCCTCCTCGTTTAACCCGTTAGGAATACGGATGAGTCCGAGCAGGCGTGGTAATGCACCGCTTAATACAAAAATGAATAAAGGATTTTTCCCAAATACATCAAAGAACCTGCTCCAGGCGCCGCGGGCATTCTTAAATTCTATGAGGTAGATCATCATTGCCAGTGTGAGCAATGCCAGCCCTGTGGTGTAAATGGTATAACTGCTCGTCCATATCTTTTTATTGAGCGGAAAAACCATATCCCAGCAAAAGCCGGTAAAAATTAATACACAACCAGCCACAAAAAGCCCGTTGAGCATTTCAGGTGTTTTGCCTTTTGTAATGATATAATTGCCGGCAACATAACCGAGTACTACTTGTACAATAGCAGCAAAAATGCTCATCAATCCTTCCGGATCAAAAGCAACGCCTTCGCCTTTGTACATATGTTTTTCACCAATAATCGCCTTATCGATATTGGTTCCAAACCAGCCGTGCAGGCTATAAGGGTCGGCTGGACTGGCGGCAATACAGACCAGCCAGTATGCCAGTAATAAAATTGTACTGAATACAAAACTGCCTTTTAGTTTTAAATAGTAAACTATAATGGAAGCAAAAAAATAGCAAAGCGCTATGCGTTGCAACACACCGAAAATGCGTAATGTTTCCCATTTACGGGCTACCAGTTCACCCTCTCCATTGTAGCGAACAAAAGGAAACCAATGCAATAAAATACCGATACCGAAAATGAGCAAAGTTCTTTTCAAAACTTTTTTCCAAAAGACTGCGTCACCTGCAGCCTGTAGTTTTGGCATTACAAAAGCCATTGCATTGCCTACTGCAAATAAAAAGAAAGGAAACACCAGGTCAGTGGGTGTTACACCATGCCAGCCTGCATGTTCGAGCGGGTCATAAATATGACTCCAGCTACCGGGATTGTTGACTAAAATCATAAGTGCCACAGTGGCCCCACGAAAAACATCCAAAGAATAATAACGTTGATTCATGCAGAAAGATTGGCTGGCAATTGTGAATAGATATTTTGAAGATAAAACTAAATTTATAATTTTGGGTGTGGGATGCCGGATGTTTTAACACTAAGCGAATGCGTTTTTAGAAGCTTTGTGCATCTTTAAGTCTTAGTGTCTTTGTGGCGATTCTATTGTATATTTCAAATCGATTATCAAATATGAAACGCTTTAAACGCATATTACTTTTACTCTTACTGGCAGCATTGATCTATGGTGTGCGTTATGCCTGGGTATCGTTCCCTATCATGAGCGGGTTCACTGCAAAAAATATGTGCTCCTGTGTATTTGTTGGCAAACGGCAACCTGCATCTGTAGCAGCAGAAGAGTTGAGTAGTTTTCCCTTATCATTGGCGGGTTACAAAATAGATAGTATCAACCGGTCTGTTACATCCACTGTTTTTGGAATAGCTAAAAAGAAGGCCATATACCGCGAAGGCCTCGGCTGTACATTGGTTAATGAACTAAGTGAGTCAGACTTACAAAAACAAACAGGTCCAAACATTGCAGCTGCACCGGCACACATGGATTCTGCCCAATGGCCTTTGGGTGATAAAGCTGCTACTTATGTACCGGCGGAAATTGATTATGCAAGACTGGCAAAACTTTGTAAAGAGGAAGTTTACAAAACCAATGCAAAAAGTCAGCATGAGGCAAGAGCTTTGCTGGTAGTGTATGATGGCAGGTTAATAAGCGAAAATTATGCGCCGGGATTCAACAAAGATTCCCGCATGTTAGGTTGGTCAATGGCTAAAAGTATTACCAGTGCTATGGTCGGTTTATTGGTAAAGCAGGGAAGACTTGATCCGAAAAAACCAGCCCCGGTACCCGAGTGGGCCGGTGCAAAAGATAAGCGACATGCTATCAGCCTCGAAAATTTATTGCAACAAACGAGTGGATTAAATTTTGAAGAAAATTACAACAAAAGCAGCAGCGCAACCAAAATGCTGTTTAATAAAGCTGATATGGGCGCCTACACTACCAGCCTGCCATTGAAAGAAACACCGGGCACAAGCTTTTATTACAGCAGCGGCAACAGCAATATTTTAAGCAGGATAATAAGACAAACCGTAGGGGATAAAAATTATCATTCTTTTATTTATGATTCGCTGTTTTATAAAGTAGGAATGTACAATACCATAATGGAACCCGATGCAGGTGGCACCATGGTGGGTTCTTCGTATGTTTTTGCCACCGCGCAGGACTGGGCGAGGTTTGGATTGCTGTATTATAACAATGGTATGGTTAACGGGCAACAATTATTTACAACCGATTGGGTTAAACAAACCGCAAAACCATCTGCAGCAGATAAACTACAACAATATGGTTACCAGTTTTGGCTGAATGGGTTTGATAAAAAAATCCCTTCTCAAAGAAAATTTTCCGCAGCACCTGCAGATATGTTTTATGCGGATGGCTATGCGGGGCAATATGTATTTATCATCCCTTCAAAAAAATTAGTGATCGTACGGCTGGGGTTTAAAAATTTTAATGAGAATGAATTGCTGCGTAAGATATTACAGTGCGTAAGGTAGGAGAGTAGTGAGTAGTGAGTAGCGAGTGGGGGTGAGTTTCGTGCCGCACTGCCCACTAGTCATTTCCCACTAGCCAGTTCCCACTAACCCCTTTCGCTCAATTCAAGCCACCTCATTTCCTTCTCGTCTAATTCCTTAATAATAGTATTAATGCGATCAGAGGCTTTCTGTAATGCTTCATAACCCTGGGTTACGCCCATCTTCTCTTCCAGTAATTTTTTTTCTTCCTGTAATCTCGGCATGTCTTTTTCCAGCTGCTCCAGTTCAAATTTTTCTTTGAAGCTGAGTTTCTTTGGTTGTTCTGCAGTGGCAGGTTGCCGGTTGTCTGTGGTCTTCTTTACTTCTTCTTCCGGTGCCGATTTCATTATCTGCTGATCCTGCTGCGACAATAACCCTTTGGATACAGCTTCCCTGTATTGGGTATAATTGCCGGGGTAATCTCTTATCACACCATCGCCTTCAAATGCAAATAAGTGATCTACCATCCTGTCCATAAAATACCGGTCATGGCTTACAATTAAAATACAGCCGGGAAAGTCCATTAAAAATTCTTCGAGCGTGCGCAGTGTTTGCAGATCAAGGTCATTGGTAGGTTCATCCAATACCAAAAAGTTAGGATTGATAAAGAGAACACTCATTAAATGCAATCTTCTTTTTTCACCACCACTTAATTTACTTAAAGGCGTGTATTGTTGTTCGGAGCTAAAACCAAATTTTTCCATGAACAGGCTCGCAGATAATTTTGTTCCATCTGCCAGGGGAAAATACTCCGCCATATCTTTTACATATTCAATAGCCCGTTTATCTTCTTTGTAAATTAAACCATCCTGGCTAAAGTTGCCAAATACAACGGTATCGCCATGATTGATCTTACCACTATCCGGCAATTCCTGCTGCAGGGCGATCTTTAAAAAGGTTGATTTGCCCACCCCGTTTTTTCCTACTACACCAATGCGTTCTCCTCTTTTAAAAGTGTAGTCAAAGCCTTTCATAATAACCAGTTTGTCAAAAGCCTTGTTTACTTTTTTCAGCTCCAGGATCTTTCCGCCCAACCTGGTCATCTTCATTTGCAGGGTTACTTCTGCCACATCTTTTTGTTGCTTCACCCTGTCTTCTACTTCTGCAAAGGCATCCTGCCGGCTCTTACTTTTAGTGGTGCGGGCTTTGGGTTGTTTGCGCATCCATTCCAGTTCTTTGCGAAAAATATTTTTATCTTTTTGTAATTCGCTTTGTTGTACTTCCTGCCTCATTGCTTTTTGTTCCAGGAAATAATCGTAATCACCTTTATAAACAAAAACTTTTTCTTCATCAATTTCGATGATCTCGTTACAAACTGCATCTAAAAAATAACGGTCATGCGTTACCAGCAACAAAGTAATTTTTGCTGCACCCAGGTATTCTTCCAGCCACTCAATCATGCTCACATCCAGGTGGTTGGTTGGTTCATCCATTATCAAAAGGCAATTGCCTTCATACAAATGTGCTTCAATCAATGATTGCGCCAGCGCCACTCTTTTCTTTTGTCCGCCACTCAGGTTGCCTACTTTTTCGTTGAGGTGATGAATATTCAGTTTCCCTAATATTTGTTTGAGGTCACTTTCAAAACTCCAGGCGTCCAGGTCATCCAGTTTGGCCATTAGTTCGCCCAGGTGATCGTGATCATCGGAACCTTCTTCCAAAAATTCTTCATAAGCCTTTACCACTTTCACCACCGGGTGATCGAGGCGGAGTACATTGTCCCAAATGGTTTTCTTACCATCAAAGTCATTGTCCTGCTGAAGCATCACGGTTTTAATGTCTTTGTGAACCCACACGGTACCTGTTCCGGTATCGGCCGAATCCAAACCGGCAATAATTTTCATCAAAGTGCTTTTTCCGCTGCCATTGCGGGCAACCAAAGCTATTTTATCACCTTCTTCTATATGAAAACTGATGTTTTTGAAAAGGGTTCGTATACCAAATGATTTGGTAAGATTTTCTACCGAAGCGTAATGCATGCTGCAAAGATAACGGAAGGTTGAGGAGGTTTAAAAAGTTTCAGCAGTTTAACAGGGAGAGGAACGGTTTTTCGCTTCGTTTTTTTAAATTACTTTTGCCGCCAATGGATAAGGCATATATACATGAAACAGCTGTGGTGGACGATGGGGCAATAATTGGTTCCGGCACACGTATCTGGCATTTTTGCCATGTAATGCCTGCTGCGGTTATTGGCAGTAATTGTACTATCGGGCAAAATGTATTCATTGATAATAATGTTAAGATTGGCAATGGCGTAAAGGTCCAAAATAATGTATCGGCCTACAATGGGCTAACATTGGAGGACGATGTATTTATTGGCCCTTCGGTGGTATTTACTAATGTGATCAACCCCCGTAGTTTTATAGAACGAAAGAATGAATTTAAGCCAACATTAGTTGAGCGGGGCGCCACTATTGGAGCAAATGCAACCATTGTTTGTGGAATAATCATAGGCGAATATGCTATGATAGGGGCTGGTGCTGTTGTAACAAAAGATGTAGCGCCTTACGCACTGGTAATTGGTAATCCTGCAAGACAGGTAGGTTGGGTAGATAAAAACGGGAGAAAAGTTTAAAATAATTTGTCTTTTAAAAAAGCTATGGTACTTAGATCTATTTTTTTACTGGTATTTATCATGTGCCTGGGCTATGGTTCAATTGCCCAGTTAACAACCATTAATATCAGGGATTTTGGCGCTATACCCAATGATAATAAATCTGATCATGAAGCTTTTAAAAAAGCTGCAAAATACATTAATAAAAGAAGAAAGAATGTAAAACTGATCATTGGTGCAGGCAGGTATATAGTAGGACCAAAATTTAAATATGATGGAAAAAATGAGATCATTCAGTATGATGCTCTGGATGATGTTATAAACCTCACCGGGTGTACAGGTATAATAATCGAAGGAACAGGTAAAGTGAATATTGTGTTTGCTGATAAAATACCCATAGGCATCGTATCTAAAAATAAAATTCCGGTAAGGGGACTGGATCCGGGCTCCATGTTCAGGCTGGTTGGCTGCAGCAATATAACTATCAGTAATATCAATGCAGATGGTAATAATAATAAACTAAAATATTATGAAAATTCAGGGTTAGGCGCCAATGCACATGAGCGGGATCATGATGGCCTCTTCCTGATGAACAGTCAGCATATCCGTGTAAAAAATGCTTCCTTTAATCACTTTGTAAGAGATGGCTGCGTTATTTTAGGGGATACCAATAAACTTCCTGTTTTCAATATTTCATTTGCCGGCTGCAACTTTGATAACAACGGGCGTAACGGTGTGAGCTGGACGGCGGGGGATAGTGTAAGCTTCTATAACTGCAATTTCAGGAATACTTCTACCGGCATTGTTACCACTAACCCCGGTGCCGGCCTTGATATAGAACCGGAAAGAGGAGCGTATTGTTCCCGGGGAAAATTTATAAAATGCGAGTTCAGTGGAAACAGGGGTTATGCAGTAACCAGTGGCGATCCCCGGACCTGGGATGTACTTTTTGACAGTTGCAGGATCATTGGTACCAATAGTTATGCTTTATATACCACTTCGCCCCGGATGGTTTTCAAAAACACCCTCCTGGCCGGGAGCTGTCTTCTATATTGCGCCGCAGATAAAGTTGAAAATGGCCTGCAGTTTTTTAATTGTAATTTTACTGATTCTGTTAAAGATCATAAAGTATTTACTTTAACATACGTGGCGGGCATCATAGGCAGTTACCAAAGATTTTATGATTGCAGCTTTACGGGATACAAGGTTCCTACAGTGTATACAGAGATATCAAAAAAAAACCTGCAGGATGACAGTGAAAATTGTTTGTTTCAGCGCTGTACTTTTTCAGCGTTGTACACCGTTCCTGGTTCCTACAATCAACATGGTTTTTTAGTAAATAATTCCATCTTTAACTCCTGCACGTTTAAAACCAGTGGCTATACAGACTTTACCTATATATTAAACGAAGGCATGAGAAAGAACCGCCAGAAAAACAGTGCATTTATAAAAGTTAAACAGTAACAATAAGCTATACATGAAAGTTGCATTAATTACAGGTGTTACCGGGCAGGATGGGGCATACCTGGCTGATCTTTTATTATCCAAGGGATATGAAGTGCATGGCATTAAAAGGAGATCATCGCAGATCAATACTCAAAGGATTGATCATATTTACCAGGATCCGCATGAAAAAAATCTGCGTTTCAAATTACATTATGGCGACCTCACCGATTCTACCAATCTCATCCGTGTTATACAGGAAGTACAGCCCGATGAAATTTACAATCTTGGTGCGATGAGTCATGTTCATGTGAGTTTTGATACACCGGAATATGTTGCCAATACAGATGCCATTGGAACCTTGAGATTGCTGGAAGCAGTTCGCATATTAAAGCTGGAGAAAAAAACCAGGATCTACCAGGCCTCTACATCTGAATTGTATGGAAAAGTGCAGGAAGTACCCCAATCGGAAACAACGCCTTTCTATCCACGTTCGCCGTATGCGGTGGCCAAGCAGTATGCCTTTTGGATAACAGTAAACTACCGGGAAGCCTATAATATTTTTGCCTGCAACGGTATATTGTTTAACCACGAAAGTCCGTTGCGGGGAGAAACCTTTGTTACCCGTAAAATAACCCGTGCCGTAGCAGAAATTGCGCTGGGCATGCAGGATAAACTGTGGCTCGGCAATTTAAATGCGCAAAGAGACTGGGGCCATGCCAAAGATTATGTAGAAGCTATGTGGCTGATATTGCAACAGGATAAAGCGGAAGACTTTGTAATTGCAACCGGCGTTACCACTACGGTTAGAGACTTTATAAAAATGGCTTTTGCAGAGACGGGTATCACCCTGCAATTTAAAGGCGAGGGCGAAACAGAAACAGCAGTGGTTGTGAGTTGCAATGATGAAAACTATCAGATACCTGCCGGCACAGTAGTGGTGGCTGTAGACAGGCACTACTACCGTCCCACAGAAGTAGATTTGTTGATAGGCGACAATACAAAAGCTAAAACACAATTAGGCTGGGAGCCGAAGTATACCTTACAATCGATGGTAAAAGAAATGGTAGCGGCAGATATAAAACTTATGAGGCTTCAATTATTATTAAAGGAAAATGGTTATAATAAAACCATCAGCTAAACAATTATGAACTTAACAGATAGAATATATATAGCAGGCCATAACGGGATGGTAGGTTCAGCCATTTACAGGAATCTTATAAACCGGGGATATAATAATTTTTTGCTAAAGAGTTCCAAAGAAACCGACCTGAGAGATCAGCGGGCTGTAAATAATCTTTTTGAACAGCATAAACCGGAGTATGTTTTTTTAGCAGCTGCAAAAGTGGGCGGCATACAAGCCAATAATACTTACCGGGCAGATTTTATTTACGATAACCTGGTAATGGAAGCAAATATTATCAAAGCAGCCAAAGATCATGAGGTTAAAAAAATGTTGTTCCTGGGTAGCAGTTGCATCTATCCTAAAAATGCACCCCAGCCTTTAAAGGAAGAATACCTGCTTACCGGCACACTGGAACCAACCAATGAACCTTATGCTATTGCAAAAATTGCCGGCATAAAATTATGCGATGCATTCAGGTCGCAGTACGGGTGTAATTTTATAAGTGCCATGCCTACCAATTTATATGGTCCCAATGATAATTATGATCTCAGTAATTCGCATGTATTGCCTGCCCTGTTGCGTAAGTTTCATGAGGCAAAAAATAATAATGAACCTGCTGTAACAGTATGGGGCAGCGGAACACCCTTAAGAGAATTTTTACATGTGGATGATATGGCAGAAGCCTGTATATTTTTAATGAAGCATTATAATGAAGCGGGATGTGTGAATGTTGGAACGGGTAAAGATCTTTCTATAAAAGACCTTGCCTTATTAATACAAGATATTACAGGCTATACCGGCCAAATTGTTTTTGATGCAGGTAAGCCCGACGGTACCATGAGAAAACTGATGGATGTGAGTAAGCTAAATGCAATGGGCTGGAAATACGCTATTGACTTAAAGGACGGAATATCGGCAGTTTATGAAACATATAAGCAAACACCGCATCAGTAAAGCCGTGATCCGCCTATTGTATTATTAATTTTTAGCAACCCGTTTTTTCGGTTTTAAACTATATTTTTGCCGCATTATGCCGGCAGGCATTCAAGGTTATACATTAAGAAAATGAAAGTAGTAATATTTGCAGGCGGTTTGGGAACCCGGTTGATGGAAGAAACCGAAGCCCGGCCAAAACCCATGGTGGAAATAGGGGGCAAGCCAATTTTGTGGCATATAATGAAGCTGTATGAAAATTATGGCTACAATGATTTTGTATTGTGCCTGGGATATAAGGCCCAGTTCATTAAACAATATTTTTTAAATTATTTTTTATATAATTCGGATGTTACCATCGAATTGGAGCAAAACAAAGTAGATGTTCACTTCTCCAATTCAGAATCCTTTAAAGTAACACTGGTTGATACGGGTCTGTATACCAATACCGCAGGCAGGCTTAAAAAAGTACAAAAATACCTGAACGGAGAACGTTTTATGCTCACTTATGGCGACGGGGTTAGTAACGTAAATATTGAAGAATTAATAGCTTTTCATAACCATACCGGTAAACTCGTAACACTCACATCGGTTAAAATTCCTGGCCGGTTTGGCAACCTGGATACTGATGAAAATGGTACCGTATCACACTTTGAAGAAAAACCAGATGGAGATGGGCTATGGATCAACGGAGGTTTTTTTGTTATGGAAAATAAGGTATTTGATTACCTGGAAGCTGATATGGAAAACGTTCAATGGGAGAAAGAACCATTGTCGCAAATTGCAAGGAACGGACAGTTGGCGGCCTACCGGCACCATGGTTTTTGGAAATGTATGGATGCCCTGAGAGACAGGATTGAACTGGAAGAAATGTGGAGTTCCGGCAAAGCACAATGGAAAACCTGGGAATAATAATGCTCAATATATATCAACATAAAAAGGTTTTTATTACAGGTCATACAGGTTTTAAAGGATCATGGCTGACCGCTTTTTTTGATCACCTTGGTGTAAAAACCCAGGGTTATTCACTCGCACCGGAAACTATACCCAATCATTACGACCTGCTGAATAAAAACGACGCCGGGAGTTTTGCAAATATTCTTGATAAAGAAAAATTGAATGCTGCAGTTAGCGCCGCTCAGCCAGCTATAATTTTTCACCTGGCTGCCCAGGCACTGGTAAGGCCTTCCTATATTGATCCTGTAAATACATACGAAACAAATGTGATGGGCACTTTAAATGTGCTGGAAGCTGCCCGCAAATGTAAAAGTGTAAAAGCTGTCGTACTCATAACGACGGATAAGGTTTACGAAAACAGGGAATGGCAAAAACCATATGCAGAAACAGACAGGTTGGGCGGCTATGATATGTACAGTTCCTCAAAAGCCTGTTGCGAAATTCTTATTAATTCTTATAGAAATTCTTTTTTTAATATAGCAGCATATGGCCAATCCCATGAAGTGTTGATTGCTTCTGTAAGGGCAGGGAATGTTATTGGCGGCGGAGACTGGAGTGTAGACAGGTTGCTTCCTGACATTGCCATTGCTGCGGCGCAAAATAAAAAAGTGCAGATCCGCAATCCGCTTTCGGTAAGACCATGGCAGCATGTACTGGATTGTTTATATGGCTACCTCCTCGTTGGGGCAAGATTGCTGAACGGCGAAAATAATTTTGCAGAATCCTGGAATTTTTCTCCTTACAGTAGTGAAGCAAAAAATGTACAGGAAGTTGCCTCTATAGCCAAAATGAGCTGGAGCGATATTGATATAAGTTTTGGTCAGGCCCCCGATAATTTCCATGAAGCCGGGCTGCTGATACTTGATAATTCAAAAGCCGTTCATAAGCTTGGCTGGAATCCGGTTTGGAATACAACCAAAGCAATTGAAAAAACAGTGGAGTGGTATAAAAATTTTTACCAGGATAACAAAGTATTAACCGGCAGCAATATTGCTGAATATTTAAAACTTGCTCAATCCTGACATGGAATTTATTAAAACCAATATTGAGGGAGTATACCTGGTTAAACTAAAAAGACTGGATGACGAGCGGGGATTGTTTGCAAGAACTTATTGCAAAAATGAATTTCAAAACATAGGATTCGATAAAGAATTCGTTCAGTTCAACCATTCTTATAACAGGTATAAAGGAACATTAAGAGGTATGCATTTTCAAAATGCTCCTTATACAGAAACCAAGCTAATACGCTGCGTTCAGGGAGCAGTATTGGATGTAGCGGTAGATATAAGAGAAGGGTCAGCTACTTTTTTGCAGCACATAAGCGCAACGCTTAGTGCAGATAATATGATGAGCATCATAATTCCTGAGGGTGTGGCCCATGGATTTCAGACTTTGGAAGATGATAGTGCATTGATCTATCATCACACACAATTTTACACAGCCGGTGCAGATAACGGGCTAAGGTATGATGACCCGGCGCTAAGTATAAACTGGCCGCTTCCCGTAACACAGGTAAGTGAAAAGGATAAGCAATATAATTTAATAGAGAATAATTTTAAAGGAATAAAAATATGAGGTGCAGGTTTTGTAATACTGAATTAAGACATGAGTTTGCTGACCTGGGTTTTAGCCCACCTTCAAATTCTTTTTTAACAAAAGAGCAGTTAAATGGTCCCGAAACATTTTACCCTTTAAAAACAATGGTATGCGATAAATGCTTCCTGGTACAGGTAGACGAGTTTGCAAAGCATGATGATATTTTTAATGCCGACTATGCCTATTTTTCTTCTTTTTCAACCAGCTGGCTGGCACATGCAAAAGCATACACTCAAATGATGACCAAACGTTTTGGTTACGATGGCGCCTCGCAGGTAATTGAAATAGCCAGTAATGACGGCTATTTATTGCAATATTTTAAAGAACAGCACATACCGGTATTGGGCATTGAACCCACTGCCAATACAGCTGCTGCCGCAAAAGAAAAGGGAATAGAATCTGTGGTTGATTTTTTTGGGGTTCGTTTAGCAACATCATTGGCACAAAAAGGATTGATGGCAGACCTGTTGCTGGGGAATAATGTGCTGGCTCATGTACCCGATATCAATGATTTTGTTGGCGGGCTTAAAATATTATTAAAACCGGCCGGCGTAGTTACTTTTGAATTTCCCCATTTATTGCAGTTGATTGATAAAAACCAGTTTGATACGATCTATCATGAGCATTTCTCTTATTTATCGCTTATTGCCGTAAAACAAATATTTGAAGCACATGGTCTTGCGATATTTGATGTGGAAGAAGTAAGCACGCATGGCGGCTCATTAAGGATATTTGCAAAACATGAGGCAGATAACAGCAAAGAAATACTTGCCAATGTGCCGGCTATGTTGGAAAAAGAAAGGGCATTTGGGCTCACCGACCTGTCTGTTTATACCAGCTACCAGCAAAAGGCTGAAAAAGTAAAAAATGATTTTACTGCTTTTTTAATTGAAGCAAAAAATGCCGGTAAAAAAGTGGCCGGCTATGGCGCTGCAGCAAAAGGAAATACCCTGCTTAATTTTGCAGGAACTAAAAAAGACCTGTTGCATTTTGTAGTGGATGCATCTCCTCACAAACAAAATAAATATTTGCCGGGAGTACATATCCCGGTGTTTAGTGAACAAAAGATTAAATCGGAAAAACCGGATTACATTGTAATATTGCCTTGGAATTTAAAAGAAGAAATTTCAACTCAATTGTCCTATATAAAAGAATGGGGTGGAAAATTTGTAGTAGCTGTACCTAAAATGGAAATAATTTAATTATTAATAATATATAACAATGGATAAAAATTATGTGGAACTGTCTTTAAAGGCGATAGGTAAAGATGAAAAATTAAGAAACAAATTCCTTGACTTTGTGAAGGAAGTAGAAACTGAAATGGCCTATAAAGGAAGTGTTAGAGACGACATAACCCGTCACCTGGTTGATGCCTTGTTTGAAAAAAAAGATTTTGTAATTAAATCTAACCAGGCGGGAATAAAGTATAAATTTCTGACCGGTATTGGATCCAAAGTAGCGAGGGAGTTTTTATTATCAACTCCGGAAGTTCCGGAATATGCATGGGAACCACAAACAACAAGATTGCTGCTTTTTTTATCAGAAAAAGCAAAAAATGTGATTATTGGCGGAGCTTATTTTGGAGACCAGGCATTACCGATTGCTAAACAGATTGAAAACAATGCCGGCGTTGTACATGCTTTTGATCTCAATGAAACACAGCTGGCTGTTCTGAAAGAAAATATGGAATTTAACAGCCTGAACAATATTGAAGTTGTTGCCAAAGGCCTGTGGAATAACTCAACTACTTTCCTGAATCTTTCCGAAACAGACGACCTTGCATTTGCAAGTCCTTCCACCGAAAACAATGCGTCCAACACAATTACTATCGATGATTACCTGGAGGCCAAAGGACTACCAGGAGTTGACCTTATTATGCTTGATATTGAAGGATCTGAATTAATGGTATTGGAAGGGGCAGTAAACCAGCTTAAAAAGGAAAAGGGCTATCCAAATATCGTGTTCGAAATTCACAGTTCATACGTTGACTGGTCAAACGGGCTTAACGAAACTCCTATTGTAAAACTCCTGAAATCGCATGGTTATAAGGTTTATTCCGTAAGAGATTTCCAGGGAAATTATGATATGCAAGGTAAAGCGATCGAACTCATTCTTCCTGAAGAAACAGTTATCGACGGTCCACCACATGGTTTCAATATGCTGGCTGTTAAAGACGAAGCTATCATTGAAGATAAAATATTTACAATGTGCAAAAACGTCAGCCCTAAATACATCCTGCACAAAGATCCTTCAATGCATCACCATGCCGAAGGGTTTAAAAAATAGGAAATGATAACAGTTTTAGGAGCTAGTGGTTTTGTAGGTTCTAACCTGGTTGCCAGCCTGCGCAAGCAGGGTATTAAACACCAGGCACCGGTTAGGGGAGAAAATTTAAAGGAAAAAGAACTGGGACATATCATTTATTGTATTGGAATGACGGCAGATTTCAGGGTAAAACCATTTGAAACTGTTGAAGCACATGTTTCCCTGCTGTCGGATATTTTGCAAACATGCAGGTTCGGTTCCCTTACTTATTTATCTTCTACCCGGCTGTATATTAAAAGTAAATCACCAGATCGTTTTCTCAACGAAAAGGATGATATCATAGTGAATGCTACCGACCCATCCGACCTGTTTGCGGCTTCTAAACTTACCGGAGAATTGCTGGCATTGAATTCAGGAAGGGAAAATATAAAAATTGTTCGTTTATCAAATGTTTTTGGAGCAGACCTGTTGTCTGAAAATTTTATTACATCGGTTATAAGAGATGCGATAAAAGATAAAAAAGTAGAATTGTTTACAACCCCTGATTCTGCCAAGGATTATATTTCCATTAAAGATGCTTGTGATGCTTTGATCAGTATTGCCAACCTGCCGGGCAAAGAAATATACAATCTTTGCTATGGTGTAAATACCAGCAATGAAGCCATTTTAAATGAAATACAAAAACATACGAATGCAGTAATCAGTTATTCTGCGCAGGCTAAAACCATAATTTTCCAGGAAATAAGCAACAAAAAACTTTCGGATGCCATTAATTTCTCCGTATCTGAAAATGTTATAGATTCAATACCTGCAATAATTAATGCATTTCGTTCATCTTAAAAGAAAATAAATGCAACTTTCTTTAACGAAACAGGATTTGATGAGGTACACTTCCCGGCAATTAAACAATATATTTCCTGATGGAAATACTGTAAAACCCGGTGAGTTGGCATCTTTTACAGACGTTGCATTGGACAGGTTGCACTATTGTTTTAAATATGTAAAATTTAAAAGGTATAACAATGAAGGCGAAACACAATTTAATCATTTATACGCTGATCATTACCTGATGTACACGTGGTTTCTTGCCAATACCTTGTGGAAAGAAAATGGTTCGCCTGCAATAGCCAATAAATTATATTACCTCAACAAGGCGCTTCACGGCCTTGATTGTATGTACGATACATTGTTGCCGGATATATTCCTCTTATTTCATTCTTGCGGAACTATGTTGGGAAAGGCTGGTTATGCCAATTATTTTGTGGCCTTGCAGGGCTGTACGGTAGGGTCACAAAAAGGGGAATACCCGGTTTTTGGGCAGGGCGTTTCGCTTACTGCCAATTCTTCTGTTATTGGTAAATGTATCATTGGAAACCGGTGTACGATAAGTACCCGCACTACTATTTTTCAGAAAGATATAGAAGATGATCACACTGCCTTTATAAATTTCGATACAGGACAATTACAGGTAAAACCATCCAAAGAATGTTATGCGCAGCAATTTTTTAATGTAGACCTCGGAAAATTATAGCTGTTGCTAAAAAAAATATTACATACCACTTCTTTAAAGGCAAATATCATAGCCAATTTTACAGGCAATGGAATAATTGCGCTCACCTCTTTACTTTTTATCCCGGTTTATTTAAAATATATTGGTGCAGAAGGCTACGGCCTGATTGGTATTTTCGCAAGCCTGCAGGTTGTACTCTCTTTACTGGACAGTGGTTTAAGCACCATATTAAACAAAGAACTGGCCCGGATGAGCGCTATTCCCGGTACTGCCCAACGCATGCGCAACATGGTTAAAACATTGGGAAGCATGTATTGGCTTGCTGCTATTGCTGCCGGTTTGATAGCACTGGCATTAAGTCCCTTGCTGGCAAAATACTGGGTAAATCCTAAAGAATTGAGCCCGCAAACTGTTACGTATGCTTTTATGTTATTAAGCATCTCTGTTACTTTCCAGTTTGTAAATGGTTTTTACAGCGGGGGTATGCTGGGGCTTCAACGCCAGGTAATGCTGAATACACAAAAAATTATTTTTACCCTTTTGAAAAGTTTCGGGGCCTGGATAATATTAGCCACTGTATCAAGATCAGTAATTGTTTTTTTTTCATGGAATCTCCTCATTACAGCATTGCAGGCAATGGTAGCAAGGTATACGGTATGGTTGTATCTGCCTGAAAAGCTAACCAAAGATATTTTCGACAAACAGGAAATAAAAGAAGTATGGCGTTTTGCTGCGGGTATGATGGGTATCAGCCTTACTGCTATTTTTCTTACACAGGTTGACAAAATTATATTGAGTAAAATTTTATCCCTCGAAGCATTTGGCTATTATACCATCGCATGTACCTTAGGCCTGATGATCTTCCAGGTATCGGCACCCATTACACAATCCTATTTCCCAAAATTTTCGGCAGCCAATGGATTGAATCATTTGGAAGAACTTAGGAAAATATATCACCAGGGATGCCAGATGATCAGCGTAATTGTTGTACCTGTAACCGCTACGCTCATTTTTTTTAGTAAAAACCTCATCTTTATCTGGACCAATAATATTATGGTTACGGAAAATACATGGATCATTACTGCTGTATATGCTTATGGCTCGGGTTTAAACGCATACATGAGTTTACCCTACCTGCTTACTCTTTCTCACAACTGGACTAAAATGGGGCTATACCAGAATTTAGTATTCTTGTTGCTTTTTATTCCTGTAACGATATTTTTAGCCATACAATACGGGGCAGTAGGTGGTGCGCTTGCCTGGGCTGGTATTAACACGCTGTATTTTTTCGTAACGCCTAATCTTATACATAGGAAGTTATTGAAAGGAGAAGTATCTACATGGTATTGGAATGATACTTTAAAACCTCTTATTGCTGGTGTAGCCGTAGTTGGCCTGTCTAAATATTTTTTTACACACGGAAGCACCCATTTGTATAACCTGGCTTATATTGCTGTTACTGCCTTACTATCGCTATTGGTCACTATGCTTTTTGCAACGAGAATAAGTAATATTTTTGTTCCACTAATCAGAAAATTGTTTTAAATATGCCAGATCTTCCGCTTGTGAGTGTAGTAATACCTACCTATAATCAAAAGGAGCATTTTCTCAGGGAATGCATTGAAAGCGCCCGGGCACAAACGTATACAAATGTCCGGATTATCATTTCTGATAATCATTCCACCAATAATGTACCTCAAATTTTACAGGAATATGCCGCTAAAGATCCCCGTGTAAAAATTATTAAACCCCCCACTTTTCTTAATATTTCAGATAGTTTTTTATACGCTATTTCATGTGCAGAAGGCGAGTATGCCTGTTATGTCAGTTCAGATGATATATTACTGCCCAATTGTATAGAAGAACTCATTACAGGTGTTGTTGCCAATAAACAGGCTCTTTTTGCTCATGGAAAAGCATTGTATTTCTATCCGGATAATACCAGCGAGGAACGCTGGGAATATTTTGGTGGAAGGAACGGGTATTATGAGTTTAATAAGGAAGCGGCAGAAAGAATTCTTAAATTTGAATACGTTTGTTTTAGCGGTTGTGTTATCAGCACAGCAGCATGGAAAAAATTAAGCGAAAGAGTAAAGAACGCCAATCTTACTATTCACTATTCTGTAGATATTTTAATTGCACTTTTATTATTTGAAACAGGAGGCCTTTATTATTCCGGTAAAATACTGGCAAAAGTAAGAATGGAAAATGATACAAGAGAAACAAGGCTTCCTTACATGATAAATGATGCAGCCAATATCTGGAACTTCATTGAATCAGATGAAAAAATAAAAAAATTACTGCAGGATACCGGGGTAGATATAGAAACTTACAGGCATAGATTTTTTATGCTGCAAAGCAAATCATTGTATTACCCGTTTCTGGAAAATCACTTCGGTTTTGAGGGCCTTACAGCCGGCTTTAAAAATTTAAAAAAATTTGGAATGAAAGCCCCTTTTTATTTTACTGCCAGCGAAAAAATGATCCTCAATTTTCCGGGCTTTAGCAAATTGCTGTATAAAATAATGAGGCCATTGCTTTTAAAGCTGTTTAATAAATAGTGTCGGGCGATTCATAAATGTTTGCGTAGTCTGCCTAAAGTATAAATTTTCTATGGTAAAAGATACAGTGTCGGTAATAGTTCCATGTTACAACCAGGGCGATTTTTTAAAGGAAGCTTTGGTATCGGTGTATAATCAAACGTATACAAACTGGGAGTGCCTCATCATTAATGATGGTTCCACCGATCATTCGGAAGCGGTGGCACAGGACTGGGTTAAAAAAGATCCCCGGTTTAAATATTTTAATATTCCTAATGGAGGAGTTAGCCACGCCAGGAATTTTGGTATCAGCCATTCAACAGGAGCGTATATACTGCCCCTTGACGGAGATGATAAAATTTCGCCTAATTTTTTGGAGGAAACAGTAAAAGCCATGGCATCCGGAGAATTCACACTTGCCTACGGAACCACCAGGCGGTTTGGTGCAGAAACAGGCAAATGGGCAACCCGTGCCTATAAATATAAGAGGTTATTGCATCAAAACATGTTCGCCTGCACGGCTTTATATCGTAGAAGTGATTATGATAAAACACCGGGTTACAGCGAATTTATGAAAGAAGGACTCGAAGACTGGGAGTTTTGGCTTAACCTGCTCAATGAAAACAGCAAAGTAATAAAGATCAAAAATATTTGTTTGTATTACAGGCGTAAGACCGATTCCCGCTCTTATGAAATTTCCAAAATGCAGGAAGCAAAACTAAAACGCCAGATCGTTAAAAACCACCAGGAAATCTACGACCGGCATTTGCCTGACCTTATAACATTGTACCATGAACATGCTTACCTTGAAAGATCGCTGCTGCTATTCCTGGCCCGGCATTTTGTACACAAATGGTTGAGACGATGATCCCGCTTTTAGGGGCGCAACGCTTTTCTCTTCATGTTTTTTTAAAATAAGAATAAGACTGAAAAGGTAAAATGGCAGGCAGGGAATTTTATACCTCACCAGGGTTCCTAGGTTAAAACAATTAAGCCCTATGGCGATTGCAAAAACAATCGCAAATAACAGACAAAACGAAATGGTGCTATTGGTAAAAACAATTTTCAGGGATCTTAGTATTCCCTTTCGCAAAAAAACATATAGTGTAAATACAAAGAAAAAGCTGCCTTCAATCGAAGCGATAAGGGAAGTTATCTTTCTCGATTCCCAGATGAAAGGCCTGAAAAGGGATGCTACGAGGGCTTTAGGGATAATTCTTGCTATACCTCCTACTGTAGGTACAATTTCTCCATAGTCAATAAATGCACCATCATCGGGCGTAGTGAGAAAGTAATTTTTTTGATTTGCCTGCATATTTTCTGCCAGGGCTTCCACGCTGAAGTCAGAAACAAGTTTATTAAAATTTCCAAACACGAGGTACAAGCCGATCAACAAAACGGGTATTACAGTTACAGCAGCCTTAACGGCTATACTATTAAGGGTGGCAATCTTTAGCAGGAACAACCAAAAAACAAAGGAGCATCCAAAGGCTATTGCTATATAAGATTTAAGAACAAACAGGCAATAGAAACTAATGAGACAGGCGAACAGGAATTTTATATCATATCTTTTTTGAATAAAGAAAAGATAGGCATTGTAAAAACCTATTCCTAAAAAACCGATACACAAGGTATCTTTCATCACCCCGCTTCCCCAAAAAAGCACAGACGGTATAAGAAAAAAAGTCATGAAGATAACTTTATGAAGGCCGGGGTACATTTTGTAAAAAGTTTTGAACATAAACCATAAGCCAAAAAAAGAGAAGGCAGAAAAAAACATGCAGATCACCATGTAGTTGTTGAAACTCACTAAGGAGAACAGGGCTACGAACTTCATGGCCATCAGGTTACTTTCGGAAGATACAAATCCATAGTTTTCTGCCCTAAGTCCCTGCGTTTCATAATAATTGCCAAACTCTTGTGCTGAAGAAAAAAGGAAATGAGGTTTATCGAGGACAATATTTTTATAATCCAGTCCACCGGTATAGAATACGGCTGTGTCACCGGGCGACAGGAATATGGAGAACAGCCCGAAAAATATGACAACAACCAGCTTTATTTTTGAACCCGTTGAAAAATAACGGATAAGCGTTTTGTCTTTATTGATGCGCTTATTAATAAAGCTAAGCACAAAGCTCAACAATACCAGGTATACAGGCACTAATATTAAATCAATGGCAGTAAGTTCCAGCATAATTTATTATTGAATTAAAAATCCGCCATTGATCCTTTAAAAATGGCTTATTGGTAGCGCCAGGTCCGCCTCAAGGTATTAAATTTCCAAAATTTTAAATAGGAAACTAAATAGTTATTGAAAGCCCGGTGTAATTTTTTGAAGCCTATGCTTTAAAAAGTTCAAAGAATTTGTTTTTTGTAGCTTCTACAGAATATTCAGCTATAATTTTTTGCCTGGCACGGGCACCCATTTCTTTTCTTAAAGCTTCATCGCGGATAAGGAGCGCCAACTTTTCTATCCAATCCCCCTGGTCATCAGCCCAAAAACCGGTAATGCCGTTGTTCACAATGATGCTGTTGGCGCCCACAGGACTTAACACAGGCGGTATACCCAGGCTCATATACTGAATGGCTTTAAAACCACATTTTCCTTTCTCCATTTCTGTGTCTGCAAGTGGCATCAGGCCAATGCTCAACTGCAGCAGATCCTCAATTTCGGAATGAATATTCCATTGCTTGAACGTGTAATCAATATTCTTAAACAACGGGTCTTTGTCGGCAATAACCAGGAACCTGAAATCATATCTTTCCTTTAACTTATTGATAGCAGGAATTATTGCTTCCAGGTAAACAAAATTTGTAAAAGTGCCCGTCCATCCTATAGTTAGCGGAAGCTCGTCCTGGTCTTTTAATGTATTGTGGCTGGTAGCCGTATTTACAACTGTAGGTATTACCCTTACATCACTACAGTATTTACGGGCATAGGCTGCTAAAAAATCATTACCAACAGTAACCACTTTGCTCATTTTGCAAATGTTGGCCACCTTCCAGGTGCTTTTTAAAAAAGCTGCGCCGGGGTTAGCAGCCGATGATGTACTGATCCATATTGCGTCATCAAAATCATAGATAATCTTTTTCCTGTAAAGTTTTGCCACTATCCACTCAAAAATGGGCGGCCCCAAAACGGCGGCGTCCCGGTATATGTAAACGTAGTCGTATTTAAACAAGGTGAACATGGTAAAAATCCGGCCGAGAAAGCCCAGTAGTATACCCAGCAGTTTCTCCATATACCTGTTTTTTAGGTAAATAATGCCCCAGGTTTTTTGAGTGAAGAAGGGTTTTATATCGAACGAATATTTATTTGGATCGGCAATCTTCACATAATGCTCAAACCTGAATCGCTGGCCTGGTGAAATATTTTCGGGGGCGGGCACCAGGAACAAGACTTTAACAGTGTTACTCATTATATAAACGTATAAAAAACTTATTTTCTTTGACCTACTGCACAATAATAGGGTGCATTTTCACCTACCACTATATTGTCGAGGCCGCTGTTGCTCATCATTTTTATAACTTCCTCTTTGGAGAAACGCTGTTCTAATCTCGTTCCGAACCGGTCAAGTGAATCATTACGGATAACAAAAAAACGGGCACTTGCATATTCTGACAGGGGAATTTTTTTAGCCATTTTTTTAAAGCCTGCAAAGTCAAGAAAGCGGGACAAAAATACAAAGGGCATGTAAAATATAACAGCGAGTACATCACATACAAATTTTTTTGGGCCGGGAGATAACCTGCTTACAATTTTACGGATGAGATCGCTTGCTTCAAAAAGAAGCTTGAACAGGATACCGCGGTTATCAAGGCTATAATATAAATAACAATAAAAATAGCCGCCCCTTTTTACTTTTTTAACGCAATCGATCATCGCATTTTGTGTATTGGGAATATGGTGCAATACACCAACACTCATGGCAAAGTCAAAAGTTTCATCATCAAAAGGAATTGTTTCTACTGCAGCTTTGGTAATCCGCACATTATTTACACCTTTTAATAATTTATCTGCTGCAAAAACGGCGTCGCTTGGATCTACCGCTTCAATAAACCCTACTTTATCCGAGAGGTATTTTGTCCACCTGCCTGTTCCACATCCGATATCAATACCATAAACATTCTTATTGATCATTTTTTCATCTAAAATGTCAAAATACCTGTGTCCCTGTAAATTTATTGATTCATCAGAAAAAGCATTAAATTTCAACCATTCGTCACCAAATGTTTTAACAACTTCAGGGTCTATGTTTTTCCCGTCAATCGAAAATACACTGATGTTCCTGTTGGCTGTATCTATGGTTTGAATAGGGGTTTTATTGTAAGCTGAAAACATATAATACCTTTCTTTAGCGGGCAAAAATATATAAATTAAGGTTGAAAAGATTAAAAGAATAAAAATGACGGCTTCCGGTAAAAAAAAATCAAAAGCAGGCCCTCAAATTTCTTTTTTATTTAAGCCAAACCCTTTTGTACTTTTGCCGCATTAAATTTGATATGCAAATAATATTAATTACGGGTGGGGCAGGCTTTATTGGCTCCCATTTAACGAGGCTATTCGTTCAGAAATATCCACATTACAAAATAGTAAACCTTGATGCACTTACCTATGCAGGAAATCTTAATAACCTGCGGGATATTGAAAATGAACCCAATTATACCTTTATTAAAGGAGATATTACAGATGCAGCGCTGGTAAACAGGCTGTTTGCAGAACACCGGTTTACCGGGGTGCTGCATTGTGCAGCAGAAAGCCATGTAGACCGTTCTATTACCGATCCGCTCGCTTTTGTGCGTACTAATGTAATTGGAACTTCTACCTTATTATTGGCAGCCAAGGAAAGTTGGAAACAGGATTACAACAATAAAATATTTTACCATATTTCAACCGATGAAGTGTACGGTTCACTGGGCGAAACAGGTTTTTTTTACGAGAACACAGCCTACGACCCACGAAGCCCATATTCCGCATCAAAAGCTTCCTCTGATCATTTTGTAAGGGCATTTTATCATACCTATCAGTTACCGGTAAAGATATCTAACTGTAGCAATAACTATGGCCCCTATCACTTCCCGGAAAAATTAATTCCTTTAAGCATAAATAATATTATGAATAATAAGCCATTGCCCATATATGGGAAAGGCGAAAATATAAGGGATTGGTTATTTGTAGAAGACCATGCCAGGGCAATTGACACTATTTACCACAACGGTAAAATTGGAGAGACCTACAATATCGGCGGACATAATGAATGGACCAACCTGGCTCTTATAAAAGAATTGTGCAGGCAAATGGATACCAAATTAAACAGGGCGGAAGGAACCAGTGCCGGGCTTATAACATTTGTAAAAGATCGGGCAGGGCACGACCTTCGCTATGCAATTGATGCAACAAAACTTAAAGAAGAACTTGGTTGGGTGCCCTCATTACAATTTGAAGAAGGGCTGTCGAAAACCATCGACTGGTACCTTGCCAATACCAACTGGCTGAATGATGTGGTAAACGGGCATTATAAAGATTATTACGAAGAGCAATATCATAAAAGATAATTATGAAGGGAATCATACTTGCCGGGGGATCCGGCACAAGATTATACCCCATAACAATGGGTATCAGCAAACAGCTAATGCCAATTTACGATAAGCCCATGATCTATTACCCGCTCAGTACATTAATGCTTGCAGGTATAAAAGATATATTGATCATTACAACACCGGATGACCAGGCTCAATTCATGCGCCTGTTGGGCAACGGCAATAAATGGGGCTGCAACATCAGCTACGCAAAACAGGAGGTTCCTAATGGCCTGGCCCAGGCATTTGTAATTGGCGCAGACTTTATTGATAACGACAGCGTGGCACTGGTGTTAGGCGATAATATCTTTTACGGCAGCGGCTTCAGCAAACTGCTTCAACAGAGTGCCAACCCGGATGGGGCCATAATTTTTGCTTATCCTGTAAGTGATCCGGAAAGATATGGCGTGGTGGAATTTGATGAAAGATTTAATGCGCTAAGCCTGGAAGAAAAGCCAGCTAGCCCCAAAAGCAACTATGCAGTGCCCGGCTTATATTTTTATGATAACAGCGTGGTTAAAATCGCAAAAGAGTTACAGCCAGGTGCCCGGGGAGAATATGAGATTACAGACGTAAATAGGATTTACCTGCAAAATAAAAACTTAAAAGTAGCCGTTCTTGACAGGGGATTTGCCTGGCTCGATACCGGTACTTTTGATTCGCTGAACGATGCAAGCGAATACGTGCGGGTGATAGAAAAAAGACAGGGATTAAAAATTGGCTGCCCCGAAGAGATTGCCTGGAGGATGGGCTATATAAATAAAGTTCAGCTAGAAAAATTAGCCGGCGAACTAAGTAAAAGTGGGTACGGGGAATATCTAAAACAGATAGTTAACCTATGATTGAAATAAGCTGGTCACCGGGGCATGCATTTGCTGATATACATTAAAATATCATGTTATTTAATTCGTTAGAATTTTTACTTTTTTTTCCGCTTACTACTATCCTGTACTTCCTGTTTCCACATAAGTACAGGTGGTTGCTTTTACTGGTAGCCAGCTGTATATTTTATATGGCATTTATACCGGCCTATATTCTTATCTTATTTTTTACCATCGTCATTGATTACATAGCAGGAATAGTAATTGAAAATGCAACTCTAAAAAAGCGAAAGACTTTTTTGATTATAAGCATCCTGGCAAATGTGCTGGTGCTGGCCATATTTAAGTATTATAATTTCTTCATAGAAAATGTTAATGAACTCTTCCATTCTTTCGGAATATCTACACAATCCCTGCCCCTGCTAAATATAATATTACCCATCGGGTTATCATTTCACACTTTCCAGGCAATGTCTTATACCATTGAAGTGTACAGGGGAAATCAAAGAGCGGAAAGACATTTTGGAATTTATTCACTTTATGTAATGTTTTACCCGCAACTCGTTGCCGGCCCCATTGAGCGGCCGCAAAACCTGTTGCACCAATTCAAAGAAAAACATTTTTACAGCAGCCGGCATTTATTAGATGGCCTAAGGCTGATGTTGTGGGGATTTTTCAAAAAACTGGTTATAGCAGACAGGTTATCGCAATATGTCGATATTGTATATAACAGCCCGGGCGATTTCCATTACTTAAATTTGATCATCGCCACTTTATTTTTTGCGGTTCAAATCTATTGCGACTTTTCAGGATATTCGGATATTGCTATTGGCGCAGCAAAAACAATGGGGTTTGATCTTATGACTAATTTCAACAGGCCCTATTTTTCTAAAAATATACAGGAATTTTGGAAACGGTGGCATATTTCACTCTCTACCTGGTTTAAAGATTACCTGTATATCTTTCTTGGGGGAAACAGGCATGGAATAAAGCGAATGTACCTGAATGTTTCAATCGTTTTCCTGGTAAGCGGGTTCTGGCACGGAGCAAACTGGACCTATATAATGTGGGGAGCACTTCATACCCTTTTTATTATTACTTACATGCTATATCACCAGTATTCAAAAATAAAATTTCCTAAAAATATTTTAAGTAATGCACTGGGCATATTTACAACATTTCTCCTGGTATCCTTTGCCTGGATTTTTTTCAGGGCGGGCTCTATCAGCGATGCATTTTTAGTTGTAAAAAACATAATAACATTAAATGATAATACCATTTTTGCTTCTGTGCTTACCGACAAGCATACCTTATCAGAATTTGGCATTACAAGCATTGTTATCGGGGTTATCATGGCAATAATCATGTTTTTAATTGAAATTAAATTACCACCCGGGCTTCAAACCCTGGATAAAAAACCATTGCTAAATGTTGCCTTTTGCACATTTACTTTTTCTTTAATTATTTTGTTGGGTGTTTTTGCGAAAGAGAGCTTTATTTACTTCCAATTTTAAAAAAATGAAACCACTGGCACAAATAGTACTTTCCCTTATTTTGACTTTTGTTATTTGCCAGTTAGCGTACCTTGTTATCAACAAAGGAACTGAAAGGTATTACATTCATAAAGAAGAAAGGCTGACCGAACTGTTTAAAAATAGAACAACATTTGATGTGCTGTTTGTTGGCTCATCAAGAACACATACCAGCATTAATCCCAAAATTGTAGACAGTGTATGCCAGCTCCATTCATACAATGCAGGCGTGGAAGGCGGTAACCTGCTTGAATTTAAAATGACCATAGAAGCTTACCTGCAAAATCATCCGCCACCAGCAATGCTTTTATTAACCCTGGATATTAATTCATTTGATTTGAAAAGACCCTTTTTCAATTACTCCCAATACCTGCCTTTTGTAAAGAACAGGGTGATCAATCAAACACTAAACAACAATGGTCATCGTACAGCGCTTATAAAATTATTACCCTTTATGAAAATTGCCAGCTACGATGATTACATGAAAGGCAATGCTTTAAAAGGTTTAAAAGGTAACAACGAAATTCCCGAAGGAGAATACCAATACAAAGGCTATATGACAAATACACAAAGAGGGTTAAAAGATACACAGGTTATAGTGACTGGTTACAGGCAGGCCGCTGTTGCCGCTAAAGCTGTTGATTACCTGGATGATATTATAAAGCGCTGCAGTACCAATAAAATTAAACTATTGTTTTCTTACGCACCTGAATTTAAAAATGGATTGCAAGATCAGTTTTCCAATAAGGAGGAGGTATTTAACCTGGTAGACAGCATAGCGGTTAAAAATAATATCACTTATTTTAGAGATGATAAATTAAGTTTGTGCACGGAGCCGGAATTGTTTGCAAATTTCGGACATGTTAACAGGAAAGGGGCCGATAAGTATTCAATGATAGTGGCAGAAAGATTATGCGATAAACGATAATCGGCTTTCCGGCAAAAGGGAATGCAAGGTATGCCGGCACTGTCATTTTTAAAAAAGGGATTTTTACCGCTAATATTCTATTCAACAATGAAATTATATGAAAAGTAAGCTGGTTAAGGGGGTACATAATTTCTTTCGTCTGCCGGTGTTTGAAAAGATCCTTCTGCTGTTCGTGAAATACTTCTATTGGCTATTTGGTTTCGAAAAAAAGTTTTTAGAAGACAGTATTAAAATCTTAGAGAGAGATAAGCCTGCTTTATTTATTGAACTGGATGACGAATTATTAAGGTCTAATAAATCTCCCGGAATTGAATTAGTCAGTTTTTTGAAAAATTATCAATACAAGATTATTCATGCCGGTACCTGGGAAGAAATTAGGAAAGAAGAACATGTTGTAAATTGTCATTTTGATATTATTTGTCAATAATATTTTCAGTGCTTGTAAATACTTTATTGATAAATGAAATATTATCAGCAATTAAATACGATACTCAGGTCTGCCGGATTAAAATCTGCCGGGGTATATGTATTTTCTAATTTTTTTGCAAAGGCAACTGCTTTTTTTCTTCTTTTCATCTACTCTAATCCCTATTACATAAGCATCGAAGAAAACGGGCTTTTAAACCTTCTTGGCAATGCGGTGTATATACTAATGCCATTTTTGTCCCTGGGTATTTTGCAGTCTACCAGTGTAGATTTCTTTAAATTGAAAACGGATGAGTTTAAAGACTTCTTTACGACTAGTTTTATTATACCATTAATAGTTATGGTGCTGAGCATTATGGGGATGCTGGCATTGAATAATCAGCTAAAAAGCTATTACGGCTTTCCCCTTTCATTTTGCTACATAATTCCTGCAATGGCTTTTTTGGCATTTTGCAACGAGCAATATGTTGGTCTTATCAGGAACAATAATAAACCGCTGGTATATTTAAAAGCCACTTTTTTACGTTTGTTTATCGAAGTGGGTCTTTCAGTAGTATTGGTGGTAATATTTGCCTGGCGCTGGAAGGGAAGGGTAACAGGCATTATGACTGCCAGTACTGTTTTGCTACTGGCTTCCTTTTTTTACTTTAGAAAGAATGGCTATCTCTTCGGAAAGGTCAGGACAAAATACCTGAAATCAGAATTGTCATTTGCCTTACCTGTTATTTTAATGCAATGCGGTACCTTTTGCCTTATAGCTTCTGATAAATTTTTTCTCTCCTATTTTACCGACAACAGGGAAGTGGGAATTTATAGCTATGCCTGTGTATTTGCTTCTGTGATAACCTTGTTTAGTTCGGCAATCATTAGTTATGTGCGGCCCATGATCTACCAGAATTTATCTAAAACAATAGTAGATACCCAACTCATAAAAAAACACCTCCTGTATTACATAGCAATAAATTCAGCAGCACTTATAGGCATTATTGCTTTTACCCCTTTAATGTATAAATTCTTTATTAATAAGAGTTATCACCCCGGCCTGCAATACATGTACCTGCTGGCACTTGGATATTTTTTTTCCAATGTAACTGTCTTTTTTTACTCTTTTATGTTGTATCATAAACAAAAAAAGTACATCATGATATTGTCTCTTTCAGCAATATTGATAAGCCTGGGATTTAATTATGTATTTATTAAACAAATGGGAGCAGCGGGCGGAGCCCTTTCTGTTTGTGTGAGCTACGGGCTGATGTTGATTTTAACCTTATTGATAAGTCATAAAAATTTTAGTTTTATATTTATGAATAAGCCCCCACTTAATAATAAATAAACAATGCCGGAAAATAAGATAAAGCTGTATGTTATTAACCTTAAGTCATCGAAGGACAGGCGAAAAATAATGGAAAACCAACTTAACCAACTTAATATTCCGTTTGAAATATTTGATGCGGTCAGAGGTGCCGATCTTTCCGAAGCCGAAATTCTCCGGTATTATGATAAAGATTATTACCTGTCGCGCCCTGATTATTTTACACCCGGAGCTGCCGGTTGTACCATTTCGCATTATACCCTCTATCAAAAAATAATGGACGAAAAAGTAAATACAGCCATTATTTTGGAAGATGACATGGAAATACACAAAGACCTTCCGTTATTTGCAGAAAAGTTATCGGGTAAAATAAAAGACGATGAAGTGGTTATGCTTTTTTATCAATCCTATTCTCCCATCCCCCTTTCTGAAGAACAGGCACAACATATAAATGGAAAATACCAGCTCTATCCTGTAATTGCTACCAAAGGCCTGAGATCGACAGGCGGGTATATAATTACGCATACAGCGGCACGGCGCCTGGTGGAAAAAGTATTGCCCTATACAGGAATGGCGGATGACTGGAAGGGTTTTTACGATAAAGGAGCGTTAAACGGAGTGCGTGTGGCGTACCCTTTTTTACTAAACAATACGTATGAGAGTACCACCATTAGTCCCAATACGAAAGGAGGTTTTATAATTCAAAAAGTTATTCCTTTTCTTGATAAAAATAAAATATTCCCTTTTCACCAGTTACTCAGGTGGCGACGGAAACGAAATATTGAGCAAACCAGGATTTGTGTTTTTAAAAACGAAGCGCCTAAGGATTTTAGGGAAAATTAATATATCCAATTTCAAATGAAAAAAAATTTATCAGAATATGCCCGGTTTATTTACCGGTTTGGTTTTTTTGGGGGTTCGCGGCTCTATTCAAAATTAAAAACGGGAAACCTGGCTGGTATTAAAGTTCCTGGTATGCTGCATCCTGTTTCATTAAGGAAAAACTCTTCCGACTACGATACATTTTACCAGGCTATTGTTCATGAACAATATAAATTCAATTACAGGGTAGACCCCGCTATAATAATTGACGGGGGAGCTAATATTGGATTGGCCAGCATCGCATTTAAAAATATGTTTCCCTCCGCCACCATCATTGCTATTGAACCGGATGAAGAAAATTTTGAACAATTAAATCTAAACACCCGGGCTTATAAAAATATCCATACGATAAGAGCAGGAATATGGAATAAAGCAGCCTCTTTAAAAGTTACCGATAAATATAATAAAGGTAAATGGGGAATGATTACAGAAGAAGTAACTACCCGGGAAGAAGGAACCATTGATACCATTACCATGGACGAAATATTGCAACAATATAATTTAGATACCATTGATATTTTAAAACTGGATATAGAAACAGCCGAGCGGGAATTGTTTAGTGAAAATTTTCACCACTGGCTGCCCAAAGTAAAAGTTATCATTATAGAACTGCATGATTTTATGAGTAAGGGAACAGCCAAACCTTTTTTTAAAGCCATCAACGAGGTATTTGATAGTTACAGGTTTTTCCAGCTGGGCGAAAATACCATCATTATCAACGAAGACCTGGTAAAAAATAATAAATAACCCCCGGGATGAAGAAGACCATCGTTCATGTTATTGACAGCCTGGGAAGAGGCGGAGCTGAAACGATGCTGGTAGCTTTATTGCCGGAATTGAATAGCCGCTACAATGTAATCTTAGTAACATTAAACGAAGACGAGGATTTTAATTCAGAAGAAGTAAAGTGTTACAAAAGATACCGCCTTAACTGTTGTACAAAAAGAAGTATGCTGAAAGCCGTATTCCGGCTGAACAGTATAATAAAGGAACATAAACCTGGTTTTGTAAGAACACAGTTATTCTGGAGTACCATTATAGGCAGGCTGGCCACTCCACGCGGCATACCTTTTTTTTTTAGTGTACACAGTATGCTCACCCTGGATGCATTTAAATCCGGTGTTTTTTCTTATTGGCTGGAAAAACTTACTTATAAAAAAAGGCATACGCTTATTGCTGTGTCACAAGTCGTGTTAGAGGATTATAAAAAAGCAGTAGGTATCAAAGGACCTGCGTACGTCATTAATAATTTTATACAGCCTGTCTTTTTTGAACAGTCTTACAATTTTGCTATAAAAGAGTCGGCACCTGTAAGAATAGTAGCAGTTGGTAATTTAAAAGAGGCTAAGAATTACCCGTTCCTGTTAAATGTTGTGGCATTGGTAAAAAACAAGATGGATATACGGGTAGATATAATCGGGGAAGGACATTTGAGAGCAGGCCTGCAGGAATTTATAACAAACAATGATTTGCCGGTAAATCTTTTGGGAAAAAAAAATAATTTATATGCTTTGTTGCCGCAATATGATGTTTATATTATGTGTTCCCATCACGAAGGTTTTGGAAATTCTCCCGTAGAGGCAATGGCGGTAGGACTGCCATTGTTGTTAAATGACAGCGATACGATGAAAGAAATGTCGAGAGGCAATGCATTATTTTATGAAAGTAATAACGAAGATTCCCTGGCCATGTTACTTATAAATTTAAAAAACAATTGCGAAGCCCTCAACCGGCTTTCCGGGCAAGGCAAAGAGATATCAAAAAAGTATTATAATAGGGATCGTTACATGCAGCAATTGCAAAATATTTATGACCAGCAACAATAATTTATCTGCTGCACAGTTGAATCCTGGGTAATTTTGTCATCGAATGTTTATCAGTTACTAAATACAATGTTTATGTGTGGAATATCGGGTTTTATCGACTTTAATAAAAATACAGGGAGAACAATATTAGAACAAATGAATCGCATGCTCGTTCACCGGGGTCCTGACGGGGAGGGATATGCTTTATATGAAAATAAAACTGCCGGTATCGGCCTGGGGCACCGTAGGCTTAGTATCATTGACCTGAGTGAAGGTGGTAGCCAGCCTCAGTCTTACGGGAACCTGCACATTACATTTAACGGTGAAATATATAATTACGCTGAAATAAAACAAATATTGGTTGGCAAAGGACATCAATTCCATAGCCACAGCGATACAGAAGTTATTTTACATGCTTATGCAGAATGGGGTGCAGCAGCATTATCGAAGTTTGTAGGTATGTATGCTTTTGTAATTTATGACGAAAAAGAAAATAATTTATTTGCCTGCAGGGACAGGGCCGGCGTTAAACCATTTTTTTATTACTGGAAAAACGGGCTGTTTCTTTTTGCCTCAGAATTAAAGGCTATCATTCAGCATCCTGAATTCAAAAAAGATATAAATATAGCTGCAGTAGCATCATTTATGCAGCTGGGTTATGTGCCTACACCACACTGTATTTTTAATGATACGCATAAATTAAAGCCGGGTCATTATTTAAACCTGGATCTCAAAACAAGGAACATTTCCATAACGCAATACTGGAATGTGTACGACGCTTATAACAGGCCGGTATTAGATATCAGCCTTCCCGAGGCTATTGAAGAAACTGAAAAAGTGCTAAAAAAAGCGTTTCAGTACCGGATGGTAAGTGATGTGCCTGTTGGGGTTTTTTTAAGTGGCGGATACGATAGTTCCTGTGTTACGGCACTATTGCAAAGTAACAATACTTCAAAAATAAAAACTTTTACTATTGGTGTGCCGGATGCCGGATTGGATGAAGCGCCTTATGCAAGGGACATAGCCCATTATTTGGGTACCGATCATACCGAAGCTTACTGTACAGAAAAAGAAGCATTGGAAATCGTTCCCCAGCTTCCTCACTTCTACGACGAACCTTTTGCAGATAGCAGCGCCATACCTACAACATTGGTTAGCAGAATTGCAAGGGAGAAAGTAACGGTGGCTTTGTCTGCAGATGCTGGCGACGAGGTATTTGCCGGTTATAACCGCTATGATTATATAATGAAGTACGGGGAAAAAATTAAAATGATTCCCTCCTTTATGAGGCAAGGCATCGCCATGGCAATGGCAAAGATCCCTGCCAGTTCCATCCCGGTACTCAATAAGAAGTATCTTTTTGCAAGCAGGTACGAGAAAGTAAAATCGCTGCTCAAAAATCCATCGGAAAGTAATTTAATCACAAGCCTTACCAGGCAAATGAACAATGAAGACATCGCTGCTCTTTTCAAAAATAAAATTCACACACTCTCTTCCGCCTTCGACAGTAAAGAATTGAAAGAAGAATTCTTTGATACGCTCTCTTACACTATGGCGGTAGATTATCAAACATATTTACTGGATGATATACTTCAGAAAGTAGACAGGGCTACCATGTCGGCAAGCCTGGAGGGAAGAGATCCTTTTTTAGATCAGCATATCATCGAGTGGGCCGCACAACTCCCAATGAAGTATAAATACAATGACGGCAATAAAAAATTTATCCTCAAAGAAATCGTCCATAAATATATTCCACATAAATTAATGGACAGGCCGAAAATGGGTTTTGGTATTCCCATTGCAGGTTGGCTTCAAAAAGACCTGAAAGATTTTGTAGATAAATATTTTGATGAAGGTTTTATAACAAAACAAGGCATATTTAACAATAGCACTATTCAACTGATAAGGAGATCATTTTATGATGGTAAGATCGAACGGGCAGAAAAAATCTGGTACCTCCTAATGTTCCAGATGTGGTACGATAAATGGATTAATAACAATTAGTAAAACATAAAACGGGAAAATTGCCTCAATCAAAAAATGTACTGTTCATCTCTTACGATGGTATGACAGATCCACTTGGTCAAAGCCAGGTTATTCCATATTTACAGGGCATCAGCAAAGCAGGATATCGCATTTTTATTTTGAGCTGTGAAAAAAAAGAGGTTTTCAATGAAACCAGGGCTGACATAGAAGAGCTGTTAAAAGGGTTCAATATAGAATGGGTACCCATCAGCTATACTAAAAAGCCCCCGCTTTTTTCAACACTGTGGGATATCCGGAAATTAAAGCAGGCAGCCCGAAAGATCCATAAAACCCATATTATTAGTATGGTACATACCCGGCCGGGGATACCAGCATTGGTAGGTATATGGATGAAGGAAAAATATGGTGTGAAATTTCTGAATGATATCAGGGAATTTTTTGCGGATAGCCGGGTAGAAGGAAATATGTGGAACCTTGCTAATCCGCTTTACAACAAAGTTTACCATTATTTTAAAAAGAAAGAATCACAGGCGGTAATAATGAATGATGGAATTGTGTGCCTCACCAATGCTGCCCGGGATATAATTGTACAGTGGCCGGAATTTAAAAGAGGTACAGCGCTTAGGATGATTCCCTGTAGCGTGGATACTCAATTATTTAATCCGGAAAGGATTGCAGCAGCCGACAAAAAAAGGCTGCAGGAAGAATTGAATATTAACGAAAATGATTTGGTGGTTGGGTACCTGGGTTCCATCGGGGGCTGGTATATGAGCAGTGAAATGCTGCTTTTCTGTAAACTCTTAAGTGATAAAATTCCTGCTGTAAAATTTCTATTTATTTCACCGCACCGGCATGAGGTAATATTGACAGCTGCCAGCACCGCCGGGTTAAGCGGCGATAAAATTATTACCGTGAAAGGCAAAAGATCCCGGATACCCCTGTTACTTTCTCTTTGCGATTACTCCATATTTTTTATTAAACCCTGCTACTCAAAACTTTCTTCATCACCCACCAAACACGGGGAGATCATGGCTATGGGCATTCCGGTTATAACCAACAGCGGAGTGGGCGATGTAAAAGAAATTGTAGAAAAGTACCAGTCGGGGTATATTGTAGATGGTTTTGGCGGGGCCGATTTCGCAAAGGTAATTGACCAGGTAATGGATGAGCCTGCCTTTGATACAAATGCTATCATAGCAGGTGCCCGCGAAACGTATGGCCTGGAGCATGCTGTGAAGTCATATATAGAAATCTATAACGAGATACTCTCTTAATTTTAAGGGTACAATATTATTGGGCACCAGTTTTTTTAAGTGCAGCAATATCTGTTTTCTGGTGATATAGAAGAAGAAATAAGGAGATCAGGTAAAAAGGAATACAGGGAATTTTATAGCGTACAAGAGAACCAAAATTTAAGGTAGTTGCTCCGATGAAAAGGGCGAAAATGAGTGAAAAGGTAAGGCTGTAAAGAATAATTGGATATTTGAAAATAAGTTTTATGAATTTCAATAACCCTATTTTAAAAAGTACATAAATAGTAAAGAGCATTAGCGAAAAACTTTCCAGGGAAGTAAGCAGGGTAGATACACTCCTCGATTCCCAAATAAAGGGACGAAACAACGTAGCAACAATAGCTGCAGGCGCAATTTTTAATAAATTAGGAGATTTGGGATCAAATTCAACTCCTAGTGAAAAGTAAGAACCATCCTGGTTTTCACCCTGGTACGCATAATTAGCCTGGTACCCGGAAATTCCTTCCACAATATCTTCCCCTGCATATTTTGAAATAGCCGTTGTCATAGTACCGGTTACATAGGTAAAGCCGGCAATGCTTATTGCAATAAATGTAAGAATGAAAAATACTTTCGAAAAAGTGCTTTTAAGAAGCATGGTATTTTTCAAAATAAGGAATACAAAAAATGCAGGAAGGTAGGCAACCAGTATATAAATCTTTACTACAGAAAATAAATATATACTAATAAATAGGATGGTTAAATTGAGTAGTATATTTCTTTTATGATATAACAACTGGTAAGCCGAATAAGTGAACCAGCCCAGTGATGCAATCGACAGTGAATCCTTCAAAATTCCGGAACTCCAGAATGTGAGTGTGGGTAAAAATAAAAGGGCGATAGCCATTTCCCTGCCCAGCTTGGGATATTGATCTAAAAAGAAATTAAACAGCTTCCAGATTCCGGAGAATGCAATTAGCGCAAAAAATAAATTAACCACCATGTATTTTCCAAAACCCAGGAAACAAAGCAGGGCGGTAATTTTTATAACAATAAAATTGCCTTCATCGGCAAAATAACCCAGGTGCCTGGGATTGGCAAGTAAATTCGCAGATATATCCGTTCCTTTTTCAAAAAAAACGCTTATTTGTTCCGGGTCGCGTAATAATAATTTATAAAAATGGTACCCCTCAGGGAAAAACAACGTACTGGTATCCCCGGCGGATATATACAGCACAAAAATGCTATAGCAAAAACAAAAGAATACTTTTAACCAGTAGGCTCGTATATAGTATAACTTAACCTTTGGTTGCTTAATTTTTTTTCCGAGAAAAGAAACCAGGAAAAAAAGTAGTATGCTGTAAATAAAAAATGCTATAAAATCTAAAAGACTCATGAACGTATTATCTAATCAGGGGACGCTGGCATAAAAACATGCCCGGTCACAGCAAATTATAATTATTAATTGATTCCAAATTGAATAATACCATTTATTTTGCAGATATAAAAAAAATCTAACGTGGCATACAAATTCCTGATCATTGGGGCCGGCTTATCCGGTACCGTACTAGCCAACAGGCTTTCAGCAGCACTCGATTGCACAATTGAAATCTGGGATGAGAGAGATCATATAGCCGGCAATTGTCACACTAAAAGAGATGAAAAAACAGGTATCATGGTGCATGAATATGGCCCCCATATTTTTAATACCGATAAAAAAGAGATCTGGGATTTTGTTAACAGCTTCATGGAATTTAAGCCCTATGTGCACCGGGTAAAAGCAATGAGCAGTGGCAAAGTGTATTCACTTCCGGTTAACCTGCATACCATCAACCAGTTTTTCAATAAAACACTCACGCCGGATGAAGCCCGGGAATTTTTAGAAACACAGGCAGATAAAACAATTGAAGACCCTCAGAATTTTGAAGAGCAGGCCATGCGATTTATTGGCAAAGATCTTTACAAAGCCTTCTTTTATGGTTATACTAAAAAGCAATGGGGTTGCGAACCAACAGAACTACCTGCTTCTATTTTAAAACGAATACCTGTCAGGTTTAACTACGATGATAATTATCACAACAATATTTATACAGGAATTCCTGTAGATGGTTATACAGGACTGATAGAAAAGTTTATTGATAACCCGAAAATAAACGTCACCCTCAATAAAAAATTCGATAGTAAAGAAGATACCAGCGGTTACGATCATGTTTTTTATACAGGCCCTATTGATGCCTGGTTCCATTATAAACATGGAAGGTTAGGCTATCGCACTGTTACTTTTGAAACAATTTATGCAGAAGGAGACTACCAGGGTGTAACTCAAATGAACTATTGCGAAGCAGATGTTCCACATACCCGCATCACAGAACATAAACATTTTACCTATTGGGAAAAACACAACGATACCATTTGTTTTAAAGAATTTAGTAAAGAAACCACGCCGGATGATATCCCCTATTATCCCAAGCGATTGCAGGCCGACAAAGTACTACTGCAACAATATAGGGAAGAAGCAGCTAGGCTTTCAACAACATCTTTCCTGGGAAGGCTGGCCACCTATCGTTACATGGATATGCATAATGTAATAGGGGAGGCATTAAGTTATGCAGCTCATTTTATTACCGCCACCCAAAGCAATAGCATACCCGATGTTTTTCCAAACGACGAGGCATTTTAGCACGATCCTACACAATTTTTTACAGGATAGCGTAGATATACGCCTTCGATAGACAATAAAAGCAGGATAATATACGTTACCTCATTGTCCAAATAACCATTTTAACTTATTGAGCAGCAATAATTTTCCTGGTCATGGTTAGATGATTCAATATCCTGTAAAGAAAAGTCGATGGAAAAAACAATTGCTGTTGTAGTTACCTACAACAGGGAAAAGCTTCTGGCAAATTGTATAAATGCGTTACGCAATCAAAGCCGTAAACCTGATCAAATACTCGTTGTAAACAACGGCAGTACAGATGATACTGAAAAATGGTTATCGGCCCAAAACGATATAGTATTTATTTCCCAGGAAAATTTTGGTTCCGCAGGTGGATTTAGTTCCGGGATAGATTGGGCATACAAAAATGGCTATTCATGGATATGGTGTATGGATGACGATGGTTACCCGGCGCACCATGCATTTGAAAACCTGTTAAAAGCCGACGACGCAAAACAGTTAAGGTTATTAAATTGTATTGTGGTAGACAAGGAAGATAAAGATACGCTGGTATGGAAAACGGGTGAATATACTTCTTTAAACCAGGTTGATTGTGAGCTTATTCACGGAAAAGGCCATCTTTTCAATGGCACTTTACTTCACAGAAAAATCATTGAACGTGTAGGACTGCCCAATAAAAATTTCTTTTTATGGGGAGATGAAACAGAATATTATTACCGCATAACCAGGAAAAATAATATTCCTGTTGCTACTGTTGCCAACAGTGTTCATTACCATCCTTCTACAGCTTTTTCGTTGAGGCAGGACTGGGATTTTTCCGCCTCCTGGAAAATGTACTTTTATGTGAGAAACAGGTTACACGTTCATAAAGCAAAATTCAGGTCTGCGGCATACGCCTATATATGTTATTTCAGTTTTATTGTTGCTTTTATGGGGGTGATTGTCTTTTTGCAGAAAACAAACCGCAGAAAAAAACTTCAATTTATGTTCTGGCCCGCCACAGATGCACTGTTTAGCAGGTTTGAAACCACTCCGGGCGAAATTTTGAATAGATTAAAACTGAGTTCTAAACGATCTTTTTTTGACCAGTTCAAATATCCATTTCCCAAAAAATATATCCGCTCACTTTCTTCCTGAGCAACCGATAACTACAGCATAAAAAATATATCTATAGGCTCCTTAAAGAGCCTTTTTATTTTTTTAAAGCAATCCATGCTATTTTTGACCTTTGGAAATTTATAATGCCTGAATGAAAAAAATAATACGGATCACGACCGTTCCACTCGCCTTACGGTCCCTGTTGCGCAGCCAGATGAACTATATGCAGAAAAACGGGCTGGAAGTATTAATGATAAGTGCTGATGGGCCCGAGCTCGAAGATGTTATAAAAAACGAGCATTGCAGGCATATTGTGGTGGCCATGACAAGAAAGATCACCCCCTGGCAGGACCTGAAAAGCCTCGTTCAATTAATAAAAATAATACGCAAAGAAAAACCAGCCATTGTTCATACACACACACCCAAAGCAGGTTTGCTGGGAATGTTGGCTGCATGGATATGCAGCACCCAGGTAAGAATTCATACGGTTGCGGGCCTGCCCTTAATGGTGGAGAAAGGATTGAAATTAAAACTATTAAAATTTATAGAAAAGCTTACCTACGCTGCCGCTACCAACGTTTGGCCCAACGGCGATTCTATGAAAAAGTTTATCATTGAACATAAATTTTGTTCCCCTGCAAAACTTACCATCATAGGCAAAGGATCTTCCAATGGGGTAGATACGGGAAGGTTTAATAAGGATACGCTAGATCCGGCTACTTTGGCAGTCATCAAACAAAAAATTGATCACCACACCGGAATGATGTATTTGCTTTTTACGGGAAGGCTGGTTGCAGATAAAGGTATTGTTGAATTAATCACCGTATTTGAAGCAATACAAAAAAATAATGCTTCTTTAAGGCTTATACTGACCGGGGATTTTGAAAGATCCCTGGATCCTTTGCCCATTCATATAGAAAATGCGATCGGCAGCAACCCCGCGATCATTCATGTTGCCTGGACAGAATATGTTGAATATTATATGGCGCTTGCTGATTTTTTTGTATTCCCTACTTACCGGGAAGGGTTCCCCAATGTACTACTCCAGGCCTCTGTAATGAAATTGCCCATATTGTGCAGCAGTATACCGGGCAATGTTGATATAGTGATTCATGGAAAAACAGGACTTTTGTTTAAAGACCAGGATACAGAAAGCCTTAAAGAGCAACTAACCCGGGCTATAGCTCACCCCGGTGAAATGAAAGCAATGGCAGAAGAACAATACCACTTTGTTTACAATAACTTTCCGAGAGAAATTTTTTGGAAAACCATGCTGCAGGAATACACTGCACTCCTTTATCAATAGCATTTATTACAGCTGTTTTTTGCAATAATCGTAAATATTTTTCGCACTGGTTTTGGGGAAAGCGCTCTGATCATCCAGGTGATAAAAAATAAAGGCTTCGTTGAGCGCAAATGTTTTTGTCTTGAGGAAATCATCAAATTGGGTAAACCAGATATCATAATGATTTAAGAGCAGCGCCACATCTTTTTGAATTACTTCCGGCCATAGGGAGGCGTGTTCCGTTAACTGCCGGTAAATAGCCTCGTTACTCTTTCTGATACAGAGCGCATGTAACAGGAATTTATTGGGTAAATATTTATGAAAAGCGATGTCGGCCAGGTCAAAAAAAAGAATAATTTTTGATGCTATATTTTTAGAAGCCTCCGTTCCGGGTGATAATGGATCCATTACTATTTTTTAAGGTGAAAACAGGTACTCACTTATAATGGGCCCATTGACGTTGACCGAAAGTGGTTGCTTTTATTCTTTTTTCAATTTCCATTTCATTCATGTCCCTGGTAAGCTCGCATAACTCATTCAATTGTTTTCTGGTATAGGCTTTTCTCTGCCATTGATCGCCATTTGCAGCGGGTACTTTTCCGGCTAATATTTCATCTAATAATTCAAAAAAAGTACTCAAAATGGCGGCATAGCAACGCATGGTAAGAGAATACACAGAGTCAGAAGAATAGAGCGGAAACCGGGTAACTTTTACAATTACGCCACTGTCAACTTTTGGGAGCATATAATGGCAGGTTATTCCAAATTCCTTTTCTTTATTATAAATAGCAAAATTGGTGCAGCCAATACCCGGGTATTCGGGACTGCCGGGGTGCAGGTTTAATGCACCAATAGCGGCATTTTCTAAAACCGCGGCAGGTATTATCCACTGCGATAAATAAGAAATGAGATAATCCCCTTTCCAGTTTTTAACCGTATCGGGAATGGCCTCATGCCTTGAACTGTAAACGATCGTTGACCCGGGTAAATGCCCGCTTAAATAGTCTGCTGCAATTTGTGAAAAATAATCATCTTTTTTGCCGATAAATAAGATAACGGGTCCGGGCTGCTTGCTCATCGGGCAAAATTAGACTAAACAAATGTATTACACAAGGATACAGCATCGCTTTTGCTGTAAAATAACCGTTCAAATACAATAAAAAAATTACCTGGTGCGTTAAGTTATAGTTGAAAGTTAATATTTCAATTAAATTCCAATATCATGATACTAATAGGTTACTCAGGACATTCCTATGTAATTAACGGGATCCTGCATGCATTAGGTATTAAAACCACAGGCTATTGCGATTCGGAGGAAAAAAAGTCCAATCCGCTTTCCCTTAAATATTTCGGAAAAGAATTATCTGATACAGGCATTAAAGCCCTTACACAACAGGATTTTTTTATTGCCACAGGCAATAACAGCATCCGTAGAAATATTTTCAACAATCTTGCCGTAAGGAACCTGGTTCCGATCAATGCGGTTCATCCTACTTCTACCATCGATCATACCGTAACAATAGCTTCTCATGGTGTAATGGTTGCCGCCAATGTAACCATCAACGCTTTTGCAAAAATAGGTACGGGTGTTATCTGCAATACGTACAGCGTTATAGAACATGAGTGTGAAATAGGTGATTTTGCGCATGTAGGCCCCGGTGCTGTGTTGTGTGGCAATGTAAAAGTGGGCGAAAACAGCTTTATTGGTGCCAAGTCTGTAGTGAAGGAAGGTATTATAATCGGCAGAAATGTGATAGTGGGTGCCGGATCTGTGGTAGTAAGAGATATACCCGATAATGTAAAAGTGGTGGGCAATCCTGCCAGGATCCTCGAACCCGCAACAATTGCTCATTTAAAGACAGCATAATTCTACGCATAGCTTTAGTATATTTGCCCCGCAAAGAAAACTTACACATTTTATGAAAGTACTCGTTACAGGGGGCGCGGGGTATATTGGCTCCGTATTAGTTCGTCAATTATTAGATAAAGGATATAAAGTAAGAGCGTTTGATAGTTTAAAATTTGGAGGAGATGCATTGTATGATGTAATGCTTCACCCGGATTTTGAATTTGTTAAAGGCGATGTGAGAAATGAAACCGAAGTTTCCGGTGCTTTAAAAGGCATTGATGCCATTGCTCACCTGGCAGCTATAGTAGGCGACCCTGCCTGCAAGAAATTTAGCGAAGAAGCTCATGAAACTAACTGGGATGGAAGTGTGGCATTATTTGAAGCCGCAGAAAAAGCAGGCGTAAAACGTTTTGTATTTGCCAGCACCTGCAGCAATTACGGGAAAATGCCAGACCCTGATTCCTTCGTAGTAGAAACATCTGAATTGAATCCTGTTTCATTGTATGCAGAATTGAAAGTGAAATTTGAAAAATATTTATTAGAAGAGAGAAAAGATTCAAATATTTGTTCCACTGCGCTGCGTTTTAGCACAGTATATGGTTTTTCTCCACGCATACGTTTCGATTTGACTGTAAATGAATTTACCCGCAATGCCACCATTAACGGTGAGCAGGAAATATGGGGAGCACAATTCTGGCGTCCATATTGCCATGTAGATGACCTGGCCAGGGCAGTAGTATTGGTGCTGGAAAGTGATGAATCTAAAGTACGGGCCAATGTTTTTAATGTGGGCACCACCGAAGAAAATTACAATAAAGGAATGATCATTGAAGAAGTTTGCAAAGTGGTGCCGGACACCAAAGTAAACTATGTTGAAATGAACGAGGACCCAAGAGACTACAGGGTTAACTTTGATAAAATAAAAAATGAATTAGGCTTTACCATTACCAAAAAAGTGCCGGATGGAGTAAGAGAAATTTACACTCTTTTGAGCACGGGGATCGTTACTGATTCTTTCTCGCAAAAATTCAGGAATATTTAAGCCGCAAATTTTTATAATGCATTGCTCCTCCTTTAGGCGGGAGCAATTTTTTTTTATAGGTTTGCATATTCTTTGTACAATACCAAATAGTTAATTACCCCCTTATGCTTTTACTTTCTGGCCCTAATATGGGCGGCAACGAACTTAAATATGTGACAGAATGCATTGAAACAGGTTGGGTAAGCAGCGTTGGAGCTTACGTAGATCAGTTCGAAAAAATGACTGCTGAATTTGCCGGAACCCAATATGCCGTTGCTACCAGCAGTGGAACCACTGCATTACACATTTGCCTGGTAATGATGGGTGTGGATCAAAATGACTACATCATTACTCCAAATATTACTTTTATCGCGACCTGCAATTCCATAAAATATACCGGTGCTGATCCTATTTTAATTGATGCCGATGAAAAAAACTGGCAAATGGATCTCGACCTCCTACAGGAATTCCTGGAAAATGAAACAGAACAAAAGAACGGCGCCTGCCATTATAAAAAAGATGGCAGAAGAATCCCGGTTATCATGCCCGTACATGTTTTAGGCAATATTTGCGATTTGGATCGTTTGCTTGGCCTGGCGCAACAATACAACCTTGTTGTAATTGAAGACAGTACCGAGGCCCTGGGTTCCTATTACAAAGGTAAGCACGCCGGCAGTTTTGGATTGATGGGTACTTTCAGCTACAACGGAAATAAAGTAATTACTACGGGCGGGGGCGGCATGGTCGTTACCAATGATGAAGCACTGGCTAAAAAAGCAAAACATTTAACTACCCAGGCTAAGAGTGATCCTTTTGAATATATTCATGATGAAATTGGGTATAATTACAGGCTTGTAAATGTAGCAGCAGCCATGGGTGTAGCACAAATGGAACAATTGCCCGGGTTTCTTCAACGAAAAAAAGAGATTATTGCTTTTTATAAAAATGCATTGGAGGGAGTAGGAGATATCAGCTTCCAGGAAGTAGATGAAGCCGTGAATCCTAACTGGTGGTTGCCTACTATTAAAACAAGTAAACAACGGGAAGTATTAAAAGCTTTGAATGATGATAAAATGCAAAGCCGTCCATTCTGGGTTCCCATGAACCAATTAAGAATGTTTAAAAACAATATTTTTTACAATAAGACAGACAGGTCCAACCACATTTACCAGCATTGCCTTAGCATTCCCTGCAGTACCAATATCACCGATACAGACTTGCAGAGAGTTGCAGACAAAATTAAAAGTTGTTTCTAATGATACAAGCTGTCTATGTAAACACCCCGTCCGGTATGTACAAGTCTATTAAAAGACTACTCGATATTATTATTGCGGGTATCGCCCTTGTTATTTTATCACCCATACTTCTCCCTGTAATCATCATTTTATTGTTTACCGGAGAAAAAGAAGTTTTTTATTTCCAAAAAAGGATTGGCTATCTCAATAAACCCTTCGACATTTATAAGTTTGCTACCATGTTGAAGAACAGCCCCAATATAGGAACTGCTGAGATCACTTTAAGAAACGATCCCAGGGTTACAGCTTTCGGAAAATTTTTACGCATGAGTAAGATCAATGAATTGCCGCAGATCATTAATGTTTTAAAAGGAGATATGAGCATTGTAGGCCCCAGGCCACTGATGCCCGTTAGTTATAACATATACAATGACGAAGTAAAGCAAAAGATCTATTTCTCCAAACCGGGTATCACCGGCATTGGTTCTGTTGTATTCAGGGATGAAGAAAAAATTGTGTCAGATGCTTCGGATCCTAAAGCAGCCTATACAAATATTATCTATCCCTATAAAGGACAACTGGAATTATGGTACCTGGAGAATGCATCTGTACTTACAGATTTTAAAATAATATTTCTTACCGGCTGGTCCATACTTTTTCCTAAAAACAACCTGACAGAGAAATTTTTTAAAAATTTACCAGCCCGCTCCTTTTAAATATTTTTAAAAACCCAACCTTTTTACTGTTCGGTTGTAGTATGGAAATAATTCCATGAACTCATTTACCATAAAAGACCTTTCCAATCTTTCCGGCATAAAAGCCCATACATTACGTATATGGGAACAGCGATACAATTTTCTTAAACCAAGCCGGAGTTTTACCAACATCAGGTATTATAGCAACGAAGAACTTAAAACGATTTTAAACATAGCCCTGCTCAATAAGTATGGATTTAAAATATCTCATATAGATAAAATGAGTGTTGACGAAATGAGTGAGAAGATCTTATTGCTCAACCAGTCAGAGGCTCAACAGGAACGTATTGTTAATGACCTTGTCAACAATATGATCAGTATGGATATGGATGCATTTTCAGCCACCCTTGACGTGTACATAAGTGCAAAAGGTTTGGAAAAAATGATCATGAATGTCATCTTTCCTTTTTTGGAAAAGATCGGGATACTTTGGTTAACCAACCATATAAATCCTGCCCAGGAACACCTTGTGTCGAATATGGTGCGACAAAAACTGATTGCAGGTATCGAAAACTGCAAACCTGCCCTTAGTTCAGCAAAAAAAGTATTGCTCTTTTTACCGGAAGGAGAATATCATGAACTGGGATTATTATTCATTCATTTTTTATTGAAAAGAAAAGGGGTAGGCGTAATATATATGGGAGCAAATTTGCCGTTGGAAGACCTTGCCTATGTAACCCAACATAAAGAACCGGATTATATTTATTGTCATCTTACCAACATGGGTGTCAACTTTCGTTTCGATAAATTTTTGTTCAACCTTGAGCAACAATCAAGACCAATTCCTATCATTATTTCGGGGAAAATCACCTACAGCTACGAAAAAAAGATCAAACCCCCGGTTTACTTTAAGCGCACTTTGGCTGAATCTATGAGTTTTGTGGAGAGTTTATAGCCAATTTTCGTGTTTAATTAAACAAAAATCCTTTTGGCAAATCGTTTGTTTAACTTTAACTCACCAAAAAGTAAACAAAATGAGTGGGACGGAATTCAATGGCATGTTGCTAAGCAATGCAGATCACCTGAAACCTTTTGCTTTAACACTTACCCGCGATAATGAGTCGGCGAGGGATTTATTGCAGGAAACCATGTTAAGGGCACTGGTGAATAAGGAAAAATACAACGTGGGAACCAATATAAAGGCATGGTTATATACTATAATGCGCAACATTTTTATAAATGATTATAGAAAAACCAAACGTTTCAACATTGTAAAAGATGATACACCAAATGAATTGCTGATCAATAGTAAACAATCGGCAGTATCAAATGCGGCGGAAACAGGGCTCGCTCTAAAAGATATACAGGAGAGTCTTCATCAGTTGCCTGTTATTTTTAAGGACCCGTTCCTCTTATATTTTGAGGGATATAAATACAATGAAATTGCCAGCCTGTATAGTGAGCCACTGGGAACAATAAAAAGCAGGATTCACTTTGCAAGAAAATTATTAAAACAACAGATGAACAGGTATTAATGAATTCTTATTTCCAATAATCTTATTTTAGGCGGGTGAAAAAAATAATTGTGATAGGAAGTGGCTTTGCCGGAATTTCAGCCGCTTCTTTTATGGCCCGGGCGGGATGGGATGTAACAGTATTGGAGAAACATAACATGGCTGGCGGACGGGCAAGAAAATTTGAGGAGGCGGGGTTTACATTTGACATGGGTCCAAGCTGGTACTGGATGCCGGATGTATTCGAAAAGTATTTCAATAGTTTTGGAAAGAGCGTAGCTGATTATTATGACCTGAAAAGACTAGATCCGTCTTACAGGGTCTGGTGGCCAGCAGAACAGATGGACATTCCTGCTGATTATAACAAAATGAAAGACTTGTTTGAATCAATAGAAAAAGGATCAGGAGAAAAATTAGAATCGTTTTTAAAAGAAGCCGCTTTCAAATACGATGTGGGTATAAACAAACTGGTACAAAAACCAGGCAGATCATTGACAGAATTTATTGACGCAGACCTGGCAAAAGGGCTATTGAAACTGGATGTATTTACTTCCATGAAAAAACATGTTGGTAAATTTTTCAGGAATCCCAAACTCAGGCAGTTGATGGAATTCCCGGTGTTGTTTTTAGGTGCTCTGCCGGAAAAGATTCCGGCGCTCTACAGCCTCATGAATTACGCAGATATAAAGCTCGGCACCTGGTATCCTAAAGGCGGTATGCATGAAGTGGTAAGTGGGATGCAAAGGCTTGCAGAAGAATTGGGGGTGAAGTTCGAATTTAATAAGGAGGTGCACCAGCTGGAGATTGACAACGGTAAGGTAAAAAAAGTAATAGTAAGCAATACAGGTGTAGCTAATTTATTTTTGGAATATGAGGCTGATGTAATTATAGGTGCAGCAGATTATCATTTTATTGAAAGTAAATTGTTACCGGCACAAAGCAGGAGTTATAAAGAAGCTTATTGGGAAACAAGGGTGATGGCTCCATCCTGCCTGATCTACTATGTAGGCATCAATAAAAAACTAAAGAATATCAGGCATCATAATTTGTTTTTTGATACAGATTTTCAGCAGCATGGGAAAGAAATTTATGAAACAAAGGAATGGCCCGTTGATCCTTTGTTTTATGTTAGCGCCACATCGGTTACAGATGACACGGTAGCACCGGAGGGCAACGAAAATTTATTTTTCCTGGTGCCGGTGGCCGCAGGTTTAAAAGGTGATACGGAAGAATTGAGGAATGAATATTTTGAAAAATTACTGGATCGTTTTGAAAAGCAAACAGGGGAACAAATAAAAAATTTCATTGTTTTTAAAAGATCCTATTCAGTATCAGATTTCGTACATGACTATAATGCTTTTAAAGGGAATGCCTATGGTTTGGCGAATACATTAACACAAACTGCTATTTTAAAACCTTCTTTAAAAAGCAAAAAAATAAGCAACCTCTACTACACCGGACAGTTAACAGTGCCTGGGCCCGGGGTTCCGCCATCATTAATAAGCGGGGAAGTGGTAGCAAGAGAAATATTAAAAGAATTTAACAGCTAATTTAGCGCATCATGATGCATCTTTTTCATACAGTAAGCGAGGAGTGCAGCAAACTCACTACGCAAAAGTACAGCACCTCCTTCAGCAGTGCTATTTTGCTGTTACATGCATCATTGCGTACGCCTATTTACAATATTTACGGATTTGTTCGCTTTACTGATGAGATAGTAGATACTTTTCATGAATTTGATAAAGCTGCTTTACTGAAAGAGTTTAAAAAACAGACGTACGCAGCCATTGAATCAAAGATCAGTCTTAACCCCATTCTTAATAGCTTTCAGCGCACGGTACATGCCTATAACATCGATGTAAAACTGGTAGAAGCTTTTTTTTACAGCATGGAACTCGATCTTAATAAATCCAAATACGATTTAAAAGGTTACCAGGAATATATTTATGGAAGCGCCGAAGCAGTAGGGTTGATGTGCCTGTATGTTTTTTGTAATGGAGACAAAACGGGTTTCGAAAAATTGAAGCCATCGGCACAGGCGTTGGGAGCAGCTTTTCAAAAGATCAATTTTTTAAGAGATATAAAAGCAGACTTTGAAGAACTCAACCGCACTTATTTCCCCGGTATAGATTTCAGGAACTTTACACCTGCTGTGAAAAAGCAGATTGAGGATGATATTGAAAAAGATTTTGCCAATGCCTACCAGGGAATTATACAATTACCTGTTAAAGCAAAATTTGGAGTGTACGTAGCTTATAAATATTACTTGTCTCTTTTTAAAAAAATAAAAAAGGCAAAGCCGGACTTGTTGCTGAATAACCGGGTGCGTATTCCCAATTATTCAAAAGCACTGATATTTATGCGTGCGGGGCTTAGAAGCCAGCTGAATATATTTTAAAACAAAAAAAATTGTCAAAGGTAATTTTAGTAAATGAAGCCGATGAGGCACTGGGAAGCATGGATAAAATGCAGGCCCACCGGGAAGGGTTGCTACACAGGGCATTTAGCATCTTTATTTTTAATACTAAGGGTGACATGCTGCTTCAGCAAAGAGCGCTTGGCAAGTACCATAGTGCAGGCCTTTGGACCAACGCCTGCTGCAGCCATCCCTTACCCGGGGAAGATACACTTGCTGCTGCGGGGCGCAGGTTACAGGAAGAGATGGGCTTTACAACAGAACTCCGAAAGGTTTTTAGTTTTACTTACCAGACCAATTTTGATAATGGGCTTAGCGAACATGAGGTGGATCACGTATTCACCGGTACTTTTGAAGGAACCATAGTTCCCGATAATGATGAAGTGAACAATTATGTTTTTAATAAGATGGGTACCATCCGCCAATCAATAAAAAACGAACCTCATTTGTATACTTCCTGGTTTAAAATTGCTTTTCCAAAGCTGGAAACTTATCTTGCAGCAACAGGAGTTTGAATATGACCAGTAAACAATCAGCTATTATTATTGGAAGCGGCGTAGCAGGAATTGCGGTAGCTATACGACTGGCCATACAGGGTTTTGAAGTAAGTGTGTACGAACGCAATTCAACTCCCGGCGGTAAATTATCTATGTTTGAAAAAGATGGTTTCCGTTTTGATGCCGGCCCCTCTTTATTTACCCAGCCCGGTCACATAGAAGAATTATTTGCCGATGCCGGCGAACCCATTGAACCATACCTGCAATACAAGCCTGTTAATGTTACCTGTAAATATTTTTTTGAAACAGGGAAAAGTATAGATGCCTTTGCAGATAATAATTTATTTGCAACAGAACTACAGGAAAAAACAACTGAGCCGGCAGCTAACCTGCAAAAATATTTATCGGATTCCCAAAAACTGTACGATAATGTAGGCAGTGTTTTCCTTAATTATTCTTTACATAAGCGGGGGACCTGGCTGCATAAAAGGATATTTAAAGCCATCGGTGCGGTAAAACTTCCTTATCTCTTCAACAGTTTTGATACCTACAACAGCAAACAATTTAAAACGTCAGAAGCAAGGCAGATATTTAACCGGTTTGCCACTTACAATGGCAGCAATCCTTACAAAGCCCCGGCCATGCTAAGTTTGATACCACACCTGGAATTAAACCGTGGCGTTTATTATCCCCAAGGTGGTATGATCAGTATTACCAATGCCCTTCACCAGCTCGCATTAAAAAAAGGAGTACAATTTCATTTTAATACCCCGGTAGATCGTATCATTCACACAGAAGGAGCGGCCAAAGGAATTGTTTTGAAAGACGAGAATATTTATGCCGATGTTATTGTGAGCAATGCTGACATGTATTTTACCTGGAAGCACCTGGTGAACCGGGTTGACAAAGCGCAAAAAATTATAAAGCAGGAACGCAGCAGCAGTGCCCTTATTTTTTACTGGGGGATCAACAAGAGATTCAGCGATCTTGATCTTCACAATATATTTTTTAGTAATAATTACCCGGACGAATTCAGTCATATTTTTAATAAGAAACAATTATATGCAGATCCTACCGTGTATGTAAACATTACCTCCAAACAGGAAACGGCGCATGCACCTGCAGGTAAAGAAAACTGGTTTGTAATGATAAATGTGCCGGCCAATAGCGGCCAAAACTGGGAATTACTGAAACAGCAGGCCAGGCAATTCATCATTGCCAAACTAGACCGCTTACTAAAAACAAATGTTTCCCTTTTAATAGAGTCAGAAACCATCATGGACCCGGTAGCCATAGAACAACAAACAGGCAGCTACATGGGTTCCCTGTATGGCAGCAGTTCCAACACCCGCATGGCTGCATTTAAACGCCAGCCTAATTTTATATCTTCTATTAAGAATTTATATTGCTGTGGTGGTACGGTACATCCCGGTGGTGGAATACCGCTTTGCCTTAAAAGTGCAGCCATAACTGCAGCCATCATTGAAAAGGATTATAAGAAAAAAGGCAGGCATTCACATTGACCCAATTTTCCCGATACCATATTGCAACAGCCATTGCCATGCTTTTTCACCTGGTAGGCCTGGCAGGCCTTTTGTTTTTTAAAGAAAGCAACTTTGTACTTACTACCCCGCTTCATTTGTTATTAATGGCCGGGTTACTGTTTTATACGCAGAAAAAGATCAGTGTTTGGCTGCTACTGTTTTTCATCACCTGTTTTATTACCGGTATTGTGGTGGAGCTGATAGGAACAACTACCGGCCGGCTTTTTGGCAATTATACATATGGAACCGTGCTGGGTCCCGGGTTTAAAAATGTGCCTTATATAATTGGTGTAAACTGGTTCATCATTATATATTGCTGTGGGGTAGCAGTACATCATTTACTTAGCAGTATTTCCAAAAAACTAAGTGAAGAAATGGAACGGCCTGTTAAACAGATTAAAGCATTCAGCATTGTAATGGACGGTGCCACACTCGCCGTAGTTTTCGACTGGCTTATAGAACCCGTTGCAGTAAAGCTGGGTTACTGGACTTGGCTGGGAAACGGACAAATACCAATGTTTAATTATATTTCCTGGTTTGTTATCAGTATGTTGCTGTTGCTGATTTTTCATGTTTTACCCTTTCAAAAACAAAACAAATTCGCAGTAAATTTGTTATTGATACAAGCCATGTTTTTTTTATTGCTCAGAACTTTTTTATGAACTGGATTCTTTTCTTATTCATTGTCTTTGGTACTTTCTTTATCATGGAAGGCATTACCTGGCTCACACATCGGTTTGTGATGCACGGCTTTTTATGGTACCTGCACAAAGACCATCACCAGCCTGAGCCTGGTTTTTTTGAAAAGAACGATGCTTTTTTTCTCATATTCGCTATACCGAGCTGGCTTTGTATTATGCTTGGTTTGCAAAATAAAGTTTATTGGATAGCTGCCATAGGATTTGGCATTGCCTTGTATGGCCTCGCTTATTTTTTGGTGCATGAAGTCATCATTCATCAACGGTTTAAATGGTTTACCCGGAGCAATAACAGCTATGTAAAAACCATCCGCTGGGCCCATAAAATGCACCACAAACATTTAGGAAAGGAGCATGGGGAAAGTTTTGGTATGTTGTGGGTAGCAAAAAAGTATTGGGAGAAGGTGAAGGCGGATAAAAAACTACAGCAAAAGAAAAACCTATAAGGTTTTAAAATCTTATTGAATACACATTACACATATTTCCTCATTTTGGCAGCCTCCCTCGCCGGCCCGTTAGCATTAAGCTTCGATAAAAAAGTAGCGTTTTATAAAAAATGGAAATATTTATTTCCAGCGATGATATTTCCTGCCGTTCTATACATAATATGGGATAGCTATTTTACCAAACAGGGCGTGTGGAGTTTCAATGAAAATTACATTACCGGTATAAAATATTTTGATTTACCCCTCGAAGAAATCCTTTTCTTTTTTATAGTTCCCTATTGCTGCGTATTTATTTATGAATGCATCCGTTGTTATTTCCCTGGCATTAAAAATGAAAAAAGAGGGGATACTTTTTTAAAACTGTTAGCAATTATTTTACTCGTCACCGGCATTGTGTTTTACCAAAAAAATTATACAGTATTTACTTTTATCGGTCTGTCGGTATTCCTGTTGCTTTTTTTTACTTTCAGGAAACACTTTCGGCAATTCAACAGCGCCATTTTCCTTATCTCCTATGTGGTCATACTTATTCCTTTCCTGCTGGTAAACGGGTTTCTTACAGCCATACCGGTAGTATTATACAACAATGCTGAAAATCTGGGTATTCGGATTTATACCATACCTTTCGAAGACATCTTTTACGGGATGTTCCTTATTTTTCTGAATATTGTTCTGTTTGAAAAACTACGAAGCAGGTATTTCCCGGTTAAATAGAATGATTTCCAACTTAAAAGAGGGCTGGAATGACTTTCAAAATCTTTCTGCAACACCGCTTATAATATTGGCTGTGTGTGCTAACTTTACATATAATACTTTTATGAATGCGCATTTATATCTTATCAGCCTTTTTTAGCATATCAGCGATCACTGTTTCTGCCCAGGAGAAATGGAACCTTAAGACTATTGTGGACTATGCAATGACCAATAATCTGGGTGTAAAACAAAACGAGGTACAGGCTAAATTACAGGCACTCACTTACAATCAAAGTAAATTGTCCCGCTATCCCAACGCATCTTTTACCGGTAATACGAGCGTAAATAATGGTAATGGTCAGGACCCTGTAAATTTTACCCGTATAAATACAACTACACTACAGGCTGGTATGCAACTCCAGACAAGCGCTGATATATTTAATTTTTACAGTAAAAAAAATACCATCGCTGCTAATGAATGGGAGCTGAAAGCAGCTGTGGCTAATGTAGGAAAAATAAAGAATGATATTGCCCTGAGTGCCGCCAATGCGTATCTGCAAATATTGCTGGCAATTGAACAGGAAAAAATTACAAAAGTCCAGGTTGCACAAACTACGGAACAACTTAACAATACACGTAAACAGGTACAGGCAGGTACGCTGCCGGAGCTAAACCTAGTTCAGTTAGAAGCTCAGCTGGCGCTCGACAGCGTGAATTATATTAATGCTAAAGGGGCCATTACCCAATCAATACTCACGCTTAAATCTTTTATGAGTATTGATGCAGCGGCCCTTTTTGAAGTAGATACCCCACCGGTAGAATCAATACCGGTAGAGCCAATCGCTGACCTGATGCCAGATGCCGTGTACCAGTTAGCACTTACCAATCAACCTTTGCAACAGGTAAATGCATTTAAACTGAAGGCTGCGGAAAAAAATAGAGCAGCGGCAAGGGGATCTATGTATCCATCGCTATCGGCTTTTGGAGGAATTGGCTCCGGTTACGTGGCATTTAAAAAAGCTCCCTTTTACAACCAGGAAATTTTGAGGTATGAGCCTATTGGTTTTGGCGGACCTAAAGTAGACGTAAACGGTACACTTGTGGATATACAACAACCCGTTTTTCAACAAGGTGCTTTATTAGGTTATGTTAGACCAAGCGCATTTGGTACGCAGATCATAGACAACCTTTCCCAAAACATCGGCATAAGCCTCAGCGTTCCGATTTTTAATGGAGGAAGTCTCAGAACCAATTACGAAAGATCTAAACTCAATATTCAAACCCTCGAGTTGCAAAAGTTATCTGATGATCAGCAACTGAAACAGGATATATACCAGGCACATAATGCAGCAGTGATAGCATTGGAAAAATACAATGCCTCCAAAAAATCTGTTAATTCATCCCAGCAAACCTACGATTATGCCAACAAACGTTTTGAAGTAGGGATGCTCAATACTTTCGATCTTATAACCACGCAAAACAATTTGCTAAGAGCAAAATTAGAATACAGCATCAACCAGTTTGACTATGTTTTCAAAATGAAAGTATTGGAATTTTATAAAGGCCTTGGTTTAAAATTGTAAGAAGAAACACATTCTATAAATTACCCGAATAAATAACAACATGAAGAAAAAAACAAAATGGTTATTGATAGGTATTGTGGCATTGCTGATAATACTGGTAGTGTTATCAAAAATGGGAACATTTGGCAAAGCAGAAGGATTGAAAGTAACTGCCGAAAAAGCACAGAACCGCACCATTATTGAATTGGTAAATGCAAGCGGAAAAGTTTATCCCGAAGTAGAAGTTAAAGTAAGTCCTGACATCAGTGGCGAAATAACTGAATTGACCGTTGCTGAAGGTGATACAGTAAAGAAAGGGCAATTACTGGCACGTATATATGCAGATATATACAATATTCAGCGTAACCAGGCTGCCAGTGGTGTGGCACAAAGCCAGGCACAGGTAGCCAATTCCCAGGCAGCGCTGGCAGCACTTAAAGCACAGCAGGAGCAGGCGAAGAAAACCTATGATATGCAGAAAAAATTGTTTGATGATAAGGTGATCAGTCAGAGTGAATTTAATATAGCCGATGCAAATTATAAAGCTGCCCAGGCAAATTATAACGCGGCAGTGCAGGGTATCAGGGGCGGACAGGCGGGCGTTCAAACAGCAGTTTCAAGTTTGGATAAAGCCAATAAAGATCTGAGCCGTACCGCTATACTGGCGCCGATGGATGGAGTGGTAAGTTTATTGAATGTAAAAAAAGGAGAGAGTGTTGCCGGTAATAGTTTCAATGTGGGTACCGAAATTTTGCGTATTGCAGATATGGATAAAATTGAAATAAGAGTTGATGTAGGAGAAAATGATATTCCAAAAGTAAAACTGGGTGATAGTGCATTGGTAACAATAGATGCTTACAGCGACCGCAAGTTCAAGGGTATCGTTACCCAAATAGCCAGTAGCAATAACGGGGCGGCTACATCAGGTGCACTGGCCGGCGCTACCAACGATGTTACACAGTACAAAGTATTTATAAGAATTCTGGCAGATAGCTACCGGGATCTTTTAGGAAAAGGCAATTTTCCTTTCCGTCCGGGCATGAGTGCCAACGCCGATATTCAAACACGCAGGCAGATCAATGTATTAAGCGTTCCTATCAATGCCGTTACTACACGTGATAAAAGTGACAGCACTGCCGCACCGGTTGCCGGTAAGAAAAAGGATGATGCTGAAATTAAAGCCAATGAATCTTCCACCAGTGATATGGATGACCTGGAAGTAGTGGTGTTTGTAAAGGATTCTGCTGATAAAGTTTCAAAAGTAAAAGTAACAACAGGAATTCAGGATATCAATTTTATCGAAATAACCAGCGGTCTTAAACCTGGCCAGATGGTTATTTCGGGCCCTTATGAAGCGGTGAGTAAAACACTTAAAAAAGGTACAAAGGTAAAAGTGGTAGATAAAAAAGACCTGTTCAACGAAAAATAACAAGCCTTTTGCAGATTTATTTTTTCGGATCACTACATTAAAAGCACCTTCGGGGTGCTTTTCTTAAATATACAAATGAAACAATTTTTTTTCCTGGCTATCCTTTTTTTTAACGCGAATGCAGTTTCAAGCCAGCAGTTGAGAGTAAACATTGTTATGAAAAACGAAACCAAAAGCAATTCACTTTTGGGTACAGCAATATTATACAACCTGCCGGATAGTAATGTGATAACTACAAAAAATATAAGCGACCGGCAAAGCTTTACTGTGGCCGCCTATAAAAATTACCTGCTTAAAATTACAGCTACCGGTACAGCCGAGATATGGCAGCACATCGCCGTAAAAGACAGCAGCCTTAATTTCAATTTAACCTGGCGTACTAAAACCACCGACCTGGGAAGCGTAGTAGTTGTTTCCCGTAAACAAATGATCAAACAGGAAGATGATAAAACCATTGTGGATGCTGAGCCTTTGGCCAATAGCAGCAGTAATGCTTATGAAGTGCTGGAAAAAACGCCGGGCGCCATTGTTGACCAGGATGGCAATGTTTATCTTAACAGTGCAACACCCGCTGTTGTTCAGATAAACGGGCGGGAAGTAAAATTGGGTGCAGCAGACCTTACGAGTTTATTAAAGAGTTTACCCGCCAACAGCATTGTAAAGATTGAGATACTGAGAACTCCTTCTGCAAAATTTGATGCAGCCAGCAGCGGGGGTATTATCAATATCGTTTTAAAAAAGGGAGTAAAGCTAGGAACCAGCGGTAGTGTAAATGCCGGGTATTTCCAAGGGAAACTTAATACAAAATTTGGCGGTTTTAATTTGAACCGGAGTGTAAATAAAATAAACACATCGTTTTCCTACAATTATACCAACCGCAATAATTTTGAGGAACTCAACAGCAACAGGTATTTGAACAAGGATACCTTGTACGATCAGAAAGCGTATACACGATATCCCGGTGCCAACCATTTTATCAACTTTGGGATAGATGCCGAACTCAATAAAACATTGACCATTGGGTATGACATGCGTTTTTCTACCAACAATAATAAAAGCAATGCAGAAAATGATATTGATGTGTATGACCTGGTAACCAATACCCAAATCGGGAAAAACGCTTCGATGATAAACAACAGGAGTACATCCAATTTTATCAGCAATGATATTTATGCCAAATTAAAAATAGATTCCCTGGGTAGCAATTGGGAAACAGAAATAAGCTTTGATTTTTTCCGGAATAAAAACCAGCAGTCTTATTTAAATGAATACTTACAGCCAGCCAACGACAGTGTAAGCGGTAAGGGTGATGTAGATGGCAGGAAAAATATAATTACTGTTACATCGGATCTAGTATGGAAACTACCCAGGAAATATACTTTGGAAACAGGTGGAAAATTCAACAGCAGCAATAGCCGCAACAGTTCTTTTTATTATATAAATGATGGCAGCAGCAATAAACTGGATAGTTCTCAAAGCAACCGGTTTAAATACAAAGAAGAGATCGGCTCTTTATACCTGCAACTGTCAAAAACGTTTGCAGGCTTTACGGTTAAACCAGGTCTTCGGATGGAATATACCAATATCTCGGGAACGCAATTGTTTCCAGATGATACATCCCTAAATATTAACCGCACTGATTTTTTTCCTTATGTATATATCAGGCGTGACCTGTTTAAAATGATGGGCTTTATGCTGACGGGAAACCTGGTATATCGAAAAAGCATTAGCAGGCCGTATTATGAAGCATTGAATCCCTATCGGAAACTTATTGACCAATATCTTTTTGAAATTGGCAACCCGCGTTTGAAACCGCAGTTCACTACCACCTACGAATTCAATATCCAGGCAGATGATTTCCCGGTTGTATCAATTGGTATCAATGATATAAAGGATATTTTTACCAGTGTTACCTACCAGCCGGATTCTATTGTGTATCGCACATTTGATAATATCGGGAAAAATAAAGAAACCTATGTAAGAGTAACCGGAGGTATTCCCCCCGGTGACAAATATGTTTTTTATGCAGGCGCACAATATAACCACAGTGACTATTCCGGGTTATACGGCGGAAGGCCGTTGGATTATAAAAGAGGTTCCTGGACATTTTTTACCTATCACAATTTTAAACCTTCAAAATTGTGGGCATTTACACTGAATGGATTTATGCGTTTAAAAGGACTGCAAAATTTTTACGAGATAGACCCGGTTGGACAGTTGAATTTTTCTGTCAACAGATCTTTGCTGAATAAAAAAATGAATGTGGTACTTTCTGTTAATGATATGTTTTACACAAATAAATATACTTTCAAAATTGATCAGCCAACCATTAGCGCCAAGGGTGAGCGTTTTAATGATACAAGAAGAGTAGGTTTAACGGTACGGTATAATTTTGGCATCAAACCCAAAGAAGAAAAAACAGACAATTTTACAGCACCTGCAGAAGGAGGAAATTAAGAAATCAAAAATTCAGTTATCGTTATTTTATCAAACTTTGCGCCTTTGCTTCTTAGCAGTTAGAAAATATTTTATTTAAATAATCGCTCTGCAACTTCCACACTCTCCGGTTTACCAACATCAATTAGTTTGTCACCGGAATGATCGTAGCCATAAATAGGATGTTCTGCAGCGAGGCTCAAATAGCTGTCTATAATAGAAAATTTTCCCCGCTGGGGTATAAGACCAAATACAGCCTGCTCAAAAACCACCACGCAGCTGTATGCCAGCGAAATGAGCGCTGGTTTAAAGACAGGTATCTTTTCTTCGCCCGTTTTATTATTTACCCAGCCACAAAGCCTGTTGGTTTCATCCAACAAAAGATTGCGTGAACTTTTTCGATTGGTTACACCAAAACTGATGAGGCCTTTTTTATCGTTGTGAAATTCCAGTAGCTTCTCAATATTAAGATTGGTTAAAAAATCTGCATTCAAAGTAAGAAAGGGTTCATTATCCGCCAGCAGGTCTTTTGCCTTCCATAGTCCACCACCTGTTTCCAGCACTTCATCTGTTTCATCACTGATCGTGATATTGCTACCCCAGCCATTATTTTTTTCAACCGCATCAATAAGCTGCCCTGCAAAATGATGCACATTTACCACCACATCGGTAATATTATATTCCTGCAGGTATTCAATATTTCGTTGTAGCAGTGATTTGCCATTCACCAATGCCAATGCTTTGGGATGTCTATCTGTCCATGGTTTAAATCTGGTGCCGAGACCGGCTGCGAATATCATTGCTTTCATAAAAGAAGTTCAAAGGTTCAACGGTTCAAAAACTAAAAAGAGTTGCAAGTTAAATAGCTCGCCCAGAATCCGGTATCCATCTTCTATCTCAACCAGTTCTCCTTATTGCTATGCGTTAAAATTATCTTCACCTTAAATTTATTTTTCAAATGCCTTGCCAATGCCTCTGCAGCAAACACGCTTCTGTGCTGACCACCGGTACAACCAAAATTTACCATCAGCGATGCAAAACCCCTCTCAATATAATCACTCACAGAAATATCAACAATGTCAAAAACACTGTTAAGGTAATTAGGCATTTTTGTACGTTGATCTAAAAAATCTTTGACCGGTTTATCCAGGCCAGATTGTTTTTTATACTCATCAAAACGACCAGGGTTTAAAATTCCCCTCATGTCAAATACAAAACCACCACCATTTTCGCCTGGGTCAGCAGGAATGCCTTTTTTATAGGAAAAACTATTAATGGTTACTACCAGGGCTGTTTCTTCTGTTGCCTGTATGGGGGTAAATTGTTGTATAACCTCATCGCTTACACAAATATCCAGCACCTGTTTAAATGTTGTAACGGCTATACCCACATTATGATGTTCCATAAACCATTTTATATTATTAAGTGCAAGGGGGATACTCGTTAAAAACTGTGCCTTGCGTTCAAACAAGCCCCGGAAGCCATAAGCACCGAGTACCTGGAGCAAACGAATGAGCACATAACCATGGTATTGGCTGCGAAATACATTTCGGTCAAGATTGCCACCTACCAAAAGTTCAAAAGAATCCATATAATCTTCCAGCAACCCCTCTTTCCACTCTTCTTTTAAATTAGCCCTTGCCTGCCATAAGAGCGAAGCCACATCGTATTGCGGCGCGCCATTCATTCCTCCCTGGTAATCGATAAAATGAACGGCTTCCTTTTCATCCACCATAATATTCCTGCTCTGAAAATCACGGAACATAAAATATTTATGTTCTGTATAGGATAAATAATTACTCAACGCTTCAAAATCATCTATTAGTTTTTGTTTATCATACGGCTTTGCCAAAGCATCCAGGAAATAATATTTGAAATATAACAGGTCGGCCATAATAGCCTGCTTGCCAAACTCCGAATTGGTAAGACATTTCCTGTAGTCTACCAGCTCGTGTCCTTTAACCTGCAACTCTGCCAGCTTTGATAAACTTTTTTTGTACAGGCCATACACTTCATCTGAAAAACCCTGTTCTTCCAGTTTGTCCAGCAAACATATATTACCAAAATCTTCCTGTATATAAATACATTTATCGTCGCTTACATAAAACACATTAGCGGTGGCTAATTGCCCTTTTTTGAATTGCTCAGAAAAATATATGAATGTTTCATTCTCCTTAATATTAGGACCGTAAGTAGCAATAAAAGTTTTATCATCTGCATGAATGCGAAAATAATGACGGTCACTGCCGGCTTGTGGCAGCTTATCAATGGATTTAATAGGGGCGGAATTGTATTTGCCAAACAACTGGCTTATTTGCTCTGATAACAATGGCGTAGTTTATATGTGATGGGTAAAAATAAAGTATTTTGGTTAGCAATTTCTATCTCCCGCTTTTTGGCTGATTTTAGCCATATTTTTACAGGAATCATTTCTAGATATGTTTACCAGGATATTCACATTATGGATTGTTGTATCAGTTGCTGCCTGTACTTCCGGCAAACGAATAACGAAGGAAAATGATGCTGTGATAAAAATATCATCTTTGCAATTCCTCGATGAATATGTGATTCCCTATAACTATAAATACAATAATACTGTTGTGGGGGGTTTATCCGGTATTGATTATGACCCATATAGCAACCGCTATTTTATTATAAGCGATGAACGCTCTTACACTTCGCCTGCCAGGTTTTATACTGCAGCAATTAGTATAAGTAACAGTAAAATTGATACGCTAATTTTTACTTCAGTGCATACCTTAAAACAACCGGGCGGTGCTGTTTTTCCTTCCTTTAAACAAAATGCCCAACGCACACCCGATCCGGAGTCAATACGCTACAATCCAAAAACAAATACACTGGCGTGGACAAGTGAAGGTGATCGTGAAGTGAGAATGGGCAAAATGATTTACCAGGATCCCTATGTGTACGAAATGAACCGGGAAGGGTATTTTAAAGACAGTTTTTTTGTACCGGCTAATTTGCACATGAATGCAGCAGAAAAAGGTCCGAGAGAAAATGGGGTGTTTGAAGGTTCCACCTTCGCTGACAATTATCGTTCATTGTATGTTAGTATGGAAGCACCTTTGTATGAAGATGGACCTGTAGCCGGTTTCACTTATGCAGGGGCACCTGTGCGAATCACAAAATTTGATACAAAAACACGAAAAGCGGCTGCTCAGTATGCTTATCACCTAGATGCAGTTGCACATAAACAAATACCTGACAGCAGTTTTTTTATAAATGGGTTAGATGAAATATTGTCAATAGGCAACGGGCATTTTTTATTTATGGAAAGATCTTTTTCAATGGGTACGTTGCAAAATACAATCAAGCTATTTCTCGTAGATCTTAAAGGAGCTACAGATGTTTCCGGTGTAAGTGCCCTGCATCAAAATAAAAATTATCAACCGCTGTCAAAGACGCTCTTGCTGAATTTAGATGATCTTAAGAGATACGTTGATAACGTGGAAGGAATGACGCTTGGCCCTTTGCTGCCAAATGGAAACCGGTCCCTTATTTTAATTGCAGATAATAATTTTAATACCATTGAAAAAACGCAGGTGTTTTTATTAGAGATCATTCCTTAGGTTTCCGTAACCGGGAACTGCAAAACAAATACTGCACCCTCATTTATCTTGCTTTGAACAGAGATAGAACCCTTGTGCAATAACATAATCTGGCGGCAAAGACTCAATCCAATACCACTCCCCGTTTTCTTGGTACTAAAAAACGGGATAAAAACTTTATCCAACAGATCCTGCTCTATCCCCATTCCATTATCTGCTACCTGTAACCAGATCTTTTGCTGGCGCTGTTCGGCAGTCAATGTTATCTTCTTGGTGCCTTTATTGTTTTTAACCGCTTCAATTGCATTTACCAATAAGTTAATAAGTACCTGCTCAACGAAATGAATATCGGCCATTAATGTAAGATGGGTATTTTTTAATATGATCTCCGCTTCAATATTTTTTTGTGTAAGCGTAGGTTGCATCAGTTGCAATAAATTTTCAAACAGATCAATTACAGGAACTGCTTCTAAGTTAAGATGCGTTACTTTATTTAGGTTACGATAAGTAGCAGTAAACTTCAACAATCCTTCACTGCGGCTTTTAATGGTGTCAATCCCCAATTCAATATCTTCCATCACATCAGGATTGGCAAAATTAATTTTTTCTGCTCCCAGTCTTTTCTTGAGCGTATCTGCCAAAGAAGAAATGGGTGCTACTGAATTCATTATTTCGTGTGTCATTACACTTAATAATTTTTGCCAGGCTTTTGCCTCCGTTTCATCCACTACTTCATCCACATTTTTAAATGCTACCAAATGGTAGTTGATTCCATCTGTAGTGAATGAGGTGGCAGATATTAATAGCTTTGTAGGAATATGTTCTACATCAATTGAGATCATTTTGTTTTCGCCTGCTTTTAAACTCAGCATTTCTTCCAGTAAAATTTCATTTCTTTTTTCTAGAAAATAAACGGATTTAAATTGAGGTAGTTTGATAATGTTTTTTAGCGATTCATTCATCCAGGTTATTTCACCGGTATCAGGCCTGTAAGAAATTACACCGGTATCAATGAGCTCCAGCATTGTTTGCAGGTATAAAAACTGCGCTTCTTTTTCAATACTAAGTTCTTTTAGTACATTGTTGATCGTGTTGAAACTATTGTTTAATGTATGCTCTGTTTTGTCTGCCGGGCTTGTCGTATAATTCTTTGAAAAGTCCCTGTAGAAAACGGCTTCAGCAAATTCGCTGATCTGCCGGTAGGGCTTCAATAACTGTTTGTATATAGCATTGAAATATAACACAGCAATAACAGCGGTTATTACAGCAACTACATTTTGTTTATATGCAAAACAAAAAGCTGCTGCGCACAACAACAGGAATAAAACCAACAATCGTATAAACCAGATAAGTTTATATTTTTTTATGCGCATAAATTACATATCGTATTTACTAAGCCTGCGGTACAATGCAGTTCGGGTAAGCCCTAATTCTTTTGCTGCCCTTGTTATATTACCATTGTGTTTTTCTACTACGCGTTGAATGGTATTTTTTTCCATTAAGGTAAGATTGGTATCCAGCGTAACAGCAGATTCTTTGTTTTCTAAGGCAGAGAAAATGATATCATCTTCCGTAAGCATATCTGTTTCCACCATAATAACAGCCCTTTCTATGGCATATTGGAGTTCTCTTACATTACCGGGAAAATGATATGCTGATAATTTTTGTTTTGCTTTCCTGTCAATCTGGATAGCACCTTTGGAATACTTTCTTGCATAGATATCCGTAAAATATTCAGCCAGCAAAATAATATCATCGCCTCTTTGCCTTAATGGGGGAATGGTTATTTCCACGGTATTAATCCTGTAAATGAGATCTTTTCTAAACCTCGATTCATCTGCCAGCTGTTGAAAAGAAATATTGGTGGCGCATACCAGGCGGATATCAATTGCTTTTGCTTCATGTGAACCAAGCCGGGTAACCTGCCTGTTTTGAAGCACTGTCAGCAGCTTAGCCTGCTGTTGCAATGAAATATTACCAATCTCATCTAAAAATAGAGTGCCTTCATTGGCAGATTCAAAACGACCAACCCTGTCTTCTTTTGCATCTGTAAAAGCACCCTTCTTATAACCAAACAATTCACTCTCAAACAAGGATTCAGTAAGAGAACCTACATCTACTTTAACATAAGGCCTTTTATTTCTTACTGAAAACAGGTGAATGGCTTTGGCAATACCATCCTTGCCCGTTCCGTTTTCACCTAATATTAAAATGTTGGCATCGGTAGGCGCCAGTTTTTTTATTTTTAAAAATACATTCTGCATTACCGCAGATTTTCCTATCAGGCCCTCAATGCCGCTGCCATCATCCCATGAAGTAGCCGTATTATTTTTTTCTTTTTCTTTTAAAGCTGTTTTGAGCGTTTCTATCAATCGCTCATTGTGCCAGGGCTTTACCACAAAATCAATAGCGCCTTCTTTTAAAGAACGAACAGCAAGATCTATGTCACCATAAGCAGTGATCATTATTACCGGGATGAAGGGCTGCTTTCTTTTAATTTCTTTAAGCCAGTAAAATCCTTCATTGCCGGTATTGATGGGGCTTTTGTAATTCATATCCAGCAAAATAATGTCAACTGAATGTTTGGAGAGGATAGAAAGTATCAATTCGGGATTTTTTTCAACCAACACTTCCTTTACTTCGGTTTTTAGTAACAGCCGAACAGCGGTGAGCACATCCGTGTCATCATCAATTAATAATATACATGCATCCTTCAATTGCATAAGCTAAGTTCTGTTGCTGCAATAATACAATAAAGCAGGTTTATTAAAATTAATTTAATGAGCTGTTAACTTATATTTTCTAAAGCAGTAAAATTTTGAAAGATAGTTACCTACAGTTTGTACGATAGCGAACATTCACTGTATCAAAACCGAACAGTTTTACATACCGTAAAAAGATAAGTGGTTGATTTACAGAATAAAACCGCTTTGGCACCATTGTTCCAAGTATACCGTAGAAATAATATTACCAATGGATAGAGTTATTGAAAAAAAGAAGTGGAGTAAAAAACGGGTACTAACCATTACAGGTATTCTTGGCTTGCTAATACTGATTAGCGGCAGCATTTATCTTACTTCCGGCAAAAGTAAATTAAATGTAGCTACAGAAAGAATTACCATTAGCGAAGTAAAGCAAGGCGTATTTCAGGAAAATATTCCTGTTAACGGAATTATACTTCCCCTGAATACCATTTACCTGGATGCGCTGGAAGGTGGAAGGGTAGAAGAAAAATATGTAGAAGATGGCGCCATGATGAAGAAAGGGCAACCTATACTGCGGTTATCTAACACAGATCTCCAGTTAAGTCTTGTAAACCAGGAAACACAGGTGTACAACCTTATCACACAGATGCAGATTGCAAAAAACAATGCCCAGCAAAATACCATCACTAACCTTAATCAACAAACTGATGTAGATAATGAGCTTACGGAAGCAGAAAGATTGTACAAGCTGAATAAGAAATTATATGATCAAAAAGCAATCGGCCTGCAGGAATTCAAACAAAGCGAAAATGCCTACAACTATCAAACGGCAAAGAAAAAATTATCGAATGATATCATCAACCAGGATAAGGTTTCTACCAAACAAAACTTAACGCAGGCAGCACAATCTTACCAGGGATCGCAAAATGCATTGAATGTAATGCGCCAGAAAGTAGGTGACCTTATTGTAAGAGCGCCGGTAGACGGCCAACTCACCTCGCTGGATGCGGAAATGGGCCAAAGTAAAAATAAAGGAGAACGGCTTGGCCAGATAGATGTAATGAGCGGGTTTAAAGTGCGTGTAGATGTAGATGAACATTATATCTCCCGTATTTATAATGGTTTAAAAGGAAGTTTTTCTTTCGCCAATAAGGATTACAAACTGGAAATAAAAAAAGTATATACACAGGTAAATGCCGGAAAGTTCCAGGTAGATATGGAGTTTATTGGTGATCTGCCACAAGGTATTCGTCGTGGCCAGACACTACAAATAGTGCTGGCCTTAAGCGATGAAAGAAAAGCATTGTTATTGCCTAAAGGAGGGTTCTATCAGCAGACAGGTGGTAACTGGATATTTAAGGTAAAACAAAATGGAACTACTGCTTATAAAGTAGATATCCAATTGGGTAACCAGAACAAAGATTATTACGAAGTGGTAAATGGTTTACAACCCGGCGATAAAGTAGTAACAAGCAGCTACGAGAATTATGGAAAGATGGAAGAGTTGGTATTGAAGAAACCATAGGAGTCGATAGACGATCGTTATAGTTGAACAATAAAATAAAATTAAACAGAAAACCTAATAGTGTTTAAACAAAATAAAGAATATTCCAATCGAATAAAGGTTTATGGATATTACCAACACACACACACAAACAACAGTCATGATAAAAATTGAAAATCTGGAAAAAATTTATCGCACCGAAGAGGTAGAGTCTCTTGTGTTGAACAAATTATCTTTCGATGTAAAGGAAGGAGAATTCGTAGCCGTAATGGGTCCATCCGGTTGTGGTAAATCTACCTTACTGAATATCCTGGGATTGCTGGATGATATGGATGGTGGAAATTTTATGTTCAACAATGTAGAAGTAAGTAAGTACAACGAACGTAAAAGAGCTGACCTGCGAAAACACAATATTGGATTCGTGTTCCAGAGTTTTAATCTCATTGATGAGCTAACCGTATTTGAAAATGTAGAACTGCCCCTCATCTACACCAAAGTAAGCGCAGCTGAAAGAAAAGAACGGGTAGAGGAAGTTTTGAAACAAATGCAGATCATGCACCGCCGGAATCATTACCCACAGCAACTTTCAGGAGGTCAACAGCAGCGTGTAGCAGTAGCAAGAGCTGTAATCAACAAGCCAAAACTGATTTTAGCAGATGAGCCTACCGGTAACCTCGATAGTAATAATGGTAATGATGTAATGCAATTACTTACAGACCTGAACCAGGGGGGAACCACCATCATTATGGTAACACATAGTGAACATGACGCAAGGTATAGTCATCGCATAATAAGAATGTTGGATGGAAAAGTAGTTACGGAGAACATACTGGTATAACAGCCCTTTGAAGTATAGCCACTTCTTTTTTGAATAAAGTATAGCCATGTTTTATCTCAAAAGACCAGGCCGCAATTTCTTCCAACATTCTTCTTTTCTGCAAATGCTTAGAGCATAGGCTCGTCCTGTGTAATTGTAAAACATTACTAAAGCCTGGTAAAAACATGATAAAGAATTATTTCAAGATCGCTTTACGCAACATGCTTAAAAACAAAGTATTTGCTTCTATTAATATTTTTGGCCTGGCAGTAGGCTTTACCTGCTGTTTGCTCATCAGCGTATTCCTGTTTGATGAATTGAGCTATGACCAATTTCCGAAGGATGCACAAAACATTTACCGGGTAGAATTGAACTTAGGCAATAAGGATTTTTATTCAGGCGTTGATGTTGCTGTTGGAAAAGGAATGAAAACTGCATATCCTGAAATAGCTGAGTTTGCAAGATTAACGCAATGGAAAAATGTTTTTGTAAAATATGGCGATAACCAGGTAAAAGAACCTGCTGTTGCCTATGTGGATTCCAATTTTTTTCAGCTGTTTTCTATACCACTGGCACAAGGGAATATTGCAACTGTCTTAAGTGAACCCAATACAATTGTATTATCAAAAGAAGCAGCAAAAAGATATTTTGGAAATGCAGATCCTTTGGGTAAAATGTTGTTGGTTAATAACGATACCAGCCGCCCGTGTAAAGTAACCGGTGTTATGGGTGAATTGCCGGGCAATCTTCATTTTAATTTCGATTTTTACAGCAGGCTTTCTGATAATCCTGACAGGCAGACCTGGAGCAATGTTGGCGTGTATACTTATGCTAAACTGGTAGCAGGCGCAGACCCCAAAAAACTGGAAGCAAAGTTTCCACAGCTGGTGGCAGAGCATGTTGTACCCGAGATACAACGTGATATGGGTGTTAGTCTTTCGGAAGCACAGAGATCTATTGCCAGCTTTATCTTCTACCTGAAGCCAATTGACCAGATACATCTTTATTCTTCCAATAAAGATGAACTGGCGATAAACGGCAGTATTAAATATGTGTACATATTTGCAGCGCTGGCATTTTTTATCATCCTGCTGGCGGCAGTAAATTTCACCAACCTTTCTACAGCAGCATCCATACAACGATCAAAAGAAGTGGGTATAAGAAAAGTAATGGGTTCTGCAAAAAAGCAACTGGTGTTCCAGTTTTTATCCGAATCACTTTTACTTTCCCTGTTTGCTTATATAATTTCCCTGGGATTTATTTATCTGGCACTTCCTTTTTTCAATGACCTGTCCGGCAAACAATTTTTCTTCACTGATTTTATTCACATCAAAGTGATGTTTGCCTCGCTGGTATTTGTATTTATCATTGGAATACTGGCAGGGATTTACCCGGCTTTTTTTCTTTCTTCTTTTAATATCATCAGCACACTTAAGGGCAAAAAAAATACAACGCCCAAGAGTAGCCGGTATTTACGCAACAGTCTGGTAGTTTTCCAGTTTGCAGTGTCTATTGCACTTATTATTTGCACAATAGTAGTATACAAGCAGCTACATTTTATGCAACATAAAGAACTGGGTTTTGATAAAACACTGGGACTTGTAATTAATGATACCTATTTAATTGGCAAAAGCCAGGATGCATTTAAGCAGCAACTGCTGCGGGATAGCAGAGTAGTAAGTGCAACGTTAACCAGGGATGTACCAATAGGTTCCACTGTAAATGATGGCACACAGGCGTATGCAAAAAGTAACAATGTTAATGGTACCCGTGCTGAGATACATATCAATAAATATTATGTTGATTACGATTACTTAAAAACCCTGGGCATGCAAATGAAGGCGGGCCGGTATTTTTCTCCCGATTTTGCTGATTCGGCGGCAGTTATATTAAACGAAGCGGCGGTAAAGGAATTTGGAATAAATGGTGATCCTGTTGGTCAGTTAATAGTAACATCCGGCCAACAAGAATACAATATTATTGGAGTAGTAAAAGATTTCCATTATGCTTCTGTAAAAGAAAAAATTGCACCGTTAACAATGATGCTGGGAAGAAACATGGGGGGCATCATTGTAAAAATAAAAACAGCAGAAATTGAAGGATTGCTTGCTTCCTTTAAAAATACCTGGAACAGTTACAACCCCGGCGGACCTTTTTCGTACAATTTTATCGACGACAAATTTGAAGCAGTATATAAAGCAGAAAAACGTACCGGTAAAATATTCTCTGTATTTGCCATCATATCAATCATCATTGCATCCCTGGGATTATTTGGGCTTTCTGCCTATTCCATTGCATTAAGAACAAAAGAAATCGGGGTAAGGAAAGTATTGGGTGCAAGCATAAGCCAGGTAGTGCTCCTGGTATCGAAAGATTTTTTAGTAATGGTGGTGCTGGCCTTTATCGTTGCTGTGCCCGTTACCTGGTTCGCCATGCATACCTGGTTACAGGAGTTTGCATACAGGGTAAATATCGGCTGGATAGTATTCGCTCTGGCGGGCTGCGCCGCAGTATTGATTGCCTTTACCACAGTTAGTTTCCAGGCAATAAAAGCTTCATTGGCTAACCCGGTAAGCAGTTTGAGAACAGAGTAATATTATAATTGATTACAACAACATTTCTACATTGATAAAAAACATCAATAATGCTTAAAAATTATTTCAAAATAGCCTGGCGCAACCTAATAAAAAGTAAAGGATACACTGCTATTAATATTGGCGGCCTTGCTGTGGGTATGGCGGTAGCCATGCTTATTGGTTTATGGATAAATGATGAACTGAATTTTAATAAATACCATAAAAATTATGAACGTATTGCAAGGGTAATGCAACACCAGCTTTTTAATGGTGAAGTGGCGAGCCAGTTTTCCAATCCCGGAGTATTGGCACAAGAGATAAGAGATAAACACGGCAGCGACTTTAAATATGTTGTACAGGCTTCCTGGAATAGTGATCACACACTTGCTTACGGCGAAAAAAAATTACTAAAAGCCGGGTCTTATTTTGAACCCGGTGTAAGTGAATTGCTTTCTTTAAATATTATTAAGGGCACAGGCAATGCTTTGGCAAACCCTTACACAATTATGCTCTCTTCCTCTCTAGCTACAGCGTACTTTGGCGATACAGACCCTATAAATAAAATATTAAAACTGGATAATAAGGCAGATGTAAAAGTAACCGCTGTGTATGAAGACCTGCCATACAATACTACTTTCCGTGACCTTACTTTTATTTTACCATGGCAATTGTATTTAATACAGAATGATTGGGTAAGAAATATGGAAAATCCATGGGGAAGTAATTTTTCTCCGGCCTTTGCACTCATGGCAGACAATGCAGATATTGAAAAGGTATCTGCCAAAATAAAAAATGTAAAGTTTAATAAGGTAGGCCCTGAAGAAAAAAAGTTTCAATCTGCTATTTTTTTACACCCAATGAACAAATGGCATTTATATGCTGATTTTAAAAATGGAGTTAACACAGGTGGCCGTATTCAATATGTATGGCTGTTTGGAATTATTGGGCTATTTGTATTGCTGCTGGCCTGTATCAATTTTATGAATTTAAGTACCGCCCGAAGTGAAAAAAGAGCAAAAGAAGTAGGGGTAAGAAAAGCAGTTGGCAGCGCAAGAAGTCAATTGATTATACAATTTTTTAGTGAATCTTTTTTAGTAGTTATTGTTGCTTTTTTATTATCATTAGTTTTAGTAATTGTTTTTATTCCCTTTTTTAATGAAGTAGCTGATAAAAAAATAACCATGCCCTGGCTACATCCTTTTTTCTGGCTAATAGGTATTGGTTTTGTAATAGTTACAGCGTTGCTTGCCGGCAGTTATCCTGCTTTGTATCTATCCTCGTTTAATCCGGTTAAAGTTTTAAAAGGCACATTTAAAGTTGGCCGTTTTGCTAGCCTTCCCCGTAAGGTATTGGTGGTAGTGCAGTTTTCTGTTTGTGTTATGCTCATTGTTGGAACCATTGTTATTTATCAGCAAATACAGCATGCTAAAAATAGGCCGGTGGGGTATAACAAAGAAAGTCTTATTACAACTGCTGTTAATGAAACTTTGCATAGCAGGTTTGAAGCATTGCGCACGGAATTAAAAAGCAGTAATACGGTTGTAGAAATTACACAATCTACCAGTCTTATTACAGAAGTGTGGAACAGCAATGGTGGTTTTATGTGGGAGGGTAAAGACCCTAACCAGGCAGTAGATTTCCCCAACACTGGTGTTACCCCTGAATTTGGAAAAGTAATTGGCTGGCAAATAATAGAAGGCCGTGATTTTTCAAGAGATTTTGCTACCGATTCAGCAGCTTTTATTTTAAACGAATCGGCAGTTAAATTCATTGGCTTAAAAAATCCAATTGGCAAAACACTTATATGGAATGATGAGCCGTATAAAATTATTGGAATTGTAAAAGATATGCTGGTGGAATCTGCATACCATCCCATTCGTGCTTCAATGTATCATTACAATAATGAAATTGGCAATATCATTATTATGAAAATAAATCCCGTACTTAGTCCTAATGCAGCCATCGCTAAAATAGAAAATATTCTTAAAAAATATGACCCATCTCAGGTATATGAATTTAATTTTGTAGATGACGAATTTGCCACCAAATTTGGCGACGAAGAACGCATTGGTAAACTGGCTGCTGTTTTTGCCATTCTGGCTATTTTTATTTCCTGCCTTGGTTTATTTGGCCTTGCTTCTTTTGTAGCGGAGCAACGCACCAAAGAAATCGGGATTCGCAAAGTAGTAGGGGCTTCTGTTTTTAATCTCTGGAAATTATTATCTAAAGATTTTATACTGCTGGTAATTATTGCCTGTGCCATAGCAATACCGCTGGCCTGGTATGGCATGCACCAATGGCTGCAGAAATATGATTACAAAACAGATATAAGTTGGTGGATTTTTGCTTCGGCTATATCTGGCGCCTTGGTTATTACACTAATAACGGTGAGTTTCCAGGCAATAAAGGCAGCAGTGGCAAACCCGGTAAAAAGTTTAAGAAGTGAGTAATATCTACAATCACATTTTTATTTAGCCGCCAATTAAAATAAACCACATGTTTAAGAATTATTTAAAAGTATTATTCAGGAATATATTTAAGAGCAAAGTTTTTTCTCTTATCAATCTTACGGGATTATCCATAGGTATGGGCACTGCCATCCTGATATTTTTATGGATAGGAAATGAATTAAGCATGGATCGCTTCCATGATAAAAGCGATAGGATCTATGTAATGTATAACCGGGATAAAGATCCATCCGGTAAGGCATGGGCATGGAATAATACGCCCAAACCCTTAGCGCCGGCCTTGAAAAAAGATTACCCGGAAGTGGAAGATGTGGTTCGTTTCAATAATATTACTTTCCTATTGACAGCAAGCGAAAAAAAATTTAATAAAAGAGGTGCTTTTGCAGACAGTGGTTTTTTAAAAGTATTTAGTTTTCCTGTGTTAAAAGGCAATGTTTCCGGTGCGTTGAGCGGCCCTAACAATATTGTACTCACCGAAAAATTTGCAAAAGCCTTTTTTGGAAATGAAGATGCTGTGGGTAAAATAATAAAAGTTGACAGTATTCACAATTGCACCGTTACAGCGGTTTTAAAAGATCTTCCTAATAATACAACATTCAATTTTGATTATTTACTGCCATGGGCATATATGCAAAAACTGGACTGGGATGATAACGACTGGCAAAATAATTCAGTAAGAACTTTTGCCTTGTTGAAACCAGGTTCATCGCAGGCGGCTTTTGACAATAAAATAAGGACTATTACCATTGATCATACAAAAGGTGCCGCTGATGCCTCCACCACGGAAGTATTTACCCAGCCTCTTAACCGGTATTACCTTTATGCAAAATCAGATAACGGAAAATTGATTGGTGGGCAAATAGAAATGGTAAGATTGTTTGGAATTATTGCTGCTTTTATTTTACTGATAGCATGTATCAATTTTATGAATCTTAGTACTGCAAGAAGTGAGAAGCGTGCAAAAGAAGTAGGAATTAGAAAAGTGGCAGGTGCAGGTAGAACAATGTTGATATTACAGTTTGTATGTGAAAGTATATTAATGAGCCTGCTTGCATTTATTATTGCTCTGCTGCTTGTTCATATAAGTCTGAAATCTTTTAACGAGCTGGTAGGTAAAGAATTATTTATTAATTATAAAGATGCAATTTTCTGGCTGTCATCAATCGGTTTTATTTTATTAACCGGTATTATTGCCGGGAGCTATCCCGCTTTCTATCTGTCTTCATTTACCCCTATAAAAGTTTTAAAAGGCAGTTTTAAAAAAGTGAATGCATTGGTGGCACCCAGGAAAGTGTTGGTGATTGTTCAGTTTTCTTTTGCAATTATGCTCATTATTGCTACTTCAATAGTAGTGCGACAGATACAACATGGTTTACAAAGAGAAAGTGGTTACGACAGGAATAACCTTATTTATGCATTTACACAAGGTGAAACTGATAAGCATTACGAATCCATAAAATCAGAATTGCTGGGTAGTGGTTCAGTTACCTCTTTAACCAGGTCTGCCAACCCAATTACGCAGCGCTGGAGCGATAGCTGGGGCTTTCAATGGGATGGTAGTAGTAAAGCTGATGAAAAAATCGACTTTCTGAGATTGGGCTCCGATGCAGATTTTTCAAAAACAATTGGTGTAAAAATAATCGAAGGCCGTGACCTGGATTGCTTTACATTTCCCACAGATAGCAATGCTGTTCTGTTGAATGAAACAGCAGTGAAAGCCATGAGACTTAAAAATCCGCTGGGTACAATCATTCGATCAGTAGGCGACACGTCGAATGCGGGAGTACATGTGGTAGGCATTGTAAAAGATTTCATCATTGAATCTCCCTTCCAGGAATCAGTTAGCCCGCTTATGATATTAGGACTTGGCCGCAATGATTTTGCCCAGGTTATTCATATGAAACTCAATGCAGCCAATAATGACGCCGCCAATATCGCTATTATAGAGAAGGTATTCAAAAAATTTAACCCGGAATATCCTTTTGATTATGCTTTTGCTGACGAATCTTATGCCAATAAATTTAAGGAGGCACAACGAACCGGAACACTGGCATCTTTGTTTGCCGGCCTCACCATATTTATTTCCTGCCTTGGTTTATTTGGTTTGGCGGCCTACATGGCAGAAAGTCGTATAAAAGAAATTGGCGTGAGAAAAGTGTTGGGTGCATCAGTTGTTGGAATAGCTGCATTGTTATCGAAAGAATTTTTGAAACTGGTAGTAATATCTTTTCTTATTGCCACACCCGTTGCCTGGTATTGCATGAATAAGTGGCTGGCAGAATATTCTTACAGGATAGAAGTAGAATGGTGGATATTTCTCCTTGCTGGTTTGTCTTCCATTTTCATCGCACTACTTACGGTAAGTTACCAGGCCATTAGTGCTGCAAGGTCTAACCCGGTAAAAAGTTTAAGAAGCGAATAGCAGAACATCAGGATCATATTTCAACATTGATAAACAACATCAGTAATGTTTAAAAATTATTTCAAGATAGCCTGGCGGAACCTGGTGAAGAATAAAAAATCTTCTTTGATCAATATTGGGGGACTGGCCATAGGCATGGCGGTAGCCGTATTAATTGGTTTGTGGATCTGGGATGAATTGTCGTTTAATAAATACCATAAAAATTACGAACGGGTTGCACAGGTAATGCAGCATCAAACCTGGAACGGGGAAGTAGGTACAGGCCAGGCAATACCAATGCCTTTGGGGGAAGAATTAAGGAAAACTTACGGAGATGACTTTAAATATATTGCTATGGCATCCTGGCAGGGAGACCATATCATAACAGATAACAATAAATACCTCAGCAAAAATGGTATGTTCATCGACAAAGACGGACCCAAAATATTAGCCCTTGAAATGTTACATGGCTCTCAGGATGGTCTGAAGGAACCAGGCAGCATCATGATATCTGCTTCTGCTGCCAAAGCTTTTTTTGGAAAAGCAGATCCAATAAACAAGCTAATGAAGGTTGACAACAGGCTGGATGTTAAGGTGACCGGCGTATTTAAAGACCTTCCCTATAATACAGATTTTAAAGACCTTTCTTTTTTAGCACCCTGGAGCTTATACCTGACTTCGGAAGATTGGCTTAAAAATGCAGCAACGGATTGGGGTAATAATTCCTTTCAGTTGTTTGCAGAAATAAACAGCAATACCCATATTAATGCAGTTAACAAAAGGATCATTAATGCTAAACTTAACCAGCAATCTGAAGAAGATAAAAAATATAAGGCACAAATCTTTTTACATCCTATGAATAACTGGCATTTGCGTTCATCATGGAAAGCCGGATTTGCAGATGGCGGTAAAATCGAGTATGTAAAAATGTTTGCAACAATCGGCTTGTTTGTACTGCTGCTGGCTTGTATTAATTTTATGAATTTAAGTACAGCCCGATCGGAACGCCGGGCAAAAGAAATAGGTATCCGAAAAACAGTAGGTTCTCGTCGTATGCAACTTATCAGCCAGTTTTTATGTGAATCGATATTGGTATCATTTATTGCATTTATCCTGGCACTTGTCATTGTTCAGTTATTATTACCGTGGTTTAATGAAGTGGCCGATAAAAAAATGTATATTCTTTTTTCTAATCCGCTGTTCTGGTTAATAGGGCTGGGTTTTACTTTCCTGACAGGATTGATAGCAGGTAGTTATCCGGCACTGTACCTTTCTTCGTTTAATGCCATAAAAGTTTTGAAAGGAACTTTTAAGGTAGGCAGGTTTGCAGCACTGCCCAGAAAAGTATTGGTAGTTATCCAGTTTACCGTTTCCATTGCATTAATAATTGGTACCATTATCATTTACCAACAAATTCAGTATAGCAAAAACAGGCCGATAGGATATAATAGAAATGGACTGGTAATGGTGTCCATTAAAACGCAGGAAATTTTTGACAAACGCGAAGTGCTTAAAACCGAACTCAAAAAAACGAACGTCATTACAGAAATGGCGGCGTCTAACAGCCCGCTTACTGCCGTGTGGACTAACGATGGTGGTTATAACTGGCAGGGGAAAGATCCTGATCTTGACACAGATATTGCAGTTGTATGGGTTACAAAAGAATATGGTAAAACCGTTGGGTTCGAAATAAAGGAAGGACGGGATTTTTCAAAGGATTTTCCAGGTGATTCCACTTCAATAGTTATAAATGAAGCAGCTGTTAAATTCATGGGGATTAAAGACCCGGTTGGTAAAGTTATTACCCAGGGCAGAGACGATAATATGCAGCGAATGACCATTATCGGGGTAGTAAAAGATATGATCATGAGCTCTCCCTATGAACCTGTTAAACAAACTTTTTACAGGCCTGACCGGGATAATATTAATTGGTTACTCTTCAGACTTAATCCCGATAAAAGTGTGAGCCAGTCTTTAGCAGCTATGGAAAAGGTGTTTAAAGCAAACATAATGTCTTCACCATTTGCCTATGAATTCGCAGAAGATGGATATGCATCCAAATTTACTGAAGAAGTAAGAGTGGGGAAGCTGGCCAGTTTCTTTACCGGGCTTGCGATATTAATCAGTTGTTTAGGTTTATTTGGCCTCGCTTCGTTTGTAGCGGAGCAGCGTACCAAAGAGATCGGCATCCGAAAAATTGTTGGAGCATCTGTTTTTAATTTATGGAAACTGCTTTCTAAAGACTTTATTTTCCTGGTCGGCCTTTCCTGCCTCATCGCAATGCCACTTGGTTATTATTATCTCAATAATTGGTTAAAGCAGTATGATTACCGCATTGATATTTCCTGGTGGGTATTTGCTGCTGCAGTGGGCGGGGCCATAATGATCACATTGCTGACAGTAAGTTTCCAGGCAATAAAGGCAGCATTGGCCAATCCTGTAAAAAGTTTAAGAAGTGAATAGTCTGTTTAAAATATTGCTATTAAATAAAAACTATGTTATCAACGTATTTTAAAATAGCCTGGAGAAATATTACAAGGAACAAATCCTTTGCAGCCATTAATATATTTGGCCTGGCAACTGGCATTGCCGCCTGCCTTGTTTTGTTTATTGTAATTAAATATGAATTCAGTTACAATAAATTTATTCCTGGCTATGAATCTATCTATCACATTACCACTTCCACCACTACAGCAGATGGAGAAGAACATAACCCAGGTGTTCCGGCGCCTTTTATTGAGGCAGCCAGGTTAGATATGCCGCAGATGACATTCGGCAGTTTATCTGCCAGTTTCGGCAGCCAGGTAACTGTTATTGGAAAAGAGGCAAATGCAGCAGGCAATAAAAAGTTTATAGAAGAAACAGGTATATATTTCGCTGATCCACCATTTTTTGAAATTTTTAAATACAAATGGCTGGCCGGAAGCGGAGCTGTTTTAAAAGATCCGGATGTTACCGTTATCACACAGGTGATGGCAGAAAAATATTTTGGAAACTGGAAAGCGGCAGTAGGGCAATTTATAAAAATTGATAATGCCATTACTTTAAAAGTGGCGGGGATATTGGAAAATATTCCCGCCAACAGCGACTACCCACTGGCGGTGGTTACTTCTTTTGTAACGTATAAAAGCAACCCATCACTTTATGGTTACAGTGCAGAGTGGGGCTCTATCTCCAGCAACAACCAGGTATTTGTACAATTAAAAGACAATGATACCGCAAAAGCCGGTGCGCAGCTAAAAAGTATTATCAGTAAAAATTATAAAGGAATAGAGGCAAGGCAACGAAAATTTGGATTACAACCTCTGGCAGAAGTGCATTACGACAGCCGTCTTGCCAGTTGGGGCAGTCATTCAATAAGCAAAGCCACCCTTTGGACGCTGTTACTGATAGGGATATTTATTGTAATTATGGCCTGTATCAATTTTATCAACCTTTCTACTGCACAGGCTATTAACAGGTCAAAGGAAATTGGTATACGCAAAGTATTGGGCGGACGACGCAGCAGCCTTTTCTGGCAAATGATGAGTGAAACAGCTTTGATAGTGACTCTTTCACTTGTGATAGCCATCTCCATGGCTGCTGCCTGTCTTCCTTTTATAAGCCACATAGCATCTATAGAGGAAAAATTAAATTTATTTACGCCAGAAGTCTTATTATTTATGCTGGCATTGGCAATTGTGATAACAATATTATCCGGAATTTATCCATCACTCATCCTGTCTGGATTTAAGCCGATAGTAGCGCTTAAAAATAAAGTCAACTCTACAAGTGTAGGTGGCATCTCTTTGAGAAGGGCACTGGTGGTATTACAGTTTTCTATCTCACAGGTACTTATCATTGGAACTATAGTAGCAGTATCTCAAATGAGATACGTTAGTAAAGCCGAGCTGGGTTTTAATAAAGAAGCCGTATTGGTATTAAGCACATTTGCAGACAGTACTGTAATTGCACGCCAGCCTGCTTTGAAGCAGGACTTGCTGTCTGTTAACGGTATACAGTCCGTAAATTTTAATAGCGATGTTCCTTCTTCGAACAATAACTGGGGAACCAACTTTGCATTTGATCACAAACCGGATGAAAAATATACACTGTTTTTAAAATTTGCAGACCCCGATTATTTTAAAACATTTGGAATAGAATTTACCGCAGGCAATGCATATTCATTGTCTGATACAATTAACGAAGTGGTGGTCAATGAAACCCTCATACAAAAACTGGGCATTAAAAATCCTGCAGATGTTTTAGGCAAAGAAATAAAAATGGGCGGGGGTAGCTGGAGGAAAATAACCGGTGTTATAAAAGATTTTAAAACCAATTCACTACGGGAAGCTACCAAGCCATTATTACTGGCCTGCAGAAGCAAGTCATATAATAATGCGGCTATTAAAATTAAAAGCAGTAACCTGGCCGCCACCAAAGACGCTATTCAAAAAAAATGGGATAGTCACTTACCTGCCTATGCCAACAGCAGTTTTTACATGGATGAAAGCATCAATGAATTTTATGAACAGGAAAACCAGCTTTCCCTGCTCTATTCAATTTTTGCAGGCATCGCCATTTTTATTTCCTGCCTGGGATTATATGGATTGATATCTTTTATGGCAGCACAACGTATTAAAGAGGTAGGCGTGAGAAAAGTATTGGGTGCTTCGGTAGCAAATATCCTGTATTTATTTTCTAAAGAGTTTACCATACTTATTGCTGTAGCATTTGTTATTGCAGCACCACTGGCCTGGTATTTAATGAATGACTGGCTGAGCAATTTTTCGTACCGGATAAACCTGGGCGTTGGTGTATTTCTTTTAGCAGCTATAGTGTCGCTGATTATTGCCTGGGTAACGGTTGGCTACAAATCAATGAAAGCAGCCTTGTCGAATCCTGTTGTTAGTTTAAGATCAGAATAAATCAATCAATTAAAAGATCAACATGTTCAAGAATTATTTTAAAACTGCCTGGCGTTTTTTAAACAAAAGCCGCTTCTACAGCCTGATTAATATTGGCGGTTTAACCGTTGGCCTGGCCGTAGGCATCCTGATATTATTTTGGGTAAATGATGAACTCAGTTTTGATGGTTTCCATAAAAATGCGGCGGGCATTTATAAGCTGGAGAATATGGCCGGTACAGGAGCAAGCCGCCAAATATGGACAAATACTACGGGGTCTATAGGGCCAATGGTTCAAAAAGAATTACCCGGTGTTAAAGCAGTGGTACGAACATGTCACAATGGATACTTTTCCCAATTCAGGTTGGCAGATAATATTTTCAATATTGAAAAAGGAGCATTTACTGATCCGTCTCTTTTTTCTGTTTTTGATTTTAACCTGGTAGAAGGTAATGATGCCAATCCTTTTCCGGATATTAATTCTGTAGTATTAACACAATCAATTGCAAAAAAGTATTTTGGAGATAAACCGGCCCTTGGCCGGTTATTAACAACAGAAGACAATACCAGTTTTAAAGTAAGTGGTATCATTAAAGATATTCCTAAAAATTCCAGTATAGATTTTGAAGTTTTTTTCCCGATGAATTTGTTGGCAAAAAAGTTCTATGCCGATAAAGGAGGATCAACCATTGAAAACGATTTCCACTATTTCAATTTCGACACTTATCTAGTAATGGATAAAGGCATTGCCTCCGCTGATTTTGAAAATAAGATCCGCAATATTCATTTGCGCAATAAGGCCGATGATGTGGATGTGGCCTATATGCTGCAACCGCTGTCTAAAGTACATCTTTACCAGTCTGATGGCAGTGATAAGGGAATGAGTACGGTTAAAATGTTTGCCATTATAGCTATCGTGATTTTATTGATAGCCTGCATCAACTACGTGAATCTTTCTACTGCAAGGTCAATGTTAAGGGCTAAGGAAGTAAGCTTGCGCAAAATTGTAGGTGCTAACCGGCTCCAGTTATTTTTTCAGTTTATCGTCGAAACCCTCATTATATTTTTAATAGCCGGTATCGTTTCTGTCTTACTGGTTTACCTGCTGATGCCTTACTTCAACCAGTTGTCGGGCAAAGAACTGGTAGCAAGTGTAACTGATCCGCAGATCTGGAAAGTAATATTGATCGCCATAACAGGTACACTGATCATCTCCAGTATTTATCCTGCCTTATTGCTTTCTTCCTTCGATCCTTTAAAAGCATTAAAAGGAAAACTGGTATTTAAAATGAGCGAGACCTTATTTAGAAAAGTACTTGTTATAAGCCAGTTTACATTTTCGGTCGTTTTAATTGCAGGCACGTTTGTAATAGCAAAACAGTTGAATTACATAAGAAATAAAAACCTTGGCTTCGACAGGGAACATGTATTTACTGCTCCTATGAGAGACATGCGTGGCCATTATGACGCTGTAAAAGCCGACCTCTTAAAACAAACGGGTATAACGGCAGTAACATGGTCTAATTCAACCATAACGGATATCGGCCAGCAAACTGGCAATAATTCATGGGATGGAAAAGAAGAAGGAGAGACGCTCATGCTTAGCCCGATGGCCATAGATAAAGAATTTATAAACTTCTTTAAGATAGGATTGCAGTCCGGGAAAAACTTTAGCGGTTCACCGGCAGATTCGGGTCACTTTATTTTAAATGAAACGGCTGTTAAATCGGCACGTATACAGGATCCTATCGGCAAACGCTTTAAACTTTGGAATACTGAAGGAACCATCATTGGCGTGGTAAAAGATTTTCATTTCTCTTCTATGAAAGAAAAGATAAGACCCGCCATTTTTTATTCTCAGCCGGGAACCTGGGGCCAGTTATATATTAAAACAAATACTGCTGAAGCTTCAAAAGCAATTGCAGCGGTTGAAAAAAAGTGGAACCTTTACAATGCCGGCTTCCCTTTTAAATATGCTTTTTTGGATGAAAGATTCAATGATCTGTATAAAACGGAACAACGCACTGGTATGCTTTTTAATATATTTTCCGGCATCGCTATTTTTATTTCCTGTCTTGGTCTTTTTGGATTAGCCGCTTACACTGCCCAGGTGCGAACAAGAGAGATAGGGGTAAGAAAAGTGTTAGGCGCAAGTGTAGCGGGCATTATTAAATTATTGGCCGGTGATTTTGTAAAGCTGGTTTTGGTAGCAATAATTATAGGTACACCCATTGCCTGGTTCATTACCAATAAATGGTTACAGGATTTTGCCTACAAAATAAATATAGGATGGCTGGTTTTTGTTTTGGCAGGGCTGATGGCAATGGGGATAGCCCTGCTTACCATTAGTTTTCAATCTATTAAAGCCGCCATTCAAAACCCGGTTAAAAGTTTAAGAACTGAATAAGTAAAATTTAGTGATCTTAAAATCAATAACGATGATAAAGAATTATTTCAAAATTGCGTGGAGAAACCTTTTCAGGTTTAAGAGGTATGCTTTTGTAAACATAACCGGCCTTGTTGTTGGATTGACTGGCTTTATCATCGTGCTGCTGTACCTTAATTATGAATTGAGCTATGATAAATGGGACAAGTCGCTGGAACGTGTATACAAGATTTCTGTTCGCACAGATGAAGATATATTGCAAACCACTCCTGCGCCGCTGGCTGAATTGCTGGTGCAAAAAATTCCTTTCATTCAGTCAGCTACCACCATGCAGTCTTCTGGTGATTTTGAGGTATTGCTGAATACAGGCGAAAAAAAAATATTTCAAAAGGGCGGGGTGGAAGCGGATTCTACTTTCCTGCAGGTATTTCCTTATAAAATAACCGGGGGCGATCCGCTTACTGCGTTAAATAAACCCAATGCTATCATCATAAGCGAAGACGTTGCAAAAAAATTATACGGACATCTCAACGTAATCGGTAAAACAATTAAGATCCACAACGCTTTCGACAACGAGATTACAGCAATTTTCAGGCAGCCGTTATCGCCTTCACATTTCAATACCAGCTTTGTGTACCGCAGTCCCTATGAAAAGAGCAACAATCACTGGGAAAATATTTCCTACCAGACTTATGTAAACACAGCGGGGAAAGTTCCGGTATCGAAATTAGAAAGCGCAGCAAACGAAGTATATTATAATCATCAGCTCAAAGAAGATAATGTTTCGCTGGAAGCTTTTCGCAAATCCGGCCATCAGGCAGGGATATTTGCCGACAGGGTACAGGATATTCATAATTTCCCCAAACATGGTCCCAGTAATTTCACAACCGTGACAGTATTGCTGTTGCTGGCAATATTATTATTGCTGTCGGGTGCCATCAATTTCAGCAATCTTTCTATTGCAGCTTCGATGCGCCGGGCAAAAGAAGTGGGCGTTCGAAAAGTATTGGGTTCGGGCATTGGGCAGATCCGCTGGCAGTTTATGAGTGAAATTGCTTTACAATGTTTCATCAGTTTGTGTGGATCGATATTACTGGTGGGTTTGCTGTTGCCTTATTTCAACAACATGTTTGCACTCGATCTTCATTTCTTTGAAGCGGGCAATGCTTTGTCCATCTGCCTGCAGATAATCGGTTGTTTGTTTATCGTGATATTATTGTCCGGTTTGTATCCTGCTTTTTTTCTTTCAAGATATAATATCACAAAAGTTTTAAAAGGTGATTACACAAGGGGAGGAAAAGGAACTGATTTTAAAAATGCATTGATCGTAGTTCAGTTTACAGTAGCTACTTTTTTTATAACCGGCACGCTGATCATACGCAACCAGATGCGGTTTATGCAGGAGAAGGACAAAGGTTTTAATTCCAGCCAGGTGATGCGCCTGGAAGCGCCACAAAGAATAAGAGATAAGAATTTTGATGTAACCCGTAGCAGGTTATTGGCTGTTCCGGGGGTAGAGCTTGTTTCTAAAACAACCATGGTGCCAGGAGATGCTTTTAATGATACATCTACAATGGCCTTTATGTATGCGGGCCAGCCTCACAGGATGAATTCTGTAAAGATCAGCCCTGATTATTTTTCCACCTTGAATATACAATTGTCAAAGGGACGTTTATTCGATGACCGAACCGCAGATGCACATTGCATGAGCGCTATCATCAATGAAACTGGTGCAAAGCAACTTAATATCAGGCAGCCCGGCGGCGAACACATATATTTTCCTGGCTGCGATTCGCTGCCGGTGCAGGTAGTAGGCATTGTAAAAGATTTTAACACACAAAGTTTTGAAAGCGCTGTAAAACCTGTGGTTTTTACCATGGGTAATAATAATTGCTTAATGCAATCGGGCGGCGGCATTTTAGTGAAGCTCAATGGCGCTGATCTGAAAGCCGCTGTTGCGGGAGTCGAAACTGTATGGAATAATATCGAACCCAATATGCCGATCCGCTACAGTTTTTTGGATGATAATTTTCAAAAATTATTTGCTTCGAATATCCGCGTGCAAAAAATGATCAGCCTGTTTAGTTTATCGGCTATCATTATTTCATTGCTAGGATTATTTGCGCTTACATCATTTTTAATAAACCAGCGCACAAAGGAAATTGGTATCAGGAAAATACTGGGTGCCCGGCTTGCTGATGTAGGATTATTGGTAAGTAAAGATTTCATCAAACTCATTTTAGTGGCGGTTGTAATTGCCATGCCCTTAGCGTGGTTGGCCACCGACAAATGGCTGCAAACTTTTTATTACCGGATCAATAATAATTTATGGACATTCTTTTTGGCAGCCGCCCTCATTTTATTACCGGCAATCACCACTATACTGCTACTGGCTGTTAAAGCAGCGAGGAGTAACCCCGCAAAAAGTTTAAGAACCGAATAAAAATATTTTTATGATCTCATTACAACACATTTTTAAATGGGTAAACACGGGCAGTAACCGAACATTTTTACTGCGTGATATAACCCTGGACATCAAGCAGGGTGAATTTATTTCCATCATGGGACCGTCTGGTTCCGGCAAATCGACGCTGCTCAATGTAATTGGTATGTTAGATGGTTTTGACGAAGGCATTTACCATTTTTTAGGAGAAGAAGTACATAAACTAAAAGAAAAGCAGCGGGCAGACCTTTATAAAAAGCACATAGGATTTGTGTTCCAGGCGTATCACTTAATAGATGAACTAACAGTATACGAAAATATAGAAACCCCTTTGCTGTACCAGGATATTAAAAGCAGTGAGCGGAAAGCAATGGTAGCGGATACATTGGATAAATTTAATATAGTAGGAAAAAAAGATCTTTTCCCAGCCCAGTTATCCGGGGGGCAACAGCAATTGGTAGGTATTGCGAGGGCATTGATCACAAAACCCAAATTAATATTAGCAGATGAACCAACCGGTAATCTTAATTCTCAGCAGGGGGAAGAAGTGATGCAGGTATTTAAAAAATTGAATGAAGAAGAAGGCGTAACCATAATACAGGTTACACACTCAGAAAAAAATGCTGCCTATGCATCCCGCACAATAGAATTGCTGGATGGGAGAATTGAAAAACAATCATAAAGAATTAAAAATAACATCATGAGGAAGATATTAGCGCTGGCCTGCTTTTTATTAAGTGCTGAAATGCTGGGTGCGCAGAATGTACTGACGTTAAAACAATGTATAGAAGCTGCTATCAACAATAACCCTGATGTGCAGCAAATGGTTAATATATCCGACAGGACTGAAATTGCAAAGAAACAGGCAAAATTGGATCAACTGCCTAATTTTAACGGTGCTATTTCTCCTACCACCAATATGGGAAGGAGTATTGATCCTTTCACCAATACTTATACAGACCAAAAAAATAATTCGACCAATTTTGCGGTAAATGGTGGAGTAGTATTGTTCAATGGCTTATCAATGCAAAGCTCTGCGAGGCAAACCGCAGCCGCCTGGCAGGCTGCAAAGGCAGGTGTTCAGCAGCAAATTGATAATATTAAAATATCGGTGATACTGGCTTACCTGCAGGTGCTTAGTAGCCAGGAGCAGTTAATACAAGCAGCCAAGCAGTTTGAATTGAGCAGTGAACAGGTAAAAAGAATGCAGGTGCTGGATAACGAAGGTGCTGTTAAACCCTATGAATTATCTGATCTTAAAGGCCAGGCTGCCAATGACCGTTTATCCATCATCACTTTAAAAAATACACTTGCCAATGGAATGGTAGAATTATTCAGGCTGATGAATACAAATTACAAACAGGATATTGCAGTTGAAAAATTAAATACAGACTCTTTAGTAATGGCTTACAGCGGGGAAAAGGATAATGTTTACCAAACTGCTGTAAATAACCTGGCGCAAATAAAAGTGCTGGACCTCAATACACAAGCAGCTAAATGGGGAGTTAAAGCCCAACAAGGAAAATTGTATCCTACATTGCGTTTTGATTCTTATCTCAATACTTATTATTCAAGTGTCGGTACAACCCGGGTATTAACAGCTTCCGGTGTAAACCCCTCCGATGATTTTGTAGTTATTGGCGGACAGAATGTACCTGTATTTAAACCATTTGCAAATTATGATGATAAACATATTCCTAATTTCGACCAGTTTAAAAATAACCGCTATAGCTCCTTTAGCCTCACCCTGCAGGTACCAATTTTCAACAGTTTTAGGGCAAGGAACAGTGTAAAGCTGGCTAAAATAAATTACCGGGAAGCTCAGCAACTGGCGGTTGCCGGCAAAACACAGTTGCAATTGGATGTGGAACTGGCTTATCAGAATATGACAACCGCATCAGAAAGGTATACCACCTTATTGCAACAGGTAAAAGATTACGGTCAGTCTTTTAGGGCAGCCAACGTTCGCTTTAATGAGGGAGTTGGAAATTCCATCGACTACCTCACTGCGAAAAATAATTTAGACAGGGCTAATAGTAATTTAATTGCCGCACGCTACGATTATGTGTTGCGTACTAAAATCCTCGACTTTTACCAGGGGAAACCGTTATGGTAATGAGTTGGGTAGGGAGGAATGGGAGTGGTGAATAGTGAGTGGAAACTATTATTAGCGCATACTATTTTGCAGCAATTATTTACTACCTCTATTTATATCCTTACTTAACATACATTAAGTGACCCTGAACTTAGTATTCTTAATTTTGCTTTATTAAAATACAGCATTATGGAATTAGGAATAGGAATGTTTGGCGACCTGGCAATAGATACAAAAACAGGCAAGCCCGCTGATGCAAAAATAAAGTTGCAGGAAATTTTAGAAGAAATAAAACTGGCTGATGAAGTTGGCCTGGATGTGTTTGGATTGGGGGAACACCATCGCCCGGATTATGCCGTATCATCTCCTGAAATTATATTGGCCGCTGCAGCAGCCATCACCAAAAATATTAAACTCACCAGCACGGTTACCGTATTGAGTTCTGCTGAACCGGTAAAAGTTTACCAGGATTTTTCTACCATCGATCTTATCTCCAATGGTCGTGCAGAAATAGGCGTAGGCCGCGGAAGTTTTATAGAATCATTTCCTTTATTTGGCTACGATCTTAAAGATTATAATCAACTATTTGAAGAAAAGCTGGACCTTTTACTCAATATTAATAACAATGAAATTGTAAACTGGAAAGGAAAATTACGGTCGCCGGTCGTTAATCAAACAGTATATCCAAGAGCAGTGAACAATGGCAAGTTGCCCATATGGGTGGCAGTAGGCGGTACGCCTGAATCAGTAATGAGGGCAGCGAAATTAGGATTGCCGTTGATCATTGCAATTATTGGCGGAATGCCCAAACAATTTCAACCGTTGGTGCAATTATATAAAGACGAATATAAAGCCAATGGGCATGATATACAACAAATGCAATTGGGTATTCACTCGCATGCTTTTGTAAGTGATGAACCCGCAGTAGTAGATGGATACTTTGATAATTATGCGGCGCAGATGAACCGCATTGGACGTGATAGGGGCTGGCCTCCATACAGCAGGGCGCAATATGAAGGCGGCCTTTCTAAAGAAGGTGCTTTATTTATTGGTGATGCCAATGAAGTTGCTGATAAAATTTTGTATATGCACAGGTTATTTGGCATCACCCGGTTTGTGGCGCACATGGATGTAGGCGCACCTGATCATAAACTCATGATGAAATCAATAGAATTATTTGGAAACAAAGTGGCGCCAATAGTAAGGAAAGCCTTGGTCGAATAAATGGGCTGCCAGCCTGGGCTTGTCGAAGGTGGGTTATACAGGACAGGTGATTATTTTTATCAACCGCCTTCGGTAAGCCCAGGCTGACAATTATTAAACCGATTAAATTATTTCTTGTATTTCTATATTCATTATTCGTACAATTAAACGACCTTTGCAGCGTCAAATTTTTGACCCTCACTTCAATCGTTTTTTATGGACGATTTCCTCGCAGCCAGGTCTCAAATGGCTATGTCTCTCGGTTTTCACATCATATTTGCCTGTGTGGGAATGGTAATGCCTTTTTTTATGGCAATATCTCATTATAAATATTTAAAAACAGGCGATGAAGTTTATCGTGGGCTCACCAAAGCCTGGAGCAAAGGTGTTGCCATCCTGTTTGCTACCGGTGCAGTTTCCGGCACTATGTTATCTTTCGAGTTAGGGTTACTATGGCCAAAATTTATGGAACACGCAGGTCCCATATTCGGAATGCCGTTTTCGCTCGAAGGGACGGCATTTTTTATTGAAGCCATTGCACTCGGTTATTTTTTGTATGGCTGGGATAAATTCAATAAATGGTTTCATTGGATAACCGGTGTCATCGTTGGCATTAGTGGCCTGGCTTCAGGCATTTTAGTAGTAGCTGCCAATTCGTGGATGAACAGCCCTTCCGGCTTTGAGTTCGTTGATGGTAAATACCTCAACATTGATCCCATAAAAGCGATGTTTAATCCCGGCTGGTTTTCACAATCGTTGCACATGGTAATTGCCGCATTTGCCGCAACCGGCTTTGCTGTGGCCGGCGCACATGCCGTTATGATCATGCGAAAAAAGAATATTGAATTTCATACAAAAGCCTTTAAGATCGCTGCATTGTGTGCATGCATCGCTGCATTGCTGCAACCCATCAGCGGAGACATTTCTGCAAAATTTGTTGCCAAATACCAGCCGGCAAAACTGGCCGCCATGGAAGCTCATTTTCATACAGAAGAAAAAGCTTCGCTGATAATTGGTGGTATACCCAACGAAAAAACACAGGAAGTAAATTATGCGATTAAACTGCCGGGCATGTTAAGCTTCCTCGCACATGGAGATCTTAACAGGCCGGTTACAGGATTAAATGATATCCCGGAAAATGAAAGGCCACCCGTAGCCATTACACATTATGCTTTTCAAATCATGGTAGGTTTGGGAATGATATTGGTATTGATATCCCTTATTTATTTCACCGCCTTAATAAAAAAGAAAAGCTGGTTGGAAAAAAAATGGTTGTTCAAATTATTTGCTTTTGCGATACCATTGGGCTATATCGCTTTAGAAGCAGGCTGGGTGGTAACGGAGGTAGGTCGTCAGCCCTGGATCATTTATGGTGTGATGCGAACCAAAGATGCCGTAACACCCATGCCTGGGATTGCTTATTCCTTTTATATTTTTACTACAGTATTCGTGTCGCTGGCAGCCATCGTAATATTTTTATTGAGCAGGCAAATGAAAATGGTGGGCAGGTTGTATGACCCTACCGACGCGGATTATATCAACAAAAAGATAATACCATGATATATGTTGTCATAACTTTTTTATGGGCTTCTATTTGTTTGTACCTGATACTGGGTGGCGCAGATTTTGGTGCCGGCATCATAGAATTGTTTTCCGGTAAAAAGAATGAGAATAATGTTAAGCAACAAATGTATAAAGCCATCGGGCCCATCTGGGAAGCCAATCATATGTGGCTTATCATTGCCATCGTTATTTTATTTGTAGGCTTCCCGGTTATTTATGCATCGGTTTCGACGTACCTGCACATACCACTGGCCATTATGTTGCTGGGTATTATTGCACGTGGCACTGCTTTTACTTTCCGGCATTACGATGCGGTTAAAGATGACTGGCAAAATATCTACAACAAAATTTTCCGGCTCAGCAGTGTAATAACACCTTTTTTTCTTGGCATCATTGCAGCAAGTACAGTTTCCGGTAAAATAGATAATAAAGCAACTGATTTTTTATCAGCCTACATATTCAGCTGGTTTAATTTTTTCAGCGCCAGCGTGGGGATCTTTACCGTAGCAATTTGCGCTTACCTCGCTGCCATTTTTGTAATTGGAGAAACCACCAATGCTTTACAAAGAAATTATTTTACCATAAAAGCCAAAGAAGCTATTCTGTTGGTTATAATTGCCGGAGCACTGGTTTTTACATCGGCATATTTTTCTGGTATCCCGCTTTTTAACTGGATCTTTGGAGATAGAATAGGCATAGTTGCTATTTTGCTGGCCTCCTTATCATTGGTCACTTTGTTTTTAAATTTCAATAAAGGCAGGCCAAACCTGTTGCGTATGTTGGCTGGCTTCCAGGTAGTAATGATATTAGTGGCTGCAACCTATTCCCATTACCCGGATATTATTTTATTTAAAAACGGCGATTCGCTTTCATTAATAAACCATGCCGCTACAGAAAAAACAATGCAAAGTCTTGGATGGGCATTGCTGCTGGGAAGTGTTTTTATTTTACCCTTTCTTGTTTACCTTATCTATTCTTTTAAGAGCAGGAAGATGGATTAGAACTGCTTCAGCAATTGCGGTTTAGTATTATTTACCTGTAAAACGAATTCCCCGAAAATGGTATTGGCCCAGGCAAACCAGCTACGGGTGAAATTTTTAGGATCGTCTTTGTGAAATGATTCATGCATGAATCCTGTACCAGCATGGGTTTTTACCAGCATTTGTAAACAATTTTTTATCTCCGTATCATTGGTGCCGGTGAGGCCGCGCATAATAATACTCAATGGCCAAATCATATCTAAAGCCACATGCGGACCTCCAACTCCTTCGGCAAATTTTCCTTTGAAGAAGAAAGGATTCGAGTTGGAAAGAATAAATTTCCGGGTGTTTTGATAAACCCGATCATTTATTGAAACACTGCCTAAATAAGGCATGGACAATAAGCTGGGCACGTTGGCGTCATCGATAAACAAATAATTACCAAACCCATCTGTTTCAAATGCATAAATCTTTCCGTAAACGGGGTGATGAGCTATAGCATATTTTTTTAAGGCTGCACTTACCTCATTGGCCAGGTACATACATTCCCCGGCGAGTTTTGCATTTTTATGAATGGCGGTTAACATTTCTGCAGCCTGCTTTAAAGAAGTAACTGCAAAAAAATTCGAAGAAATTAAAAAAGGATAGGTCGTTGCATCATCACTGGGTCTGAAAGAAGAACAGATCAGTCCCACAGAATTTACTGGATTGCCGTAACCGCCCAACGTAAGTGTATCTAATGGTTGGGTGGTATTGCGTTGAAAGCTGTAGGGTCCTTTGTCTTTTTTCCGCTGCTGCTCCCTAAAAGTTTTTAAAATAATGACGATCGATTCTTTCCATTTTTCATCAAAAGGAGTAGTATCATTGGTTTTTTTCCAATAATTATAGGCCAGCCGGATAGGGTAGCAAAGTGAATCTATTTCCCATTTGCGTTCATGCACGCCCGGTTTCATATCGGTCTTGTCACTTTTCCATTCACTTACCTGTTTGTCATCTTTGTAAAAGGCATTGGCATATGGATCGTGATGAATATAATTTGTCTGCCTGCGTATAACACCCTCAATTAATTTTTTAAGCTTTTCATCTTTATTAATGAGGGAAAGATATGGCCATACCTGGGCAGTGCTATCTCTCATCCACATTGCATCTATATCGCCGGTGATAATGTAAGTATCCGGCTTGCCATTTTCTTCGCTATAGTGAACAGTTGTATCCAGCGTATTCGGAAAACAGTTTTCAAACAACCAGGCCAGTTCTCTATTGCTAATATTTTTCTTAATCGTAGCAATGGTTTCTTCCACAGCCGCACTGGTAAAACGTCGTTTATCTAAAGAAGGACGCTTAGTGATAAATTCTTCAAAACTTCCGGAAAATATTTTTTGATTCAGTAGAAGTCCTGCGCCTACAAGGCCGGATGTTTTTATAAAATCACGACGTTTTACCATGGGAAATTTTTATTTACTTAATGAAAAGGGATAAGCTGTTTTTGCAATACCTCTTTGTTTATTGGGCGTTGGCGACATAATGTAATTCAATGCACCACCTTTTAATAATTCAAAATGATTCAGCCAGTTTTGATCATATTTTTTTCCATTCAGCAGTAGGGAATTTATATAAATATTTTTATCATTGCTGTTTGGGGCATTGACAATGATCTGTTTCCCATTTTCGAGGCTAATCGTTGCTTTTGTAAATAATGGTGTACCAATAATGTATTGATCTGTACCCGGGCACACAGGGTAAAAGCCCAATGCAGAAAATACATACCAGGCGCTGGTTTGGCCATTGTCTTCATCGCCGCAATAGCCGTCCGGCTCAGGCTTATATAATTTATTCATTGCATTCCTGATATGAAATTGCGATTTCCATGGTTGTCCTGCATAATTGTATAAATACAACATATGCTGAATAGGTTGGTTGCCATGTGCATATTGTCCCATGTTCATGATCTGCATTTCCCTTATTTCATGAATGGTGCCACCGTAATAATTGTCATCAAAAATGGGTTCCATGACAAAAATACTATCCAGCATTTTCACAAAATCATTGTTGCCTCCCATGAGGTTTTTTAAGCCTTCAATATCCTGGAAAACACTCCAGCTGTAATGCCAGCTGTTTCCTTCAGTAAATGCATCGCCCCATTTAAAGGGATTAAAGGGCGATTGGAAACTCCCGTCTTTATTTTTACCACGCATTAATTTGCTTTGACTGTCAAACAGGTTACGGTAGTTCTGGCTTCGTTTTAAATACAGGTCAACTTCTGACTGAGGCTTGCCAAGCTTTTTTGCCAACTGTGCGATGCAAAAATCATCATATGCATATTCTAAAGTGCGGGCGGCATTTTCATTGATCTTTACATCATAAGGAACATAGCCGAGATCATTATAATAGTTTACCCCTTTCCTTCCAACGGCATCCATTGGGCCTTCATTATTGGCACCATGCTTTAGAGCCTCATACAATATTTCAATATCGTACCCTCTTAATCCTTTTATATATGCATCTGCCACAACAGAAGCGGAGTTGTTGCCGATCATTACATTCCTATAACCCGGGCTGCTCCATTCCGGCAACCAGCCACCTTCTTTGTAATCGTTTATCAGCCCTTGCTGCATTTCTACATTGATAGAAGGGTATAACAGGTTTAGAAATGGATATAGGGCACGAAAAGTATCCCAAAAACCTGTGCCGGCAAACATATAACCCGCAAGCGTTTTGCCGGTGTAAGGGCTGTAGTGAACAATAGAATTGTCCCTTGCTATTTCGTATTGCTTTTGAGGAAACTGTATAGTTCTGTACAGGCAGGAGTAAAATGTTTTTTGCTGATCTTCTGTACCACCTTCTACTTTTATCCGGCTGAGTTGTTTATTCCACGCATTTTTAGATTCCTGTTTTACTGCCTCAAAAGTTTTACTGCCCAATTCTTTTTGCAGGTTAACTTCTGCCTGCTCAAAACTAATAAAGGAAGAAGCAATACGAACAGTTACCACTTCTCTTTTACTGGTTTTAAAACCGATGATAGCACCTGCATGTTCTGCACTAATCTCTAAAGAATCTGCTACCATTGTTTTATCTCTCCATGTTTTAGAGGTAGTAAAAGCTTTATCAAAATAAATAACGAAGTAATTTTTAAACCCGGCAGCAACGCCGCCGCTGTTTTTTGTGCTGTAACCAATGATCTTATTTTGTTCAGGAAGTATCCTGATATACGATCCTTTATGGAATGCATCTACCACAATAAATGCACTGTCTGATTGCGGATAAGTAAAGCGCATCATGGCCGCTCTTTCTGTTGGAGATATTTCCGCGGTAACAGCTGCATCAGCCAGGTACACGCTGTAATAGTAAGGAGTGGCTGTTTCCGATTTATGCGAAAACCAGCTGGCTTTTTTTTCTTCTGTAAAATTCATGCCCAGCACCGGCATTATGCTAAACTGGCCATAGTCATTCATCCACGGACTGGGCTGGTGCGTTTGTTTAAAGCCAACAATTTTATCTGCAGCGTAAGCATATTGCCAGCCATCACCATTTTTTGCAGTTTGTGGTGTCCAGTAGTGCATTCCCCAGGGAACACCAATAAGCGGGTAGGTGTTGCCGTTAGACAAGGATTGTTTGCTATCGGTTCCCATTAAGGTGTTTACATAATCAACAGGTGTTTTGGTTTGAGAAAAAGCAGTGTTTACAAGAACCATTAAAAGGAGAGTAGTCAATAATTTTTTGAACATTTAATAATTTTTATCTTTTTAACTAACTAAATTAAAAGTTGTCAGGCTCAGCCTCACGGTTAAATAATTGAAGCAATCATTATATCTAACAAAAAAAAGGAGTGACATAATCACTCCTCAATTTACATTGCTATTCGCAAATAGGCACTTAATGCCCTCTTCTTTTATTCACCCAAAGCATCTGCTTTCTTTTTATCCTTCCAGTTCCTGTGTTTGGCACCATCCATTTTTACAATTTTTGGTGTAAACCTTCCCACTACATCTACCAAGGCTTTTTGCGATTGCATTACTTCTTCAATGTTTTTATAAGCAAAAGGGGATTCATCTAACCCGCCACCCAACAGCTTTATGCCAAATTTTTGCAACTCTTCTCTGAACTGTTTTTCTGTTACAGATGCTATGGCTCTTGTTCGGCTCATTTTTCTACCTGCTCCATGCGAAGCAGAATTTACCGCAGCCATTTCACCTTTGCCCTTCACAATAAATCCATCAGCCGTCATAGAACCCGGGATAATGCCCAGCACATTTTCTCCGGCAGGCGTAGCACCTTTTCTATGCACGATCACATCACGCCCTTCCCATTTTTCTTTCCAGGCAAAATTGTGGTGGTTCTCTACCATTTTTAGTGGTTTACGCCCCAGCTGTTTTGCAATTTTTGCATGAATAATATGATGACACGCACTTGCATAATCGCCCGCCAGGTTCATGGCCAGCCAGTATTCCATACCCGCTTCTTCATCCAGTGTTAACCAGGCAAGGTTTTTAGCATCGGCCGGCAAACGTCTATTGCTGATGGCAATTTTAGTATAGTGATTCGCAATGTTGGCACCCAGTGCCCTCGAACCGGAGTGAGACAACAATCCAACATAATTGCCCGGCTCAATACCCAATACGGCATCTTTTTCTTTTATCTCCACCACTCCAAATTCTACAAAGTGATTTCCGCTACCAGATGAACCCAATTGTTTCCACGCCCGGGTATGTAAGTTTTTAAGCAATGGCAACTCGTAAAATAGTTGGTTCTCCATCACTTCATGGTTGCTTGCCTGGTCAAACTGTGCGCCGCTTCCAAATAAAGTTGCTTCGTTTATCTCTCTTGCAAAATAACTTTCCTTATCGGTTAGTTCTTTTGGGTTGATATCGAAAACGCTCAGGCACATACGGCAGCCAATATCCACGCCCACACCATAGGGTATCACGGCATTGTCTGTTGCCAGTACACCGCCTATTGGCAAACCATAACCACTATGGGCATCCGGCATCAAAGCACCGGCCACTGCTATGGGTAGTTTCGCCGCCTGGTACATCTGGTGCATGGCGCCTTCTTCAATATGCTCCTGCCCAAATACACTGAATTGAATGCCATTTTGATTCAGGGAGATCTCAGCTCCGTCAACCGGTTCTTTAGGCATCAGATTTTTTGCAATTAAACCCAATACTTCATCATTTAAATAATCAGCTGGTGTTTCCATTAAAGCTTTCAATATTATAAATGCTTCCTCCTTCGAATGATGTTTGTAATGTTTCTCCATTACTTTCATTGCCACGCTTATCACCGGTCCTTCCGGTAAGCCAATGGCTCTTAATTCTTTTCCTGTTATTTTTAATTTTTTCATTGTGTTTGTTTTTTTTTGAGCCGCTAAGGCGCAAATAAGCTAAGTTGATCTATGCGCCACGCTGCGTTGTTTTTTCTCTGAGGTTAGATCTTTTAAATATCATTCCTGGCAGTTGTATCCCGAGTCGGAATACCTTCCGCAATAATGGTATGTAGTACAAGTGAGTGACACAACGATGTTTAATTGTAATTCCACCGCCCGTTCCATAATATCAAAAATATTGCCGGCATGGCAAGCATGCCGGCGATATAATGATCACTGCTTCACAAATATCTGCTTCAATTGGTCAATCAACTGCCCATTACCATTTACAGTGATGTTGTTGATCTTCTCTGCTATCTTTTCCACATATTCCATCTCTTTCAATTTCCACAACATGCTGTTTTCTTCCATTAATTTCGCAGTGTTCAGCAAGCTACGGGTACTGGCAGTTTCTTCCCTCCGGGTGATGCTGTTGGCCTGTGCTTTTTTCTCGGCCACCAATACCTGGTTCATGATCTCCCTGATATCACCCGGCAAGATCACATCCCTGATACCGAAAGCATACACTTCCATACCCAAAACAGCTGCTTTCGCTTTAGTCGCTTCCAATATATAAGGTGCAATGGCATCTTTATTGGCCAGTAATTCATCCAAAGTATAAGCACCGACGTATTCCCTTATGCTCAGCTGGAAAGCTACATACAACTGCCGTTCGTACTCCTTGTTTTCCAACGCTGCTTTTTCAATATCAGTAACCTGGTATTGTGCCTGTGCTGTTAAACGCAAAGTGGCCTTGTCTTTGGTCAGAATCTCCTGGCCGTTTATTTCCATTTGCTGCGTACGGGTATCCGCTTTTGCCACGGTGATCACCGTGTTGTTTTTCCACCAGTAGTACACACCCGGCTGCAATACCTGTACATATTTACCATCTACAAACAACAGTGCCTTTTCATAGCTGTCTACATTGTAAGTACGTACATAGTTAACCAACAACCTGTTTTGCAAAGTTGCTTTGGAGATAGCTTCATCAATGGCTATTTTGCTGATATCGGCTATTACGAAGTCGTAGTTTACAATTCCTTTCCAGTAAGCATACCGACCTGGATTTAATACTTTGGTCAACAAACCATTTTCATATTGCAATGCGATTTCGTTGTCCATTACGGCCACTATAATCAATTGTTCCACCAGGGCCTTATCCTGCAATAAAATATTCAATTCAATTGGTGCAATAAATGATACTGGTTTATCGTAGATCCGTACCTGTTCATTTGCCCACAACCAGTACTTACCGGCAGTCAGCATTTTTTTGTATTCACCGTTTTTAAAAACCAATGCTACCTGGTAGGCGTTGATGTTAATCCTCTTCATTGTATTTGTGTTTTATAATAATTTTTTAATAAGCCCTTCAATGATTGCCACTGCCATCTTTCACGGAAACAGGGGTTGAATCACAATTGCTATTGCAGTGTTGCCATTCTCTACGAAAATATTTTTCATTTTTAAATAGCGGCAGTGGAATCATCTTTATGTTCCGCTGCCTGTTGCAGGTGAATCGTTTGGTTACTGCCGGCACCTACAGGGTTAGCTGTTGATACCGGCTGCGGACAATCATTTCCGGGCTCGTTTACCAGCATTTTTAGGAGTGCTGTACTCCGTGACAGGAAGCATTAACCATGCTTTGCTTTTACCAATTTAGCTACCCGATCGTTTCGGAGTGGGATTCGAACCCACATGTGGTGGAAATAGTGTTAAGCTATATCCTGTTGCTTTGTTCTGCCGCTGAACTAATCCGAATTAACGGATAGAGGATTCGAACCTCTGACCTAAGCAAGATGGCACCATATCCTTTAGCCGCAACAACATACAGAAAGCTACTGCAACTGCACTGCGCTGTGTTTAAAAACAGCTGCCTGGTTTACGTGCTACCGGTATATAGTTAGTTGTTGCCCATGGCAATATTTTTATGCAGTTACCAATTCCTCCTGTCTCCTGAATCCAATGGGCTGCAAAATGGGCTTATTAAAATTCATTGTGTCTGCATTGGTCAGCTCTGCCAGGGTCATTGGTTGCTTCACTGCTACATTTAGTTGTAAATGATCACTTAAAGCCTGGGCTTTTGTTACGCCTAATTTCCCGAATTCATATTCAGCTATCAGCCTGCCTTTTCTTTGTAAAGCACTATCAATGCTTGTTAAGCTACTGTTGAAAGTACAGATGATCTGCACATTCAGGCAATCGCTCAACAAGCCATCACCAATATTCAACAGGTTGGCTACTGCAGAATTGTTATTAAACTTTCTATCCATAATTATATTTTCTGCATCTTCAATGATAAGGATACAGTTAGGATTGTCCAGCAGCAATTCTATAAATTCCGGATTCGTCAGGTTTCCTGCTATGGCCGGCGACATAAACAATACTCTCTTGTCTACGGCTCCTACCAGGTGACGCAGGTAGGTTGTTTTACCCGTACCCGGTAATCCATGCAGCAACACGATCCCTTTATCATTTTTATTGCCCAGCCTGTTTTTGATCACTTCATCCACTGCTGTAAAATCATCATTGTAAAACAATGCGATATCCAGAGCAGTTTGGGAAATCGGTATTGCTTTCAGTTCCAAACCATACGAAGTATGCGTGATAATATTGATCTCGAAGTCCTGTGTCTTTTCCGGCATTTTTATCTGAGCCAGGATAGTAACCAGTTCTTTTGCTTCATCATACAGATCCGGGCCGTAAAGGATCTCTGCGTAATTATTCCCCAGTTCTACCAGCATCCCGTTTTTCATTTCGAAAAATGTCCTGGTAAATTCCTGCCTTTCTTCTTTGCGGTTGTAATGCAGGTATTGGTAAATATTTACAATATCATTTTTCCTGTTATCATTGATATAAGCAAAAGCTGCAGTTATATCAACATCATTTATATAACTTATCACCGGAACTTTATTAAACAGGAAGGCATAAAAGCCTTTGCTCTCTAAATATTCATGCTCGAAAAAGCTTATAGGCTTTTTTCTCTTTTTAAATTTTTGTTTTAAGTCAGCCAGGATTTTTATTAATCCATCTGCACAAAAAACAATTGCGATTGCGATTATTAAATAGATCATTTTCTTTAATTTTTTTATTGTACTATTTTGTTTGCGCAGGAGCTGCTGGCAAACGCCTGCGGTTTTGCTTTTAACTGAAACCCCATCCCGCTCACATAACCTGCTGCATCCTTTAATGCAGCATTGCTTTTAAAAGCTTCATTGGTATTGATATCTACGTGAACCTCCACATTGATATTAAAGGAATCTAAAATCGGGTTGATTTCATAAGCCACTTCAATACTCCTGTTTACTTCCTGCATCATTCTTTCTTTGATGTTCATTTTTTGAACCTGTGTTTCTTTGCTGATAAACATGAAGCCCCCGTTTCCTTTTCTTATAAAAACGATTACCGTAGCAAATTCAATGCAGGTACCTTTTACCTGGCTATCGGTACCAATACATACCTGTATGCGGTTGCCCATAACCATTTCTTTCTCAATTGCCTGTTTTACTTCGTTGGAGATGGGCTGCATAATGCGTTGCCCGTTTAGTTTTCTCCATTGCCGCTGCTGTTCCATTTTTTTACCGTTCAGGTATTTAGTTTTTATTTAATCATTTTGGGTTTTCATATTTCGTGGACGAAACAAGAGTCGAACTTGTACGGCTGCGGCTTCAACGCAGTGCTCTACCATTGGAGCTATTCGTCCTTCTTTATTTGCGGAGAGTAAAGGATTCGAACCCTTGCACCGTTGCCGGTGTATGATTTAGCAAACCACTGCATTACCGCTCTGCCAACTCTCCTTCTAATAACTGGCGGAGAGCGAGGGATTCGAACCCCCGAACCTTTTGGGCCAACTGTTTTCAAGACAGCTTCTTCGACCAACCAGACACTCTCCTTTGTGTGAGCTTAATAAACTCACCATTTTTTGCGGACAAAGAAAGACTCGAACTTTCAACCATTGGTCTAACAAACCACTGCTCTGCCGTTGAGCTATTCGTCCTTATTTTGTTGGCCCGCAGGGACTCGAACCCTGAACTCCCGGTGTAAAAGACCGGTACTCTAAAACCAATTGAGTTACGAACCAGTGAGTGATGATTAAAGAATTTAAAGCCTGCCTACCGGCAGGCAGGCTTTAATCATTACGGTATCAGTATAATGCTCTGCTCCCAAAAGTTATCAGGACTAAATCATCTTTCGTTGCGGCTGCGGGATTCGAACCTGCATTTGAAGCTTATGAGACTTCTGAGTTGCCCTTACTCCAAACCACAATTTTTTTTATGTTGGCTCAACCAGATTTGAACTGGTAACTTTCTGCGTATAAGGCAGCTACTCTTACCATTGAGTTATGAGCCATTATATTTTATTGGTTCACCAAGAATATTCGCCGAGACTTTTATTTTCTTTTTGTGCTCATGAATTTCGCTTCACTTCATTTCGACCTGGATCGCCTCATCCGTAGTGAAGCATTTTTATCTATTAAACTATGAACAAATGTTGTGAGGCCTTCAGCATCCCTGCCTGCCGGCAGACAGGGAACTGAAAACAATCATTCGTAATTTTCCTTTCAGAAAGAAAGGGAAATGATCATGTTGCCTTTACACCAACCCGTATTGGTTGACACCGGGACTCGAACCCTGTTACTTCCGCTCACAACGGAATGCTTTACCGGTTAAGCTAGTGCCAACATTTTTTGCGGTTCGTACGGTCCCGATAATTATCGGGAGAACCCGGCAACAGATCGACAATCTGTGATTTTACCATTACAGCAACGAACCTTACCTGCTTTCAAAAAGGATAAATCTTTTAAAAGCATCCCTGCGCATCCGTACCGCTTGATACACCGGCACCCGCAGGGAATGCTTCCTCCTTCTGCACCTAATTTCTTTTATACCTTTTTTCCATAGTCACTGCAATAAATTGTGCAATGAGTATTGCTATTAAAAATTTCATTTGTTTACGGGTATTAAAAAGCCCGGTCATTTTATTGACCGGGCTCGTTGTACACAGGTATAAGCCTATGTATGTAAACATTCCGGTCGTTTATAAAAACTATTATCTTTTGTGCCTACGGGCATATCAATGGCATACGTTTGTAAATTCCAGTTATTCGTTGATAACAGGAGTGCGTTTGTACTAAATCGTATTTGCTGAATATGCTTCGGCATTTGTTTGTTTTATTTTGTTTAGAATAAGTTGTTGCACTTTTTGCAAAAAAATTTCTAAAAATTATTTTACTGTTCAAAAACAAAAACCCCGCAATCTCTTGCGGGGCCTTATTCTCATTGAATTTGTTTTGGTAAACTATCTTTCAAAGATACATGCTCCGCAGTTTGCTTTATCGCCTTTCGGACTAAAGCAATTCGACAGCTCGATATGTAATTGTATGCGTTGCATGATCTGTAGTTTTTTAATTTATTTGCGTTGCAAAGATGAATATATTTTTTTCATACTGCCAAATATTTTTAAAATATTTTTTTAAAATAAAAATCCTGATTGCGCGAAAGCCGGTGATACCAGTACTTCCAGGCAATAATATTTTTTAATATTCACCGTTTACTCATCCCTTTTTCTCTGTCAGCCATCTCCAATACCGTTTCGGCATGTGCTGAATATGTAATTTCATATTTTTCCTGGCGGCAATATTTACGCTGCTGAAGTACTGCTGCCATAGCCTTTGATACAATTCTTCCTTTTCATCAATAATAGCTTTCAGCGCATTTTTGTCGTTCATATTTTCGCTGAATTGCATACTTATCTCTTCCACTTTATGCAGGTCATAATATAATCCATATTTCCTGCGGCTATCATAGATCAGCCACCGCTGGTCAGCATATCTTTTTTCAAAGTGATTGGAAATTAACGGCAGCACATTAAAATCTGGTTGAATGAGGGAATAATACAACCCATCTTTCGATAATTGAAAACGCACAAAGGCTTCCATGCGGTGTTTTTCCCGGTGCACTTTACGGCTGGTTTGCTGCAACATTAATACATCAGGGTGAGAAAAATTATTTTCCACGCTTACCCTGGAAGAGAGGGTATAAGCTATGTACCGGTACAATACATTTTCTATATTTTTCTCTTCAGATAAAAAAGTTTTGAATAGCTGTGATAAAGCGTTCGGTGTAAGCTTATCTTTTAATTTTTTATACACCCGCTTACTTTTTTCTTCATTGGTTTCAACCGTGTGAACAGCCCCAAATAAACTGCCATTTACTTCGTCCTTTTTTACAATGCAGGCATCATTTATTTTGTATTCATAAATTTCGAAAACAGCTGATAGCAGGCCTTCATAACTGCCATCATATACAACCGTATTCATTAAAATAATTTTGTTTGCGGCGAAAAATTCGGACGGTATTTACTTTGGCTTTCCTGCAGGATAAATTGTTTGATCTGCATGGGCTGAAGGTCTTTTGTTTCAAATTCTTTATTGGAATTAATAAAATACCTGGCCCTGTTAACAGCTATTCCAAATTTCTTTAAATGCTCCCATGTTACGGCACCAAACTTTCTTGCATCGCATATCTTCTTTGCACTCTGGATACCAATGCCGGGTATGCGCATGATCAATTGATAATCTGCTTTGTTAATATCAACCGGGAACATATTAAGATTTCGCAAAGCCCAGCCCAGCTTGGGATCTATGTCCATATCGAGTAAAGGATTTTTTTTATCAACAATTTCATTTACATTAAATCCATAAAATCGCAGTAACCAGTCTGCCTGGTACAACCTGTTTTCTCTTATCATAGGAACTGGTGTACCAATAGCGGGTAAACGATTGTCATTGCTGATGGGTACATAACCCGAATAATATACGCGGCGCATGTTCATTTTTTTATAAAATCCGTTGGCGAGGTACAAAATTTCCAAATCTGTTTCCGGGGTAGCACCAATAACCATTTGTGTGCTTTGGCCGGCGGGAGCAAATTTGGGCGCTTTTTTAAACAGTCGTTTTTCTTCTTTATTGGCTATGATGGCTTCTTTTAAAAATTGCATGGGCTTAATCATGTCTTCCTGTTTTTTATCAGGGGCTAATAATGCCAGGCTTTTTTTAGTGGGCATTTCTACATTAATGCTTAAACGGTCGGCCCATAAACCGGCTTCTTTCATGAGTTCTTCGCTGGCACCGGGTATTGTTTTTAAATGGATATAGCCATTGAATTTATGTTCGGTGCGCAGTGTTTTTGCTACCCGTATTAACCGCTCCATGGTGTAATCTGCATTACTGAAAATGCCGGAACTTAAAAACAATCCTTCAATATAATTGCGGCGGTAAAAGTTAATGGTAAGATCTACCACTTCCTGCACGGTAAAGGCAGCCCGTTTTATGTCATTGCTCTTGCGGCTCACACAATAGGCACAATCAAAAATGCAATGATTGGTGAGCAATATTTTTAGCAGTGAAACACATCGGCCATCTTCAGTGTAGGCATGGCAAATACCATTACTGGCATTGCCCAAACCTTTGTTGGTATTTTTTCTATCGCTGCCACTGCTGGAGCAACTTACATCGTATTTGGCAGCATCGGCGAGTATGGAAAGTTTTTCCTGTATGCGATCGGACATCTATGTAAGTTAGCAATAAAACTAAATAAATTAGTATTAAAATTGCTAAACTTGTTAACATTGCACCACGGTGTTATTTGCATTTAATACTGGCATTTCATCATAAGTTCTGCCACCTAAATCACGGCCCGTTTTCTTTTTATTTACACCACCCCATTGTTTAAAGAAGAAGGCTGCACCCTGGTCTGCGCATTGTTGCCTTATATCCCAAACCCAGGACTCATAAATTGGCCTGGCTTTCCTGCCACTTTCACCTCCTACAATAACCCAGTCAATATTGTCAAGGTTCATGTTAGGAAGAGGGCCGATTAAAGGTTCGCAGGAAAGAAATTTTGTTTTCGCATTCGTGTTTCGTAGATGATCAATCCGGTCCGTCACTTTCTCATTTTCTACAGAAACGCCCATCCAGATATTATCTGTCCAGGTAAGTTCATGGTGAATTTGTAAAAGTCTATCGCCTCTTTTCGTTAGTACCTGGTAAGTATGTTGGGGAGTATCATTCATTACAAAAAATACCTTCTTAATAAACTCAATAGGTACTTCCGGATGAAAGAGATCACTCATAGAATTTACAAAAACAATTTTCGGCTTTTTCCAATCGTAAGGAGTTAATAGCGAATCTTCATGTGTACGAACAGCAAATCCATCCTTGTATTTATCAATACCCATAGCCATTAATCTTTTTGTCATTACTTCTGCATAACAGTATTTGCAGCCTGCAGAAGTTTTGGTGCATCCTGTCGTGGGATTCCAGGTCATTTCTGTCCATTCTATTGATGATTGTGCCAT